>JBGPKL010000004.1:0-143886 GCA_041485885.1 Sulfurifustaceae bacterium
AGCGATGACAGCCAGACCAACACCACGATCTATGGCTACAGTCCGTACGGTGAAGCAACACAACTGGGAGAGAACAACGACAATAGCCTTCAGTACACGGGAAGGGAGAATGACAACACCGGAGTCTACTACTACCGGGCGCGGTACTATGATCCGCAGTTGAAACGCTTTATCGCTCAGGATCCGATTGGGTTGAACGGCGGAATTAATGTTTATACGTATGTCGGAGGGAATCCGTTGAGTTTCATCGACCCCACGGGAATGGACTACGTTTATCATCAATCGACCGGGCAAATGACTCACGTTGATCCCAACGGGAATGTCACCAACGTTGGAACTGGCTACGCTGGCCATGACCAAGGAGTTAACAGCCCGGCCATGCAGAATGTTCAGGACACAGGACCACTTCCCCAAGGGACTTACACCATCGGGCCGCAACAAAACAATACCACCAGTACCGGAACTGAGTTGACGGCTTCCATGCGGCTCACGCCTGATCCAGCCAATCAGATGTTCGATCGTGGCGGTTTTCTAATTCATGGTCCTCACGCTAACGACCAGCAGAACTCCTCAACCGGCTGCCCAGTCTTTAGCAGAGCCATTCGCGATCAAATTAGTGGCAGCGGAGACAACGTTCTCAGGGTGGTGCCATGAAATCCGCTTGGTTGATTGCCTTTTTGGGTATGGTACTTGCTACCGGATGCGCGCACGCTGCTCAGGCGCCATCTCCGATCGCATCACAGGGAGAAACGCAAATCACCGCGACTATCGGTAAGCTAAAGGTGCAGGTGAGGATCAAGACGCACGAGCTGCAGATTGGCAAACCGAGTGACACTAGACCAACTGTGATTGAAACAAATTGTACTTACAGCAGATATCCGTGCAGCATCGTGGACCGCGTTGAAATCATGGTGAATGGCAAGCCGCTTTTTATTCCGCGCTCTACATTCTGCGATCTGGCCGATTTGCATAAGGCAGAAATTAGGGCGGACGAGAAGGGACCGATTCTAACGCTCTATGGTGGCGATGCTTCGGAGAGCTACATGGTGAAGATTGAGTTTGACGAGACTCGGGTGAAGCGCAGAACCTTGTCGACCGTGATGTCCGCGGACCAGCCGCTGCAGGAGACCACTTACCACGTACAAGTTTTGGGTGAGTAACTAGCCTGCATAGGAGAGAGGTAAAGGGCGGAGTCGGCGGCGCCTGATCGAAGCGATCGACGGGCGAGGCCGCAGCACCCAATTCAGCTACGACGCCCTGGATCGCCTGACCCAAGTGCTCGATGCACTAGGCAACCCGATCGCCTATACCTACGACGCCAAAGACAACGTCCTCAGTGTGACGGATCCGAAAGGCGTCGTGATCGAAACCAACGCCTATGATTTAAGAAACCGCTTGACCACCCGCACCGACGCCCTGAACCAAACCCAGCGACAGGGCCTCACGTGCATTACGAGCGAAGAGACGCAAACGACAACATAGTTGATCCCGGCAACGAATCTCCGATACCAGGAGGGACGCAAACTACTGGTTTCGGCGATACGGATGCATCTCACGCAAATCGACATCAAGGAACAGATTGGGTTAATCCATAATCCACCCAACAATGGTGGAAACAATTCAAATAGAAGTGGCGGTGGAGCAGGAAGTTGCAAATAATTTTCGGCCTTTTGTTGTGTTTTGTCTTATGCCTCAGTGTTGAGGCTAAGCTTACAGAACCTTTGTTGTCGGAGAATCGGGTCGTTTTTTCGAATGGAAAGGAACTGAGGCTTGAAACTTCTCACGCAAAGCGTTCAAACTCATCTGAAGTGTTGCAAGGCCAGCAATCGATATCTGTCGATCAACGGGCGATCCTTGTTAGGAACTGGCATCGGGTGTTGGTCGTTGGGACAAGGAAAAAGTATGAAGGCGAATTAAAAGAAATATCGGTATATGACTACGAAGGTAAATTGCTTAGTGCGCCGCTCGTTTTTGAAGGCGAGGTAATCGTTCTTGAAAAGGCGAAACGAATATTTCTAGCGCAGAAGAGCTTTCATCGACTTATCCAGCATAGTATGCTTCTTAATGTTGATGGAAAAGAATTGCAAAAAATTAGTCAGTCGACCAACCTAATAAAGTTCGAAGTATCGCCAGACGAAAGACTCGTCTGGATTTTATCAAGTCATTTACGCAACGGAAGGCCGTTTGTTGTCGCAACCGCGATCGATCTTGAAGGAAAGGTTATTGGGGAGATCGATGCGTATCGCGAAGAAGAGAAAGAACTGATCTACGATGGCAGGCGCTACACGATAAAACTCCCTCAGCCCCAAGTACCTGGCTAAGGGAACGGCCAGACCAAGCTGCTGCTCATGGGACACATATTCACGCGTCAGCACAGCAATAGTCATGAAATCACTATTGACGGTCTCCCCCCGCCCGCCGTGCTCATCGCGCAGAAGCTCAAGGAGACCCGGGAACGAACCGCCCTGGTAGAGAGCTGGCCTTATTGGCGCATTACGCCGCTACTGTATGCCGGATCGCCGTGAGACGCCGTATCTTAACTTTGATTTCCACGCGCGACCCGAGCCGATTCAAGATCGACATAAGACGATCGACGGTGAACCGCCCGAGGTCCGCATTGCGGATGCGCGAGAAGTCGGCCGCTGCGATCCCCGTATGGGTGTGCGCCGCGCGCACGGTCAGGCCGTCGCGGTCAAGCACCTTGATGATTTCAGCGGCTAAGATGGCCTTGAATTGTTCGACGTCCGCGTTTGGGTGTCGAAGGTCGCGGAACACATTGCCGCTTCCGCGCGTCACTTCCAATTTTTCATGTTTCATCGCAACATCTCCTTCAGTCGTTTCAAACGATCCTTGATCAGATCGATCTCGTGTTTCGGTGTCTTGATACCCTGCGTCGATTTCTTCTGAAACGCGTGGACAACCCATAGTTCGTCCGTGAGCTGCACCGCATAAACCACGCGGAACGCGTTGCCCCGAAACCGCAGCGCAATCTCGAACACGCCCGAACCCATGCCATGCAGGGGTTTCGCAATATCAGCCTTGCCGCCCTCGGCCGCCACCGTCAAGGCGACCAAACATATCGACCGCGCCTCTGCTGGGAACGCTTCGAATTCTCTGAGAGCCGCCCGAATCCATGAGACGGGCCGTGTGTTTGGCGTCATCGCTTCTTCTGTTCAGTATAGTGATGTTGTCATATATGACAACATCGTTCAAGAACAACTCGCTTTTGGCCAGTGCATGGGGCTGCCGGCAACTTATTTCTACAGCCACAGGGCGACGGGTGAGATTGACGATGGTGTTGAACGAGGCGCTGGAATAAACGTGACACCGCGATGCTGCTGAGCAAATTGCTTGCGGGATACAAAACCGTTGCACCTCGACACTTTCCGGCGCAACCATGACCTGTGCCGAAAAACGTGCGGAGTTGGAGATAACACCTCCGCTCATTTACGCTCATTACCGCTCACAATGACAGGTGACGGATGCCGTAAGGGCTTGATTTAAAATTACCTGTCACGGGGCCTAACAAACTTTTAACCAGTTGGTCGCAGGTTCAACTCCTGCACGGCCCACCAATCATCAAGCACTTACGACACCGTTGGTGGCAGAATCAGTTTCTGACTTTGCCAATTCTTTCCCAGCGACCACCCGAAGTCGCGGGAGGTTGTCGGCAAATTCGGCAAGACGACTGGCGCCGATATGGGCATACCGCATACTCATCGCCAACGTCTTCCATCCACCGAGTTGCTGCAACACGGGCAATCCCTGCGCGTTTGAGTGCTGCCTTGAACGTGTTCGTGTTGCCATGCCTCACTCTCTTACTGCGATACGTAAACACCCACCGCGGGTGCTTCCCTTACTGTCGGGGTAGTACCAGGATCGCTTCGGCAAAGAGAGGGAGATTGAAGGACTCTCCGTTCTTTGATTGGTAAGTCAGAAACTGCGTTCATGATAAAACAATCCCAGACTGACGCCTAAGTAGTAACGGCTCTTCTGCCATTTTGACATCCGGACATAATTGTCCGATACTGCATTATCCATGCGAGGAAACGAGTTCATCCGCCGGGTGCAGAAATATGCCAAGGCGCATGGTGTTCGCTGCGGATGGCATGCCGATTTGGGCAAAGGTAGCCACGGCATACTGATTCTCGGTGACCACCGTACTGTGGTCCGCAATTCAAAGGATGAGCTTAAGACTGGAACCTTCCACGCGATGTTGAAGCAACTCGGTTTATCGAGAAGCGATATTTGACGGAGGTAGTGATGCGCGAATTTGTTTATCCGGCTCGGTTTACAGCAGACAAAAAGGATGGCGGCTTTGTCGTCACCTTTCGGCATATCCCCGAAGCCATTACGCAAGGCGAGTCTTTAGAGGAATGTCTGGCGGCGGCGGCCGGCGCATTGCAGGCCGCTTTGGAAGGTCGGATCATGAGTGATCTCGATATCCCTGAGGCGTCGAAGGCGAAACGAGGTGAGCACCTAATTGCAGTGCCGATTCAGACCGCTCTTAAGACCGCACTTTTCCTGGAAATGCGCAAAGCCGGTATTACTCGAGTCGAGCTCGCGCGCCGTTTGCGTATCGATGAAAAGGAAGCACGCCGGATGCTCGACCCGCACCATTCCACGAAAGCCGATCGATTAGAGAAAGCGCTGGCTGTACTCGGCAGACAGGCGGAGCTGCGTGTGGCGTGAGGTTTCGCGCAGCGCTGCACTTTCCAAATTTTTACCAGTTCATCAACGGCCGTCGTAGATTGCCGCTGGTTTTCGTAGGTCTCCGCAGCGACATGACCTGTGCCGGGAAGCGTGCAAAGCTTCTCGGCGTGCTCGGCAAGATGAGCCGATGACAGGTGCGCATAGCGCTGCACCATCGCAAACGTACTCCAGCCGCCAAGCTCCTGCAGCACATGCAACGGTGTACCGGCTTGCACGTGCCACAAGGCCCAGGTGTGGCGCAGGTCGTGCCAACGCAATGCGACTGCCGATCCTGCGCGTGATTCCGCTCCTGCGGCTGGGCGTCGGCGTCGCGGCGCTCGCCGTGATCGTGCCGATCCTGGTCGAGCCGACCTTCCAGAACGTTGTCGCGATCGTTGCCAGCGTCGGTCTCGCCATCGCCTTCGTGCTCAAGGATTACGCCAGCAGCCTGGTGGCCGGCGTGGTCACGGTGCTCGAAGGCCCTTACCAACCTGGGGACTGGATCAAACTGGATGGCACCTACGGCGAGGTCAAGCTGATCGGCGTACGCGCCGTGCACCTGGTAACCGCCTACGACAACGAAGTCATCATTCCGCATTCGCGGTTGTGGTCGAAGAGCATTTCGAATTCCACCAGCGGCAGCCACAGCGTGCTATGCGTGGCGGATTTCTACCTGCACCCCGACCACGACGGCGAGGCGGCACACCGGCGCCTCGTTAAAGTCGGGGAGACCAGCACCTATCTAATGCCCGAAACGCAAGTGACCGTGGTCGTGCAAGAGAAACCCTGGGGCACGCATTACAAACTGAAAGCCTACGTGAAAGAGAGCCGCGACCAATTCCATGCATCCGCCTACTTCGCCGCGATGGTGAAGACCAGCGTTTCCTCATAGGTGTCGGAAAGGGTGCCGGTCAACGTGGTATTCGCCGGATAAGTAATATCGACCGGCTTTACCAGATTGAACGCGATGGAAGCGCTGTCGGTCACGATCGCTCCGGGACTTACGGTGGCGCCGTCATAGGCGACGGTAAACGGATGAGAGTCTGAGCTGACCGAGTCGCTGAACATGCCGGTATGGTCGCCGGAATTCACGCCGCGCATGGCATCAGGCGTTGCCGATTTTCTGCCGACAATTTTCTGTGGCGGCGATTTCGAGTTTTTCAACAGAATAGACCCGAAGTGGCCAGCAGGAAGGGGGCGCGGTGAGCATTCCCGATATCTCGGCCGGGTACACGAACCGGCGCATCGCGACGGTCACCGAAAACTGCAATAGCCCGGATGGCATCACGGCGCGCTGTTCGTCACGCCGCCGGGACTATCCCAGAACGTAAAGCTCGACTTTTTCGGCGTCACCCAGGCGCCGGATCAGAAGCGAATGCTGGAGTTGGTGTTGCAGAATCGCGGCACCCAGCACGTCGGATCCGGTCTTCGCGCGTAGATCGTGTTCGGTGAATCGCTTCACTTTCGTTGTCTTCACTAGCTTCTGCATGAAGCGTTGCCACGTGCTGTCCCAGCCGGTCGCGGTTCCATCTTCGGCGATATAACAGTGTGCAAAAATCCACGGAGTGATGGCCTGCCGTCCGAAGCGCAACTCCATAATACGTTAGAGCGCGCGTCGTCCCGTCCTGCCGTCGTGACCCCGATGCGCGTATCGCGCGGTCTCCTACCGCATTTCCAGCGATTTCGACCGTTCGGTCCTCGGTACCGAGGTACCGTTCGGGCAAGAGAGGACGACAGTTCGTCTGGCAACCGCGCGGTCGCCTGATACGCGATGGGGCGACGCAAGACGAAGCGCGGCGGTTTTGCCCGCCGATCGACAGCTCGTCGGCGGCGAACGGTCAGCGCGGCAGCGGCCGTTACGTTGACAGCGACGGATGCACCGATACTCTCAGGTAAGAGGATTGAGACGTAATTTTGGGGACTGCGGTCGATCTCCAATTTGCGCGCGTACTCAATTCCCCACCGAGCACCGTTGCTGCGAACACCAAGAAGCGGGAGATTAGGGTATGTACCGGTTGGTTTTGGTTTTGTTCTACACCGCAATGCTGACTGCTCGCGCGGCGAACGCCGCCGAGGAAATCTCCCGGGAGCAAATCAAAGGTCTGGACGAGCAGATACAGGAAATCAAGTCGGACGTCCTCGGCATCGCGACGGAGCTGAGCCGGCTGGAAGAAAAACTGCTGTACCCCTCGGATACGCAGGTCGCCTTGTTCGTTTCGCTCGCCAAAGCCACGAAGGTCCGTCTCGACTCGGTCGAGATTCAAATCGACGGCAAGCCGGTCGCGCATCATTTATATAGCTTCAAAGAGCTGCAAGCGCTGCAACAGGGCGGCGTGCAAAGAATCTACACGGGCAATATCAAAAGAGGTGAACACGAGCTGCGTGTCAGCGCGCTCGGTAAATCGGAGAGTGGCGCGGAGTATCGCCAGAGCGGGAGCTTCAAGCTGAACAAGGACGTCGGTCCGAAGCTCGTCGGTATCACGGTCGCGGGGTCGGCCGGGGGTGATCAGGGCATAACGCTGAAAGACTGGTAGCATGCTTCGCGCTTTTTTTATCGCATTGGCAGGGCTGTTGGTTGTCTCATCCGCGCCGGCGGCGGTGACTTCCACCCGTGGGGACCTGCGCGATCTTTATTTCGGTGAAGCGCTCTATCACGCTTACCTCGGCGAGCATTTCGACGCAATCGCGCGGTTGGACGCCGAGCTCGGGCAGCACTACGGTCTCGATGAACCGGAGCTCGACTCCCTGCAGTATCACATCGGCGAGGCCGAATTCTCGGTCGGCGATTTCGAGCTGTACTATCGCATGCACCAGCGCGCCGGGCGCGCCATCAAAGTGGTCCTCGACGGCAAGGTCGAGGACTCGGTGCGCAACGAAGCCGCCTTTCGTCTCGCACGTTTGTACTTCCAGAAGGAACAACCCGTCAACGCACAGCAGGCGCTGGAACGCATCCGCGGGAAAGTGCCGGACGCGATACGCGACGACGTCGCATTCCTGCGCGCGCAGGTGTTGATGGCGAACGGGCGGTTCAGCGACGCCGTGAATCTGTTGCGCGATCTGCAAAACGCGAAGAGCCTCGAAGGATTCGCCGCCTACAACCTCGGCATCGCGCTATGGCGCGACGGTCACTTGGAGGAAGGCGGCCGTCAGCTCGACCGCGCGGGGCAGATCAGCAGCAATGAGCCGGCGACGCTCGCGATGAAGGACAAATCGAACCTGGTGCTGGGCAGCGCGCTGCTCGAAAACAAGCATGCCGATCTCGCCCGGCAATATCTCGAACGCGTGCGCTTGAGCGGGCCGTATTCCAACCGGGCGCTGCTCGCCGCGGGTTGGGCGGACGTCTCCGACGGGCGCTACGAGCGGGCGGTCGTTCCGTGGACGCTATTGGTCCAGCGCGACGTCACCGACAGGTCCGTGCAAGAAGGCTTGCTCGCGCTTCCGTTCGCCTACGGCAAGCTCAACGTTTACGGCAAAGCCGCGCTGCTCTATGGAAAGGCGCTGGAGTCCTTCGGCGGCGAATTGGGCAAGCTCACCGCTTCCATCAAGAGCATTCACGACGGGAAGTTTTTGGACGCTTTGCGGCGCGAGGAGCTGAAGCAGGACGGCGACTGGCTGGTGAAGCTGCGCAATCTCCCCGAGAGCCCCGAGACGTATTACTTGATGGACCTGATGGCGTCGCATGATTTTCAGACGTCGCTGCGGAACTATCTCGATCTCGAGGAACTGCGAGAGAAACTTGTAACCTGGGATGACGCCATCGACGCCTACGCAGAGCTGGTCGACGTGCGCCGTGGGTACTATCAGCCGCTTCTTCCCGACATCGACAAGACGTTCCGCGCGCTCGACTCGCAGATGCGAGTGCGCCTGGAGCAGCGCGAACGCATCGCGGCGCGCATCAGCGCCATGCTGGTTTCGCCACGGCCGGACTTTTTGGCGACTGCGGACGAGCGCATCGCCCGCGAGAAGCTTGCCGAGATCGAACGTGCGGCCAAGAAGAGCAAAGGTAAGACGCGGGAGGAAATGCTAGAGCGCGTCGGCCGCCTGCGCGGTGTTCTCCAATTTCGCATCCAAACCGAGTACGACCGGCGACTCACCGAAGCGTACCAGCACCAGCGGCAGCTCGACGCGGTCGTGCAAGCGTTGAAGCGGCAATACGACGCCTTCGTGCGAACCCGGCAGGCGGCGCGGCAGAGCTATGAGGGCTATCAGGCGATCGCTCAGCTTCGCGGTCGCGTGCGCGACGCGCGCGAGAAAGTGGCGACACTCATTGCCAGACAAGGGCACATGCTCGAAGCCATGGCCATCAACGAGCTCGAGAGCCGGGCGAAGCGGCTTGAGGAGTACCAAGTGAAGGCGCGATTCGCGATGGCGGACAGTTACGACCGCGCGGTGAAGGCACAAAGCGCGGGGAGGACGCAGTAAATGCGACATTTCCGCCGCACCGCGCCGATCGTTCTCTCCACGTTGCTCGTGGCGTGCGCGTCCACCGGCGAGCGCGCGACGCTCGCGCAATTGCGCCACGTCACCATCGATATCAAGGAAGAAAAAGTCGAAGGTGGAATCGAAAAGGCGATGCAGGGCTACGAGCGGTTTCTCGCCGAGACCGGCGAGTCGCCGCTCGTGCCGGATGCGATCCGGCGGCTAGCCGACCTGAGGGTGGAGAAGGAATACGGCATCATTGGAGCGGCGCCGGCGGGAACGAAGAAAGCCGGAAAAACTGCTTTGGTAAAGCCAGAGCGATTCGACGCGGCGAAGAACGGGCAGGCAGCGGGAACGGGTCAGCGCGAAACCTTGCCCGTTATCGTTGCAGGTCGCGAGTCCGAGCCGGATCAGGATTTCGAGAAGCGCGCGGCGGCGATCGGCGAACTACGAGGTGCGGCGCGCGACACCGACGGTCCGTTCGCGGCCGGCGCCGATCTGGAAAAGGCGGGTCCGCGCGAGGCGATCGAGCTCTATAAGAACCTGCTCGCGAAATATCCGACGTACGACCGCAAGGATCAGGTGTTGTACCACATGTCGCGCGCGTACGAGGAACTCGGCAACGTCGATGAAGCCATGAAGGTGATGAACCGCCTGGTGAAGGAACATCCGGGTTCGCGCTACTTTGACGAAGTTCAGTTCCGCCGCGGCGAGTACTTCTTCACGCGCAAGAAGGTGATCGATGCGGAGGAGGCTTACAAAGCGATCGTCGATATGGGTGTCACCTCGTCGTTTTACGAGCTGGCGCTCTACAAGCTCGGCTGGACCTATTACAAACAGGAGCTCAACGACGAAGCGCTGCTGCGGTTCTTCGCGCTGCTCGATTATAAAGTTTCCACCGGGTTCGACTTCGAGAAATCAAAAGACGAGCTGGAAAAGAAACGCGTCGACGACACGTATCGCGTCATCAGCTTGAGCTTCTCGAACTCCGGCGGCTCGAACGCGGTCAGCGATTACTTCGGCAAACACGGCCAGCGGCCGTACGAAGTCGACATCTACCGCAATCTCGGCGAGTTCTACCTCGACAAGCGCCGCTACAACGACGCCGCCGCGACATACCAGGCGTTCGTGAAACGCAATCCATTGCATAAGGCCGCGCCGCATTTCGACATGCTGGTCATCGATACCTACCGCAAGGGCGGTTTTCCCAAGCTGGTCATCGATTCGACGAAGGAATTCGCGCGCGGCTATGGCCTCAAGTCCGAGTACTGGAAACATTTCGATCTGCAAGCCCATCCGGAAGTCGTCGGCTACCTGAAGCACAACCTGAAGGAACTGGCGAATCACTATCACGCGCTCTATCAAGACAAACGCGCGGACAAGGACAAGGACTCCAACTACCAGGAAGCGTTGACGTGGTACCGGGAATCGCTCGCCTCCTTCCCGCGTGACCCCGAGGCCGCCGCGATGAACTATCAAGTTGCCGATCTGCTGCTCGAGAACAAGGCGTTCAGCGATGCGGCGTCGGAGTACGAGAAGACCGCCTACGACTATCCGGCGCACGAAAAGGCGTCGGCGGCGGGTTACGCGGCGGTATACGCGCGGCGCGAGGCGCTAAAGGCCGCGCCCGCGGCGACGCAGGAAGCGATGAAGCGCGACATCATTCAAAGTTCATTGCGGTTTGCCGAGACGTACCCGCAACACGAGAAGGCCGCGGTGGTGCTCGGCGCCGCCGCCGACGATTTGTACGAAATGAAAGACTACGAGCGCGCGCTTGCGCAGGCGCGCAAGGTGATCGAGCGGTATCCGGCATCGGAACAGGAAATTCGCCGTGCCGCCTGGCTGGTGATCGGCCACGCGTCGCTGGAGCTTGCAAAGTTCGAGGATGCGGAGGTGGGCTACTTGACGGTGCTGCAACTCGCCGCGGCTAACGACAAGACGCGCGCGGACGTGACGGAAAATCTCGCGGCATCGATTTATAAGCAGGGCGAGCAGGCGAACCAGCGCGAAGATCGCAAGGCCGCGGCCGCGCACTTCCTGCGGATCGCGGAGGTGGCGCCGGCGTCGAAGATACGCCCAGTCGCGGAGTACGACGGCGCCACCGTGCTGCTGCAACTCAAGGAGTGGGGCAGAGCAGTCGAGGTGCTCCAAGCATTCCGCAAAAACTTTCCCGCGCACGCGCTACAGCCGGAGGTCACGAAGAAAATCGCCTTTGCGGATCGGGAAGCCGGACAGATCGCACTCGCGGCTGCCGAATATGAGCGCATCGAGACCGAGACCAAGGACGACGAGCAACGCCGCGGCGCGTTGTCGCTCGCGGCCGAATTGTATGAGCAGGCCGGCCAAACCGAGCGGGCGCTGCGAGTCCATCGCCGTTACATCGACGCCTTTCCGAAGCCCGTGGAGCTTGCGTTGGAGGCGCGCCACAAGGTCGCGCGGCTCTGTAACGCGGCGAACGATACCAAGAGCTACTTGAGCGAGCTCAAGCGGATCGTGGAGATCGACGCGCAGGCGGGCAAAGATCGAACCGACCGCACCCGCTATCTCGCCGCCGTATCGGCGCTCGGACTGGCGGAGCCGCTTTACGAACGATTTGCCGACATCAAGCTGGTAAAGCCGTTTCAGAAGAACCTGGCGCGGAAGCAGGCGGCCATGAAAGAGGCGACCGATGCCTTCGGCAAACTGATCGACTATCGCGCGGGCGAAGTTACCGCGGCCGCCGCGTTCTATATCGCCGAAATGTACTACCACTTCGGTCGGGCGCTCATGGACTCCGAGCGGCCCACGAACCTGAAACCTCAGGAGCTGGAGCAATACGAGCTCGCGCTCGAGGAACAGGCTTACCCGTTCGAGGAGAAGGCGATCTCGGTGCATGAGAAGAACCTCGAGCTGATGAGCACGGGGATTTACAACGCGTGGATCGACAAGAGCCTGAAGAAGTTGGCGACGCTGGTGCCGGCGCGTTACGCGAAGGCGGAGGAAAACCTCGGCTTCGTCGAAGCGATCGAATCGTCCCGTTATGAGTTTGCAAAGGAACCGACTTCGCCGCGCGCCTCGGTGCGCGACGCCGTGCAGTTGGTGCAGAGCCCGACAATTAGGGCGAAGGACACGGAATGAGCAGGAACCAGACGGCGGCCGGTCGGTTGAGTTTGGCGACCCGAGATGCGCATGCCCGGCTGTCGCCGCCCGGCGGTCGCGGAAACGGCCAGAACCGCATTGAACGCGAGCCGCTTCAAGACTATTTCATTAGATGATGACATGACGCTCATGCACGAAGTGTCTTTGCGGAAAGTTGGCGTCATTGCCACGTTGATGATGACACTGGTCGGTTGCGCCGCCGCTCCCTCAATGACTGATGTTAGTCAGGCGAAGGAGGAAAAAAAGAGCGAATCCACGGTAGAGCAGAATAGTAAGGCAGACGCGGTGGACACGGATGTGCGCGCCGACTTCGATGCGGCGCTAGCGCACCTCAAGGCGGGTCAACACGAAAAAGGACTGGAGCTGTTGAATAAGGTGACGCAGCGTTCACCGCGCCACGCCGCTCCGTACATCAATCTCGCCATCGCGTACCAAAACATGGGCAATCTTCCGGCCGCGGAGGAAAGCGTGAAGAAGGCGCTCGAGATCAATCCGGATCACCCGGTGGCGAACACGGAATACGGATTGATCTATCGCAAGACCGGACGGTTTGTGGAAGCGCGCAAGAGTTACGAGCGGACGCTGACCCGATATCCCGGCTTTCTGCCCGCGCGCAAGAACCTGGGAATACTTTGCGATGTGTACTTGCAGGATCTGGAGTGCGCGCTGACCCACTATCGTGTCTACAACACCGCCGTGCCGGACGACAAGACCGTGAGCATCTGGATTGCCGATCTGGAAAAGCGGTTGGGAAGACAGTGAGGACGCGCCATGGTCCGTAACCTCGTTCTAGCCGCGCTGCTCGCGTGGTTCCCTGTGGTCGCCGGCGCGGATACGGCGGCGGTCGCAAAAATCACGAAGACCACCAAGGCCGCGAAGACCGTGAAGAGCGATGCAACCGACGCGAAAGAGCTCTCGGGCATGTCGGTGCTCGGCAACAACGATACGCCCAAAGCGCTCTATATCGTCCCGTGGAGGAGCTCGGAGCTCGGGGCCGAAGCGGATTTGCGGACGGGGCTGCTCAACGACGCCATGGCGCCGGTGGACAAAGACGTGTTCCTACGCCAGTTGCAGTTTTATGAAATCAGCAGCGGCCAACGATAACAATCGATCCGGGAATTTTGCGTGAGGACTAAACAATGGAATTAATTACGGGCTTCGTAAAGTTTATTTCCGACGGCGGCATCTGGATGTGGCCGATCATTACCGCCGGCGCCGTCGGCATTGCGATTTTCTGTGAGCGCTACTTTTTGCTCGCCTCGATCACGAGGAAGAACAAGAAGGTCTGGGATAAGTTGCACCCGGCGCTGGCCGCCGGTGACTTCGACAAAGCCAGACAGGTCACGGAGGGGATTACCTCGACCATCAGCAAGCTGCTGAGCCAGGGCTTGGCGCTGCAGGGCGCGGTGCGGCGCCGCGACGACATCGAGATCGGTCTCGAAGAGGGCATGATGGAGATCATCCCGCAATTAGAAAAGCGCACTCACTACATCGCGCTCCTCGCCAACGTCGCTACCTTGCTGGGCCTGCTCGGCACCGTGATGGGCTTGATCGCGGCGTTTACCGCGGTAGCGCACGCCGCGCCCGCCGAGAAAGGCGACTTGCTGGCCGCCGCCATATCGGTCGGTATGAACTGCACGGCCTTCGGTTTGCTCTTCGGTATTTTGCTGATGATTCTTCACGCCTTCATCGTATCGATGACCTCCGCCGTCATCGCCAGCCTGGAAATGGCGTCGGTCAAGACGCTAACCGCGATTACCTCATCGACAAAACGCAATATCAGTAAGGCTGCGTAACGGAGCGAGCCGACCATGCTGCGTCGTCACAGGCAAAAGCGCGGGAGCGGGGATCTCGAGCTCACCACCTTCCTGAACGTGTTGGTGGTGCTGATGTGTTTCCTTCTCGTGAGCGCGGTGTTCTCGCGCATCGCCATCCAGGAACTGCGGCTGCCGACCGCGGCGGCCGGCACTACCGCCCCCGCCAAGCCGCTCCTCACCATCGAGGTGATCGTTCGCAGGGCGGGCATCGAGATCGGTGACGGCAGACGCGTGGTCATGGCTATACCCAAGTCCGGTGACCAATACAACATCGAGAGATTGTCGGAGTACCTGCAACGCCTCAAGAGCCAGTACAGCGATAAGACCGACGCAACGCTTCTGGTCGAGCCGGAGGTCGCCTACGACGACGTCATTCGCGTGATCGATGCGGTGAAAATCGCGCGCGTCCTGCGGGCAGGCCGCAACGGCAAGAACGAAATGCAGCCGGTCGCGCTGTTCCCCGACGTGTCGATCGGAGACGCACCATGAGAGTAACGAGACGCATGCGGCGTTTGGAGCGCATCAGGCTGAGGGGCAATAAATTCACCACGCTGAGTTTGGTGGCCTTGATGGACATGTTCACCAACTTGGTCTTTTTCCTGTTGGCCAGCCAGGGGGCGACGGTCATCGCCGAGCCGGGGAATGACATTATGCTGCCGGACTCGTACGTCGAGGAGAAGGCGCGTGCCACCGTCGTGATCATCGTGAGCGACAGGACGGTGCTGGTCGAGGGCGAGCAACTGGCGACGATCGAGGAGGTGCTCGCGACTAAAGAAGACTCGGTCGCGTCGGTGAGAATCCGGCTCGCGCAGATCAAGAGCAAAGTGATCGGCCTCAACGAGCAGACGAACGAGCGCAGCGATGAAGTCACGATCCTCGCGCACAAGACGTTGCCTTTCAAAGTCATGAAGAAGCTGATGTCGACCTGCGCCAGCGCCGGTTACAGCAAGATATCGCTTGCCGTCAATCAAAAACCCGCACCCACCTAGCCGCGCCATCTCGTGAGCCGCGCAATCGCACTAGAGGAGCAGACCCTGTCGGCGCGCGTCGACGAGGCGCGCGAGAAGATAGCCAGTCTCGAAAAAAAGCGGCGCGCGGTCGAGAAGGAGCTGGAAGGCATGTCCGGCCAGCGCGAGCAGTATCGCCTGCTCGATCAGGTTTGTGCGTCGCTGGACAAACTGGAGGAGATGGGAGCGGCGTCGCTCTTTTGGGGCGAGCGCGCACAGGCCGGGGCGTCGTATTTGACGCATGCCCGCAGCGCTATCTTGTCGTTCAACGAGAAGCTCGCGACCGTCGAACAACGCCGCCAAGCGCTCGCAGATCGCATTCAGGACGAGCTCGCGACGCTCGCCGATCTCACCGATGAGATCGACGAGCAGCAGCAAGAGCGGGAGGAGCAGGAGAACGAATTCGTCGTCGATCGCGACGTGGCGGAGCGGCCCTACCGTCCGGTGGTCATGCCCTGGCATGAGCAGGCCGAAGACGAACGACGCTTCCGGAGGTCGCTGTCCATCGCGTTGCTGGCGGTACTCTTCCTTGGGGTTGCGGTGAGGCTTTGGGTGTTTCCGCCGCGCGCGCAGCAGGAAGTCGTCGAGATCCCGAAGCAACTGGTGACGTTGGTTAAGGAGCGGCCCAAGCCGCCACCGCCACCGCCTCCGGAGCAGAAGCTGCGCGAGAAAGCGAGCGAGAAAGGCGGCTCGCCCGCGCCGACGACGGGCGAAACGCAGCAGGCGCGCGCCAAGGCAGAGACCGTCGGCGTGCTGGCGTTCAAAGCCGGTTTCGCCGAGCTGATGCAGGATTCGGTTTCGCTCAAGCTCGGCGCGGACGCCCGCGTCAGCACGAGCGGACAGAAGGCGGCCGGACCCGGTATGGGAGAGCGCTCGATTATCGTCGCGCAAGCCCGCGAGGGAAGCGGTGGCATTGACACCGCGGGGCTGAGCCGCGGCGTGGGCACCGGCGGAGGTGGGGGTGGAGGAGGCGGCAGAATCGGGGGCGTGCAGTTCGCGCGCGTTGCAAGCTCCATCGGTGGCGGCGGTGGCGGTGTGCCGGGCGGCGGCCGAGCGCTCGGTGACGGCCCGGGCCCGGCGCGCACGGACGAAGAGATTCAGATCGTGTTCGACCGCTACAAGGCGACGCTCTATCGAATCTATAACCGCGAGCTGCGCAACGACCCGACGTTACGCGGGAAGATGGTGTTGCGCATCACCATCGAGCCGAACGGCGAAGTGTCGGCCTGCAAGATCGAGTCGACCGATCTGGCGTCGGCGGGGCTCAAGACCGAGGTGGTCGAGCGGGTGAAGCGATTCAACTTCGGTCCGAAGGAGAACGTGTCGCGTCTCACGATTCTCTACCCCATCGACTTCCTGCCCGCCGCATGATGTAACTCGGGGCAAGCGACAGGATCCGCACTGTCATTCGATAACTCACTCGCGACCGGTCTCGCCGTCGCGATACGCGTGCGCACGCGCGCGTTTTGTGTGGTCACGACGTTGTCCAACTTCGGCGTAGTTGCGTAGAGCAAAGTAGCGCGCCGCGCCGCAAATTTTCATGCAATCCGACAAGCGCTGACGCGCGCGGCGCGAGTGGCGCTGCTGCGTGAACCGGCCTGATAACCGGCCTGGCAAACGCCGGGAAATCGCATAGAGATTCGCTTAAGGATCCGCAACAACCACGCCCAGGGCTTGAGGAATGTGATCGCTGATGCCGTCACGAGAGGCATACGTGCGGTCAAGATGTTGTTGGCCGTTGGCCTCCTATTCTTTTTCCAAAACGCCTTCGCCGACTGCCCGACGCTCAACCCGACGATCACGCATCAGCTCGGCGTGAGTTTCTGCGAGCTGTGCGGCATCGGTCACGTCACGGTGCGCTTCAGTTACCCGGGCAACAACAATCCCGATCTCACCAATCTCATCGTCACGGAAGATCTTGGCGCTTCCGGCCTGACATATATCCCCGGCACGACGACGTTCGCGGTGAACAACGGCGCGGCGCCCGCGGCGGTCGATCCCGTCGTGAGCGGCCCGAACGGTTCGGTCCTGACATGGGATCTCGGTAGCTACCTATTGGCCGCGGCGGCAGGCGGCGGCGCGGGCAACGCGCAGTTTCTCGACGTCACGTTCCAGGTGCGCCGCGCGGACAGCGTGACGAAGGAAGGACTCGTCACCGCCAACCGCACGGTGGTGTCGAACATCGCGTACTTCACCACGAACGAACCGAACGGTTTCACCGCGTGTGACGACACCCGCACGAGCGGATCGCAGACGCTGTCGTTGCGCGAGCCGCTCCCGGTCATCACCAAGCGCGGCCGCAACGTCGACGCCAACCAAGGATCCGGGTCGTACTCCAATCCGGTCCACGGCAACAACAACGACGATGTGATCTGGCGCATCCAGATCCAGAACAACGGTCTCGCCGGCCTGCAGGATTTGCGTTTCGACGACCTGATGCAGGGCACCGACAACCTGCTGATCAATTACGCCTGCCCGACGGAGGCCGCGGCTACGGCGGTCGCGAACAACGACGGCGTCGCGCCGGGGGGCAGCCCCTGTGTTGCCGCGAGCAACACGATTAGCAACTTCATCGTCACGAGCCCATTCGGCAACGCCGCCACCTCTGCGTTCACGAGTCCCTATACCGGGTTGAACGGCTTCGAGGTGGACGTCACCGCCGGCGGCAGTGCCTTCATCTATCTCGTCGGCAAGATCGTGGCCGACGGATCGTGCGTCGGATCGCGGACCAATACCGTGAACGACGTTGAATGGGGTTGCGCCATCGATCCGCCGGCCGGCGGTATCGCGACGACGTCGACCGGCAGCACACCGACCGGTACCGCCACGCTTACAACGCTCTTCGGTGCTCAATCGAGCACGCTCACGGTCAACCGTCAGCTCACCGGTACCACCACGTCACAACCGGTCGGCACCAAGGGCACGATGACGATCACCATCACCAACAATACCGGTGGCACGGTGAAGAATATTAATTTGCGCGACGTGCTCCCGGCCGAATACGTGGTGGATCCGACGTTCACACCGACGGTCACGATGGCGCCGGCGTTCGGTAGCTATTCCGGAATGACCAATACGATCACCTGGACCAATCCGGTCCCCGGCACCTTTCCGCTGACGACGACGAGCCCGACGGTGCCGCTCGGCAATGTCGCGCCGGAGTTCACGCTGACCAGCAGCACCGTCCATCCGATCTACGCGGATCAGCGCGACATGATGCGTCACGGCGACGTGCTGACGATCCGCTTCCGCGTGGTGCTGATCCGCTCGCTGTCGTACGACCGCGTCGCCAATCTCGACGTGCGCACGGAAAACACCGGCGACGGCACCGACCCGGCGCAAGTGACGACGTTGACCAATACGCTGACGGTCGAGTTCGACACGTTTTGCCTTACCCAACCTCACCAAATTCTGACACTGACCGGTAACGGCACCGGTAATCCGACCGGCAGTGCTATACCCGCCAATCCGGAAGACCTCGACGTCGACATCGTCGGCACCGAGCTGGTTTTTATCCTGACGAACAATCCGAGCTTCCCGTTGTCATTGACCGTGGCGGTGCGGAACAACGGCGGTCACGACGCCGCGAACTATCGGACGTTCGTGAGCTTCGGCACGACGATGGAAGTGACGAGTGCGCCGGCGGGTTGCGCCGTCACGACCAATCCGCCGCCGCTTGCCGTGTGGCGACAACCGGCACCGATACCGGCAAGCGCCACGATCTATCAATGCACGGGATCGCCGATTGCACCCGGGCAAACGGCGTCGCTCAATTTCCAGGTCATCAAGACCAGCGACCCGGCCCGAATCGCCGCCGATGATCTGAGCTTCCGGGCGGACGTGGTGGGCGAGATCACTTTGAGTAACGGCACGCCGCTTTTCTTTCCCGCGCCGACGCCGCGCACCGACGGCGTTACCGATCGCGCGAACAACTACTCGCTCGACGGCATACGCGCGCGGGTTATCGGGTTCAACTTGCTGAAGAGCCAAGTCGGCACCTGTACCGAGAACAATCCACCGCCGGCCAGCCCCGATCGTCTGGTGCAGATCGGCGAAGAATGTACGTTCCATATCGAGACCGGTGGCTGGTTCGGATTCCAGACGCCGGGTTTCACCGTCATCGCGGTGCAGCGTATCCAAGTCGTCGACGAGCTGCCCGATGGGCAGGGATTCATCGCCTCGACCAATCCGTTCGCGCCGGGTTTCAGCACCAGCGCCATTCAAGGCGTGAGCCGCAATCCGCCGACGCTCGCGCCGTTGAACGAAGGCTTCGTCGACTGGACGTTCAATCAAACCGTGCCGGGCCAGCGCATCCTGGAAAAGGATCACTGGTTCCGCGTCGATATCAGCAGCCGCTTGTTGAACGACCCGATCGACACGGTCGCGGCGCCCAATCAGCACGCGGCGCTCAGCCGCAACGTCTTGAACTCGACGTTCGAGGCGGTCTTCGCCAACGATCTGGTCACGCCCCCGGGGGAGGACACGTTCACGCTGGGCCAGAACACCATTGGCTATCCGCCCCAAGTCGTGCGCCGCTTCGATCTGACGGTGACGGAACCGCGGCTCATTGTCACGAAAGAGGTGTGTAACGAAACCTTGTACGGCCTCGGGCCGGCGTGCAGCAACTTCGTGGCGCTCGCGAACGACGGCGACGCGTTCAATTCCTACATCTACCGCATCACGATCACGAACGAGGCCACCGCGAGCGGCGTGGCGCGCGCACCGGCGTACGACGTCATCGTAACCGATCGACTGGACGCGAGCGATCTGGCCTTCGTGCGGCCGTTCACGGCCGACGGTCTGGACAACGACGGCGACGACGCCACCGACGAGTCGGCCGGCGGTGGCGAGGGCACCATCAGCGACAACGTCGTTAAGAACGGCGTGCCGGCCGTGATTACCTTCTCCTACACGCACAGCAGCGCGTTGCAGCGCATCAATGCGGGCCAATCGGTGCGGCTCTATTACCGCGTCGACTTCGACGACGACGCAGCGCCGCTGCAGACGTTCACCAACACGGTGAACGTGACGTACGATTCGCTGACCGGACCTTCGGGCAACCAGAGCGCGCCGCAGCGGCCGAACAGCGATATCGGCGGGGCGCGCGTGTATCAGGCGCAGCCCGCGTCGGCGTCGGTGCGGATTATTCCGGTGGTGACGCAGCCGAAGCGCATTCGACGGTTGTCCAACCAAACGCCGAGCGGCGCATCGCCGCAGAATGTTTCGATCGGCGAAGAAATCGAATACGAGCTGACGACGTCGCTCCCGGTCGCGTTGCTGCGCAATTTCGTCGTGCGCGACGAGCTGCCGGCCGGGATTCGCTGCACCCAGGCGCCGGCGGTCAATCTGAATGTGCCGCCGTATGACGCCGCCGGCTTCCAGCCGGGCGGCATATTCACGCCGACCTGTACCGACAATCTGGTCGAGTGGAATTTCGGCAACCAGCGCATCACCAGCGGAACCACGAACAATCGTTTCGATTTCTCGATCCGCTTCATCGCGCGCGTCGAAAACACCGCGGTCACGAACGACGGTGGGCAGATCGTCAACGGCGGCGCCTCGACCGCCGTGACCGCACGCTACATCGACGAGGCCAGCAACTCGGTCGTGCTCAACTTCGCCGCCGCGTCGATCGTCGTGCGCGAGCCGCGCATCACGCTGACGAAAACATTCTCGGTCGCGAACGCCGACGCGGCCGACGTGTTGACGGTGACGGTCACTGCGACCAACGCCGGCACCGCGCCCGCGTACGACCTGCGCGTGCTGGACGACCTGACGGGCAAGAAGCTCACGTTCCTCGGCAGTCTCGGCGGCGCCGATCCGCCGAACAACGTCGACACCACGACGCTCGGCGCGAACCGCCCGATTTTCAGCTGGAACCCGGCGAATCCGCGCTTCGCCATCGCGCCGGCCGCCGCGGTCAGCTTTACGTTCCAGGTGCGCGTCGACGCCGACGTGCAGCCGCAAGAAATCCTCGACAACACGATTCAGGCGAGCTGGAAATCGCTGCCGAGCCAAAATACCGCGCTGAACAGCACCGGTGCCATTGGCGCCGATGGAACCGCGACCGGACGGCGCATCGGCGCTATCCCGAACGCCGGCAACGCGATCAACCACTACGAAGCAACGGCGAGCGGCGCCGCGACCGTTCCCGCGATCACGATCACCAAGACCGATCTCGCGCCGGCCACGATTCCCACCATCGGCGCGCACAAGCATTTTCAGATCGAGATTCGTCTGCCGGAAGGCGTAACCAACAATCTGCGCGCCGTGGACAACTTGGCCGCGACCGGCCTGAGCTACGTGCTCGCGAACAATGCGACGTTCGACATCACCTACACATTCCAGGGCATCACCACTATTAACGGTCAGCCGCCGAGCGAAGCGGCGTTTACGTCGTTCCCGGCGGACAACACGTCGGGCACGGCGACCTGGAATATCGGCAGCGTCGTCACCGCGAACGAGAACGACCTGGTCACGACCGCGATCACGCCCCTGATCCGGATCGACTACTTCGCGCGCGTCAACAACGACGTGAATACGCACGCCGGCAATACGCTGCAAAACGGCGTAACGGTCACGTATTCCCACGGCGAGACCGGCGCGCCGGTGACGGTCACCGCGTCGACGCCGGCGGTGACGGTGGTCGAGCCGCGCATCACCCTGAGCAAGACCGTCGCGAACGTAACGCCGGGCAAGCAGCCGACGGACCAACCCGTTGCCGGCGACACGCTGGAATATCGCGTCATCGCGGCGAACACCGGCACCGCGACCGCCTTCGACGCCAACATCGTCGACACGCTGCCCGCGGGTCTGCAGCTGGCCTCGGGCTTCACGCCAACCGCGGTGATCAATCTCGTGCCGGTTGCCGGCTTTGTCGCGACGCCGGCCGGCGCGCCGCTGGGCCCGCTCATTTGGGGCCGCGCCAACGGTGACGGAAGTCTCGATATACCGGCGGGGCAAACGCTGACGCTCACGTACCGCGCCCTGGTTCAGGTCATCACCGATCCGAACGGGCTGATCCAGAACGGCGTACTCATCGACTGGACGTCGCTCGACGGCGTGAACGCGTTCGAGCGCACCGGCGCCGGCTGCCCGACGATCACGCTGCCGAACGATTACTGCGCCGGTCCGGCGCGCGCGATCGTCACCGGCGGCAGATCCACAGTCGTGTTCCAGAAGACCGTCATCAATCTCACCACCGGACAGAACCCGGGTGCGAACGCCACGCCCGGTAACACGCTGCGCTATCGCCTGCGTGTGCGCAACGTCAGCGGCTTCCCGCTCAGCGGTTTCTCGCTGGTCGATGAGCTCGACCGACTAAATACGCCCGCGGCGTTCACCGCCGGGACGTTGCAGCTCGTCAGCGTTCCCGCGGGCGCGAATACGACGAACACGAATCCGAACGGCGGAACCAAGAGCACCGGTCTCCTCGACATCCGCAATCTCAGCGTCGGCGTCGCCGGTTCCGCGACCGACACCCTCACCGTCGATTTCGACGTGCGGCTCGCGCCGGTCATCACCAGCGGCACCGTCGTGCTCGATCAAGCGCAACTGATGGTGGCCGGCATCGAGTTCGCCAAGAGCGACGATCCGAACGTCAACGGCGTCGATGATCCGCAGGTGATCGGCGACGAGGATCCGACGCGTACGCTGATCACGTCCGCGCCGCTGCTGCGCGTGCTGAAAACGTCCGCCGACCTGAGCGGCGATCCGAATGTTTTGCGCGCCGGCGAGACGCTGCGCTACACGATAACGGTACAGAACATCGGCACCGAGAACGCGGCGAACGTGACGTTGCGCGATCAAGTGCCGGCGAACACGGCTTACGTGGCGAACAGTACTACGCTCAACGGATCGCCGTTGTCCGATCCCAGCGCCGGCGTGTCGCCGCTGCAGAACGGACGCCTGATCAATGCGCCGGAAGATTCGACCGCCGGCGCGCTGCGCGCGGACGCGAGCGGCGTCACCACCAACATCGCGACGCTCACCTTCGACGTCGTCGTTTCGCCGAACGCGATCGACGGCACGATTATTTCGAACCAGGGCTTCGTTACCGGAGCCGGCGCGGGCAGCGGCGCGTTCCCAGAGAAGCCGTCCGACGACCCGCGCACGCCGACGGCCGACGATCCGACCCGCAACATCGTCGGCAACCTGCCGCTGCTCTACGGCCTGAAGACGGTGCAGCTCCAGGTCGACAACGGTACACCGGGCATCGTCGATCCGGGCGACGTGCTGCGTTACACGATCGTCATCAGCAACTCGGCCGCCACGCCCGCGACCGGCATCGCGCTGACCGACGTCGTGCCCGCGAACACGACGTACGTCGCAAACTCGGTTCGCCTGAACGGAAACCCCGTCGGCGGCGTCGCGCCGCCGACGTTGCAGGTGCCGATCGGCGCGCTGCCGTCGGGCGCCAGCGCGACCATCACCTTCGACGTGCAAGTTAACGTCGGCGTCGCGACCGGCACCATCATCAGCAACCAGGGCAGCATCGCGTCGAACGAGCTGCCGATACAGCTCACCGACGCCGACGGCATTCCATCGAACGGCTTCCAGCCGACGGTGATCGTCGTCGGTAACGCGCAGCAACTTAGGATCATCAAGGAAGTCGCGGTCGTCGGCGGCGGCACCGCCGCGGCCGGCGGTCAGCTCGAATACACCGTGCGCGTCACCAACATCAGCACGGTGCCGGCGACCAGCGTCGTGATCACGGATGATCTCACGACGCTCGCGAGCCTCCTTACGTTTGTCGCGAACTCCGCCGCGCTCAACGGCACGACGGTGGGCGTGAGTTTTGCCGGCGGCATGCTCACCGCCGACTACTCCACGACTCGCGGCAATCTTGCAGCGGGCGCGACCGCGGTACTGCGTTTCCGCGCCAACATCGCGACCGGGCTCGCCGACGGCACGCGCATCACCAACACCGCGCAGGTGACTTGGAACACGCCGACACAGAGCGCCTCCGGCTCGGTCTCGATCGACGTAGGCGCGGCGGCGGGCGCGGCGATTCTGAACGGTCACGTGTGGCATGACGCCAACTTCAACAACGCGCTCGATACCGGCGAGCCGCTGCTCGCCGGTTGGGCGGTGAACATCCTGCGCAACGGCCAGTCACTCGCGACGGTATTCACCGGCGTCGATGGTACGTATCGCATCGTCGGCCTCGCGCCGAACGACACCACCACCGATCGTTACGAGATTCGCTTCCGCGCGCCGGGCGCGGGGCCGAACACCGCCGCGTTGGGCCTGGCCGATTCCATATTCACGAATGGTCTGCAGCGCATCTCCGACATCATCGCCGGTGCCGGCAGCAACTTGCAGAACTTGAATCTTCCGATCGATCCGGACGGCGTCGTCTACGATTCGGTGCTGCGCGCGCCGGTCGCCGGCGCTACTGTCACGCTGCTGCGCGCGCCGGCGCAGACGCCGTTGCCGAGCGGCTGCTTCACGGATCCGGTGCAGCAAGGGCAAGTGACCTCGGCGACCGGCCAATACAAGTTCGATCTCAACTTCAGCGATCCGTCGTGCCCGGCCGGTGCGAGCTACCTCATCGCCGTGAGCCCGCCGGCGACGGGTTATTTCACCGGTGCGTCGCGCATCATTCCGCCGAGCAGCAGCGGCACGACGGCGGCGTTTTCGGTGCCGGCATGTCCGGCGACCGCGGCCGACGCCATTCCGGCGACGGATTACTGCGAGGTACAGGCGTCGATCGCGGCTCCGTCGACCGCGGTGCCTCCGCGCTCGGCGGGAACCCGCTACTACCTGCACGTGACGCTGAACAACGTTCGCATGCCGCAGGACAGCCAGGCGTTCAACAACCATATACCGCTCGATCCGCAGCTCGATGCGGCGGTCGCGATCACGAAGACGACGCCGCTGCTGAACGTGACGCGCGGCAGCCTGGTGCCGTACACGATCACGATCAAGAACACGCTGTCCGCCGCGCTGCCGGATCTGACGGTCATCGACACGCTGCCGCCCGGCTTCAAGTACGTCGAAGGGTCGAGCCGGTTCGACGGCAGGCCGCTTGAGCCGGGCAGGAACGGCCGGCAGGTGCGCTGGGAGAACATCAATCTTCTTACGAGCGAGCAGCACACCATCAAGTTTTTGTTGATCGTCGGCTCCGGTGTTTCCGAGGCCGAATACGTCAACAGCGCGCAAGTGATCAACAGTCTCACCGGCGGCATCGCCTCGGGCGTGGCGACGGCGACGGTTCGTGTCGTGCCCGATCCGACGTTCGACTGCACCGACATCATCGGCAAGGTATACGACGACGTTAACTTGAACGGCTACCCCGACGTCAACGAAAAGGGTTTGGCGGGCGTGCGCGTCGTCAGCGCGCGCGGGCTGATCGCGAAGACCGATGCCTACGGCCGCTTTCATATCACCTGCGCGGCGATACCGAACGAAGATCGCGGCAGCAATTTCATTCTCAAGGTCGACGACCGCTCGTTGCCGAGCGGCTATCGGCTGACGACGGAAAACCCGCTGGTGCTGCGCGCGACGCGCGGTAAAGCGATCAAGTTCAACTTCGGCGCGGCGCTGCATCGCGTCGTGCGCCTCGACATCGCGGACGGCGTGTTCGAAACCGACTCCACGGACGTGCGGCCGCAATGGACGCCGCGATTCGGATTGTTGCTGGAGGAGCTGCGCAAGGGGCCGGCGATATTGCGGATCTCGTATCTTGCCGACACCGAGGACACGGGAATCGTCAAGGCGCGGCTGGAAGCCGTCAAGCGGGAAATGACGCAACGCTGGGCGCAGCTCAACTGCTGCTACCGGCTCGCGATCGAGACGGAAATCTACTGGCGGCGCGGCGGACCTCCGGACAAGAAGGACATTGGGAAGCAGGCGCGTGGCGGCAGCTCTGCCCGTGAGTAACGCATGACGGCGCCACGGAGCTTGAAAACGGAATTGATGAAAGCCGCTGCTTTCATACTGTACGCGTCGTTTGTTTCTGCCGTCGTTGCCGCAGAATCGGCCGTGAGCGGCGTGACGGAAAGCGGCGGGCTCAGCGCCGCGGGCGAGAAACATCTTTCGCCGGATGAGCCGCGCGCGCAATGGATACGCAACGATGAGGCGGCGAAGGGCGACAAGCTGGAAGTGCAGAAAGTGCGCACGCAGGAACTGAAGACCGTCAAGCTCCAGAATGTCGTTCCCGCGATCCGGTTTGGCTCCGGCGAAGCGGAAATCCCGCCGGGCTACGCCGCGCGGCTGCGCGAAGTGTTGAGCCGCATGAAAGGCCGTACCAACGTGCGGCTGCATTTCGTCGGACACACCGACAACGTGCGGCTGGTGGGCGAGGCGAGACTAAAGTACGGCGATAACATCGGGCTGTCGCGCGAGCGCGCCGGTACCGTCGCGGAATATTTCAAGAAAGAACTCAATCTGCCGGCGGAATCGATCTCGTACGAAGGACTCGGCGACACCAAACCGGTCGCGAGCAACACCGCCGCGAGCGGTCGTGCGCTCAATCGCCGCGTCGAGGTGGAGGTGTGGTACGACGAGCTCGGCGAGAAGCTCATCGAGAAGGAAGTCGTGGTCGCCGAGCAGTTCAATCGCGTGAAGGTGTGCCGCGTCGAGACGGTGTGCAAGCTGCGCTACCAGGAAGGTCACGCGAAGCGCGCGCGCATCAAGAACCTCATGCCGCCGCTGCACTTCGAAGAAGAGACGACGAGCATTCCCGAGGACTTCCTGCAGAAGCTGCGCCAGGTTCTCGCGAACCTCAAAGGTAAGGAGCACCTTACCGTCAAGTTCATCGGCTACACCGACAACCTACCGCTAACCGGACGGGCCGAGCGCATTTACGGAACGCACGATGGCTTGTCCAAAGCGCGCGCGCGGCGCGCCTCGCTCGCGGTGCAGGATGCGCTTAAGCTGCCGACTGCCGCGCTCGAAGTCGACGGCAAGGGCGCGGCGCAGCCGCTCGCCTCAAACGACACCGAGAAAGGCCGCGCGCTGAACCGGCGCATCGAAGTCGAATTCTGGTACGACGACGCGTTGCAGGAATTGCCGGACGAGCCGCAGATCTGTCCGGAAGCGGCCGGCGCGGAAATCGTGACGCGCGTGTACGAGCCGCCGTCCGGCGCGATCAAGCCGATCCTTTACGAGCAAGGCAAGCCGGTGATCCCCGAGGGATACGCCTCGCGCCTGCGCGACATCCTGGAGGAGCTGCGCGGCAAGACCAACGTACGCGTGCGTTTCATCGGCTACACCAGCAACGAGCGGCTCGACCGCCGTACCGCGATGGTGTACGGCGATGACATCGGCCTTTCGACGGCGCGCGCCCGCCGCGCGATGACCGCCGTGAAGGAGCAGCTGGTCCTGGCGGACAGTCAAATGGAATTCGAAGGGCACGGCTACGTACAGTCCGACGACGTTGTGAACACCGGGTTCGTCGAATCGGATATCGCGCGCGTCGAGGTGCGGGTGGTTTACGACGAGCCGGCGGCGCTCGACGCCGAAAGCCTGGAGATCACGCGGCTGACGCGCGAGGTAGAGCCGAAGGATCCGTTCGCGCTGAATCTCATGCGCATCACCGTCGACGGCAAGCCGATCGACGATCCGGGTAAGAACCTGTCCGACATCGAGCGCTGCACCGACGTCGCGCTCGATCAGGCGAAGATTCAGTTCAAGTTCGACAACCTCGAGCTCAAGCCGCGGCTTAACGCGAGTGCTTGGCCGACCACGATCCGCTATCAGGACGATCCGGACACGGAGATTCCGGACAATCTGATGCAGTTCCGCATGTACACGAACTATCCGGAGCTCATCGATAAAGCCGAGATCCGCGTCTTCGAGAGCGCGCAGTCCGAGCGCGACGTGCCGCTGGCGGTCATCGCGCTCGGCAAAGACGGCCGCGGCGAATGGCAGCCGAGTTTCGCGGACTACAAGGCGCCGAATCGCGAGCTGAACTACGTGCTGCGCGTGTACGACAAAGACGGCCGGTTCGATGAGACGAAAGCGCAATCGATATGGATCGTCGACGCGGTTCAGACGAATCTCGCCGAGCACGATGCGGAAAAGGAATTGCTCGTCGGCTACGGCGAGACGCGGATCGCGCTGGAGAACATCGAGAAGCGCGGCGGCACGATCCGCGTGCAGGGCAGCGGCATCCCCAGCGAACATTCGGTGTGGTTCGCCGGCCGGTCGGTGCCGGTCGACAAGGACGGCAAGTTCATCGCCGAAACGATTTTGCCGCCGGGGTTGCATACCGTGGAAGTCGGCGTGCTCGACAGCGCCAGCAACGGCGAGCTGTACTTGCGCGACCTGGAGTTGAGGCGAAACGACTGGTTCTACGTCGGGATCGCCGACGTCACGATCGCGAAAGACAGAACCTCGGGGCCGGCCAAGCTCGTCACCGGCGACGGCACGCACTACGACAACGACTTCTCCCTGGACGGCCGGCTCGCGATGTATGCGAACGGCAAGTTCGGCGACGGCTGGAAGCTCACCACCAGCGCCGACACGCTGGAAGGGCCGGTCAAGGATCTCTTCAGTAACTTCCTCGACAAGTCGCCGGGGGCGCTGTTCCGGCGCATCGACCCCGACTATCACTACCCGACGTTGGGCGATGACAGCAGCGTCGAGGAGGACGCCCCGACGCTCGGGAAGTTCTATCTGAAGCTCGCGAAGGACATGAGTTACGGTTTGTGGGGTAACTTCAAGATCGGGTATTCCGACAACTCGCTGGCGCACGTCGACCGCGGCTTGTATGGCGCCAACGCGCACTATCAGACGCTGAGCACGACGAGTTTCGGGGAGCAGCGTCTCGTTGTCGACGGCTTCGCCGCCGATCCGGGGACGGTTGCGGCGCGCGATGAATTCCGCGGCACCGGCGGTTCGCTCTACTTCGCGCGTCACCAAGACATTCTGACCGGCTCGGAGCGTGTGCGCGTCGAGGTGCGCGACAAGGATTCAGGCATCGTCATCGCCGTCAAGAACCTCACGCCGGTGATCGATTACGACATCGATTATCTGCAAGGCCGCATCGTGCTCGCGCAACCGCTGTCGGCGGCGGCGAGCGACAACCTGCTGGTGACGAGCGACTCGATCAGCGACCACCCGGTGTTTCTCATCGTGCGCTACGAGTTCACGCCCGGCTTCAGCGACATCCACACGCTCGCGGTCGGCGGTCATTCGCATCTGTGGCTCAACGACTACATAAAGCTCGGTGTAACGTCGAGCCGCAGCGAAGAAGCCGGCAGCAAGAGCGGCGTGAGCGCCACTGACGTAACGCTGCGCAAGAGCGCCGAGTCGTGGGTCAAGCTCGAGAGCTCCAACAGCAAGGGCCCGGGCACGACGGCGTTGCAGTCGGGCGACGGCGGTTTCACGTTTGGTACGGTCGGGACGCCGATCGACGAGAACGTAAAGGCCGGCGCTTCGCGCGTAGAGGCGAGTGTCGGCTTCAAGGACGTGTATGACGGCGCCAAGGGCAAGATGACTTTTTACAAGCAGGATTTGGACGCGGGCTACTCGGCGCCGGGTCTGGCGTCGCCGACCCGAACTAACCAGAGCGGCGCAACGCTGCAGACGCCGGTGGGCAGCCGCGTGACGGTGACGGCGAAGACTGACAAGCTCACGCGCGATCAGGGTCTCGATACCGACGCTAGCGAGCTGGATGTCGGTGTTCAGGTGGCGAATCACTGGAACGTTAGTGGTGGCGTTCGGTACGACAATCGCGTCGATCACTCTCCCGTCGTCCCGCTGACGCAAGTGCAGGGCGAGCGCTTGGATGCGACGACGCGCGTTACGTACGACTCGCGCGGATCGTGGACGGCTTACGGCTTCGTGCAGGACACGCTCGACAAGACCGGCAATCGCGAAGACAACGGGCGCGTCGGCTCCGGCGGAACGTTCCGCGTGACCGATCGGCTGAAGCTCAGCGGCGAAGTGTCGGGCGGCGATCTCGGCGGCGCCGGAAAGCTCGGATCGGAGTATCTCTATTCCGATCGCACCAGCCTGTATCTCAACTACGTGGTAGAGAACGATAGCGCGGACAATGGCATCCGCGCCAAGAAAGGCGACATGGTCTCCGGCTTCCGGACGCGCTACTCCGACAGCACGAGCGTTTATGCCGAGGAGCGATATACGCACGGCGACGTGCCGACCGGCCTGACGCAATCGGCGGGCGTCGATCTGGCGCCGACCGATCGGCTGAATGTCGGCGCCCGCGTCGACGTCGGCACGTTGCGCGATCACGAAACCGGCGCCCAGACCAAGAGAAACGCGTTGGCGCTGAGCGCGGGCTACGGCTTCGATCGGATCAAGATCGCGACGGCGTTCGAGTACCGCGTCGACGAGACGCAAGCGCTGGACACAAGCTTCTCCGAACGGAAAACCTGGCTGATCAAGAACAGTCTGAAGTATCAGGTGAACCCCGACTGGCGCATCATCGGCAAGTTGAATCATGCCGACAGCAAGAGCTCGCTCGGGCAGTTCTTCGACGGCAACTATACCGAGGCCGTGCTCGGCTACGGCTACCGTCCGGTCGCCAACGACCGTCTCAACGCGCTCTTCAAGTACACGTATTTCTACAACGTGCCGACGGCGGACCAGGTTACCGCGACGAACGCAACGGCGGAGCTGATTCAGAAGAGCCACGTCATATCGCTCGATGCGATGGTCGACATCACTCAGCGCTGGACGATTGGCGGCAAGTACGCCTACCGTCTCGGGCAAGTCAGCATCGACCGGGTGAATCCGGAGTTCTTCGACAGCCGCGCGTCCCTATGTATAGTGCGCGTCGATTGGCAATTCATTCGTCATTGGGACGCGTTGATCGAGGCGCGCGTGCTCGATCTGCCCGACGCGGGCGATCGGCGCAGCGGCGCGCTGTTCGCGCTCTACTGGCACATGGGCAACAACATCAAGCTCGGCGTCGGCTACAACTTCACCGATTTTTCGGACAATCTGACCGACCTCAACTACAACAGCCGAGGAGTTTTCCTGAACCTGATCGGGAAGATGTAGCCCGCTCCTTTGCGTGATGCGACTGGCTTTTAACCAGTGGGTCGTGTGTTCGATTCACGCACGACCCACCACGTTTGCTCCGTTGCCCTCGCGCCAGGTCCTAGTGGGCCCTGGTGCGGCGACTAGTGGTGACTCGGATAGCCTTAAGATACCGGCGGTCAGCACCGAACAACCGTGTGGGCAGGATGTCAGGCGCCGCGTATACTTTTGCGATACATAGGTGAAGCTGCACTACCGCTGTTAGTGAAAGTGGTAAGCCTACAGGCGCGGCTGGAGCGCGGTTGGCGGCCGTTGCCACCATTTTTGGTAACGTCGCGCTCCGTGGGGTTTGAAACGCGACGGACGATGGTGCGCTCGGATGCCTCTGCGTGTTGTATTCGAGGAGGTTAACGATGGACGTTCAGAAATTCACGGTGCCCGATCTCGCGCGGACCAAGGCGGCGGGCAAGCGGATCACGATGATGACCGCTTACGATGCCACCTTCGCGCGGCTGCTCGATGAGGCCGGTGTCGACGGACTGTTGGTCGGCGATTCTCTCGGTATGGTAGTGCAAGGGCACGACAATACCTTGCCGGTCACGCTCGAGGAGATGATCTATCACACCCGCATGGTGGCGCGCGGGCGCAAGCGCGCGCTGCTGATTAGCGACCTGCCATTCGGCGCGTATCAGATTTCGCCGGCGCAGGCGCTCGAGAATGCGGTGCGGCTCGTCAAAGAGGGCGGCGCCGAGGTGGTGAAGCTCGAAGGCGGCATGGCCATGGAGGCGACCATCGCTGCGATCACCGCGGTCGACATTCCGGTAATGAGCCACGTGGGTCTCACGCCGCAGTCGGTTCATCGCATGGGCGGTCATCGCGTGCAGGGCCGGCGTCGCGGGCATGCGCCGGGCGAGCGCGAGCGCGTGCTCGACGATGCCCGCGCGTGCGTTCGGGCGGGCGCGTGCGCCATCGTGTTGGAGGGGATACCGCTGGATCTTGCCGCCGCAATCACCGCGGAGCTGCCGATTCCGACGATCGGGATCGGAGCCGGGATGCATTGCGACGGCCAGGTGCTGGTGAGTTATGACTTGCTGGGACTGTCGGGCTGGATGCCTCGCTTCGGCAAGCGCTACGCCGAGCTTGGCGAGGCGACGGTGCGCGCCGCCAAGGCATACATCGAGGAAGTTCATGCCGGACTTTTTCCAACAGAAGAGCACTCATTCAAGCCCGTGGAGCCGGTATCGTTCGAAAAGCCGCCGAAGCGGACTGCGGCCGAGAAAAAATGAGAGAAGGGCGGGAGCGAGCGCGGACCTGCGCCGCGCGCGCGAGTTGAAAAAGTCCATGGGACGAACTTTTTCGACGGACCCTTAAAGAACGACAAGCTCTACCGGCACGCGCGCATTGAGCCGTAGCGCGAAGCGCCGTGTCGGGTGTTCACCTTTACCATCGCAACAAGGCGCATTCGAACGGTTCTTCTGAATCGAGAGGAACAATTTTTTCATTATCAGTTCTGGGTCACTCCCAGGACGGAAACGTGACTGTTTGATGAAACTCGGGAGCGGCCGGAGCGGGATGCACAGTCTGGAAAAAATGGGGCGGCGCCCTGGGAGCTGCGCCGCCCGAACTTTCACGCTTGTCGCGAGAAACCGGTCTGGTGAATCAGGTGGTGCTAATTTTCGAAGTGAACCATCGGAAGTTAGTCGTCGCGAACCTGGCCGCGGACTTCCCCGGTAGGAAATCTGGCGTTGTGAATGTTCGCGTACGTATTGCCCAGACGAATCTGCCGCACGAACGAGGCGAAGTCGCCCGCGTTCACTCCTTGGGCGGGGACCGCCAGGATGTTGGCGGCGGTGATGGTCGCCGTCACTTCTCCGCTAGTGGCCGCCGGACACGCGGCTTGGCCGCCGCCGCCACAAATGAAAGCGACGACCGCGCCATTAGTGTGCGTCTGGCCCAAGTGGAAATGCGACGCCGCGGCGTTCGCGGACAAATTGTCGAACTGCAACGTGACCATGAGCTCGGTCTCGTCCCCGTTGAGTTCGGCGCGTAGGCGAGCCGTTGCATTGGTGTTGATGACCGGAACTTCGTGACTTCCGTTCAAGCTGGCTTTGAAGTCATCTTCGCGAGAATGCCCCGACATCGCGGTTAGCGATGAGCCTGCCAATACGATAACCGTCAGGGTGGTGATGACGGTCGAGAGTCGAAATTGCCTCATTGGAATTCCTCCTGTCCTGGTTTAATCGGCGAACCTTTTGGTTGTGGTTGCAGCGACTCGACCGGACCCGCATCAACTCCGAGGGTCCGGTGTATACAGCGAGAGTCGACAACAAACCCTGAGCCAGTCACATCGCTCTAATTTGCACTACTGGACGGGGAGGGGGCTTTATTCCCGATCTACACTCGATATGCCGGGTACATCCGCTTCATGCACCGTGGTGGCGCAGGTCCGGGGGTAAACCGCCGGGGGTAATCCGATTGATGTGCTTAGTGCCGGACGGCGCCTGACTTTGACGAGCGCACGCCGAGGCGTGGGGCGAAATTAGTGGACAAGAACCGCTTCTTTAAATTTGGCGAGCAGAACCGGATCGGTATCGGATACCGCCCAACAATCCATGTCGCCGAGCTTCCAATAAACGAGATGGTAGCCTTGCCACGTAAGTGTTGATGGCGAGACGCTCCTATCGCCTTTGGAAGGCGAAATGAACAGGCTAATGACATGTTGGCGATACCGATACACCAGTGCCGCGACGGTTCTGCGATCGAGATAGTCCAACCGTCCGCCGATCAACGAGAAGCCTTCGGCGGTGAGATCGTAAACCGTCGGCGCGAAGTCGAGCTTGCCGGCGAACCACGGTTTGACGGTATGACGGTCGGAAGACGCCACGTCGACCGGATGTTCGGAAAGCAGCGAGCGTACATGGCCGACGACGGCTTCCTCGGCCAGACGATCGCTGGGCGACGGCACGCTGAGATAAAGACCAACGCTCCAGGCGATCGCAACCACGGATGCCAATGCCATCCCTAGGCTCAACCTATTCCAGTACCAGTTTGGACGCGACGACTCGACCGTTGCGGCGCGCGGCAACGCGGCTCGGATGCGGTTTGCCAAGTGATCGGGCGCCTGAAAATACGTCATATCGCGCTTGATGGCCGCCCGCAGCGTGACCTGCGTCGCGTGCTCTGCCCGGCAACCGGGGCAATTTTGCATGTGCCGCTCGATCTCGACAGCCTGAGGTATACCCACCTCGCCGTCGGCGTAGCCGGTCAACAGTTGCTGAATCTCCTTACATTCCATCGTATACCCCCTGCTTGACCTGCATGAGGTGCGCGAGCAAAAGCTTGCGTCCGCGCGCCAAGCGTGACATCACCGTGCCGATCGGGATCTCCGCGATACCGGCGATTTCCTTGTACGAGAAATCTTCCAGATCTCTCAATACGACGACTTCGCGAAATTCCATCGGCAATTTCTTCAGTGCGTCCTTTAAAATTCTCAAATCGTCGCGACGTGCCAGAATCGATTCGGGGCCGTTTTCCGTCATCACCGCGTTCTGAATTTCCGGATCCGACGACTCTTCATCGTAAGGCGCGTTCAAGTGCGCCCGATTCTTCTGTCGCCAGGTGTAGCAGGTGTTTCGCACAATGCCAAGCAACCACGCGCGTCCGTGCTCGCCGCGAAAACCCTGGAAGAACTTGTACGCCCGCAAATACGCTTCTTGCACGATGTCTTCGGCATCGTGCTCGTTGCGGGTCAGCCAGCGCGCCAAGTTATAGGCGGCGTTTAGGTGCGGCATCATCACTTCTTCGAAGCGCCTTCTTTCGCTCTGCTCGCGCATTCGGTTTCAACGTGTCGTTAGGTCATACCGGTAAGATGGAGATTTTATTCCAGCAACTTGATGCTCGCCGCGCGGGAATATTCCGCCTCAAAAGCGGTAAAGCAAAGTATAGATCCTTTCGACCCGCACCAGGAGAACCGATGGCATACCGCAGAAGAGATTTTCTGAAACTCGCAGGCTTAGGGGGCGTTGTCTTCGCGTCCGGGCTGAACCGCGTGGCAAACGCCGCAAACGCTACCGGCGCATCGGCGGCCGCGCACGACGATTTCTACTTCGTTCAACTTTCCGATACCCACTGGGGCTTCGAAGGGCCGCCGAATCCGGACGCGAAGGTGACGCTGCGCAAGGCCGTGGCCGCGGTCAACGCGCTCGCGGAGCCGCCCGATTTCATCATGTTTACCGGCGATCTCACGCACACGACCGACGACCCGAAGGAGCGCAGAAGGCGCTTGACGGAGTTTCGCGGCATTGTCGGCGATCTCAAGGTGAAGAGCGTTCGCTTCATGCCGGGCGAGCACGACGCGGCGCTGGATCGAGGCGAGGCGTATCAAGAATTATTCGGCAAACCGTATTACACCTTCGATCACAAGGGCGTGCATTTCGTCGTGCTCGACAACGTTTCCGATCCGGCCGCGAACATCGGCGAGGCGCAGCTCCAGTGGCTCGCCGCCGATCTGAAACGATTGCCGAAAGACGCGAGAATCGTGGTCTTCACCCACCGGCCGCTGTTCGATCTTTATCCACAATGGGATTGGGCCACGCGCGATGGCGCCAAAGCGGTTGACCTCCTGATGCCGCACGCCAACGTGACGGTCTTTTACGGACATATCCACCAGGAGCACCACCACCTGACGGGGCATATTGCCCATCACGCGGCGAAATCGCTGATCTTCCCTCTGCCCGCGCCGGGGTCTCAGCCCAAACGCGCGCCGCTGCCGTGGGACGCCGCGCAGCCCTACAAGGGTCTCGGCTTCCGGAACGTCGAAGCGGAAATTAAAAAAGCAGAATATGGAATCACCGAGCTGCCCGTGGAGGCGGTGAAAAAAGGATGATGCGATGACGTTCGGTCGCGGAATGAAAATACTCGCGGTCGCCGCGGTGCTCGGCGCGGGCGCCGTGGCGATGCGCGCAGCCGCACAAACGGAAGAGCCGGTGATAAAAGTCGTCGCGAAGAAGTTCGATTACGCGCCGAGCCGTATCAAGCTCAAGAAAGGCGTGCCAGTCACCCTCGAGCTCACCACGCTCGATGTCGCGATGGGTTTCAACGTCCCGGAACTGGGTGTGCGCGCGGATATCGTGCCCGGCAAGGTGGTGCGCGTGCGCCTCGTACCCGAGAAGACCGGAACCTTCACGTTCTTCTGCGACATTTTTTGCGGCTCGGGGCACGAGGACATGACGGGGACGATCACCGTCGAATAGCGACCCGAGCCGTGGTTCGCGCAAGGACGGCCAACTAGGTAGAGAACGACGCACCGGGTCCAAACCGGCGCGCGAATTCTTCCGCCATCAACGGCTCGGCGAAGTGATTGCCTTGTCCCTCGTCGCAACGGTAGCTCGCCAGTCGCTCCCAGGTGTCGTGATTCTCGACGCCCTCGGCGATCACTTCGAGCCCGAGGTTGTGAGCAAGGCCGATCGTCGAACGCACGATCGTGTCGGAATCGGCGCTATGGACGAGATCGATGACAAACGACTTGTCGATCTTGACCGAATGGATCGGCAGCTTCTTCAGATAACCGAGCGATGAGAAACCGATGCCGAAGTCGTCGACATAAATTCGAACGCCGGCGTTGCGGAGCTCACGAAGCGCCGCCAGCGCTTGATCCGGGTCGTGCATCAACGCGGTCTCGGTAATCTCGACGTCGATCCGGCTATTTTCGTTCTCGCTCTGCACGCTCAGAATTTCCGCCATGAGCCGGCGGTTCACTAGATTCTTGGCGGAGAGATTGATCGCAACCGGCATCGCCAGGCCGTTTCGTCGCCATGATCGCATTTGGTCCGAGACGCGCCTCAGTACGTGGTGCGTCAGCTCGTCGATCAGACCCGAACGCTCGGCCATGCCGACGAACATGTCCGGCGCGATCAATCCGTGCTCGGGATGGCGCCAACGCAGCAACGCCTCGGCTCCGGTTACGACGCCGGTGGGGCACTGGACCTTCGGTTGAAAGACCAGAAAGACCTGGTCCGTGCTTAGGGCGTCGTGCAGGTCGGCGAGTAGCGCCAAGCGCGCCGGGCTGCTTGGATCGCGCTCGGCATCGTACCACGCGTACGTCTTTCCTTCGTGCTTGGCGAATCGGCTCGCTAGGTCGGCGTGCTGCAGCAACGTGTGGGGATCACCATCGTGCCGTCGCGACGACGCGATGCCGACGCGAGCGCCGATATGGATTCGCAATCCGGCGCAGACGAAGTGCGGCGCGAGCGCCTTGAGCGCGTCTTGCGCGATTTCTTCCACTTGTCGGCGGTTCTCCGTCCGCAGCAATACGGCGAACTCATTGCCGTGCAAATGATAGAGATGCCCGCCGTTAAGCTCGACTTCTTGCAAACGTCCGGCCACGTCGCGGATGAGCTGATCTCCGTTGGGGTATCCGAGCGCTCCGTTGATTTCATGAAAGTTGATCAAGTTGACGATCATCAACGCCACCGGCGTGGCGAGACCGAGCAGCTCTTGCAGGTCTTCGACCAGCCGATGGCGATTGGCGAGCTGCGTGAGCGGATGGAAATAGGCGATATGTCGAATATGATCCTGCGCGAGGCGATGCTCGCGCCGCAATTTCGCTTCCTGCAGCTCGCGCTCGATCGCCGGCACCAACCGGAGGACATTGCCCTTGATGACGTAGTCCTGGGCGCCGAGCTTCATCAATTGCGCCGCGCGTTCTTCGCCGATCGTGCCCGATACGATGATGAACGGCAGGTCGCGATCGTGCTCGCGGACGATCTTCAGCGCTTGTATCCCGTCGAAACTCGGCATTGAGAAATCGGAGAACACGATGTCCCAACGCTTTTGACCGAGCGCTTTGATTAGCGCGCCGCCCGTGTCGACGCGCTCGAGATTCACGCGATAGCCGGCGGTCTCGAGTTGGCGTTTAAGGAGTACGGCGTCCTCGTCGGAGTCCTCGATCAGCAAGACGTCGAGGGTGCTGAGACCATCCGGTGTCATGTCGGTACCCGTCCTGAGCAGCAGCTAAATTCGAAGTCCTTCTCCTAGCATAGGCGGCGCGCGTCCAACCGCCAGAAGAAACCCCCTCGTATTTTGTGGGCTCCGAAGGCGGCTACGGATCGGTGAATCGACAAGGTTGCCCGGTTCGCGCGCCGGGCGTTTTGCCGGAGCGGATCCGCTCTTGCGGGCAGGCGGTCCGGGCGTGCGGGACACCTCTTCGACCAGGCAGGCGTCGCTAGGCGCGCATCTTTCGCGCGACGACCGGGACGCGGCACTTCGCTAGCTCGCCCGTGACGGACAATATCGCGAGCAGCGCCCGCGCGGTTTGGTGCGGCGTTTTTTCGGACGTATCGAAGAACGCATGCGCGAGCTCATACAGATGGCGGCGCGCCGCGAGCGTGCGCGCGATATTGTCCAGCGCCTCGCCGCGCAATTGCGGGCTGCCAATGCGCGCGTCGTGCTGCGCCATCACGCGCGCGAACATCACCTGGGGTTTGGCCTTGAGCCAAACGGTATAAAACGAGCTCAACAGCAATTCGTACGTCGCCGGCTCCGTCACGATGCCACCGCCAGCCGCCAGCACGAGCTTCGGGTGCGCCACGATCGCTTGCTCGAGACAACGCCGCTCGAGCTGGCGATAGCCGCGTTGACCGTACAGCGTCAATATCCCGGTCAGCGCGAGGCCCGCTTCTTTTTCGATTTGGCGGTCGAGATCGACGAAGGGCATGCCGAGCCGCTCGGCCAGCAGCGGGCCCAACGTCGATTTGCCGACCCCGCGGATACCGATCAACGCGATCCGCTGAGCATGACCGTTCGACGGTCGAGCGAACTTTTCGAACAGCGAGCGCCGGATGCGTGCCAGCTGGTCCGGACGTTGACGCTTGAGGAACTCGAGGATGAGCGCGAAGTCTGCCCCGTGCATTTCCTCGGGCGCCAAGAAGCCCGCGATCGGCAAGTTGAGCGCCAGCGACAATTTTTGCAGCAGGCCGAGCGAGATGTTGCCCGCGCCGCTCTCGACGCGCGCCAAATACACGAGCGAAATGCCGGACTGCTCCGCCAACTGCTTGCGCGTCATGCCGCGCTGAGCGCGCGCCAGCCGCACCCGTTGTGCGAGCAGCGCATGTAATTCGGCTTCGGTCGCCGCCGGCGCGACAATCTTGGCGGCCGTCGGCCGGATGCCGGCGCTGGTTTTGCCGTTCATGCGGATTCGCGCGCGCGGCCGCGCGTTGGAGCTCTTCGTCTTGGCGCGAGACATGGCGAGGCGCACGTGCGAGCGTCTATTTAGCGTCAATTTATCGGGGCGCCATGCGCAGCGCCCCATCCAAGCGGATGGTTTCGCCGTTCAACATTTCGTTTTCGACGATGTGCTGCGCGAGCGCCGCGTATTCGGCCGGCCGGCCGAGGCGCGGCGGGAACGGCACGCTCTTCGCGAGCGATTCTTGGATGTCGGGGCGCAATCCGCTCATCATCGGCGTCAGAAACAAACCGGGCGCGATCGTCACCACGCGTATACCGCTGCTCGCGAGGTCGCGCGCGATCGGCAACGTCATCGAGACGACCCCGCCTTTCGAGGCGGAATACGCCGCTTGACCGATTTGTCCGTCGTAGGCGGCGACCGACGCGGTATTGACGATCACGCCGCGCTCGCCGGCCGCGTTCGGCGCACCGCTCGCCATCGCGGCGGCGGCGACTCGGATCATATTGAACGTGCCGATGAGATTGATCTGGATGACGCGGCCGAACGTTTCCAGCCGATGCGGCCCTTGCTTGCCGACGACGCGTTCCGCGGCACCGATACCGGCGCAATTGACGAGACCGTGGAGCGCGCCGCCGAAATTCTGCTTTGCCGCGGCGACCGCGGCTTGCGCGTCGGCCTCGCTGCTGACGTCGGTCTTGCAGAATACGGCGCCCGTTTTCAATTCCGCCGCGAGTTTTTGGCCGGCGTCGGTGTTGATATCGGCGATCACGACGCGGGCCCCCGCCGCATGGAAGCGTCGCACGGTCGCTTCGCCCAAGCCGGAGCTGCCGCCGGTGACGATGAAAGTGGATCCGTTGAGCTGCATGGTTGTCTCTCTACGTGAAGGGAATGAAGGCCCGGCCGCGCCTCGAGGCGCGAAGACCGCCGGAGTAAGCCGGGAAAATTGACAGGACCGTTCGCCGATTGCGCGACGGTTTCATCTGTTTCATTTGGGAAGCGGAATGACGCTCGGATCGATCGGCGTGCAGTGCAGCTTCTCGACGAGCGCGCGACGGCGCGTCAGCACGGCGCGCTGGTTGATGTAGCCCTTGTCGGTGATCTCGCCCGCGTCGATGGATGGCGGTTCGGCCATCAGCAGCGCGCGCGTGGCGTATGTCGAGGATCCGCTGCCGTTGTGTTTCAGCGCCGCCATGCAGGCGGCGACGTTGCGGCGCACCGCCGCGTGCGCGAGCACTTGTTCGGTAGGAGCGTCGGCTGGGAGGTCGGTGCAAAGCGCGCGGCACGCCGCGACGTTCGGGAAAATCAAAAAGCCGATCTCATTGAGATCATGCCCGACAATAACGACGTCCTGCGCCACCGAGGCAAGCAGCGTGACCGCCTTGACGCGCAGCGCCCCGACGCTCACCCACGTGCCGGTGGCGAGCTTGAAGTCCTCCGCGACGCGACCGTCGAACAGAAGCCCGCGTTCCGGATGCGCCGGATCGATGAAGCGCATCGCGTCGCCGGTGACATAGAAGCCTTCGGCGTCGAAGTGCTTCGACGTGAGATCGTGACGTTTCCAATAGCCCGGCGTGACGTTCGGTCCGCGCACGCGCACCTCGAGCTTGTCGCCGTTGGGCAATAGTTTCAGCTCGTTCCCGGGCAGCGGGACGCCGACCACGCCGGAGAATTCGGCTTGAAAGTGACAACTGGTAACGGCCGGCGCGGTCTCCGTCAGTCCCCACGACGACACCATCGCCACTTTCAGTCCAAGCGCGTCGAACGAAAGCGACTCCAGCGCCGCCCAAAGATTTTGCGGCAGCGCCGCGGCCGCGTAGAAAATCAATTGCAGACGACTGAAGAAATTGCGCCGCAACGCCGCATCCGTCCGCAGCGCCGCGATCAGCATGTCGAAACCGCGCGGCACGTTGAAGTACACCGTGGGTGCGATCTCGCGTAGATTCGCGACCGTTTGATCGAACCATCCCGGCAGCGGACGTCCGGTGTCGATGTAGAGCGTTCCGCCGTGACACAAAATAATATTGAAATTGTGATTTCCGCCGAAGGTGTGATTCCACGGCAGCCAGTCGACGATAACGGGCGGAGTCTGCTTCAGAAACGGCCACACCTGCGCCATCGCCTGTTGGTTGGAGCACAACATGCGCTGCGTGTTTATCACACCCTTGGGCTCACCGGTCGATCCGGAGGTGAAGAGGAATTTCGCGATCGTATCGGGAGTGACCGCCGCGTACGCGCGCTCCACCGCCGCGTCATCCGATTCGCTTAAGAGCGCCGAGAACGCGAGCGCGCCGGGAATCGTTTCGCCGCGGCTGCTTCGCACGATTCGCGCGTCGTGCAGGCCGCTGACCGCCGACAGTGCCGGCGCGTAACGCGCGCCATCGGCGACGAAGACCAAGCCGGGGCGCGTCAGCGCGAAAATGCTTTTCAGCTTGCCGAAATCTCTCGACATCAGCGCATACGCCGAGGAGATCGGCACGACCGGAAGGCCGACATGCATCGCCGCGAGCGCGAGCAAGCCATGCTCGATGCTGTTGTCGGAGAGAATCGCGATCGGTCGTTCGACGGATAAATCCTGTTTCAGCAGCCAGGCCGCGATACGCCGTACGCGGCTCAGCGTTTCGCCGTAGGTAACACCGCTCCATCTTCCATCGGCGCCGCGTTCCATGAGAAAAACGCGATCCGGCGCCACGCGCGCCCAGTGAACCAAGTACTCGTTGATGCAGCGCGCATGCGGTTCAAGCGCCACCGTCGAGCGTAGAAGCATGGCGCCGTCGGCGCGGCGCTCGAGCTCGACCGCGACCGGTGCAAACAGCCGCGCCGGGTCGCGCGCGACGCCGGCCGTGTCGCCGGCGGATCGGCTTACCGGCTGGCGCTGATCCGCTTCCATCCGCCGTTCTCCGAGCGGATCAGCGCGTACGCGCGCTCGTCGTGACCGTAGTGGTCCTTGGCGCTCATGTTGAAGACACCGTGGGTGCCGACCATCTCGCGCGTCGATTCGATCGCGTCGCGCAGCGCCTGGCGAAATTCCGCCGTGCCGGGCTTCGCTTTCTTCAGTGCCGTCGGCGCCGCGAGTTTCAACACCTGGCAGGCGTCGTACATATGGCCGCCGAAAGAAGAAACCGAGCCGGCGCCGAATTTATTTTCGTACAACTTGGTGTACTCGAGCGCGACTTTTTTCGACGGGTGCGAATCCGGCAATTGATCCGCAACGACGATCGGCCCGATCGGAAACACCGTGCCGTCGACCGCCTTGCCGCCGATTTGCAGGAACGCTTTGCTGACCGCGCCGTGGCTCTGGTAGAACTTGCCCTTGTAGCCGCGCTCGATGAGTGTCATTTGCGGCAGCGCTGCGGGCGTGCCGGAACCGACGATGAGAACCGCGTCGGGGTTCGCCGAGAGAATCTTGAGTGCTTGCCCGGTAACGCTGGTATCGGTACGGTTGAAGCGCTCGACGACGGTTATCTCGATGCCAGTGCCCGCGAGCTCGGCCTTGGTTCCGTTCAAGAAGCTCTCGCCGAAGCTGTCGGCGTAACCGATGAAGCCGAGCGTCTTCACGTTGTTCGCTTTCATGTGCGCCACCAGCGCTTTTGCCATCAAGTCGCTGCTCTGTGGCATGCGAAACGCCCACGCGTCCTTGGCCGGATCGGTGTAGGGCGTCGGCGCGAGCGTCAACTGCGGTGTCTTCGTTTCGGCGGCGACCTCCGTCATCGCCAACGCACCCGGCGTGCTCGAGGAGCCGATGAAGAGGTCCACCTTATCCTCGGTCGCGAACTTGCGTGCGTTCTTGGTGACCTGCGATGGGTCGGTGGCGTCGTCCAGCACAATGTAATTGATTTTCTGCCCCGCGATCGTCGTCGGACAGAGCGTCACGGTATTTTTCTCCGGAATACCGAGCACCGCCGCCGGGCCGGTGGCGGATAGGGATACGCCGACGTTGATGTCCGCGACGGCCGGCGCGGCGATTGCCCCGGTCAGTGCAAGCGCAAGAGCGGTCCGGCGGGCGAAGGCGTTGCGTCGTTGGTCGGTGAACATGTGCATAATCCCTCCTGGCGATGGTTTGACGTTGCTGCGCGCCCCGGCAACGGGAGTGGCGCGGGTTGAACCGGCGAATAGCGGACGCTTACTATAGGAGAAGCATATCGCCAAGTAAATATTTTATAGTAGTCTTCGCGCCGCTCCGGACGCTCCTTGCCGATGCCCGCTCGATGGCGGCGTGAAACGATGAGACAACGATAATGGATGGAGTCATCGCCGCTATCTTGATCCAAGACGGCATCACGAACGGCGCGATCTACGCGCTTATCGCGCTCGCGTTGGTGCTGGTGTTCGCGGTGACGCGGGTGATCTTCGTCCCGCAAGGCGAATTCGTTTCCTACGGCGCGCTCACGGTCGCGGCGTTGCAGCTCAAGCAAGTCCCGGGGACGGTGTGGCTGTTGCTCGGCGCTGGCATCGTCACCGCGCTCCTCGAGCTCTACGCCGTGGCACGAGCGCGCGAATTTCGGCGCGTTCCGCGCATCCTGGCGCTCTACGTGGGTTATCCGGTTTTGATGCTGGTGTCGACTCGTTGGCTCGCCCCGCTCGACCTTCCTCAGCTCGTCCAAGTCGCCATCATGTTGTTGCTGGTGGTGCCGCTGGGGCCGATGGTTTACCGCCTGGCGTACCAGCCGCTCGCCGAGGCGTCGGTACTGGTGCTCTTCATCGTCTCCATTGCCGTGCACTTCGCGCTGACGGGGTTCGGGCTCGTTTTCTTCGGCGCCGAAGGCTCGCGCACGCTGCCTTTTTTCGACGGGCGCTTCGATGTCGGTGCGATCGCGATATCCGGACAGAGCTTGTTCGTGTTCGCTGCAAGCAGCGCGTTGATCGTCCTGCTTTACCTTTTCTTCGGACGCACGTTCTATGGCAAGGCGCTGCGGGCGACCGCGGTCAACCGCCTCGGCGCGCGGCTGATCGGTATGAGCATCACTTTTTCGGGCAAGCTGACGTTTACGCTCGCCGCTCTGATCGGTGCGATTTCTGGAATCCTCATCGCGCCGATCACCGCCATCTACTACGATTCCGGTTTTCTAATCGGGCTCAAAGGGTTCGTCGCCGCCATCATCGGCGCGCTCGCGAGCTATCCATTGGCCGCCGCGGGGGCGATATTGGTCGGCCTAATGGAGGCTTTCGCGTCCTACTGGGCGAGCCCTTATAAAGAAGTCATCGTGTTTACGCTCATCATTCCCGTGTTGCTGTGGCGTTCGCTCACGAGCACGCACGTGGAGGAAGAAGAGGAATAGCGTGCACCACCGCTCGGTGTTCCTCGTTGCGCCGGTCCTAGTCGCTGCGTCGATCCCGGTGATTCCCGTCACGCCGGAATATTGGATCACGCTGCTCAACTACATCGGTCTTTACAGCGTCGTCGCGATCGGCCTGGTGCTGCTGACCGGAGTCGGCGGGCTCATTTCATTCGGCCAGGCGGCGTTCGTCGGGATCGGCGCGTTCACGACCGGGTATCTGACGACTCGCCACGGTTTTTCGCCGTGGCTCACGCTGCCGATCGGTATGTTGTTCACCGCCGTATCCGCTTACGTGATCGGCGCCGTTACGCTTAGACTTTCCGGGCCGTATCTTCCGCTCAGCACCATCGCGTGGGGCATCAGCCTTTACTTTTTGTTCGGCAATCTCGATTGGCTCGGCCGGCACGACGGCTTGACCGGCATTCCGTCGCTCGATTTTTTCGGCTGGACGCTCGTGAGCGGTCGCCGTTACTACTACCTCATTTGGTTCGTCGTGTTCCTGGCGATCGTGGCGACGCAAAATCTGCTCGACTCACGCCCGGGACGCGCGATTCGGGCGCTGCGCGGCACGGTCATGGCCGAGTCCTGCGGTGTCGCGACCGCGCGTTACAAGATGCTCATCTTCGTGTACGCCGCCTCGCTCGCGTCTATTTCCGGTTGGCTCTATGCGCATATGCAGCGCGCGGTGAACCCATCGCCCTTTGGCCTGCAAGCCGGCATCGAATATTTGTTCATGGTCGTCATCGGCGGCGCCGGGCATGTGTGGGGCGCGGTGCTCGGCGCTGGATTGCTGACGGTCGTGAAGGACAAGCTGCAAGATGTTTTGCCGAAGCTCTTCGGTAGCAACGGGAATTTCGAAATCATCGTTTTCGGTGTGCTGATGGTGCTCATATTGCAATACGCGCGCGAAGGCATATGGCCCCGCGTGCTGCGCCGATGGCCGAGCCGCCGTCCCATCGAGCGGCGCTCGCCCGCCGTCGAGCTGCCGCGACGCGAACGACCGAAAGCGGGGCAGTCGATTCTCGAAGTGAAGGCGGCGCGCAAGGAATTCGGCGGCCTCGTCGCGGTGAACGACATCGACTTCACGATGCGCGCGGGAGAAATTCTCGGCCTGATCGGCCCGAACGGCGCGGGTAAAAGCACGCTGTTCGACGTGATCACCGGCGTCACGAGGCCGAGCAGCGGAGTCGTGTCGTTCCGCGGCATTCGCATCGATCGGCGCGCCGCGAGAGACATCGCCTATCTGGGTATCGGGCGTACCTTTCAACACGTACGGCTCTTGCCCGGCATGAGCGTGCTGGAAAACGTCGCGCTCGGCGGACATCAGCGCGCGCGCCGGGGAGCGATCGCCGCGATGCTACGTCTCGACCGCACGCAGGAGGCACAGCTTTTTTCCGAGGCGACGCGTCAGCTTGAGCGCGTCGGGCTCGGCGCGCACGTGCATGAGCCGGCGGGCAATCTTTCGCTCGGACAGCAGCGCCAGGTCGAGATCGCGCGTGCTCTGTGCGCCGACCCGGTGCTGTTGTTGCTCGATGAGCCGGCCGCCGGCCTGCGCTATCGGGAGAAGCGATCGCTGGCGGGCGTGCTCCGAGGCTTGAAGGACGAGGGCATGAGTATTTTGCTGGTCGAGCACGATATGGATTTCGTCATGGGATTGGTCGATCGCCTCGTCGTCATGGACTTCGGGGTGAAGCTCGCCGAAGGGTTGCCGCAAGACGTCCAGAGAAATCCCGCGGTGCTCGAGGCCTATCTCGGCGGCGTCGCCTAAGCGATGAGCGACACGATCCTGTCGGCGAAAAACCTGTCGGTCAGCTACGGCAAAGTCGAAGCGTTGCACCAGGCGAGTATCGAGGTGCACGCGGGCAAAATCGTTACGGTGATAGGCCCGAACGGCGCCGGCAAGTCGAGCCTGTTGAGTGCGCTCATGGGTGTGTTGCCGTATTACGGCAGCGCCAAAGGCGAAATCACCTACGACGGTAAGTCGATCAACGGCCGCCCCGCCGAAGACCGTGTGGCGGCCGGGATGTGCCTGGTGCCGGAGAAGCGCGAACTCTTCGCGACCATGAGTGTCGAGGACAATCTGCTGCTCGGAAGTTTTCGTCGTTACCGGGCCGGAGAAAAAAATTTCGCCGACGAGATCGACCGCGTCTACGAGATTTTTCCGCGTCTGAAGGAGCGGCGCGCGCAGGATGCCGGCACGTTATCGGGCGGCGAGCGGCAGATGCTCGCGCTCGGACGCGCCCTGATGGCGCGTCCGCGGTTGCTCATGTTGGACGAGCCGAGCCTCGGGTTGGCGCCGCTGATCGTGCAGGAAATCTTTCACGTGATCGTTCGGTTGCGCGAAAACGGCATTGCCATCCTGCTCGTCGAGCAAAACGCGCGCGCCGCGTTGCAGGTGGCCGACTACGGTTATGTGCTCGAGGCCGGTGACGTGGTGCTGGATGGTCCGGCAACGGCGCTCGCCCACGATCCCCGCGTTATCGAAAGCTATTTGGGCTTGGTTCGCAAAGAGCGTGACTAAGCCGGTCGAGGTTCGGTTTTTTCCGAAAGCCCTCGACCGGCTGAGCGATGAATTTAAGGAAGATCTGATTTCATCTGATATTTATTACCCCCTCCCGGAGGGAGAGGGAATTAGTCAGCGGTCCCTTATGGAACGGAGAGTCTAACCGCGAACGTGCTCGTGGTGACCGATTCGACCGTGGCCGGGATGACGGACGATCTCATCGAGCACTTTGCGCTGCTCCGGCGTCAACGCCTGTTGTAGCGTGCCGGTAGCATCGGCGAGCTGTGCCAGCTTCTGCGCGTGCGCAGCGGCCACCTGGGCGCGGAAGCGCACGACGGTGGCGGCGTCGGCATCCGCGGCCGGCCGTTGCAACCCGGTGCCGATCATTCCCTCGACGGTTTTGGCATACGCGTTCCAGGCGCCTTGCTGCGACGCGTCGATGTTGAGGCGCTTCGCCATGCGGTCGAGACGGGCCTGGAGATGTTCGCGCATTTTGCTTTGGCGAGCTGCGGCGTCTTCGGCAACGGTCGATCGGTCGTTGGCGCTCGGTTGGCTCAACACGGGCGCGGCGGCAACGAGTGAGGCGACAACGGCGAGCACGGCGAAAGTCGGGGCGAGAAAAGTACGGTGGGGTTTCATGATGTGCTCCTACTGGTTTGACTCGGTAGGAGCAACAACGCGAGAGCGCGCCGAGCGTTTACAAAGAGGACTTCGAAAGCGAAACGATCCATCAACGAAACGAACGACGCATCGCGCGGCCAGAGGTCTGGCAATTACCTTACGGTGTAGCCTCGAGCTTCGAGACAAGCGCTGCTGGCTCGTTGGAAATCCAACACCTTGTCACCCACTTGATATCCGCTGGATGCGACCATGGGATCGTAACCGGTTTGTCCGACTGCCCAACTGTGACACTCGTTGCGGTCTTTACCCTGTTGCTGTTCGTTTTGTCCATGACCGGGATAAATGTATAAGCCGTCGCCCGGTGCTTTGCTGACCGTGGACTCTGCGGTTGCACTTGCGCCGGCGGGTTGCTCCATGACTCCGCGGTTGCCGTCGCTGGTGCTGCTGGCGGGCTCCTCGGTAATGACCTCGCCCGGAGGCGGTTGCGCGACGACGTAACCTTGCGGGCTGCGGGCGTAGTAAACGTCGTTCGCGTAATAGTAAGGCGCGCCGGCTATCCACACGACCGAGGCGTAAACCGGCAAGAACGGCACGAAGAGCCCGATCGGTGGGAAAACCGTGATGAAACGAGGGCCGTGAGCACGGAAGAAAAATCCATGTGCGAAGAAAAATCGCGTCCCATTATGTACGAAAACTTGGTGACGAGGTGGCAGGGTCTCGACAATGCGAGGATGCGCCATTATTCGCGGCGAGGCGACCACGCGTGGTGTCATCTGACGATGTGCATCGGAAACATGCGACGGTGAGTTCGACATCGGCTGATGCGAGAAGCCACTCGATTCCGAACGCGGCGTCATCGGACGTTGCGAATCGGAAAATTGCCGCGGTGAGCTCCCCATTCCCTGCTGATGTTGGGCGCCGCCCGATTCCGATCCGTGCTGAAACCCGCCCGACCCCATCTGGCCTCCCCAGTGGCCGCCTTGACCTCCCCAGTGACCGCCCATGTCCGCGCGCGCGGTCATCTGAAAACTCAACGCGACGACCAAGCCCAGCGCTAGCGGAGTAAGAAGACGCTTGCTCGGTTCGCGCATCCGTGACATGGGTATGTAAAACCTCACTTAGGCGTTACGGCAACGTTTACTCGCAGCTCGTTGCCCGGGTTATACGGCAGCTTGGTCGTGAACTTCCAGTTGTCGTATTCATACGTTACTCGGTAACCGGAAACGCGGGTCTCGAAGTTGTCGACGTTTTCACAGCGCTGAACCGGCACCGTCGTCGTCGCGCCTGCGTCGCGGTTTGCGAGGCGGTCGCCGGTGACCGCTCCGATGCCAGCACCTACGGCGCCGGCGGCGATCTTACCGTTTCCCTTACCGATCTGGCTGCCGATGATTCCACCGGCGATCGTGCCGAGGATGGCGCCACCATAATCATGCGGCGCGGCTTGTGTTACTTCCCGGCTTTCACTCCAGCATTTCTGCGTAGGACGATTGATCGTTTCGGTGATCGGCGATACGTTCGTAACGCGCGCGACCGCTTCGAACGCGTTCGCGGTTGCACCTACAGCCATGAGTAGAGGCACCATTATATATGCCTTTTTCATACGCAATTCCTCTCGTTCTAAGGACCCGGGACCCGAAATGGGGGATTTAGACTAGTAACGGTATACGCCCGCCAAGGGTTGACCGGTATCCGGAAAGATCCCCGACGCCGCTAGCGGGCTACGTTTCAAGGGCCGAGAGGGGTGTGATGGAGTAGTTAACATAGTTTACTATTGCCTATTAGAACCAATAACCACGCCCGTCCCTCGTGCCGAAGCCCGCCAGCCGGAAGGATCTCGACCTCAGCGGATTGCTCCTCGATAGCATGCCGCCGATCGTGCGTGCGATTCGCGAAGCGATGCGCAATATCAAGGATTCCCAGCTCACGGTGCCGCAGTTCCGCGTGCTCGGCTACGTGTCGTTGCAATCCTGCACCAACAAACAGCTTGCCGATTGGCAAGGCGTGAGTTTGCCGGCGATGTCGCGCATGGTCGATTGCTTGGCGCGACGCGAGCTTCTTATCCGGACCGCGGATACCGTAGACCGCCGGCAGGTCAAACTGCAACTGAGCAAGAGAGGCAAAGACGAGTTCGAGCGTTTGCGCGAGCACGTGCAGACCACCTTGGCCGAACGCCTCGCGGCGTTGTCGAAGGCGGATAGAGCGACCGTTGCGGCCGGGCTGACAGCGCTGAGGGAGGCGCTTTAATGATGGATAGCGCCGATCTCCTTCGATCGCTGCGACGAGCGCTCGGTTGTTGCTCGTTGGCGATAGCGACGATGGCGGCGCCCGGGCAAGCGGTCGCGGCGGTGACCTTGGATGAGTATTTCGACGCCGCGCTTAAGCGAAGCGAGGTCGTTGCCAATCAGGTGGAGTTGATCCGTCAGGCGGAAGAGCGATATGAGCAGGCGCGCGCCGGAACCCTTCCGTCTTTGAACGGCGTGGCCTCACGCAAGTGGCAGGACCCGGTGCCCGCGGGAGCGGTCGCTAATTCGCTATCGCCGAATCGGCAGTCGTTGGTCGCGCTGACCCTGACGCAGCCGATCTTTCGCGGGTTTCGTGAATTCGCGGGTCTGCGCCAAACGCAGGCGCTGATCGGCGCGCAGCACCAGGATTTCTTCAATGCGCGACTGCAATTGTTTAAGAGCGTCGCGCAGAACTTTTATGACGTGTTGGCGCTCGAACAGGACTTGAGGAATCTCGAGGAGCAGATCTCCCAAAACGGCCAGCGTGAGACCGAGCTCAAGAGCCGGGTCCGCATCGGCCGTTCGCGTACCAGCGAGATCTTGACCGTCCAGAGCGCGATCAGCACGTTGCGGGCCCAGACCGAACAGCTCGGCGGCCAGCTACGTGCCGCCCGCGAGGCGTTCGCGTTCTTGAGCGGGCTCGACTCGACGACGCCGCTGCGCGACGTCGAAGTGCTGCCGTCGAGCGTGGAACCGCTCGGCGACTATCTGGAGCAGCTAAAGCGGCGTCCGGACGTCAAGGCAGGACAACAGCGGCTCGCCGCGGCCGAGGAGAACGTGGCTATTGCGCGCGGGGCTAAGCTGCCATCGGTTGATCTGATTGGCAACTATTATTTAGATCGTAGCGGCGCGTTGCAGGACGTCACCTGGGACATTCAGTTGGCGCTGACGATGCCCCTGTACGCGGGCGGTGGCCTGCAATCGAAGGAGCGCGAGGCGCTGTCGCAGCGCACGCAAGCCGAGTTGAATGTGAGCCAAGTCAGCCGACAAGCGGACCAGGAAGTGCGCACGGCGTATGAGAGCGTCGTTTTCGATCGTGCGCAGCTGGAAGCGTTGGCGACGGCGACCGACACGGCAAGAAGGAATTATGAAACGCAGACGCGCGAATATCGCCTGGGGCTCGTGACGAATCTTGAAGTGTTGCAAGCATTGACGGCGTTCCAGGAGAATCAAAGGGCGTTGGATCGCGCGCGCTATTCGGCCAAGCTCAACTACGTCAAACTGCAAGCAGCGGCGGTACGCCGCCCGGCCTTGCCCGAGGATGTCCCATGAACCTTCCTGAAATCGCCGTCCGCCGACCGGTGTTCGCTTGGATGTTGATGGCCGGGCTCATCATCTTTGGCTTGATCGGCGCCTCGCGCATGGGCATCAGCCAGCTCCCCGACGTCGACTTCCCGGTCGTTTCGATCAACATTGTGTACCAAGGGGCGGCACCGGAAATCATCGAGACCAACGTCATCGACGTCATCGAAGACTCCGTGATGACGGTCGAAGGGGTGCGCAACGTCTCCGCGGTAGCGACTTACGGCAACGCCAGCATTACCGTCGAGTTCGAGTTGAGTCGCGACATCGCCCAGGCGCTGCAGGACGTGCAGAACAAAGTGGCGGGGGCGCAACGGTTTCTGCCGAAAGACATCGATCCGCCGGTCATCAGTAAGACAAATCCCGAAGATCAGCCGATCTTGTGGCTCGCGCTTTCGAGCGATCGCCATTCCCCGCCCGAGCTCATGCGCTACGTCAAGGACGTGTTGAAGGACCGTTTCTCCTCGGTCGGTGGCGTCGGCGAAATCCTGCTCGGCGGTTACGTCGAACCCAATTTGCGCGTGTGGGTATCGGGACGGGCGTTGAACCAATACGAGCTGGCCGTTACCGATGTGCTGACCGCCATCCAAAGCGAGCACTCGGAGCTACCCGCCGGGCAAATCTCGAGCGGCCGCAAGGAGTACGACGTACGCACGCTCGGCGAGGCGAAATCGCCCGAGGAGTTCGACGATATTGTCATCAATCGTCGCGGCGGCCTGCCCGTTTACAGCCGCATCACGCTTAGCCAGGTCGCGAAAACGCAAGAGGGCTTGAACGACGTGCGCCGGCTGTCGCGCCTCAACGGCGCGAGCGCGGTGGGTCTCGGCATCCGCAAGCAACGCGGCTCGAACGCCGTTGCGGTCGCGCACGGTATCAAGGAGCGGATGGCCGAAGTCACGAAGCAATTGCCCGACGGGATGAAGCTCGTCGTGAACTTCGACACGACCAAGTTCATCGAGGACTCGGTCTCGGAATTCAAACGCACGCTGGTGCTGTCGGCGCTCGTGACGGCGCTCGTGTGTTGGTTGTTTCTCGCCAGTTGGACCGCGACGCTGAATGTGATTCTCGCGATTCCCACCTCGATCATCGGGACGTTCATCGTTCTCTATTTCTTGGGCTTCACGCTCAACACATTTACGCTGCTCGGGCTTAGCCTTGCGATCGGCATCGTCGTCGATGACGCCATCATGGTGCTCGAGAATATCGTGCGCCATCGCGAGATGGGCGAGAACCGCGTCGAAGCGGCGCTCAAAGGCACGCGCCAAGTCACGTTCGCGGCGCTCGCGGCGACGCTCGCCGTGGTCGCGATCTTCTTGCCGGTGGCGTTCATGCGCGGCGTTATCGGTCGGTTCTTCTTCCAGTTCGGCATCACCATGACGGTTGCGGTGCTGCTGTCGCTGTTGGAGGCGCTGACGCTGACGCCGATGCGTTCCTCGCAGTTCGTGCAGGCGGGTGAACGTACGACGCGCATCGGTCGCGCGGCGGATTTCGTGTTCCGCGGCGTCGCGTCGCTCTACGCAAAGTCATTGGCCGTCGCGTTGCGCCATCGCTGGAAAGTCGTACTCGGTTCGTTGGCGTTCGTGGTGCTGTCCTTTTTCACAATCACGTTCTTGAACAAGGAAATGATGCCGGCGCAGGACCAAGGAACGCTGCTGGTCCGTTTGCAAACGCCGGAAGATTCTTCGCTCGAGTACACCGACGCGAAGTTTCGCGTGGCCGAGGAGTTCTTCAAATCGCGGCCTGAAGTGGACCGTTACTACTCCGCGGTCGGAGGTTTCTCGGGTGTCGGCCAAGTGAATACCGGAATCATTTTTGTCTCGCTCAAGCCGCGCGGCCAACGTGGCGTCGATCCGAAAGCAGGGCATGAGCTGAGCCAGCAGGAGCTGATGAACGTGACGCGCGATGCGCTGCGCAAAGTCGTGGACTTGAAGGCGACCGTTCAGGATTTATCGTTGCGCGGTTTCGCCGCCTCGATCGGATTTCCCATCGAATTTACGGTGCAGGGCTCGAATTGGGACAAGCTCGCCGAGTACTCGAAAGTCATCATCGAAAAGCTCAACGCGACCGGTCTCGTGACCGACACCAACAGCGACTACCGCGAAGGCAAACCCGAAATCCAGATCATTCCCGATCGCGCCAAGGCGTCGGCGCGCGGCGTGAGCATCAACGCGATCTCGCAAACGGTGAACGCGACCGTGGGCGGTGTGGTCGTCGGGCAGTACTCGACCGGCGGCCATCGCTACGACGTGCGCGTGCGGCTGCAAGAGCAGGAACGCGATCACGCCGAGCAGATCAAGCGCTTGTACGTGCGCAACAACCGCGGCGAGCTCATTCCGCTTTCCGAAGTCGTGCAGTTGACCGAGCGACCGAGCCTATCCCAGATCAATCGCTACAATCGCGAGCGCTCGATCAAGATATGGGCCAATGTGAAGACCGGCCAGTCGCAGGAGAAGGCGCTTCAGGCGGCGCAGGACGTGGCGCGCGAGGTATTGCCGTCCGGTTACCACATCCTGTTCGTCGGCGGCTCGCAGTCGTTCAAGGAATCGTTCGGCGATCTGTTGTTCGCGTTGATCTTGGGATTGATTGTGTCGTACATGGTGCTCGCGTCCCAGTTCAACAGTTTCATTCATCCAGTGACCGTGTTGATGGCGCTGCCGTCCAGTATGGCCGGGGCATTTTTGACGCTGCTTCTGTTCCATCAGTCGCTCAACATTTACAGCGGCATCGGGCTGATCCTGTTGATGGGCATCGTAAAGAAGAATTCGATTCTGCTGGTCGATTTCACCAACCAAGTACGCGACCGCGGGATCGCGGTGCGCCCGGCGTTGCTGGAAGCGTGTCCCATCCGGCTGCGTCCGATATTGATGACTTCTTTCGCCACGATCGCGGCGGCGCTGCCGTTGGCGCTCGCCTTCGGTCCCGGCGCGGAGACGCGCGTCCCGATGGCGCTCGCCGTGATCGGCGGCGTGCTGGTGTCGACGTTTTTGACGCTCTTCGTCGTGCCGTGCGTGTATGAGCTCTTCGCGCGCTTCGAACGCAGCCGCGCGGATCAGATAGTGCGGCAAAAGGAAATCGCGCACGCGACCAAAGAGGCCGTGTAAGCGTCGCGTCGGACCGTGCCCGGCGGTCGCTCGCCCGGTGGGTGGCGAAAGGGCACGGTATTTGTCAAAGGGTGTCCCACCTACGCCGAGACGGAGCCGCTCGTTCGGTACGCGAGCAGTTGTCGGACCGGTCGCGGACGCCGATAATCCGTTCCACCAGACAACGCGCGACGCCGCACTCCATTGAGCATGCAACCGGAACATCGGACTGCCTCCGAGGCTACCTTATCGATCACCAACCGGTTGGCGAGCGCGCTGCGCGATTGTCGTTTCGAAACGCTGCCCGCGCCGGTCGTGGCGTTGAGCAAGCATTGCCTGCTCGATTGGCTGGGCGTGACGTTGGCCGGATCGCGCGAGCCCGCGGCGGCGATCGTGCGCGCCGAGGCTCAAGCGAACGGCGCGGGGAGCTGCGCACTGATCGGCACCGCGACAAAGGTTTCGCCGTTTTGGGCGGCGCTCGCGAACGGCACCGCATCGCACGCGCTCGATTTCGACGACGTCGTCGCCGCCATGGCCGGCCATCCCACGGTTCCAATCGTTCCAGCGCTGCTCGCGCTCGCGGAAGTCGAACCGCGTGACGGCAAGACGTATATCGCGGCGTTTGTCGCGGGCTTCGAAGCGGAGTGTCGCATCGGCCTACTGATGGCCCAGAGCCATTACGCGCGCGGCTTCCACGTCACGAGCACCGTCGGCACGTTCGGCGCGGCGGCGGCGTGCGCGCATTGGCTCGGCTTGAGTCTGCCGCAATGGCAAACCGCGTTCGGCCTCGCCGGTACCCAAGCGGCGGGGCTGAAATGCATGTTCGGCACGATGACGAAACCGTTTCACGCCGGCCGCGCGGCGGCGAATGGGCTGCTCGCGGCGCGGCTGGCGGCCGCCGGCTTCACGGCGCATCCGGAGGTGCTGGAGACCGAGCAGGGTTTCGGCGCCACTCAAAGCGATGCGCTGGATAAAGACGCCGCGCTCAAAGATCTCGGCCGAAGCTTCGGCATCACCGGCGTGCTCTTCAAGTACCACGCCGCGTGTTATCTCACGCACGCGAGCATTGAGGCGCTGCGCAAGCTCAAGGCGGAGCATCGGGTCGATCCCGAGCAAATCACCGCCGTGCGGCTGCGCGTGGCGCCGGGGCATCTCAAGGTTTGCAACATCGAGAAGCCCGCCACCGCGCTCGAGGCCAAGTTCAGCCTGCGTTTTACCGCCGCGATGGCGCTGACGACGGGCGATATCAGCGAGCGCGCGTTCACCGAAGAGCGCGTGCGCGATCCGCGGCTCACGCGGCTTCGCGATAAAGTTAGCGTCGAGCCGGTAACGACATTGCCGCATCCGTACGTTAGCGAGGTGGAGGTTGCGCTTACGAACGGCAGCGTGCTGCGCGCCGCCGGCGACGCATCCAAACCGGCCGCACCGGCGGAGTTGGATAAACAGTGGGCACGTCTCGTCGCCAAATTCAGTGGGCTTGCGATACCGGTCGTTGGCGAAGCGCGCGCGACGCGGATCATCGAGCGCGTGGCGCGCCTCGAGGCGAGCCCCGATATTCGCGAGATCATTTTGCTGGCGACAAATTGAGGAAGCGATCACGCTTCCTACAACGCTCCGACATGAGCGATGTAAATAAACCGAATGGCAAGTTCTCGGCCTGAAGGCTACGACCGTTTGTATGTTTACGACCCATTCGGAAACCGCTTGGAGTTGATGGAGCCGAAAGGCGAGTAGGAATCGAGGCAGGCGATGAGCGAGTTGGACACCCTTTTGAATCGCGCCCGGAAGTGGCCGAAAGGCAATCACTTCGACGACTTCACCGTCGGACAGGTGTTCGAGCACCACTGGGGCCGCACGTTGAGCGAGGCCGACAACACGCTCTTCAGCACGATGACGCTGCATTTCAATCCGCTTTATTTCAACGCCGAGTTCGCCAAGGCGCACGCGCATCCGGGCGTGGTCATCAATCCGATGCTGGTATTCCTGACGGTGTTCGGGCTCACGGTCGAGGACTTGAGCGAAGCGGGCGGAGCATTTCTCGGCGTGGAGAAGTTGACGTTTCACCGTACTGTCTACCCCGGCGACACGTTAACGGCGCGAAGCCACGTGATTGCATTACGCGAATCGAAAACGCACCCCAATAGCGGCATCGCGAGCTGGCACACCGAGGGCTTCAATCAGCACGACGAGCGTGTGATCGATTTCGAACGGACCAATATGGTAAACAAGCGCGGCGGGAGAGAGTGAGCATGACGATCGTGCACAAGCGGACCATGACGCCGCGGACGGACATTCCGAGCTACCTGACGGACGAGCGACGCATGATCCAAACGGCGGCGCGCGAGTTCGCGATGAAAGAAGTGCTTCCGGTCGCGAATCGCCTCGATCCGCTGAACGAAGACATCCCGATGTCGCTGCGCGACAAGCTCGCCGAGATGGGTTTCTTCGGTATTCTGATTCCGAAGGAATTCGGCGGTCTCGGACTCGGCGTCTTCGAGTACTGTCTCGTCACCGAGGAGCTCGCGCGTGCGTGGATGAGCGTCGCGAGCCTGATCGCCCGCGGCAACGGTCTCGGCATCGGCGGCATGAGCGAGGCGCGCCGGCGCGAGTTGCTGCCGCGCATGGCGCGCGGCGAATATCTCGGCGCGTTCTCGCTGTCGGAGCCGAACGCCGGCTCCGACGTCGCGAACATCACCTGCCGCGCGCGCCGCGACGGCGACGAATGGGTGATCAACGGATCGAAAATGTGGTGCACCTTCGCCGACGGCGCGGATTACCTCACGGTGTTCGCGCGCACCGATCCGAACGTCGATCCGAATGCGCGTCACAAAGGCATCAGTGTGTTTCATATCCCGAAGCAACGCGGCACGTTGCCGAAGGGCGTCAACGGCAGCCCGGTGAAAAAAATCGGTTATCGCGGTTGGAAAACCTGGGAGCTGGCGTTCGACGATTTCCGCGTGCCGGCGTCAAGCCTGATTGGGGAAGAGGGCAAGGCGTTTTATTCGGTGATGGGCGGGCTCGAAATCGCGCGCGCCCACACCGCGGCGCGCGCCATCGGGCTCGCGCGCGGCGCGCTCGAGGATTCGATCAAGTACGCGCTGGAGCGTGTCCAGTTCAACGAGCCGATCGCCAACTTCCAGGCGATCCGCTTCAAGATCGCCGACATGGCGACCGAGATCGAAGCGGCGCGCGCGCTCATGTACTTCGTCGCGACCGAGATCGACGGCGGCCGGCGCTGCGACCGCGAAGCGTCGATGCTGAAGCTGTTTGCGAGCGAGATGTCAGAGCGCGTCACCAGCGAAGGCATCCAGATCCACGGCGGCGCCGGCTACACCACCGACTTCGCCGTCGAGCGCTATTGGCGCGACGCGCGGCTCACGAAAATTTTCGAAGGCACGTCGGAAATTCAGAAGCGCATCATCTCCGACCGCCTGCTCGGCGATATCAAGAAATGACGCGCAGCCATGTAGGATGGGTGGAGCGAAGCGAAACCCATCGAAATATTATTTTGTTGGGTTTTGCCGCTCGCGCGGCTACACCCAACCTACATGTACTACTCGGCGATTGAAATGACGCGCAGCGTGTCGAGCCTCACCGGCAAGGACAACTATTTCGAGGACTTCACCATCGGTGCGGTCTACGAGCACGGGCGCGGCCGCACCATCACCGAGATGGACAACGTGATGATCACGCACCTCGTGATGAACACCGCGCAGGGACATTTCAACGAGCACCGCATGGCGGCGAGCCCGTTCAAGCATCGCATCAATTTCGGCGGCATCACCGCGTCGTTCATCATCGGCCTCGCGTCCGAGGACACCGCCGAGCAGGCGTTGATGGAGCTCGGTCTCGACAAGATCCGCTTCAGCACGCCGGTGTATCACGGCGACACACTCTACGCGTACACGGAAGTGCTGGCGAAGCAGGACGCTGACCGGCCGGACGCGGGCGTCGTCGTATTTCGTCACGTCGGCATCAACCAAGACAAGAAGGTCGTGTTTACCGGCGAACGTAAGGTTCTCATCAAGCGGCGCAGTCATTGGGGTACAAAATGAGCGAGCGGCAGGTGCCGACGGCTGGTCCGCTCGCGGGCGTCAAAGTCATTGACCTTACGCAAGTGCTCGCCGGCCCGTATTGCACGTTGCTCCTCGCAGACCTTGGCGCCGACGTGATCAAGGTCGAGCCCATCGACGGCGATACCACGCGCACAACGAAACCGTTCTTCGAGGACGATGATAAGCATTACTTCGGCGGATACTTTCAAAGCACGAATCGCAACAAGGCGAGCGTCGCGATCGATTTGAAGCAGCCCGCCGGCCGCGAAATTCTGCGGCGCCTGGTGCGCGACGCGAATGTATTAGTCGAAAACTTCCGCGTCGGCGTGATGGAGCGCCTCGATCTCGCCTACGAGCAACTGCGCCAAATTAATCCGCGCCTCGTTTACGCGTGCATACGCGGTTTCGGCGATCCGCGTACGGGCGCGAGTCCGTATGCCGAGTGGCCCGCGTTCGATATCGTCGCGCAGGCGATGGGCGGCCTGATGGGCATCACCGGCCCGGCCCCGGGGCAACCGTGCAAAGTCGGGCCCGGCATCGGCGATATCTACCCGGCGACACTGCTTGCCTTCGGCATCGTCACGGCGTTGCGCCACGCGGAGCGCACCGGCGAAGGTCAGTTCGTCGACGTCGCGATGTACGACGGTATCCTCGCGCTGTGCGAGCGCCTCGCGTACCAATATTCCTACACCGGCGAGATTCCGCGGCAGCTGGGCAACAGCCATCCACTGGTCGTCCCGTTCGACGTTTTTAAAACGAAAGACGGTTGGGTCGCCATCGCGGCGCCGCGCGATCCGCAGTGGGCCGAACTTTGCCGCCGCATCGCGCGTCCCGAACTCGCCGACGATCCGCGCTTTCGGTTGCGCGATGATCGCATGCAGCATGCCGACGAAGTCCGCCAACTCGTGAGCGAATGGACCGCCTCACGCACGAACCGCGAAGTCATGGAAACGCTCGGCGGCTTCGTGCCCGCCGGCCCGGTCAACACCGTCGCCGACATCTTCGCCGACCCGCACGTCATGGCGCGCAACATGCTCGTGAGCCTGGAGCATCCCGGAAGCAGTCGCCGCGGCACCTTCGCTGGCACGCCGGTGAAGTTCACTAGTACGCCGCCCGGTTTGCCGCGACGCGCGCCCCTGTTGGGGGAACACACCGCCGTTGTGCTGCGCGATCTCGGTTACAGCGACGCGCAGCTCAACGAGCTAGCTAGCGCTCACGTTATTCGCCGCGGTGAGACGCGATAGGGACTTAAGCTCTCCCCAACCGAAACGACTATTCGCCGAAGGTCTGTATGAGGAGAACATGCAAATTTCCAGCCTACCTACTGATAATCTGTACAAGTTCATAGCTCTGTTCGGCCTTGTTCTAACGGTCACGTCGCTAGTATTTCTTGATTTTTCGTTCGATCGCTTTACCACCGAGCAGTTGAAAATTGAGCTGGTGCAAGAGAAATCAAAACAAGCGCACTTAAAGGCAGATCAGGCATTTCGCGAAGCAAACGCATCAAAAGGCGGAAAATCACAAAGCGAGAAACTGTGGCAAGAATTCAAAGACCGCAGTTTCGAGGCTATTGATACTTCTTCAAATGCGATGGGAATGATTCGCGGTCAGAATCTTCTGGGGCAGCAGGCACTACTCCGTCTTGACGTTTTGACCGTTCTCTCGTTCGTTGGACTTGTTTGTATAGTGCTTGGTTTCAATTTGTGGTATTGGAAATTACAGAGATTTATCGATTTGGAGATAAAGCGGAAATCAGCAGAGGCTTTGGTCGATTCAGATAGTACATCTGCGACTAGGCGAACCGCGACGCCTCGTTCGCTGCGATCACGCGCTTGAGCAGGTGTCGGTTAGGATGAGCACCGCGAACCGAGGGAGTATCGCGCGTAGTGTCTTTGCTTCGTGTTCCATGTCGTGAGCATCGTCTGCTACGATAGTGGATAGGCACTACCAGGAATGACGCAATGTCCGTGTCGGTAAAATCGTTAGGTCTCGATCGTCTCGGCGTGGAAGAGCGCCTGACGTTGGTAGAAGAGTTGTGGGACAGTATCGCGGCGGACAGCGCAGCCGTGCCGCTCACCGACGCTCAGCGAGTGGAGCTTGACCGCCGAATCGCCGAGCACGACGCGAAGAACGCCGCGTTGGTTTAGGCGCCGAGTTTGTCGCCGAAGTCGATCGTGCCGTCCGTATTGCGGCGGAAACTCCAGAACGCTTTCCCTTGATGCTCCGCGATATCCGCTGCGTTCGTATGCGCCGCTTTCCATATTCTGTGTTCTTTCGTGCGGAATCCGAGCGTATCACTGTTCTGGCGGTTTTCCATGCGCGCCGAGATCCCGTGCAGTGGCAGCGACGCGGCGCGTGATTTATGAGGATGAATACGGCGGGGTCGAGCGATCCGAAACGACAATCGACAGCAGAAAACGCTACTTCGTGCTATCGCACCTTGAGATTCATCGGGACCGCTGGTGGGACGTCTGTCATCACGGTGCCGTCAGTCCCCGTTGCGCTGAAACTGGTAAATCCAAAGTCGGTACCGGCGCCGCAATCGCGACGAAAAAAACCGATTCCGGGGTTGCCAGTCGTATACGTATTGTCCGTGACCCGAGTAATCGCGGCACCGTTGACGGATAGGGTAATCACATTTCCGATCATGGACGCGCTGAATGTGTCGCCATCCTTTAGTCCCGAGAAAGACCCGCCGCCTAGAACCGTGAAGTCACCAATGGGGCCATTCCATCTAACGACCTGTGCGTAGCCCCCGTCAAAGCTTAGGTTGCATTCATATCCCCGTGCGCTACGCGCCGAGTCCGCCGAACGCAACAGAAGTTCAACTTCGTGGCTGCAGCTTGAGTCAATCGAACCGATGAGATGCACCTTTGCCGACGCCGATTGATTCGGCGAAAATCCGGAAAGGACGGCGTACGAGTCGTCGTAGCCGCCCGTGCCGGTTTGAGTGCCGTAGGCGATTCCGTTGCTCGTGGCGACTTTGGTCCAATCAAGGCCGACATGCGACCATACGCCGCCTTCTGAGATAGGGTTTTCGTTGCCATCGAAGTTGGTCGAGTAGTTCTGGGTGGCGGCGCTGGCGGACGATGCCGCGAGGAGTATCAACCAAGCCAGCAGCGATGCGGCGAAGTTTCTCCTTCGCTGCTCGCCGGGTCGAGAACGGTTGATCAGACGCATGTAGCCCTCCAGACGGATATACGTACCGAGAAGTCTAAACGCGTGCATACCGAACGCGCAAACGGCCTGTCTGCGGGTTTAGACCGCTGAGCGCTTTATCTCGCCGATTTACACGGGTGTGGGTCGGAAGGTTTGCGGAGGGGACCTCCGGCGTGTTCATGTAGGTGTTATCCGAGGTTTTGCGCAAACGATTTTTCGTTCGTCGCTAGGCGTTGTAAAGGGGACGTAGCCTCAGCGGATGTCGGTTCGGTCAAGCGCAGCGAACTCAACAGAGTTGCAGTTGTTGCGCCGCTCCGGTCTGCATTGTGTTGGCGTGAGCAACGCCAGCTCCTCGAAGAATTTCGATGACTCGGAATCCGTCGATATCATGCGCTATCACCGACCGACGCGGCTACGTGTACCGCTGGATTGAGGTGAGGACGGTCACGTCGGTCGACTTGGCGCGAGGCGATAGACGCGGACGTTCGGGTCCGCTACGCTCCTTCCGGGCCATAGGTTCAAACAAGGTCGATAGAACACACAGTCAAATCGAAACCGCCATATGTGCTAAAGGCAACGGATCTCGACTACGGTGCTTTACCTTCTTCGTCATGGCGAAACTGAATGGAATCGGATGAAGCGCAGGCAGGGTCGGGTCGATTCGCCGTTGACGGCGCTCGGCGTTACGCAGGCCAAGGCGTGCGGCCTGGTGCTTCGCAAAGAAATATCGGATTTATCCGAAGCCGTCTTGTACACCAGTCCGCTCGGACGGGCGCGAACGACGGCCGAGATAATTCGAGCTTGTCTCGATCTCCCGCCGGATCGTGTGGTCGTCGAGGAATGTCTGGCGGAGCATGATTACGGCGAGTGGCAGGGATTGACCAACGACCAAGTCGATGCGCTTTACCCGGGCTTGCGTGCCCAACGCGAGCGCGACAAGTGGAACTACGTCGTTCCCGGCGGCGAGAGCTACGCAATACTGGAACGGCGGCTCTTGCCGTGGATGACGTCGCATCGCGAAGCGACCACCGCCATCGCCGTCGTTCACGATATGGTTAGTCGCGTGCTGCGCGGTATCTATCTTGCGCTCGAGCCGTCTCAGACACTCGTGCTCGATCACCCCCATAGCCGGATATATAAGTTGTCGAACGGCGATGTTTCGGTGCTCGACGCGCAAGCGCACTGTTCTCAGTAGGCGCGAGCGAGCGGGACGCGCGCAAATAGGTGCGCGTCCCGCCGCAAGCGTTCAACCGACCCCGAACACTTCGACGCTGCGGATTCCCGCTAGCAAGCCGCCTTGCGCCACGACGGTCTGCGCGCCGGTGGTCGGCTCGATGCGGATGAGCTTGTCTCCCGCCATGTCGACGACCAGGATTTTGCCGTTGGCGTCAACTGCGATGTCGACCGGTGATTTCAAATGGCCGCCCGCGGAAATCACGTGCTGATGACCGTTCGCCGGGTCGACGTGGATCACCGCGTCGGCGCCGAAATCGACGACGAGCAAGTGACCGTCCTTCGACAACGCAATACCGCTCGGGCTGATCAGGTGCCCGCCTTGCGACACCACGGTCTCGGCGCCGGTGTTCTTGTCGACACGAATCACCATCGGCGTGCCGAGATGGCTGACGTAGAAGTGCCCGTCCTTGCCGATCACTACGCCGGTCGGCCCATCGCCGAAGTGAGTGCCGGTGTTGAACTTGGTAATCGTGCCGTTGTCGTGATCGACGAGGAACAAACCGCTCGGTGTCGCCGACGGAAGATTGACCACCGCGTACCTGCCGTCCGCGCGTACCGCCGCGTCCTGATACAACCAGCCGTTGTTGATGATGACATGCTGCGCGCCGCTCGCGGGAACGACATGAATCACTTTTCCGCTGTCGGTGACGACGACGATGTGTGGATGCGCGTCGAACGCGATGCCGAGCGCGTTCTGGATGTCGCCGCCCTCGGTGATGATGCTCGCCGCCGCGCTGATCGGATCGACGCGCACCACGCGGTTACCCGTGCCGACCACGATGTCGCCGCGCTTAAGCGCCGGCTCCGGCGGTTTGGTGGGCGCTAGCACGTGCACCCAACTTGCCACCGACGGTACGCCGCGCTGGTTCACCACGAACAGCATGTAGTAACCGGGCGGCACCAGGTTCGGATTCTCCGGCATGTGCGCGTTTAGTTTGCACACGCCGCTACGACGAAACGGTATGTCGACCAATCGCTGATCGCTGTCGTACGAGTGCGTCGTCGCCATCGGCCGGATCAAACTGATCCACTTGATGTCGCCGGCGTTCGGCACGTGCACGGTGAACGACGCACCGAGCGTGACCTGCTGCGGCGCTTGCTCGATGCACGGACGCGGGCCGCGGAACAGATACGGCGGATGATAGATTTCGATTCGCATCTCGTCGTTACGCCGGCTCGGGTTGGAGCCGGCGGTCAGCACGCGCGCGTCCGGTAGCAACAGCGCGACCGAGTGATACATGCGCGGCACGCGCGCCCGCGCGCCGGTCAGCCAGGTGTTGGTCGCCGGATCATAGATCTCCGCCTCGGTCGACGCGGTCAGCGCGTTTTCGGCGATACCGCTGCCGCCGGTCGCGACCACCGTGCGGTCCGGCAGGATCACCGCGTTGACGTGGATGCGATTGCGCAGCATCGAGGGCGCGGCGATGTACTTCGGGCTCGGCGCGTCGGTGTCGATGATGTGCACGGCGTTGATGCTCGTACCGCCGCCGCCCATCACCATGATCTTTTGATCTTGTGCCGGCGGCAGCAGCACGGTCGCGCCTTGATCGCGTGCGCCGAAATTGAAGCTCCCCGGAATGGCGGCCGGCGGCAGCGGCGCGTAGGCGCCGGTGATCGGATTCAAAAAGCCGGGCTGCATGCCCGAACCGCCGAGTCGCATGCCGGAGTGAAACACGCGCCCGTCTTTCAAGAGATGCAAATGTGGATAGAGCGGCCAGCCGATTCCGGGTCCGGCGACGCTCCAGCCGGTCGGGTTGCTGTAGATTTCGTTTTCCGGGCTACCGCCGCCCGAGGCCACCAAGCCGCGGCCGTCGCCGAGCGTCATCAGCGTCGGATACCAGCGGCCGTTTTTCATCGAGTGCACGAACGTCCACTGCTCGCTGATCGGATCGAAGAGCAGCGCGCTACTCAGCCCCACGAACGGGTCATAGCGCTTGGTGCCGCCGCCGACGAGCACGCGCCCATCGGGCAGGATCGTCTGACCGGCGCAGAACACATCGGTCGGCGTCGGCGGTATGGTGAAGCCGCCGTTCTCGTAGTCGTACACGGCGCTGCGAAAGCCGGTCGTGTACAGCTCGTCGTTACCGGAGCCGGCGAAGAAAAGAATCTTCCCGGTGTGCATCAATGCCGCGTGCACCGTAAGGATCGGCGCTTCGCAAGGGAGCATCTCCCAGTAACCCTTCTTCGCGGCGTCGACGGGATCGAGCGCCGGCTGTGCCGGCACGATCATTGGTTCGGGGGGCGGCATGTGCTCGGGCATGGGGCCGAGCGTATGGATGTGCTCCTGCACCAGCATGATGTGCTCGGGCACGAGGTCGAATACAGAAGCCGGTGTCGGCAGCGGCGTGGACGCCGGCGTCGGTGTATCGTGGCCGTGTGCGAGTACCGGTGCCGGAGCGAGTGCGTCATGCATGTGCATCGGCGTGGCGCCGACCGTCGCAACGTGCGTGTGATCGCCGCCGGCCGGTGGCATCGGGATCTGGGGTCGGTGCGCGGCGAAGCAGCGTTTTAAATCCACCCACGCGCAATCGGTGCCGCAACAGTTCATCGGCAGCACCAACTCCGTTTGTTTTAGCACCGCGTCGGTGATCCATAACTTCTGCTGCGCCCGCACGAGGCCGGCGAGCCCCGACATCATGTGTTCTTCGATATGGCAGTGGAACAAGAAGTCGGCGCACACCGTGATCCGGCACGCATCGCGCGGCGGGCAGCACTGTAACTGCTCGAGCTCGCACGGCAGTCGCACCGCCGGCGGCACTTCGGTGTCGATGACGAACGCTTCGACCGGGCTCAGTGCGTGCACGTCGCTCGCGCCGGCGGGCGGGGCCGGCAGTTGCCAGCGCGCCGAGTGCGGATGGAAGTTGTGCCACACGCTGCCCACGTCGAGATTGAACAGGTACCAGCGAATCGTCTCGCCGGAATTGCCGGTGACGATCGGTGTGTTGCCGACATACGCGCGGCCGTTCAGGCAGAACGTCTGATTGCCGCCGCCGCTCGCGAACACGATGTGCTGGTTCGAGCCGTGGTTGGTCCACACCACCTCGGTGCCGGCGGTGACAGTGATATCGGGCGGCGTGAATTTGTTGTCCTCGATCTTAATGTCCACCGGCACCGCGCTCGGCGCGCCCGCCACGACCCGCACGCGGCCGGCCATGCTGGCGCCGTGAATGCGACAGATGTAATCGCAGATTTCGCCGGCGTCCGGGAACGTGAAATGGAAGGTTTGACCGTTCGACAGCGTGTTGCTCTCGAACTTGCAGTGGCCGAGGACATCCGCCATCGCGTGCACGAACAGCGGCACCTCGTGATCGACGCACCGCGCTTTCGGGTCGCGCACGATGAGGCCGCCGAAGAGCCCGCGGTTGACGTTCGCTTGCACGTTACGCACGTGATCGTGGAACGGCCACGCGCCGATCATCTCCTCGGTCACATCGAACACGTAGGTCCAGCTCTCGCCCGGCAGGATCTCGTCGCTGCGGCGGCCGTCCTTGTACGCCACGCCTCGGGGCCACGCGCCGTCGGAATCGATCCCGTAGCGCAGGCCGTGCAGGTGAAAACTGTGGCAGTCGTGCGGATCGGCGTTGCGCACGTGAATCCGCAGGTGCTCGCCCGGGCGCGCCCAGATGACGGCGCCCGGTACACGCCGGTTCCACGGCGGCTCGGTCGTGTCGGAAGGCACGAGCGGCGCCGTGTTAGGCGTCGTATAGTCCGGATCGAGGTATTCGCGATACACGACCGCGTCGACGCTAGCCTGCAGGATCTCGTCGGCTGGGATGCGGCCGAGCTCGTGTCCCTCGTTGAACTGGCAATCGCGCCCGTAGCGCCGAGCACACAGGAGCGGTGCGAGCGGGCTGTAGTCGGCCAACGGTTCGATTTGAAGAAAGATGTCGCGCGGCGTGCAGGTTTCCATTATTTACCCTCCGATGGTTGTTGTTCGCCCGATGACCCGCGCCTGGCGGCGCGAGTCGTAGGACTCGGCTCGTGCCTGCCGATATTAAACGCATCGCCGAGCGGCGCGCTAGTCCCGCGAGTTCACCGCGGCGACTTGAAGCGCGCTCGTTGCCATCGGAGAAAAGGTGGTGCTATTGGAAGAGCTGTTGTTATCATTGCGAATCGATGACGCGGCGGTACGGTTCGCCGGAGCCGGCGAACCAAACCTTAATCCCGCGTCGCGCGAATCCCGAGCGTATCGCCTCGCGAGGAGAGACCTCGACCGGGCGTCGTCAAGACGGATTGGCGTAACAAAGACCTATCGCGCTCTAACAACGGAGAACCCCATGCCTACGCGGCTGCGCCGATCCGAGCTCTCCACGCCCGGGAGCAGCGAAAAAATGATGGTGAAAGCGGCGGCGAGCGCCGCCGATCTCGTATTTCTCGATCTCGAAGATTCCGTGGCGCCCAAAGAAAAGGTGCCGGCGCGAGCCAAGGTCGTCAACGCGCTCAAGACGCTTGATTGGGGGAAGAAGACGCGGGCGGTGCGCATCAATAATCTCGAGACGGAGTACGCGTATCAGGACGTCATCGAGGTCGTGGAACAGGCGGGCGAGTATCTTGACTTGCTGATCGTTCCGAAAGTCAAAAGCGCGAAGGACGTGTGGTGGGTCGATGTGTTGCTTACGCAGATCGAGACGCGGCTCGGCATCAAAAAGCGAATCGGCCTGGAAGTGTTGATCGAAGAGGTGGAAGCGATGATCAACGCCGAAGAGATCGCGCGCGCTTCGCCGCGCCTGGAAGCGCTCATCTTCGGCCCGGGCGATTACTCCGCGTCGCAGGGCGTCGACACGCGCGCGATCGGCGAGGGTAGTGTCGACTATCCGGGCGACGTGTGGCACTACGCGCGCAACAAAGTCATCATCGCCGCGCGCGCCGCCGGCATCGATATGATCGACGGGCCGTTCGCGGCGTTCAAGAATCCCGATGGCTTTCGCCGCGAGTGCGTGCGCGCCCGCACTTTGGGCGCCGTTGGCAAGTGGGCGATCCATCCGAGCCAGATCGAGATTGCGAACGAGGCATTCTCACCGACGCGCGAGCAAGTCGAGCGCGCGCGCAAGCTCGCCGCCGCGTATGCCGAAGCCGAGGCGGCGGGGCTCGGCGCGGTGGCGGTCGATGGCACCATGGTCGATATCGCGTCGATCCGCATTCTGCGCAACACGCTTAAGAGAGCCGAATTGATCGGTCTGTAAGCCGCGCATGACGCTCCCTCTCGGCGTTTCATCGCAGGCCCGCATCGCGTGCCTGACCGGCGCGCTCGTGTGTATGTTCGCGTCCACGCCCGTTTGGGCCGAGACGGAACATGCGCCCGCGTTGCTCGGCGTGCCGCTTGATTTCATCCTCTTCGCGCTGACGCTCATCGGCGTCGCTTTGTTTCATCGACACACGCTTCACGTGGCCCTCTCTGGTCTCGCCGCGATTACGATCTACAAGCTCCTGTTCACGGGATTCAAGGCCGGGCCCGGTATCGCGGGGCTAGGCGCTCATATGGGTCACGAAGCGGTGATGTTGTCGAATTTGCTTTTCCTGCTGCTCGGTTTCGCGTTGCTGTCGCGTCATTTCGAAGAGAGTCAGGTACCGGCGGCGCTGCCGCGGTTTCTGCCACGGGGATGGCGCGGCAGCTTCGTGCTGCTCGTGATGATTTTCGTGCTGTCGTCGTTTCTCGACAACATCGCGGCGGCGCTGATCGGCGGAACGATCGCCGCGAGCGTTTATCGACGCCAAGTGCACATCGGATTCCTCGCGGCGATCGTCGCCGCCTCGAACGCGGGCGGCGCGGGTAGCGTGGTCGGCGATACGACGACGACCATGATGTGGATCGCCGGCGTCAGTCCGCTCGAGGTGTTCGACGCGTACGCCGCCGCCGCGATCGCCTTGGTCGTGTGCGGAATCCCGGCGGCGCTGCAACAGGAACGGTTTGCGCCGATCCATCGCGACGCGGCGGCGGACGCCCAGGTCGATTGGGCGCACGTTGCGATCGTCGCGTTCGTTCTCATCATCGCGATCGTGACGAATGTCATCGTCAACAGCCGTTTCCATCATCTGGCGGACCGGTTTCCTTTCCTCGGTGTTTCCATATGGCTTGCGTTGTTGGTCGCCGTGCCTCTGCGCCAACCGCATTGGAGTCTGTTACCGGAGGCGTTCAAGGGCACTGTTTTTCTCCTCGCGCTGATCACGTGCGCCTCGATGATGCCGGTCGAAGAGCTGCCCGCCGCCGCTTGGCAAACCGCGTTGGGTCTCGGCTTCGTCTCGGCCGTATTCGATAACATTCCGCTCACGGCGCTCGCGCTCAAGCAAGGCGGCTACGATTGGGGATTCCTCGCCTACGCGGTCGGCTTCGGCGGTTCCATGATCTGGTTTGGCTCGAGCGCGGGCGTTGCCTTGTCGAATCTGTTTCCGGAGGCGAGGTCGGTGGGCACCTGGCTATGGCGCGGTTGGCACGTGACCGTCGCTTATGTCGTTGGGTTCTTTTTCATGTTGCTGCTGCTCGGTTGGCATCCCGACAGACATCATTTGAATGAGCCATCCTACGGAACCGCGACGGCGGCGATGAAAGTGCAGGTTCAAGCCGTCGCTGACGACACGACGCGGCGATGACGGAGCGCCTGTTTGTGGCGCTCTGGCCCGACGACGGCGTTCGCGCACAGCTCGCCGAGGCGTGCTCGCGACTTTCGCTCGAAGGCGGTCGTGTCATCGCGTCGCACAATCTGCACGTCACTATCGTTTTTCTCGGGAACGCGGACGCCGAGCGCCGCGTGTGTATCGAGCAAGCACTGGGATCGGTGCGCGGGAGCGCGTTTGATTTTACGTTCACGCACGTCGAATGGCGACGAAGGACGGGCATCGTCTGGTTGGCGGCGGACGAAGCTCCGGCGCCGCTTCTCGCCCTCGTGGCCGAACTTCGAACTGCGCTCGCCGCGTGCGCGCCCGAGTCGCGGCCGTATCGCCTGCACTTGACGCTCGCGCGCGACGTCGCGCAAGGACCGCGTCGACAGGCGATCGCGCCGATTCGCTGGCGGACATGCGCGGTGACTCTCGCGTCGTCACGCCTTACGCCGAAGGGTTCCGAGTATTCTGTCGTGCGGCAGTGGCCGCTGGCGTAACCTCGCGTAGGCGGCGGCGGTGACGGCCGATTAGCTAACTCCGGTGCTCAGACGGAGACCGGAAGATAATCGACCGCATTAATGCCGAAGCTGCCGGCGGGCAACACATTGCGGATGAGCACGGCGTTCTCGCCGTGCGCCTCTTCGCTGACGAGGTCGATGATACGCGGCGAATGGTACGGCTTTTTGCCGGCGTCGAGCACGAGCGCGACGCGCGGGCGCAAGCGGCGCAGACGGTTGACCGACACCACCACGCCGATGCTTCCGGTATTCATTTCCACGACGCTGCCGATCGGGTAGATCCCCATGCACTGAATGAATTGCTCCACCAGCGTTTCATGAAAATCCTTGCGGCGCCATTCGTACATTTTTCTCAGCGCGTCGTGCGCCGACATCCCCTTGTGATACGAGCGATCGCTCGTGATGGCGTCGTAACTGTCGACGATCGCACCGATCTGTCCGAAGAGGCTGATATGCTGGCCCTTGAGACCCACGGAGTAACCGCTCCCGTCGAAGCGCTCGTGGTGCGAACGTGCGACCTCGATCGCGGGTGCCGGTATCCCAGGCGTACGGCTCAGGATTTCGACGCCGCGGGGCACATGGGTCTTTATCAGCTCGAATTCCTCCGACGTGAGGCGGCCGGGTTTATTCAGCAATTCGACCGGAACCCTCATTTTGCCGATGTCATGCAGCAGCGCGCCTATGCCGAGGAGGTTCAGCTCTTCTCCCGAGAATTCCAGGTGCCGGCCGAAAGTGAGGGCGAGCACGCAAACGCGCAAGCTATGCTGCGAGGTGTACTCGTCTTTGTTCTTCAAGTGATTGAACCAGACGAGCGCGTCTGGATTGCGCAACACGCTTTGTACCATTCCCGCGACCGATTGCTTGGCGGTTTGCGAATCGAGGCTGCGGCCGAGACGCACGTCCTCGAGAATCGTGTCGACGAGAATTTTCGTTTTGCCGATCAGCTCGCGGGCTTGCGGCAGCTCGTTCTCAACGGACCACCGATCCAGATAGCGGGGCGGTTTGATCGCGGGAGTGTCCGCGAACTTATCCAGTATTTCGAAACCGATGCGTTTGGCGGCGAATTCGGTCGGGTCGGGGGCGCCCACCGTGGCAGGTTGGCGCGGCCGAGCCCGGCCATTCTCGTATTCGACGTCGGTTTCGATGTAAACGTACTTACAGAGGTGCAGGAGCTCAGCGATCTCCTCTTCGGCTCGGATCTCGAAACCTTGGAATAGAAATCGGCTTTCGATCCATGGCCGATCGAGCTCGCTGACGTACATCCCCGGCCGCAGATGCTGTATGCCGATCTTCTTTTTCACAGCCTAAAAAGGTGCAAGAGTTGTGCCCGTAAGCCGCTAAAGCGCTGAAGAGCGGTCGCCTCGTCGCTATACCTTCATGCGCCGAAGCCGGGATCGCCGTTTACCCCTTTTAAACGCGGTCGGTACGCGGATTCCAGACGAATCGTCTTGCGGGCGCGCAGGTACTCCGCCACGACCTCCCAAATCGGCCGCCGAACTTCCGATGAGGGTTGGACGCTCGCCCAGTGCGCCACTTTGTATCGTTTGCCGAGACCGAGCGGCCTGCCGCGCACCGTGACGTCGCCGATCCGCTTTCCATGCGTTTGCGCCAGATCGAGCGTGTAGGCGAGCCCGCCGACGCGCACCATGTCGCCGCCCTGTTGATAGTAAGGATCGGCGTGGAAAAGATTGTCGGCTACGTCTTCCAGGATCGTCAGGATCTCTTCCCCGGAAAAATAGCTCACCAACGCGCCCGCATACGTGATCGCGGTTTGGTCCATCAGGCGCTCGAGCGTAATCGTGTCTCCCGGCAACAACACCGTGCCCCAGCGAAAGCCGGGGGAGAGCGCGACTTCGGCGTCGAGCACATCGAGCATCGCATCGATGATGAGCTGATCGAACGTGCCGCCGAAGTTTCCGCGGCGATAGAGCAGGCTCTCGGTAACCGCGAGCGGCGTTTCGAGCTTGGCTCGGTATGGCGCCCGCACGTTTTCGATGTGAGCGGCCATGACCGGGTCAGGCGGGAGCAGGTTAGCGAATATCGGCAACAGCCGGTATCGGTAATCGACAATTCGCCCGGAACGAACTTGCAAATCGAGCACTGAAAGAAACTTGCCGTGCGACCCGGAGTTAATCACAAGTGTGCTGCCGCCGCCGTTCGCGACCAGCACCGGCGCCGGCACCGCATCGTGCGTGTGGCCGCCGAGGATGGCATCGACGCCGCGCACCCGCGAGGCGAGCTTGAGATCGACGTCCATCCCGTTGTGCGACAGCACGATCACGACTTGCGCACCCTTTGCGCGCACCTCATTCACCATCTCTTGCAGATGTTCTTCGTTGATGCCGAACGACCAGTCGGGAATGAGGTAACGCGGGTTGGCGATCGGCGTATACGGAAACGCCTGCCCGATCACCGCGACCGGAACGCGATTGATTTCGCGCAGCGCGTACGGCTTAAAGATCAAATCGCCCCACGTCGCGTCGTTGACGTTCTGCGCGAGGAATTCGATGCGGTCTTTGTAGTCGCGCGCGATGACTTCTTCGACTCGCTTCGCGCCGTACGTGAATTCCCAGTGGCCGGTCGTCATCTCGACGCCGAGCAGCTTCTGCGCGTCGATCATGTCCTGCCCCTGCGTCCACAGCGACGTCGCCGAACCTTGCCACGTATCGCCGCCATCGAGTAACAAGGTGCGGCCGGGCCGTTCCCCGCGCAACCGCTTCACCAATGTGGTGAGATGCGCAAAGCCGCCGACTTTGCCATAGCGCCGCGCCGCCTCTTCGAAATCGAGATGCGTCAGCGCGTACGCGTCAAGCGTGCCGCGCGCGATCCCATACTCGCGCAGGAGCGCTTCGCCGACGACATGCGGCGGCTTGCCGCGCGCGCTGCCCGCGCCGAGGTTGATCGACGGCTCGCGAAAATAGATCGGCAACAGTTGCGCATGACAGTCGGTCATGTGGAGGAGTGTCACATTCCCGAACGGCTCGACGTCGTACAAATCACGCGCGCCGTTCGACCGTATTCCATGTTGGCAACCGGAAAGACCGACGGCACTGACGGCAAGGATCTGCAGAAAATCGCGACGGGAGAGGCTCATGCGAGAGGTGCAGCCGTCGAGGGCACGGTTTGTGGCTGATCGTCGTCCACAAAATTACGGAGGGCCGGCAAGAACAACCTCATGATTGGGCCGGAGCCTTATGCAAGCGCATCCGCGCTCATGATAGAAGTAATGGACCTTCCCAAGCAATCGATGGGAAAGGACATTGATCCTTACCGCGACGCGCCGGCGGTTCGTCGCCTGCCGGCTTGTGCGCTACAAAAGCGATTCTCTATCGAGGCCACCATTGACATGTTCCTGCGTGAGCTGGCCGAGAAGATGGGCGATCAACTTTGTCGAAGGGTTGTGCGGATAAGAAAGAACTCAGAATCACATCCGAGAATGGCCAAAAGTCGACGTTAGGCGAAATGAATCTGTTTTCCTTTGGGCCTCTACGCGATTTTGATCTCGCGAAAGCTCTCGCTGAGCTGAAGCGCCGCGCTTCTGCGGTCCCCCATATCCACAAGCAAGTCGAGGACGCGCAGTAGTTTCTGCCCCAAGGTCGACGGCATCGGCGTGTCGCGGTCAGCGAAAAATTGCACGAGCCCCGCTATACGAGCGGGAATCAGCGTGCCATTCCAACCTTTCAGCGGCTCAGAACTATCGCCGATCACCACCAAAATCTGGTCGACAAACATTTCCGCAGGGTAGGCGCTCTTCGCGCGCTCACACAGCATCAGGAACTGGCTCATCACGGTGGCGGCCCACCCGCTTGCTCGAACGTATCGGTCTACGAGCGGAAGGATCATTCCGATTTCCGACCAGTCACCATTGACGTAGCGAGCAGCCCCTCCTGCGCGCTCTATCGAAACAAACATGAGAATCTGCACAAGTCTGGGTTCGTCGAAGCCGTGAAATTCACCAGCGTAGTACGAACTGCGCTCGAACGACGGGGATTTGAGAAAGCGCTCAAGACAGAGACGAACGACTTCGATCGCACCATCGGGAACGGTCTGCGCATCGTAGATGTACCGGCAAATAAAACTAGAGGCGAACGGCGACAGCAGCGCCCAGCATGTGTCGCCCTCGAGATCGAAAATCGGTGTTAAGAACCGCGTCTTAACCTCGGCCAGAGGCAACCTACCCGACATGTCGCCTAACGTGGCTCCAAGCTGATGGGTCCATTCATAGAGGTGAGGAGATTCGCGATTTCGCCGCCCCTTCTTGAGCCAAGGCGGTGAGTTTTTGGCGTTGGTCCACTGCAAAGCGTTCGTGATGAAGGTAAGGAACTGCCCCCTAACCTCACTTGCGAGAATCTTCTCGATAGGCACCTGCTGCAAGACCTTTGCAGCGTATTGCGAATACCAGTGTGTCGTTGGCGCGGTCCAAGCCTCACGGACATTTTCAACATCATCTTCATCAAATTCGAAGTCAGGGCGTTCTCCTGGCTCCGCATTCTTTTGGACTTTGACCCACGCAGGCGGAGGAACCGGCAGCACTGGCCAACCTGTACCCTGCTCGTAGTATTCGACGGCAGCCAGCAAAGCAGTGCGCGTGCGTTCGGCTGAATGGATCGGCCCTCCCGGCCCCCTTGGCTCTTCTGCCGTCCGGGGATCGATACGGCAAAGGTTGAAGGCCAATTGCAGGGCGGCCCACACCATCTTGGCGTCTTTTTCCCAGAGCGTTGCAATTTCCCCTAACGCCGCAAGCGCAACGATTTCCAACGGATGCGAGTCGAGGGACAAAAGCACGATGGGCGCATCTGTATCAGCGGTATCGTTGCGGACGTCGGCTGCAAGCCCCCGTGCCACGAAGATCGCCTGATGCCACGGGATTACCGATCCCGGCGACCAGAAGCCGTCGCGTGATTCAGGCGTGGTGACGGCGCGTGCCAAAACATCGCGCGCCCATGTACGTTCTTCAGCGGTGCGGCCTTCACGGAATTGGAGCACCACGGCAGCCGTGGCGGCTACGGCCCCCCTGCGCATTCCCATGCCTTCTTCATCGTCGCCAAGCTCAAAGAGCGACGTGTTGTCGAGTTTCTTGGCGAGATTCACTGCGGCTGGAATTGTTGCCGGGTCCTCGACCTTTCCGTTCTCAAATGCCTTCGATGCCCAAGTCCATAGGTTTCCTTGCTGCAAAAAAAGATTTGCGCGCTCAGCTTGCTCAATGTCTTCCGGTTTCGCGGCGTTTGGACTTACATGCACGACTTCGATCATCCCCTCGTTCTCCGCTGATCTTCTCGCCCTGTAATTCTCTTTCAGAGCAAGCTCCGCGTATTTCAGTGCCTGTTTCATGAGATGGTCGTGGGCCGCCTGATCCTTCTTGTGCTCTTCGAGCTGAAAGGGAAGATTGTCTTTGAATGCAAGAATGGCCGCCTTTATGCGTTCGCCAAATTCCTGGCTTAAGACGTACATAGGCACAAACCAACGGAGTGTTTTTTGGCGTACCAGCCTCGCACTCGCAGTCTTAATGGCGGCAACGTGCGCATCGTCCCCTGGTTTGAAGCCCATGAGGGCTGTTGTCGCGTGCGATTTGTCCTGCACCATTCGATTGAGATCCGCGAACCACAGCCGCTGTGCGGTGACGATAGGAAAGACCGTCTCGGACAGCTGCTCGGTGCGCAAGGCCAGCATCGAAGCTATACCAAGGATTGCGACGCTCTGGTTGCCTTCGACGACCTGACGGATCAGTTCGTCAACCGGTCGTCCGCGTTCAAGCTCTGCAAAACACCACTCCTCGAGTGCCAGAAAGCCAGATGCCAAGGCGTCCGGCACCCACATTCCGCGATGCCAGAGGTATTCCCTGTCGCCGCCCCAGAACTGCTGCACGCCCCACGGGAACTGAATTTCAAGAGGGAGCGGCGTAGCCTGTCTTTCGTAATCATGCCTGTGCAACTGACGCCAGGCCGTTACTGCGTGATTGCAAAGAGCGGTGAACAATCTCAGCGCGTGCGCTGGCGCCGTCTTGAACAGCGAGTGAAATGGTTCGCGAAGTGGCGAGGGGGGCCAGAAGTTTTGCGAGTCTCGGTCGATAGAAAGCGTCTCCCAATCGTGGTACGAAAAATGATGCGACCCGAAGAGTGAATGGCTACCGTTGATAATCAGATTATCGCGTTGCGTTCGTTCCGCTTCAGGCTTGGCAAGCGCCTTCTTGCGCATCTCCGCAGCTTCGAGCATCTCCTTGCGTTCTCGCGCCACTCGGTCATCTGGTAGTTCTTCCCTTAGGTGCTTGAGGGTAAGGTCGACTAGGAGTTGAGGATGCGTACTGGCGAGCGTTGGGGAGAAGTCGACGATCTCCTTGAATTTCTCATTGCGCAAGCGCTCCGATCCAATGACGCGCTTTAGATATTCTTCGGTCAGCGCGGGCATCGAGCTGGCAGAGCGCAGGATGAGCCTGCACAGCGATTGCCTGAAGTCGCCTAAGTCTGCGAGTTGTTTCCAGCATGATCCTTCAGTGGGTTCTTTTCTTGCATCGCGCGCGTCAATGTCACGCAGCCAATCGGCGCACCGCGTGAGCAGTGCGGACGATACCGGGTTCCTTAGTCCTGCGAGTGCGTTCTGCCACACTTCGAACACCGAGACAATGTGCGGATAAAGGACAACAGGAATGTCGTCCTTCCGCGTCAGCAAGAACTCAATGAACCTGCGCCAGGCAGCAAAATCAGACGGCCAGCCTAAAAGGTCGGCAGCCCGTATGCGCTGGTCCGTAGGCAGATTGCTGGCGAGGATGTTGGCATTGGGCGTCGTCTTCTCCGCCTGGAACCAAACGAGCGCCTTCTTGAGAAGGGCAAAGTTGTTGGCCGTTATCGCATTGACGAATTCAGCCTCGTTCGTCTTGAACGTGGCTGCTCCCAAAGGACCAAGCAGCCATGCGCGCGTCCATTGCGAGCGCATCTTCGCGGCAGCAATGAGATACAAAGTCGCAGTCCAGCTCTTGCCCTCTTTATATTCCCATTGAGACAATAGCTCGACGGCGCGCGCGACCGCGGGCGGCTCCCCGCATTGGCGTACCTCCACAAGCCATTTGTCGTCACGCTCCACAAGAACGTGAAAGAACGACCATTCAAAGAAGATGTCGTGCGAGAAACGAACTGTGTGTCCCTGTTTCACATGCTGAAGAATCCCGTCTCCTACAAGCCTATCGATTTGATTGACCGACGCAGGTTGAAGCCGCGCAAGCAGCACAGGCTGGCTGAGTTGTCGGGCACGGATTGAGCTGATATCGATGATGGCGCGTTGTCGCTCGATGGCCTCTTGACCGCTCGCGTTGTAACCGCCACGCGTCCACCAATTTTCAACAAGGTCCACTTCCGACTGCGGCTCGAAGGGTGGCCCGCTATTTTCGGTTGCAAAGCTTTGGTAAAGCACCTTTGCAAAGAACGGACGCCGCACGACCTCGCGCACCTGCGTAGGGCCGAAGAGAAGCGGCCGAAGTGCAGGCTTTGCTTTGGCCAGAACATCTGCCTCGTCATCATCGAGCGCATCGACCTTGACGGTCCCGATGCTCACTGAGTTCAGGACCTCCCCCAACCAGTTGCGAAGGGGTTCAATCCCGGTATCGCGCAGCGAAACGACGATCTTCCAATTGTTGAGAAGCGGCGAGCCGAGAATGGCGCGCAGCAGGTCAAGAACAATCGGTTGATTTTCCTTTTCAACCCGATCAATGCCATCGATATAGAGCGTGTCAGACCCTGTCGCTGCGATCTCTGTAAGCAGGCTTGTCAGCGACGCACCCGATAGACTATTTGCGGTCGCAAAGCTCGCCCAGCTTTTCCCTTCCAGTCTGTCGGACTTCAAGAACATCACTGGTCCGCGCGCAAGATCAGCATCGACCCTCTGACGCAGCAGAACGGACTTGCCGCTACCCGGCAGTCCTCTGATCTGGACGAAACGAGACTTCGCTATGGACTCCTCCAGTCTCTGGGCAAGTTCCGGGCGGCCAAGATGCGTACCGCCGACATCGTTCTGAATATCCGCGACGCAAGCTTTGGCCAGCGCGGTCAACTTTTCTAAATCACTGCGCAGAGAAAGCGCGGCCCGCAGGCGAACGACGTGAGAGAGTTCGCCTACCAGCCGAGGCCGGGTGTACTCGCCCGATTTACCGGCGGACTCGCGCACCATCTGGCAGAGCGTCGTCCAAAGAAGTGGCGTCTGGCCCACCTGATCCGTGACAAGACATTCGCACAGGCGCGTCATTGCTTCTGCTGTGTGAGAGGCACCGGCATGCAGGAAATCGAATTCAACCAAAACGAGGTGCGCAAGGAACTCGTGTACTTCCTGCACGGAAGGCGCACACCCTTTCGCGACCTTCAGAAGCGCAACGATGTCTTTTTTGACGGTCTTCAAAGCCGCGCTGGCATTTCCGCCTTTCGCGAACCGCGCATCAAAGTGGCTGGTTGTCACACTGTCGCGCGCCAGCTCGCATAGTGAAATCAGGGCGCGTGCCTTGCTCTTCGCGATTGCACCGACTGCCGCACCATAGCGGTCGACACCTTTGCGGAAGTCGGGGTTCTGATAGGTCAGCCAGCAATCGCGGATAATCTCGCGAAAGTCCGTGTTGCTCTTTGCGGCGCTGACTGTGAGCCCGCTCTTGACCTGAAGGCTGAGGCGCGCCTCTTCGCCAGCCGCATCGCGGAAGTCAACGACAACGTCATCGAGTGGTTCACCGAAGTTGCGCTGTTGAAGCCCGACACGGCATACGGAGCGATTCTTGACGCCTGGCGCATAGCCTTCGCCAAGTAATGCCGTGAGGTAGAAAGCTCCAACGGCATCTTCAAACGTAAAGCCTGCACCCCCGGCAAGCTCAGGCGATTGAGGCTTGCGCTCTGTTCCTTTCTTCAGTGTCATGGCGCATCGTTCGTCTGTTTCTAACGAAGTGGCGACGAATGTCGATCGATCCACTAGTTCCGTTTAGATGGCCTTGGTGCGAGGATGCAAAGTCGCATGATAGCTGATCTCGATCGACCGTAACGTCCGCTTCGGGTCGAAAGCAGTCGCTTGCGTCCAAGTAGTTTCAGGTCACTCGTTCTTCTAGAAATCGATTTCTAATTTCGCACTGACGGTGCCGAAAGCGGCAGCCCGCTGCTCAAGTACGTCTCGTAGAGCTGCAAGTTGTTATAGACGGCGCTTCCATCTTTCGCCGGTTTCGCACGAACCTGGGAGTTACACGTGGCGTAGCGGTGATGAATCGTCTCGAGCTGGCCCCACACCGTGCGATACGCCGGCCAGCCGACCGGGTGACCGAGCGCGGCGGACAGCGGTTGGTTGCCGCCCAAGTTCTTTCCGGCGAGATCCATATGGCAGTTGGCGCAAGAGAAGTTGAGCTGGCCGCGGCGCGACCACCAGAATCGCTTCCCTTCTTCGTATGCTTCGGCCGCTCCCGGCGCCGACAGGTCGATGGTGACGTGCTGGCCCTTCGATAGCTCGTAGAATGCCGCGGTGAGATTGGCGAGCTGCACGCGCGCGGCTCCGTCCTTGCCGAGATCGGCGGTGGCAAAGGACCGTTCCTCGCCGTTTCGCTTCGCGCAATCGATCAGATCCATCTCGGCGGTGCGCACCTCACGACTTGCCTCGTGCCAGTACGGATAATATTGGGCGATGTCCTTACCCTCGTTGGCAAAGCAGCTCGCGTAACTTTTTCCGTTCTTGAACGGCGTTTGCCACTCCTTGCGACCTTGATCGAGACCGATCTCGTACGGGGGGAATTCGCTGAGCGCTTCCCATTGCGTCCGATAGTCGTCCATTCCCGGAAGCGCGTAGAGCCCGTGGGCGTAGTTGTCGAAACGCACATTCGGGAATTTTTTCTTGAAGAACTCGCGAAACTGCTTGAGGTCCTTGGCTGGATCGGCGGGCGTGCCGGTGGCCCCGAGGATGCCGGCGAGTCCCACGATCAGCAGCAACAAGCATCGGGCCACTTTCGCTGTTGTCTGTCGGGTTGGCATATCGCTAGTTGATGACAATTTCTTTTTCGCCGGTATCGCCCTCGTTGTCGCTCCATGTGACTCTTACCTTGTCGCCGGGCTTCGCGCCTTTTACTTTGACTTTCACGAGCGGATCTTTCGATACCGCCACTCCGAGGTCCGCCACCGCGACTTCCTTGCCGTTCAAGCTGAACGTCAGCTTTTGAATGAAATGCGGTGGAATCTTTTCCTTGGTTTTCGGGTCGACCCGCTGACCCGTCTCCATCGGATGATCGATGAGAACCATGATCTCGGTCTCGCCGTTCGCGGTCTTGGTGCGCATTTTCATTGCCATGTGGAATTCCTCGCGCGCGATCGCAGGCGAAACTCAGCCGCCGCAGCCGCCGATGGTGACTTTGATGTTTTGTTTGGCACTGTAAAGCTTGCCACCGGCTTTGACGATGAAGTGTACGTCGGAAGTCGATCCCATTTTTATATTCGCCGAGAAGTACGGTACCGCGCCGTTGCCGAGGCTGATGTGCGCCGCCAGCGGCGCCGCGTTCTTTTCGACCAGAATGCTGATCGCTTGGACATCGGGAAGGTTGGAGGAAACGGAGACCGGCACCACCGCGCCGTTCTCGGCCTGTAACGGCGCGCGAATTTTGACTTCCGGTGAGGCGACGACGGTACTCGTCCCGTAGAGATTCTTCAGGGCATCGTCGACGGTTTTGGCGGCGTACGCATCGCGCGGCCACTCCGCGGCGACGGCTCGCCGCGGCGTCGTCAATCCGAGTGTGGCCGCGATACCGGCGAGCGCGGCGGCCAGGGCGCCCTTCAGCAAGCTTCGTCGATGTCGGTTCAATTCAGCGTCTCCTATATAGATTGGTTGCAGTACCGCACGCTACAAGGTGAGCAGAAATTCCACCACGTTGTCAATTTCGTCCGGTGTCAGTATGCGGTGCGCGCCGAAGGGCGGCATCACCGTGGCGGGGTTCGATCGCCGAGCGTCTTCCACTTGCGCCCGCAGCTTGGTCTTGTCGGGAAATCGATCCGCCATGAACGCGAGCGGCGGCGCGACATCGCCCGAGGGCGCGCCCGCGATCAGATGGCAGGCGATGCAGTTGCCCTTGCGCCGGTGAATGGCGATACATCCCCCCTGCGTCGCCGGTTCCGCCTTGGCGAGCGCCGCTTCATCGGCGCATGCCGCTTCATCCGGCGCTTGGTTGGCGGCGGCGGACGCCGCGAGCGGCAATCCTAACAGAAGGGCGATAATACCCGCCGCCGCGTATTCGATCAGGCCTGCCACTTTCATCCCCCTTTATTTTGTTCTCCGGCATCGCGTTCGGCGAAAAGCGCTCGACCGCGCGCGTCGATGCGGAGTTGAAACATCATTTTTTTCCCGACAGCAGCGCAACCTCTTCCTTGATCGCTTGTATTCGCGCCTCGACGCTCGATTGCAGATAAAAGTTGTTGCCGGCGTGGCGACTCGCCAACTGCAACTGCTCGATGGCGGCATTCGGATTGCCTCGGAGATAATAGTTCTCGGCAAGCGCCTGATGCGACTCCGGGATTTTTCCGTTGGCGTCCGCGGCCTGGCTCAGCAGCTCGTAGAGCGCCGGATCGTCCGGCCGTTGTTCGAGCGTGGCGCGGATGATCGGCTCCGCTTCGCGCGCTCGCTTCGTGCGTACCAAGGCGCGCGCATAGTCGATCGCGAGCGGATAATAGGACGCGGAGCGCTTGTACGCGCCGGCGTAGTACTGCAATCCTAAATCGGAATGTCCGGCCGCCATCTCGGCCTCCGCTTGGAGTATCCGATAGAAGAGATTGGCGGGCGATCGATCGACAAGTTTTTGCACCTCGTTGCGAGCGGTGTCGTAGCGCTGGGCGCGCATCAACGCGAGCGCGTAGGCATAGCGCTCGGCGTCGAGGTTCGCGGTCTTGCCCTCGGCCACGTTCGCGGCGAACGCGCGCACCAGATCGGCGGGATCGCCGGGAGCGGCTGCCCGCAGTTTCGATCGCACGAGTTGAAAATCGAGAGTATCCGGGACTTGACGGTAGGTGTATTGCTCCGCTCGGGCGCGCGAATCGGCGATGCGCGCGGTCGTGACCGGGTGGGTGGCGAGGAATTCCGGCAAGTTGGTTTCGTTCAGCCGGTTCATCTTCTGCATGCGTTCGAAGAAGGCCGGCATCGCGCGCGCATCGAAGCCGGTGTCGGCGAGCAGGCGAATGCCGATGCGGTCCGCTTCTTCTTCCGAGGTGCGCGTGAAGTTGATGCTTTTTTGCGCGACGGTCGCGCTGGCGAGCGCGATCGCCGCTTCGCCGCCGCGCCCCGCGAGCAGCGCCGCGGCGAGCAGCGCCGCCATCGCGGGCAGGGTGTGTTGCTCTTCCGCCAGCATGCGCGGTATGTGTTTCTGGGTAATATGCGCGATTTCGTGCGCCAGCACCGAGGCGAGCTCGGCTTCGTCCTCGGTCGCGAGCATCAGACCGGTATGAACGCCGATGAAGCCGCCGGGAATCGCGAACGCGTTGATCGTGGGGTCGCTCACGACGAAGAAGCGAAAACCCATGCCCGGGTTGTCGCTGCGAGCGACCAGCCGCTGTCCGAGATTCTGGATATACGTCGTGACTTCCGGATCATCGACGAAGGCGAGGCTACGGCGCGCCTTCCGCATGAAATCCTCGCCGAGCTTGCGCTCCTGCGACGGGGAAATGACGGCGCTCGAGGCGTCGCCCAAGTCGGGGAGGTTGATCGTGTTCGCCTGCGCCACGGGTGTGAGGCCGGCAAGCAACGACAGTAGGGCAGTCAACAACCGTTTCATAAGTGCCATAGTATGGCCGTACCGTGGGCAAAATAAAAAGCGGACCGCGGGCGGTGGCCAAAAACCGCGGTCGCGCGCGAGCAAACCGCCATAAGCCTGCGCCCATAACCCACACCGGAGCATTGAGCTGCCGGATCGCGCCGATACCTATATATAATGCTTGGTTCGGAGACCGGGCGCCAAGTTCCAGGCTCTTTAGGAAAGTTACACGGGAAGCGACCAATGGCAGATCAAGAACTCGACGTGCGTGGCCTCAACTGTCCGTTACCGATTCTGAAAACTAAGAAGGCGCTCAATGTCATGGCGAGCGGACAGACCATCCATGTGCTCGCGACCGATCCCAGTTCGGTTCTCGATTTCAAAGCATTTGCCGCCCAGAGCGGCAACCTCCTGCTCGAATCGAGTGAGAGCAGCGGTGTCTTCAGCTTTCTTATTAAGAAGGCTTAGTTTTCTTCGCCACTGGGCGGCTGACTTTCATTGCTTCGTGCACGTTTACCGCTACTTGTTCTAGGCCCCGGCGGCAGGCGCGGTAACGGCGGCTTGGTCTACACTTAGCTGCACGAGACCCTACCCTTTATCCCCTCATGAGCGAACCGAACACTACCGCGTCGATCTCGACGACCACCGATCCGCTGAAGCTCCTCGGACAAGTGTTGGCCTTGGCGGTCCGGCTAAACGCCTCGGACATTCATTTGCGCACGCGCAACCATCCGATTCTGCGCGTGGACGGGAATCTACGCGCGGTGCGCGAGATCGCGCCGTTCCCCGGCGATTTCATGGAACGCCTCGCGCGCACGATGATGTCGGCGCGCTTGATCGCGCAATTCGAGCAGAATCATCAAGTCGACTTGTCGATCGGCTTCAAGGACATCGGACGCGTGCGCGCGAACGTGTTTTACCAGCGCGGCTCGATCGGCATGGTGCTGCGCGTCATCAATACCAACATTCCGACGGCGGCCGAGCTGGGTCTCCCGGATGTGGTGTCGAACTTCACGCGCCTCGAACGCGGGCTGGTGTTGATCACCGGCGCCACCGGCTCGGGTAAATCGACAACGCTCGCGGCGTTGATCAACGAGATCAACAACACGCGCAGCGATCATATCATCACGATTGAAGACCCCGTCGAGTTTCTGTTCACGGAAAAGAAATCGATCATCACGCAGCGCGAAGTGGGCGTCGATACGAATACGTTCGCCGACGCCATGCGCGCGGTGTTGCGCGAAGACCCGGACGTGATTCTGCTCGGTGAAATGCGCGATCCGGAAACGATCGAGACCGCGATGATGGCGGCCGAGACCGGCCATTTGGTCTTCTCGACGGTGCACTCGCCGGCGGCCGCTGAAACCGTGTCGCGCATCATCTCGACCTTTCCGCCGGAGTCGCAGCCCGGCATGCGCGCGAAGCTCGCCCAGAATTTGCGTGGCGTGGTGAGCCAGCGACTGCTTCCGCGTAAGAACGGCGCCGGGCGTATCGTCGCGTGCGAGGTGATGACGCTCTCCGCGCTCGCCCGCGAGCTGATCCTCGATCCGCTCAAGCTCAAGGACCTCGGCGATCTGATCCGCAAGGGAACCATGGCCGAAGGGATGATGAGCTTCGATACCGCGATCTATCACCTCGTCAAGCAAGGTCACGTCGACGAAGAGACCGCTCTGCAACACGCCACGAGCGCGACCGACCTGAAGCTCAGACTCGAAGGTTTTGCGTAACAGGACGTTGAAAGTCGCTGCGTGACGACGAGCACATGACCTCCGGCGCCTCGCGGCGCCGGAAGTTTGGTTCCATACCGGTTGATGCCGGGTTACAAGTACGGCGTCGGTGCGTGCGGAATCTTCGCGTTTTGTTCCGCGTCGTGTTGAATCAGCAGCGTCGCGCCCGTTTGCTTAAGAAACTTGTCGATGTTATCCATCGACTGGATCGAAGCGGCCTTGTCGAAGTTCAGCACCGGCACGCGCCGCTGCTCGAAGTTTTCGTGGAAGTGCGCGAGATCACCGGACAGCACTACCGGGCCTGACTTCGGCAGATTCACGTACAGCACCTGGTGTCCGGGCGTGTGGCCGATCGCGCGCTTGATTACCACCGATCCGTCGCCGAAGACGTCGTAGTCGCCGGTGAGCTTCATGAACTTATTGTCCTTGAGCGCCTTGTAGTAGTCCGGGTTGAAGCGGTACTTCTGCGGCTCGGCGCCGAACGCGGCGTCGTACTCCTCCGTCTGCATCAATATGGTCGACTTGGTGAACGGGTTGCCGTTGCCGGAGTGATCGCCGTGCATGTGCGAGAATCCGAGGTAGCGGATATTTTCAGGCCCGTAGCCCAAGTCTTTTAACTGCGCGATGATCGGTTTCTGGACCGAGAGGGTGAAAGGGCCCATTTTCGTGCCGCCGGGCAACTGGGCGAGCGCGTCCGGTAACCCGGTATCCCACAACAGCGTGCCGTTCTTGTGCTCGATGAGGTAGCACGACACCGAGAACGTCTTGGTTTTCCCTTTGTCCTGTTCCTGCCCGGTGAACAGCGAAATGTCACCGACTTCGATGCCGCCGCAATTGAACACGTACATCTTCTCGACCGCCGCCTTCGGCGGCTGCGAAGCGCATCCGGTCATGAGCAGCCCGGCGACGAATGCCGCGCCGACGAGCGATAAGTAACCTTTGTTCGTTTCCATAACGGTCCTCTTTTGGTTGGCTGTTAGATTTAACTCCGCTGGGGTTCGCTTGCTGTCCTGGTGATGTATCAAGGCGCCGAAGCGGATCGAATGATAGCGGCGAGCGGCGCTTTTAGCGACTAGGCCGTTGTTACGGCACGGAGCGGGAAGCGCGGTGGTTCACAACCGGCGGTTTGTACACATTTCTCGCGAGGCGGTATCGAGGATGCCTCGCGCTCCCGCGTGACGGGGTCGATGCATACCCTGCGTTCGACCGTTCGCCGGCTGCGCGGTCGGATTACTTTACTTGCGCGCTCTTCTTCGGCCAGTCCGCGTACAGAATCGATGTGGCGATCACTTCGGGCTTCGCCATGCCCGGCACGACGCTCCATTGTTGCAACGCTTCGTTGCCGTAGCGGACATTGCCGATATGGCTCGATTTGTCCTTGTCGAGTTCCGGATCGAGATCGACGAAGCCGAGCTTGCGGCGGAGCTGCTCGATGTCCTCCGGTTTGCCGGTCAAAAACAACCAGCCCGGCTGCACGCCGTGCTCCTCGGCGTAGTGCTTCAGCCTCTCGGGGGTGTCGTGTTGCGGGTCGATGGTAATCGAGTACATGAAGATATCGCGCCCAACGCGGTTCGGCCCGACGCGCTCTTTAATGATCTGCTGTGCTTGCACGAGGTTGTGCGTGGTGATCGGACAAACGCCTTCCGCGCACCGCGTGTACATGAAATTAATGGTGACGATCTTGTCCTTGATCAGGTCCTCGTAGAACCGGACCTGTTTGCCTTCGTGCGTGGTGAGCACGACGTCGGGGAAATGTTGCGCCCGGATCGCTTCGCGCGAGCGATTGGTCTCCGGATTCGCGGCCAGCGCGAAGTACGCACCGGCCAAAGGAAAAAGCGCGAACACGATGAACCCGACTTTCTTTTTCAGATTCATATCGAAGTCTCCGGTTTCATGCGTTCGCGCTTGTTGGGCTTACGGTTGAGTTTTGGTGTCGCCGACGTTAGCGATCTCCCACTTCAGCATCATCGCGTGGTCCTCGTGCACCAGGTTGTGGCAGTGCAGCGGATACGGACCGGTGAAGTCGCGGAAGCGGAAGAAAAGCTCGACCGTTTCGTTGAACTGCAACCGCGTGACGTCCTTGCGCGAGTTCTCCACCGAGTTGGCGGGCGTCGCTACGCCGTTGCGGCTCAATATTTGATGCTCCTCGAAGTGAATATGGATCGGGTGTTGCCAACCGCCCGAGTTGTTGACCAGTACCCACTTCTCGACGGAGTTCTTCTGCACCGTGAAGCGCGTGGTGTTGCAGTCCACGAACTGACCGTTGATGGCCCACTGTCCATTGACGCGTTCGAACCGGAACGTGCGCGTGACCCGTGGTGTCGCGGCGGTGCTCGGCAGACTGTAGAACTTGGTGATGGTCGCCGGGTCCTTGCTGTTGTCGGCCACTTGCGGAAGCACGACGTCGAACCGCACGAGATTGTTACCCTGACCCGCGGCGAGAACGTCGCCCGGCTTGCGCCCGTCGGTCTGCTGCAGGCGGTTCTCGAGGAAGATCGATTTCCCGGCGAATTTGCTGAAGTCGACGATAACATCCGCGCGCTCGGCGACGCCGAGACGCACGCTTTCGACTTGCAGCGGCTTCGGCAGCAGGTTGCCGTCGTTCGCGATATGGAAGAACGTGTTGTGCGCGCTCAAGTTGTTCGGATCGGTCACGAACAACTGATAGAAGCGCGACGGCCCAGCGTCGAGCCAGCGCAGCCGATAGCGGCGCGGGTGTACCTGGAAGAATGGCTGGATCTTGCCGTTCACGAGGAACTTATCGCCGAGGATGCCGTCGAGATTGAACAGATCGAACGCGAGCAAGCCGGTGGCGGGATCGAACACCTTATCGTTGAACATCATCGGCACATCGAACTCGCCGCTCGGCAGACGGAAGCCCGTCGTTTCATCGCCGGTGTCGAACTGATTGAAGAGAATGAAGAAGCCGGCGAGTCCTTTGTAGACGTTTTGCGACGTGAAGTCGACGCGGTGGTCGTGGTACCAAAGCGTGCTCAACGATTCGTTGATGTCGCCGTTCGGCTGATGCGTCGAGGAAAATCCGGCCAACACGTTCGGGTAGTGCTGATCGTAGAATTGGCCGATCTCAAAGAAGTCGCACGGGAAGCCGTCGCTTTCCGAGGGCGTATGGCCGTTGTGCAGATGCGTCGTGATCGATGGCTTGCCGAAGCCGCCGTTGTCGGTCGGCAGGTTGTTGATGGTCCGCACCAATATAGGTTCGCCGTACTTGGCGACGAAGCTCGGGCCGGGCAGGCTTCCATCGAACGTCCAAACCGGTTGCGCCGGAAGATCCGGTGACATGCTCAGCGACGTCGGTTGCGCAACCCGCGTGTAGAGCTTTTGCGGTGGGAACTGCGTGAACGCCTGATGCGCGCGCGTGCGGCCTTCGCCCGCGGCGGTGTTCGGCGCAATGGTCGGTGCCGGCGAGAGCGCGGCCACCGGCTGCTTCACCGGCATGATCGGCATCGGCTCGACGAACGAGCGGGTGGGCGGGCTTAACGCAGTTCCTCCGCCATCGGCACCGTCCTTGGCGTAGGCGCGGCTGCTAAGGCCCGACTTGGCGACGAGATAGCCGGCGCCGGTTAAAAGTCCGAGTTTGAAGAAATCCCGGCGGGTGAGCCCTGCTTTGATTAACTCTTGCCGATTTTTAAATGCATTCAGCGCGAGCCTAGAGGGGCGATACTTGAGGATACGCATGTATTCATCTCCTTAATCGTTACGCCCCGGTCTAGACGAAAATAGGTTGGAGTAATTCTTATTTGTAAATTTGTAATGTAATTTTTTGTAATGTAATTTTTGATTGCGGAGAGACGAAGATAAAGTCACAGCGCGTTCAACCTGCACTCCGTAGCCGGTTGGACGCGCGCAAAGCTCGGTAAGGAAGATTGGAACGCGGCCCCGATACCGAGTGGGTACCGATTGCCGTCATGGCGATCCTCCCTTTCTTCCGGTTGAATCACTAAATCCCAATTTTCTATATCGCGCTGTTTTGTACTCCGAACGGCATCGAATGTCGAGGGAATGTACGAGCAACTTGCGATGAATCGTAGCGACTGATGATCGAGCTGCCTAGCAGTGAGGCGGAAGTTAAAAAAAACACGCATTGCTTTCAATTATTGAACCACGACGTTTTGCCTAGCGGTACGCCGTCGGCGTGCGTCGAGCGTTCCACAGCTTCTTGTATACACTTGCTGCGCCGCCGGCGGGAATAAAACGAGGTAAGAGCGAGTCGCGCTAGCTGCGTTAAACAGACGACGCATGATGTCCGTCGTTATTCCAGTGAAAGCGAGATGGGTAATTTTGCGAATTAGCGCGCGGAGTCGTAGGGCGCTCGCCGGCAGCGCGGGGAGAGATGGATAAGGCGGATACCGTTATCGCGGGAATCGCGAACGCGAGCTGAGAGAACTTTCCGGCCTACAAACTCTCGGAGGCGAAGTCCGCCAACCTCGATCGCTCGCCGCGCTGCAGCGTGATGTGTCCGCTGTGTTCCCACGGCTTGAATCGATCGACGACGTATGTCAACCCCGACGTCGTCTCCGTGAGATACGGCGTGTCGATCTGTGCGATATTGCCGAGGCACACGATTTTACTTCCCGGCCCGGCGCGCGTGATGAGCGTTTTGATCTGGTGCGGACTCAAGTTCTGCGCCTCATCGATGATCAGGAATTTACGCAAGAACGTGCGGCCGCGCATGAAGTTGAGCGACTTGATCTTGATGCGCGAGCGTAGGAGATCGTTAGTCGCGGCGCGCCCCCACGATCCGTGCTCCTGGTTGCCGACGTCGTGCAGCACGTCGAGGTTGTCTTCGAGGGCGCCCATCCAGGGGCCCATTTTTTCTTCTTCGGTACCGGGCAGGAAGCCGATGTCTTCGCCGACCGGGACCGTCATGCGCGTCATTATTATTTCGGTGTAGCGGCGCGCTTCGAGCGTTTGCGCGAGCGCGGCGGCGAGTGTCATCAGCGTCTTGCCGGTGCCGGCCTGGCCGAGCAGCGTCACGAAGTCGATCTCGGGATCCATGAGCAGATTGAAAGCGAAGTTCTGTTCGCGGTTGCGCGCGTTGATGCCCCAGACCTTGTGCTTATCTTGCATGTAGTCCCTGATGACTTCGATGATGGCGGCGTTGCCTTCCATGCGCCGCACGACGGCTTCGAAGGAGCGGTCATCCTCGGTATAGACGAACTGGTTGGGGAGCCATGTACGCGCACGCGGTCCGCTGATGCGATAAAACGTGCGGCCTTCTTCCTTCCACGACTCCATGTCGCGGCTGTGCGTGTCCCAAAAATCGCAGTTCAGGCGCTCGACGCCGGTGTAGAGGAGGTTGGCGTCATCGAGCACCCGATCGGTGGCGTAATCCTCCGCGTGGATGCCGAGGGTGTGCGCTTTGATGCGCAGATTGATGTCTTTCGAGATGAGGATCACGTCGCGCCCGACGTGACTCTTGCCGAGGTCGAGCGTCACGCCGAGCAGCGTGTTGTCCGGCCGGCGGACATCCATGCCGTCGGGCAACACGCTGTGCACGGCTTCCATGTGGAAATGCAGGCGCCCGGTTTCGAAGTCGGGCGTTACCGACGGAATCTTTACGCCGCTCGAGATATCTCCGTTCGCCTTCTGCACCAAGCCGTCGAGAAACCGGCTGACCTGACGGACGTTGCGGGCGACCTCCGACATGCCCACCTTCGCCTTGTCGAGCTCCTCGAGCACGACGATCGGCAAATACACGTCGTGCTCTTGGAACCGGAGGATCGCGGTGGGGTCGTGAATGAGGACATTGGTGTCTAGGACGAAAATCTTCCGCTTCTTCGCCATCGCTCCTCGTTAGAATCTCCGAATCTCGTCGAGAATTTGATCGACATGCCCCGGCACGCTCACCCCGCGCATCTCCTTGCGCAGCGCGCCGGATTTATCGAAGAGGAACGTTGAGCGATCGACACCCATGTACGTTTTCCCGTAGTTCGATTTCTCGCGTATGACGTTGAACGCGCGGCAAAGCTTTTCGTCCGTGTCGGTTACGAGCTCGAAAGGAAAATTGAACTTCGCCTTGAAGCGCTCGTGCGAATTCACGTCGTCGCGCGATACGCCGAGGACCACCGTATCGAGGCGCTGGAACTCGCCGTAGCGGTCGCGGATATCGCAGCCCTCCATAGTGCAGCCCGGCGTGTCGTCTTTCGGGTAGAAATAGAGCACCACGTTCTTCCCTCGCAGGCTCGACAACCGTAACCGGCCGCCGCCAGTGGTTGCGACCTCGACATCGGGCAACGCCTTCACGCTCGCCGCCGGTGCCGCCGCCATTGTAGTCGGCGGCGCCGATTTGGCGCGTGCCGTTTTACGTTTTGCCGCTTTTGGTTTGGTAACTCGACGTTTGGTTTTCGCGACGCGCTTCTTGCTCCTTGGTTTAACCTTACGCTTCGTTTTCGCCTTCTTACTCGATTTCTTTTTGGCCATGGTTATGCCCTCCTTAAGGTCTACAAATTGTAGCCGCTGCGGCGATGCGTCAACAGCGGTGGGCATCCGCTATTTCCCGGCGCCTGGCGGGGTGCAACGGAGCGTGCCCTGTTACGGTGCCGAGGCGGCGATCCTCGCGGTTGCGCGCGGCCCGGATTATTTACGGCGGGTCCTTCGCGAGCGCCCGGCGTATCGTCATCTCGATTTTCTCGCCGAAGCCGGCGAGGGCGCGAACTTTGCCTTCCACCACGGCGGCGTAGAGCTGTTCCGGCGTGCTGATGTCGAGCTCACGATAGAGCGCGCGCACGCGCTTCGGCCCGAGACCCGGAATGCGAAGCAGCGTCGTGATGGTCGGGGGCAATTGCTTGCGCAGCGCTTCGAGCGCCGCGCAGCTGCCGGTGTCGACGATTTCCCGTATCTTTGCCGCGAGTTCCTGGCCGATGCCGGGCAACTCGGTGAGGCTCTCGCCTTTCGCGAGCATTTCGCCGACCGCTACGCCGAGCCCTTCGACCGAACGGGCGGCGTTACGGTACGCGCGGATGCGAAATGCGTTCTCGTCTTGAATTTCGAGCAGGTCCGCGATCTCATCGAAGACTTTCGCGACGTCGAGATTCGAAGCTGACATGGGAGTTCGTGGTTATCCGGCTAGCCGGCGTCAAAACGCCCGTGTTGTCACCGACACGGGATGCGCGGATCGTTATCGCTCTTTGCTCAAATGCGCAAAGTCCTCGGCGTGTGCTTCTTCCCAATTTCTGCCGTCGAACGGAGTAATCGAAAGTCTCGCCGGTGCCGGCGCGAGGCAGCGAATGTTGACACTATACCCGTCAGGGTTGGAGCGCGGAACGTAAAAAGATTTGATCCCGCAGATCGTGCAGAACGTGTGCTTGGCGACGCCGGTGTGGAAGGCATACGTCGCGATGTGTTCCGCGCCTTGCAGCAGTTTGAACTTCGACTTCGGGACGATCAGATGCAGGTAGCCCACCCGTGAGCACATCGAGCAATTGCACTCGGTCGCTTCGACGTACTCAGGCGCCTCGACCTCGAATCGAATCATCCCGCAATGGCAACTTCCGATGTATTTCATGGTTGCACCTGCATCTACCTACGCCGGTCGTGTGCTTGCCGCAGCCACGAACTCGCCGTCGAGCCGGCCCACCGTCTCCTCGTTGCAGTACACTGTCGCGCCGGCGGCGATTCTCGCTCGACCCTTTCGTTTCAGCATGTCGATGAACTTTCGCCAGTCGGCGTCGGCGACCGTGGCCGTGGCAGTGAAGTCGCCGCGAATCGGTCGGTCATAACTCATGGTGTTTCGTTGTACCACCACGCGGCTGTCGAAACCGGCGTGTTTGAGCCGCAGGTAGAGCAGCGCCCACGCCGACAAGAGCGCCACCGCCGAGGCGCTTCCGCCGAAAACGGTTTCGCGATGATTGATGTTCGGCGCGAGCGGCGCGGACAACGTCACGCGCGCTCCCGTTGCTTCGACGACCTCGACACCCATCGCCTTCGACAAAGGGATGTGCTCGTGCATGTATCGCTGTAGCTCGTGAGCGTCCACGGGTTGTTTCCAACCATCAGTCGGCGATCACCTACCTCATGCGGCCTCGCGACGACTCACTTCTCGGCGGTGCGTATCGCCGCCGAGCCGCCGTTGACCTTGATCGTCTTGCCGGTGTCGCGCAGCATCTTGCCGTTCCAATCGAAGACCTGAATATTTTTCTCCACCATGTTGCCGACAAGAATCCGCTTGCCGTCGGCGGAGAACGCGGCGCCTTGCGACCAATGTCCGATGGGCGCTTCCGCTACTTTGGTGAGACTCGTACCTTTCACGCGAAAGAGAACCAGCCGGCCGTGGTCGTTGTAGAACGGCGACTCTTTGGGCTTGTTGCTACTGTTCTGCAGCACGACGGCGACGATGGAGCCGTCGGGCGAAAGTTTGATGCCTTCGGGAGTTTGCCCCGCGGTCACCGTCTCGATCACGCGCGGCGGTTTTGCTTTCAGGTCGATGAGACTGATGGTGTCGTTGTCGCCGCCGCCGCGGCCGATGTTCGCGACCACGGCGAATGCACCGTTCGGCGCGATGTCGACACCGTAGGGTCGAAGCCCGGCGTTCATGTCGCGCTTGGTGTACTCGACTTTGGAGCCGTCGATCGAAAGCACCGAGATCCGATCGTCACCGTCGCGCGTGACGAGCGCCGTCTTGCCGTCGGGTGAAATGGCGACATGGCTCACGCCGGATTTCGCGTCGCCGAGCGTTACCGTGCCGGCCGGCGTCACCGTCTTGCCCGCGATCGTAAACACCGACACCGTTCCCTCGGAACGATTGGCCACGAGAGCGAGTGTCCCTTGACGGTTGATGGAAAGACCCGCGGGCGACTTGCCGGTCTCGAGTTGCGCGATCACCTTCGGCGGCGTGCTTTTCAGGTCGATGACCGACAGCCGATTGTCGGGCGTTTGTTTGCTCGGATCGGCGGGATCGACCTTCATCGCCGCCGTCACCAACGCGAGACTTTCGTCCGGCGTGATCGCAACACTGAGCGGCGGCCCGACGACGCTCGCCGGCGCTTCGATCTCGGCGATGACCTTCGGCGGCGAGCTTTTGAGATCGATGATCGTCGCCGTATCGGGCGGCGGATTTTGTACGACCGTGACGACGCCGTTGACGAGCGCGACCTTATTATCGTTGGCGGACACGGCGAGCTCGGCGGCGGCCGCGAGTGGAACGGCGAACGTGGCAAACAATGCGGCGACGGCGATACGATCCTTAGTTTTCATCGAAAACTCCCGGTGGGGTTATGGATGGGCGGCGGTTAACAAATCAGTTTCGACGAGTGAATGCAAGCGCAAAGAAGACCGCGGCAAATCCGGTATCATGGATCGACTGCCCGTCAATGGTTTGGCGATGTCAAACCGGCACTTTACGGTCGGGGAACGCCTTGGACCAAAAGTAGATTTCGTAGCGCTCGCGCAGGCCGTGCACCCAGAACGGATCGGTCTGCAGCAATTGCTCGATCGCTGCTTTACTCGGCGCTTCGACCAGCCACAGACCGCCGACCGCCGCCTCGCCCGCGTCCGGCCGCAGCGACCCGGGTATCAAGACGGTATCGCGGTGCTGATCGAGCCATTTCACGTGCGCCGGCAATTGCGCCTCGCGAATGTGCAGGCAGTTCGGACGATCGAAGAAGCGAACGACGTACGGCATGCGGCCTCCGGCGGAATTGGCGTCGCCTCATGCTAGGAGCGACGGCTGGCCCGCGTCAAACGTTCGACCTCACGTTGCGATTACACGCGCACGTTGGCCGATCGGGTCGCGATCAGCCTGCGCCTGCGAGTGGCAGCAGAACGAAGAGCAGGGCGATGAAAGCGGGCAGCGCCTGCGTAACGAGAATCGACTTCTTAGCGGTAAACCCGCCGAACACGCCGGCTGCGATCACGCAGCACAGAAAAAAAATCTGCACATCCGCGCGGCTCGCGATCAGTCCCCAAATGAGGCCGGCCGCCAGAAAACCGTTGTATAGACCTTGATTCGCCGCGAGTGCGGCCGAAGCGGCGGAGACTTCGGGGGTCATGTTGAAAAGTTTTCTGCCGACTGGATGGTTCCAAAAAAACATCTCGAGCACGAGAAACCCCAGGTGGCTCAGCGCCACCAGGCTGATCATCAGGTTTGCGACAAGTTTCATTGCGAGCGACTCCTTAAATATATATGGCGGAAGTCGAGGACATTCATCACCGTGTCACGAAACCTCTAGGAACACTCGAGTTTCGAGACCGTGACGTAGATGTGATCGATTCCGGTGATTTCCAGCATGTTGGGAGCGCGCCGAGCCAAAGATTACTTCCTTAACTCGAGCATGCTGATTAACTGATAAGCGTGGTCGGTGTACTTGCCGTGCGCCTGAGTTACGCCGTTCTTCTTACTGTAGACCTCGACCCTATACGAGCTTTTGCTGTTCGGAAAAATATGAGCTTCGATCACGCTGCCGTCGGCTCGTGTTACGCGGACGCCTTTGTAGCCAACCGGCGGAATCGAGTCGACTCTGACCGCCGTCGTGCATGACTGCAGGAGCGCATTGACGGTGCTGGCGAGATAGATCGCTTTGACCGGATCAAACGCGATATTTCCCTTGTCCCCGAGCAGTACGACGTTGCCGGTATCTTCCGCGGCGGCGAACGCAGTCGCGATCGACAAGCAGACGATGATGAATAGTTTCTTCATAGCGTTAACGCGTGGGCGTCAGGCATCGAGCCGCTTCTCCCCGTAGGCTGTGGCGAGCAAAACCCTCCAGCCCGCGGGCGTGCGACAGAGATTATAAGTCGTATGAAAGCACCACGGCGCTTGAGCGCGCTTTCGCTCGATGTGCCAACTGACGTCGACGACGGCGAAGTGGGGTCCCTGAGGGATGAAAGCTGCCGGCTCGAAGCTCGCTGAGACGTAACCATTGTCGCGGTAGAGCTTGCACAACGCGGCCATGTTGTCGCGGATCGATTCGAACGCGGACCAATGAGTGTAGCCGCGGTCGGTCGCGAGGCCGGAGGGTACGGCGTAGAGACGTGCAACCGCCTCGCCGTCGAGTTTGTTGAAGGCGTCGCGGTATTGCTCGAAGAACTCGCGAATTTCAGTTGTCATCGTCGGTGCGCGATTGCGAATTTGGCGGACTAGGCGTCATTTCGTCTGGCGGAGCGCTGTTCATCGATGATCGCCCTCGACGAACGAATGTCAGGCGGTTCTTCCGCACCCCGCTGGCTTATAGACGCGCTCTGTCGAAGCCGGGTACTTGGCAAGTTTGTTCGCCGGGCGGCGAGGGCGAGGAGCAAATTCCCCACCGCAGTTTGGGCACTTGCCCCCCAGAATGGAATCCGCACACGAAACGCAGAACGTGCACTCGAAGGAACAGATTCTTGCTTCCGTGGATTCCGGCGGGAGGTCTTTGTTGCAGCACTCACAGTTCGGACGCAGCTGTAGCATCGCTTTCTCCTTCTCGCTTCGTGCTTTCGGGCGCGGGTCGATCGCGAAATAGTCAGCCCTTCGTCATCGATATACGGCCATCCATTCGGATCGTCCAGTAGGGGTTATAGGCGACCTCCCACGGGTGGCCGTCGGGATCGGAAAAATAACCTGAGTATCCGCCCCACGACGCCTGCTGCGGTTCCTTGACGATGGTCGCGCCGTTTTTCTTCAGTATGTAGGATGGGTGGAGCGAAGCGTAACCCATCGGCTTAGTTCACCAGAAGCCAGCGTCATGAAGGCTCGCCAAGTGTTTCGATGCGGCGGCAATCGATCATGCTCGTCGGTTCCGATTATTGCGATGGGGTTGCGCTTCGCTCCACCCATCCTACTCGTGCTAGCCGCAGAGCTACGCCGCGCGCCGCCGCTTGGCGCGTGCGCTTGAGCGCCGGGTTACACGTTGTGCGGCCTGTCCCGCCTTGAGCACAACACGAAGCGCGTCGTTTACAGCAGCAGAGGTTGGAAACGCCTTTGCGATATCGGGATCAAGAACTGCGACATTTGCGCCTTCCTTGAGTATGCGTTTGTAATATTTCCCACGTTCAGCTTTTGAGTAATCGAAGTGATATTCAGGTCGTAGGTCATCTGACAAATGAGTTTTAGCTTTCATGGCGTTTGCGCTCTTGGGCGGTGGCTTATCTGGCACTGATGATTCGGATGGTCTCCCTGCGTTCGACATGGGCTACGACAAGCAACCGTCTACGCGAGGAATACGCAACCGTGATAAAGCGGTGTTCGCCGACGGAGTGACCGGTGTCGTTGAACGTTGCAGCTAACGGATCGTAGAAAACGGTAAGCGCTTCATCAAAGGAAACCCTATGTTTTTTGCGGTTGCGTTCCGCTTTTGTGTGATCCCATTCGAACTGCATCGAGTAATTCTAGCCTACTCGCGATATTTTACGTCCAACTAGAATTAGGCCGTATCAGGATGTTTCCCAATGCGGTCCTAGTCAATATGCGGGCTCGGAAAGTCAGTAAGGAGGTTGATTTGTCACGCCGCCATGACTTCGCGCAGAACTTCGGGGTGGCGCGCGACGATCTTCAGAAGTGTCTCCGCGGCACCGGACGGTTGGCGCCGGCCTTGCTCCCATTGCTGCAACGTTCGAGGAGAAATCTTTAGCGCCGCCGCAAACTGGCTTTGCGAAAGTCCGCTCTTCAGGCGAGCCGCAACGATATCGTTTGCCTTGACCTTGTATTTGGCTCCGTGACGCCCAGCCTTCACGTCTCGGATTGCCTGTAGTAACTCCTCACCAATATTTCGCTTGGCGTCCCGCGCCAACAACGCTTTCTCACGACGTGACATGACCCATCTCCTCTGCGATCTTTCGCAGAACATGCGCAGGGATATTGTCCCGAGCGCTCTTGGCATAAATGACAAGCAGAACCACCGCACCACGCGCAAGGCGTAGGGTGTATATGACCCGCACCCCACCACGCTTTCCGGCGCCCGCACGAGCCCAACGGATCTTGCGGCAGCCACCGGAACCAGGCACTACATCACCGGCTTCCGGACTGTTTGCGATGAATGCTGCGAACTCTCCACGCTCTTCCTCCGACCAATAGTCAGGCCAAAGCTTCGAGAACAGGGGAGATTCAATGATTGTCAGCATTGAGCTGACTATACTTCAATGGAGTATATGCGAACAAGTCGACTACTTCGCGCTTCCTGAAGAGAAGCCATCCAAGTAGGGTGCGTCCCACGCACCGATCGATTGGGTTGGTGCGTGGGACGCACCCTACATCGGATTAATCAGAGCTTTCCTAAATCGAAACGGACGGAGGGGTGCATGAACGTTCGAGTGTTGATGCGGTATGGATAGCGAAACGAATACCCGGCGAGGTCGACCGACCTCGCCGGTCACGGTCGTTACTTCGTCGTCTTCGCCTTCGCCTGAAGCGCGTTGATCGAGAAGAGGTAGCTGTCCTTGGTCAGCGGCTTGTGGCACGCGAGGCATTCCGCCTGGTTCACGCCGGGCCGTTGTTTTTTATCGGCGGTGAAGACGGCGTAGTTCCAGTCGGCGTTGCGCAGCATGTCGGGGAAGTCGTTGCCCCAGCCGGACTCCGTTTCCATCGCGGTGTAGAAGATGAGCTTATCCGGCGCATAGAAGCCGTCGCTGCCCATCACGGGGTTCTTCGCGTCGTCGAGCTTCGCCGTGTACGCCTCCACGAACATCACCGCGCCGTGAGTCACCGGCTTGCCTTCGCGCGCGGCTTTGAGCGCGACGTTGTTGGCGTAGTACTTACGCACTTGCTTGGTCGCGGGGAAGTTTATGGTCATATAGTAAGTGAAATCTTTCTGATAGTTCTCCGGGAACGCGACGCGCGACTTCGCGATGTTTGCCGGAATCTCGGACTTCGCCGTGCCCGCGGCGCCCGGCAGGCTGTTCCAGAACGCGGCGAGATTCTCGACGTCTTTGTCGTCGAGCTGCGCGGCGATCGCGCTCATCAGAGGATCTTTACGACTTCCATCCTTGAACGCTTTGAGCTGCTTCGCGATGTAGCCTTCCTTCTGCCCAGCCAGGTTTGGAATGACGGCGCCGACGCTGGCGCCGTCTTTTCCGTGGCACGACATGCAGACGGACGCCTTGGCCTTGCCTTCGTCGACACTGGCGGCCTGTAGCGATGACACGATTCCCGCCGAGACGAATGCGAACGATATTAAGAATACGGTCTTCATGTGGTTCCTCCTTGTTTATTAGAGCCCTCAATTGAGCATGGGCCGCAATGTTTGGAGCAGGGCGACACTGCGGTGCAACGCTAGTTTTTTCGCGAGGCGACGATACTGAGCGTGCGCTCGCGGAGCGGATCTCAAAGAATGCCGCGCATGCTTCCACTAATCCAGCGCCAGCCGCGGCAAACTAGCGGATGGCCGATGCCTTGTCAATCGACCGGTAACGAGCGTCACGTATTGTTCGTAGCGCGAATCCACCCGCCGGTGTGCCTTACTTGATGCTCTCGACATAGTCGGCGGGAAGCTCCAGCCGACGGCCCAAATCGCGCAGCTTCGCGGCGTACTCCGCGTTCGTCGTTTCGTCGGGCGGAATTACCTCCAGGTTGAAACAGAGCGCGGGCACGCTGCGTCCGTCGCTGAGCGCCGCCATTACCGCCTCCGGGCGATAAGCGCGCACGCTCGCGTCGGAGTAAAGCGCTTCGATTTCCGGCTGCGCGAGCCCCATGACGAAACCGTAAACGCGAGCATCGGCACGAGGCACCAGCGTTGCGCGTTGTCCGATGCGAAGCGCGAAGCCATCGACACAAGCCACACGCGGGTCGGTGGGATGCAGCCCTTTGGCTCGCAACGCGTCCGCGTCCATGAAGAGGCCGTAAAAAAATACGTCGATGTGGCGAATCGTCATGCTGAATCGTCGAGCGGTCGATCGGAAATGTGGCCCACGTCGTGCGTGACGACTTCGGTCAAACGCGTTCGTGCGCAGTCTACAGGGTCTCGGGGGCGAGAGGTCATCGTCAGGAACGTCGAAGGAAGGATGCGAAATCGGCCGGCGTGATGCAAGGAATCCGCACCCTCGGCTCTCCAATCGATGCGCGGCTCTCGTCCGGCTCGTCGGCCCTGACAGCGGCCGGTGTATCGATTTTGTCTTTTCGTCGCAATCCCCCTGACGACATTTCCATGCGGCGCTAGGCTCCTGCGTGTATCAACGATGGAGGAACGAATCATGCGCTACTCAATCTCGTTTGTTTATTTCGCCGCGATCGCCGTGGCGATCACCGTCGGGTTTCCGAAGTACTCCGAAGCTCAAACTCCCGACCTCGTCGCACAGGGGCGACAAGCGCTTGCCGCCGAAAAATTCGACGAGGCCCTGGCAACGTTGGAACAAGCCGTCGCCGCCGATTCGAAAAATCCCGCCGCCTTGGCTTGGCTCGGTAACGCTCAGGTGCGAAAGACCGCGAGCGTTCCTCTCTTCGAGAGACCGAATTGGGTCAAGAAGGGCATGGACACGCTCGACCAGGCGGTCGAGCGCTTCCCGAACGATTGGGTGGTTTATCTGGTACGCGGCAGCACCGCCGCGCGGTTGCCGGCCATGTTCGCCAAGGGCTCACGGGCCGTCAAGGATTTGAACACGGTCATCGCCATGCGTGAAAAAAATCCCGCCGCCGTGCCGGATGGCGCGATGGCGACGGCGTATCTCAACCTCGGCTTCGCGCACAAGCAGAACGGCGAGTTGCCCGAGGCGCGCGCGGCGTGGGAGAAAGGTAAGAAGCTCTACCCGCAAGCGCCGGAAGCCGCGGCCATAGATAAAGAGCTAGGGAGCTTATAGCCATGAAAACAGTCAGCCGCATTTCTCGACGCGATTTCGTGAAAGCGCTCGGTGCGGCGAGCGCGCTCGGACTTATCGAGTCGTCCAGCTTGAGCCGAGTTTTCGCCGCCGATACCAGCACCGGTTATCTCGCGCATAGAACCGCAGGCGCTGAAGGTGCGTGGGAGCTAAAGCGCGTCGAGGGTTCCGTACCGCGTGAGCTGAACGGCGTGTTGTACCGCGTCGCGCCGGGCCATAAGGAAACGTTCGGCGTGAAGCTGCAACACCTCTTCGACGGCGATGCGTTCGCTTCGCGTTACACTTTCCGTGAAGGCAACGTCAGCTTGCGCGCGCGTTTCGTCGATACGCCGCAGCGGCGCGAAGAGATGAAAGCCGGTGAGATGCGCTATAGCGAGTACGGTACCCGCAAGCCACTATCCGCGAACGGTCCGAATCACTTCCGTCCCAAGTTTGCGCCGAGCGTCAATATCATCCGCTGGGATGGGCGCATGCTCGGCTTGTCGGAGGGCGGGCACCCGACGGCGATCGATCCGATCGATCTCTCTTATCAGAGCGAGTGGGACTTCCATGGCACGCTGGCGCCGGAGGTGTCTTTCACCGCGCACCCGCGATTCGATCCGCAGACAGGCGAGGGTTACGCCTACGGCACCCATCGCGGGGACAAATTAGTTCTGATGGTCTATCGCATGGAGCGCGACGGGCGGCTGAAGCAATTGTACGCACTGCCGCAGAAGGACTACTCCATGATTCACGATATGCTGCTGACGCGCGAGCACATCATCCTTGTCATCCCGCCGCTGCGCATGGATATCGCGCAAATGGTGATGGGCCGCGCGTCGGTCGCCGACGCGCTTGTCTACGCCGAGCGCGAGCCGACACGGTTCGTGATTTTGCGCAAAGACGGGACCGGTGCGCCCGTGACCATCGAAGCTCCTTCTGCCTTTGTGTTCCATCACGGCAACGCGTTCGAACAGAACGGCCGCATCGTCATGGATTCCATTCTCTATCCCGACGCCTCCACGCTAAAAGTGTTGCACGCGTTCGATCGAGAGCAGCGGCCGCCGGTGCCACCGAACGTGCTTACGCGCTTAACGCTCGATCCGATCGGTCGCGCCGTGGTCAGCCGCACCGAGTTTACGACGCGCGAGGAATTGCCGCGGTTCGACGCGCGCCGTGTCGGCAGCGACGCACGCTATCTCTACACCATTAGCCGCTCGGTCGACGTTCCGTTTGTGGGGACAGGCATGGTGCGTCACGACTTGCACGCCGGTAGCGAAATCCGCGTCGCGGCGGGGCCGGCGCGCGTATACGGCGAGCCGGTGTTTGTGCCGCATCCGGGGCAGACTGCCGAAGATCGCGGGTGGGTGCTGGCCCAGGGCTACGATGCCAGCCGCGATGAAACATTTCTCGAAATGCGCGACGCCGGCACGATGGACTTCGAAGCACGCGTCTGGACCGGGCAGCATTTCCCGTTGGGATTTCACGGCAACTTTTATGCAACCGATGAGAAGGGGGTGTCATGATCAACGTAGAGCGGATGCGCGCGCAGCGCGCGCGATCATGGGCGGTGGCTCTCGGCGTCGTGCTGGGCATGACGTTCGCTATCGGTGGCTGGGCGCAAACCGAGCCGCTGCCCAGCGAGAAATATTTACCGTTGGCGTTGGCCGTTGAGGCCGCCACCGCGGCGGTCGACGCGTGTCTTAAGCGAGGATATCGAGTCAGCGCGACCGTCGTCGATCGTGCCGGCGTCGCGCGCGTGCTCCTACGTGCGGACGGCGCCGGTCCGCACACCGCCGACGGCACGCTGCGCAAGGCGTACACCGCCGCGAGCTTTCGCATGCCGACGTCGTTTCTCGCCGAGTACATCAAGAGCACGCCGGGCGCGGAGGCGCTGCGTCATGGCGATCGCTTAATGATATTCGGCGGCGGCGTGCCCATCGCTGTCGGGTCTGAGGTGATCGGTGCCATCGCCGTCGGCGGCGCACCCGGCGGGGACCTCGACGACGTATGCGCGCGCGCCGGCGTGGAAAAGATCAAGGATCGACTGAAATAGCACGCCTATGAAGATCTACGCGGCGATAGCACTCCTGATTATGAATCTCGCCTCGGTTGCGGCTCGCGCATCGGATATCGAGTCGCGGGTTGAGCAAGGTTACGTCGATTCGAATGGCGTCAAGATTCACTACGCGACTTTGGGTCAGGGGCCGTTGATCGTGATGATCCACGGCTTTCCGGAGTTCTGGTACACGTGGCGATCACAGATGGAGGGTCTCGCCGATAAGTACCAAACCGTCGCGATCGATCTGCGCGGCTACAACTTGAGCGATAAACCGGAAGGCGTCGAAAACTATGACATGCGTTTGCTCGTGGGCGACGTTATTGCCGTGATCAAACATTTTGGCAAGGAGAAAGCGATCGTCGTGGGTCACGAGTGGGGCGGCGGTATCGCCTGGAACCTTGCGCTGCAAGCGCCGCAATACGTCGACCGGCTGATCGTCTTGAGTCAGCCGCATCCGCGCGGGTTGAGGCGCGAGCTGGCGCGTAACCCGAGGCAGCAGTCCGTCGCCGAATACGCGCGTCTGTTCCAGCAGGACGACGCCGAAAAACTGATCAAGCCCGAGGATTTGGTCTTCTGGGTTACCGACCCGCAAGCCAAAGCGAAATACGTCGAGGCGCTCCGACGCTCGAGCGCCAAGGCGATTGTGTCGTACTGGCAACGCAACTATCCGCGGCCTCCTTATCAGGAAGACACGTCGGCGGTTGTTAAAACGAAGATGCCGGTGCTGTTACTCTATGGCCTGGACGACCCGGCGCTGGTGCCGGATGCACTCAACCAAACATGGGATTGGATGGGCAAGGACCTTACGCTCATTACATTGCCGAACGGCGGGCATTTCATTCAGGAGCACGCGGCCGCTGTCGTTACACGGACGATTCGAAGCTGGTTGGAGCGCTGACTATTTGATAGTCGGGAGTAATCAGCGTCGATTTGCCTGGGTGTGCCGCTCCCCAGCCCCTCCCCCGCATTGTTAGGCATCGCTTCGGACATAGGGAGAGAAATGCCTCTACTCAGAGAGATCGGGCAACGAGACCATGAGAGGCAACTCTTTCTCTGGAATAAAAGCGAGGACACCTTTCAACTTGTTTTCGACCTCTTGCGCTTTGCCAAGAAAGTAGAGCATGGCGGCGTCAGAAAAGAAGGCACGTTGGAAATCGCGATGCGTCCGGGCATCGAATTGAAGCGTTGTTAAGACTTCGGCTGCAAGCAATCGCTGCGCCGGCAATTGAAGCGGATTTTTCTCCAACGACAGCAAATTGTCGTCGTCTTGATTGAATCGCAGCCAAAGGTCTCTGCCATGTGCGAAGACGTTGCGAAGGCTTGCTAGTGCTTTCAAGTCTTGATGGGTGTCGCCAAGCATGTTAGGCAACTGGACAGCGAAGACATCCTGAAAGAGTTCAATCAAAGCATCTAAGGGTGCCTTGTCTATCCGGCGTACGAAATGAGCTACGAGACTCATCAACGTGTCATGAATTGGCAGCGTTGGATAGTCGGGTTCTTCTTTCGCATTTCCCCAGCTAAAGTTGCCTTTCCGGTGTTGGGCCACCACCGAGCGCGTGTACATAAGCCGTCGCTCCATCAGCTCAACCATAGTCGCTTCGACATGGCCGGTAACGGTGAGATAGAAAAAGATAGCGAAGCCGTTTCGTTCGTTATCGGCGAGGGTCGAGCGGGTTTCCCAAGCACGCTGTAGATATGCGCGGCTAAAGGTAGTTGTTGAGACTGAGGACGAGAGGATCTTCATGCTCTGTGATGCCTAACGGGGCGCGAGTTGAGTCGCACCCCGAGGAAGCAAAGAGAAGCGCAGCTTCTCTTTGCTGAGGAGTGGGCGGCCGCCGCGAGCGTTGCTCGCGGTGACGGCTCGAACGAGAGTTAGCCGGCGCGCCGCGCCGGCTAACTCTCGTGCCGTTAGCTCGCGCCCCGTTAGCCGGACGCGCTCGCAGCGCCGATGGGATCGGTGAGTAGTTCGTGTCGCGATGATGTTCTTCGAAGTCACTGTCGCTTCACCTTGCAGGGCGTAGGCGCTGCGCGTCCGGCTAACGCCGTGCATAAGCCGCGAGCAAAGCGCGCGGGCTTGATGCATTTGTTAGGCATTGTTTTGAAGGATGCCACCGATGAGCTGCAACAAGAAACCTGCCGCGATCAGAGCCTAACCGATTCTGGGAAGCCACGGGGAAGCAACATGGTCTTGATCTGCTTGAGTAGTGGCACCTACGGTTTTTGAAGCGTAGATCAACAAGACCACAGCGCCTAAGAAATCGAGGATGAGCCCAATTGTGTTCATTGTTATTTCCTTTACCTTTGCCTAACGTTCGCAGCCACCGGCGCGCGGCCGCCGTGTTTGATCGTAGTACCACGCTTCCCGCGCGTCCGTGTGGGCTGCGGGGTTAGCCATCACCTTTGGCCTTGTTCTCAAAATCCTCGCAAACGACTGATGTCTCTACGTGAGCGGCAGCAATGCGCCGACCAAAAGTGGTTATGTGATTGACACCGCAAACGAAGAGCACTGCGCCTTCACGTGTGTACGGGAGAAGGCGCCTAAGCCATTCCCCCTCTCGAATAGGGTACCCGTTGCGTTCGTCTTCGTCTTGGGTAGTGCAATGCGCTTCATACAAAGCGTCGAGTTCTGATTGATCGGGATTGCAAAAGACGTGTTCCACTCCGCGGAGAGCGCAGACTCTCTGAGCCACAAGATAAGCTTGGTCGTCGGATAAGTGCGCGTCGCGCAGCTGAGCTTGGCTATACTCCTCGCCTACGGCGCGAGGTTTTAGTTGTTCGACTATGTCATTGAGGTAACTTTCTAACTGGTAGGCAAGATGGCTCCAGGCAATATTGTCTAAGCCGCCATTTCGAAACGGCTTTACAGCGCGTAGCTGGTACGAGTGAGCTATTCCGATCAAATGAACCAAGCGTTACCTTCCTTTCGCCTAGTTTGACTTATCAAAACCTCGAGTCACCCAAGCTAACGATTCAAAGACGAGTAGTGCTCCGAGGGGAGGTAGTAACGCCCACAACAATGCCTTAAGCCAGTCGGTCTCAACGGAGAGCCAGTGCCAAACTCCGCTTATTCCGTGCCGCTGGTAAACCCAAATGGCGATGGCAGGAATAATTAGAAGCCAAAACGCTGAAAGAACCACCCAGATTCGAAAGAGACCACGCTCCCACCCACGACGAGCAAACAGAATCCCCATGGCGTCCCTCGACTGTTCTTGGTGATGGCTAACGAAAAGCTCAAAGGCGCGCCGCTTGCGGCGCGTCCTTTGGAGCGATAGGTTCGGCCAAGCAATTTTCCTTGGTGGCTTCAAAAAGTCTGTTTACTAACGGGTTCACTGATTGGCCCAAGGTTAAAGCGAACGCCTCCAATAGAGGTTCAGCGAAGGTGTCAGGTGAAATTATCTTGCGAATCCAGTTGTCGTAGTAGTACGCAACCTTGAGTGCCGTGTCAAAGTGTGGAACTGGGCTGGAAAAGTTTAACGCGCGATGTGCTGCGTAGTTGTTGCGAAAGTGTACGATTTTTTTCCAATATGGCTCCCATGCTCGCTGATTTAGGTCTGTCTGCCGGAAAAGTCCATCACGAAAACTTTGGCGAAGCGTTTCAGACTGGTCTGGCGACAAATGTTTCCAGTGGGTAGGGTTGCATCCGTCGGAGCCGAATACCATGCACCAATGAATGACTGCTTGGAGCAAGTGGGCATCAATGGTGAGCGTCCAAAACTCATTTTGGAGTTGGCTATCTCCATAGGTTTTGGAAAGCGCTCGATAGTAAACGAGGTGGTACACGAATCGCTTTACGAGGGGAAACTGACTCATGAACACGTTGGGCTCGTAGTGCATTGTCGTCATGCCGAACGCCGTTTTAACCGGCGCGGGCCACGAACGCAAAATACTGCACCGTCGTCACACCGCGTCCGGTTGAAAACACAGTTAGAGATCAATGCCACGTGTTTTCAATACCAACTTCAAATTGAATGCGATGAGCTATTTCGCCCTCTTTTGTTTTTTCGGTGTTAGCGCCACCTCCAATGTTCACGAGGGCCACAAAAAACCCGGCCTTGTCTTTTTGGCCGCTTGCAGCGGTTACCGCAACATCGAATTTGACGCCGGGGATTTTGGAGGAATCGCCTTTGTTGTGTCGGAGGCTGAAGACTTCAAACTGATTTTTCGCAGGATCTTTCAGTTCGTCGTTTGCTTCTCGGATGCCCTTTGCAACCTGGATTAGGATGTTCCGAATAAAGTCACTAAGCTGAACATTTTCCATGACGTTTCCTTGATCTCTAACTTAAATTAGACCGCTTCATGCTAGGGGTGCGATGCGGCCTAAGTCAAACCGGCCTTATCGATGGGTCTGCGAATATCGCTAAAAAAGCTTGCCGTTAGATTTTAGAGACGCCTAAAATCGTGCGGATGGAAAGTGTCTCGCCGAGCGTCGAGTTTCATTCCTTGCCTCGTTGTTTTCCGCCGGAATCTGCGCCAGGGCATCGACAAGAATAGCCGCTACGTCTTTTAAGTATCAGAGTCCCGGATGACGGGAGGTGTCTTAGGCGCGCCCGAACTCATCTTTACCGGCTTCATCCATCCATGTACTCCGCTACCTCAACCAGGTTACCGTCAGGATCGCGCAAGTACAGGGAGCGTAGCGGTCCGATAGCACCGCGCCGTGGAACGGGACCCGCCTCGATCGGGATGTTTTCGGCGCGTAGATGCGCAAGCACTTGATCCAGGGGAACGGCGGCTATAACACAGAAGTCACTCGACCCGAACGTCGGGGTTTTTGCTTTCGTCGGCGTTTCGGTTGCGCGGTCCTGCAGGTTGATCTTCTGATTGCCGAAGCGCAACGCATATCGCGGTTGTCCATCGGGTCCGCGAAAAAACTCCCGTTCGAAGCCCAATGCGCGCGTGTAGAATTTCATGCTCGCTTCGATATCGTGAACCGTCAGCACGATGTGATCCAATCGATCTGCGAGTGCGCTCGCTGCCATGGAGGCGTCCTCCTATCGGTCTTCGCTTCGCGAAAAAGTTGATCGTACACTTTCGTGGCAACGTCGAAACGACGCGGTGACAAAAAAGTAACGCCGCAGGCGCGATAAAGCAGCCTGCGGCGTGAAGGTTAAAGCGGAAAACAAACCTTGCAGCGTGAGCTGCAAGGTTTTGCTGCTAGGGAAGGTCTGATTTATTACCCCTCTCCCTCTGGGAGAGGGGTGGGGGTGAGGGAAACAGCGTCAATTTCCGCGAAATTCTTCCCTCACCCTGGCCCTCTCCCGGAGGGAGAGGGAATTAATCAGAGGTTCCCTAGTCCGAATCCGACTCGCGCCGAAACGGTTTGCCGCCGGGGCCGTCTTCGTACGTCAGGTTCGTCACCGCGCGCCGTTGGCGCACGCCGCGTTTCTCCCAATTGCAGACGCCATCGGTGAACACCGCCTCCAGACGCGCCCATTGTGCGCCGGTAAACGTGCTCGGCGGGTAGTCGTTCATGTCGAGCGATTGCAGGCGGCACTTAAGAATATTCTCCGCCAGCGGTCCGCCCGCGACTTGGCGCGGAGAAGAAAATATCGCAAGAATCGGGTCCGCATCGCACACCGCGAAATCGGTGACCTTGGTCGAGAACGTCGTGTCGGTGCTGAGGTAGCAGAAGTCGAACGCGTCCGCGGGCTTGTTGTCGATGACCTTCCGCGCGAGCGAATTGTGACTCGTGTCCGCCTCGATGTTGGAGAGCCACTTGTCCATCGTCACGAACTGCGCGGTGAAGAGCTTGGTGCCCGCGCCCGCCGGCAACAGGCCCGGACCGAAGCGCCACATCACGTTATTGTCATGCTGTCCGTTTGCCGCGTCGAGCCGCGCCCGCAGCGCGAAGCTGCGCCAGGTGTGATGAATGCCGTTATTGTCGTTGCCGCGCAGATCGATGATCGGAACCGTGGCCCAGGAATGGCCGTCGCCGACCGTGCCGGAGCGGTAAGCGGTGCGCAACGCGAAGTCATCGGCGACCGAACGCTTTGCTTGAGGCAGACCGTCCACGTTGCCGCTGCCGATTTTCTCGTTCAGCGTCACGAAGTCTTCCGCGGTGATCTTGCCGCTCAGCAGCGCTTTGAGCCCGTACTGCACGCCGGTATTGTCGCCCGTCGCGTTGGCGCGCGTCGGGAACAGCGGATCGCCGGCGTTACCCCAAACGGAGATCGCGTGATCGAACGGGCCGCAGCGCAAACCGAACGGGTTCGTCACCGGGTCGTACACGAAACTTGCCGGCAGCAGACAGTTGTTCGGAAATTCCGCCTTCGGCGTCGTCGAAAAGATCGCCGCTCCCACCGAGGCCAGCCCTGGAATGTTACCCGCGCGGCCGGTCGTACCGAACGCGGCGTTCCAGGAAATGCAACCGAACTGGCTCAGGTGGCCGGCGATCGCTGCCTTCTTGGCGTTTATCTGCGCCGTCGTTAAACCCACGTTCAGCGCTGCGAAGGACGGCGACGCGAAATAGTTGACCAGCAGCACGCAGTCGCCCACTTCGAGCCCGGTGGTGATGGAATCCGGATAGGTGCACTGGATCTGCAGGCCGTCGAGTAAGCCCGGGTATTGCGACGAGATTGCGTTCTGCTCGATCGAACCGCCGGAACAGCCGAGCCCCATCGTGTAGCGGATCCGGCCGTACTGCTCGATGATGTGTTCCTTGATCATCACCAAGGTTTCGGCGGCCACGGCGAGATTCGAGTTGAGCTGTTGATCGGTCAGCGAGCTTGCCGATGTCATGAAACCCAAGCCGAGCGCCGCGTCGTTGGTTGCGGAGACGATGGTCGTAAACCAGGCACTGTTCGGCGCGAATTGACGCCGCGGTGAACCGCTGGCAACGCCGAAAGAGTATTGCAGCTTGCCGTTCCATCCGGTTTGCTGGCTGGCGGGCTTACTCGGATTCCAGAGCACGGCGATGTCGTAGATGCCGCGGTCGATGGTGCCGCGCTCTTGCCGAAGGATGAAGGGCACGGTAACGCCCTTATCGGTCGTCGTCATCGCGACGTCCGCCGGCGGCGACGCGACGTTGTACAGTTTGAAGCACGCGTTCGCGCCCGTGATACCTGCGCAGGTCGCCGGCGCGCTCGTGCTCTTGTACCAAAACTTAAATTCGGTCGCGATATCGCACTGCGCGTCGGTCGCGAACGTGGTGAGACCGCTCGGGTTCGTGTGCGGGACGGTCGCCGTTCCTGCTTGTGCCGACGGTGTGGCGCACACCCACGGTTGAATTTGCGTGCCGGAGAACACCGGGCCGCCGATCGGATGGTTGGTGACGTTGAGCCGCTCGAAGTTGATGACCTCGTCCCATTCGAACCGCCAAACCTTGTGATGAATTTTCACGCCGGCTTCGAGCAGATTTTTCCCGACGTTCAGGCCGGTAACCAAACCTTCGAGCGTGTGTGCACCGGTCGCTTTGAAGGAACTCGTGACGTCGTGATCGTTCAGGCTCACGGCGACTTTATTGAGATCGATATGTTTCGGCACGCGCACTTCAACGAGCACGTCGCCGCCGCTTACGTGATCGGCGCGGTTGGAGAGGGTGGTGATCTCGAATTCGTTCGACTCTCGATCGTCTCGATCCGACCATGCCGCCACCGAACCGGCTAGCAGGGCGGTGCCGAACAGCAGCGCGCCGGCGACTGCCCAGCGCTTGTGCGTACTTTGGTTGATCACTTGTTGTCTCTCCTAAGTGTTGAAGCGTTAGTGTCACCCGCCGCGCCGAGCGAGCCTGCTGTCGGACCGACAACGGGCCGTTCGCGCGGGCATATCTTCTAAATTCGTCACTCGACGATCGGAGCACGTGCGACCTGTGCGGCGGGCCCCGTCTCAGAAAGCAGCCACTGGCATGTTCGGTCAGGTGCTAGCCTCCGGTGCGCCGGCGGTTTCGCGCTTGAAAAACCGCGGTCAGGCCGGAGCGCCACTCAATCTACGGCGGAGCAACTAGCGCCGGCTATTGCGACTCACGCCGATTTATTTGCATAACCTGCCAATCGGCGGCATGCTTGTGCGGCGGCATAAGATGGGGAGGACGAATGAAAACACCGCTCTCAACCGTATCAACGCGTTTGGTCAACAACTTCCTCAATGGAATCAGCATTGATGCGGCTACGCGCGACGGTTTCGTCCAGCTCGCGGGTATCGTTCCTGCCCTGCTAGAGCAGCCCGGCGCTCGCATTACCGAAGAACAGTTTGCGACGCTATACCGTCTCCTCGCCACTCACCTCGACGATGAGATGCCCGGGCTCTTCTCGCGGCCGTTGCGGTCGGGGACGACAAAGTTTCTCTGCATGTGCTTACTCGACGCGCCGTATTTGCAGACGGCGTTGCATCGCTACGCGCGCTTCCATCGTATGTTGGTGGACGATTTTTCCTACGAGCTGAGACGCGAGCCGCAAATCACGCGCTTCGCCATCATTCCGAATCCGAAGTCCGGGGCGCGGTTGTCCGCCTTTGCGCAGCAGCTTATGCTCAAGTTCGTGCACAGCTTCGCGTCGTGGCTGCTCGGAAGAACTGTCCCCGTCACTCGATTGCATTTCGCGTTTGAACCGCCCGCCGACGCTTCCGAGTACTTGTACTTGTATCCCGGACCGGTATTCTTCAATCAGCCGGAGAGCGCGTTGTATTTTCCGTCGGCGCTCATGGATGCACCGCTCGCTCATCGTACCAAGCCGGACGTCCGCGCGTTTCTGGCGAAGGCGCCGCAAGGTTGGATATTCGCCTCGTTGTCGCCGCCGACGATAAGCCACCGCGTGAGGGAATTCTTGGAGAGCCATTTCCAAGCGCCGAACGACATCGACGCGGTCGCTCAGGCGTTGCACTTTTCGGTGCGCACGTTGTGCCGGCGGCTCGAAGCCGAGGGCACGTCGTTTCGGCTGATCAAGGATGCGCTGCGCCGGGACATCGCGGTTCAGCGCCTGACGCAAACGTCGCGCTCGATCGCCGCGATCGCCTTCGAGCTCGGCTTCGAAGACGCGACCGCGTTCCACCGTGCCTTCAAGCAGTGGACCGGGAGCACGCCGGGCGCATATCGCCGGAGTCCGAATGACACTCAAGCGATGGCGGGTTCATTGAAGATGTCCTTAGAGAAGAACGGGGAAGGCGTTTACTTGCCTATATAGCGCCGCATCCTAACTACGAGGGTAATAGGTCGCCGTCGACAGTATTCTTTTTGGAGAGCGGCGTCTTTTTCGCCCGCTGGATGTACGCACACGTTAGTGAAAAAGTATCCGCCGCCGTGCGCTCCCGCCTGAAAGTCGATAGATCTCACGCGCCAGCGATGCGTCACCTCGCACCGAGGAACCGCATTACCACCGCCACTGTGCGGGCCGGGTCTTCCTCCTGCGGCACGTGGCCGAGGTCGTCGAACACCGCGACCTCGCTGCCGGCAATGTCTTGGTGGAAGCGCTCGGCACTGGCGGGTGGAATCAGTCGGTCGCGCCCGCCCCAGAGAATCAGCGTCGGCACTCTAACCTCGCGGATGCGATCCGCGATCACACCGGAGGGGGCTTGCTTGAAACGTTGCACCAACGCGCGTCGATTGCCTTCGCGTAACGTGATGTCGAAATATCGATCGATGAGTTCGGCGTTCACCTTGCTCGGATCGCCGTAGACGTTACGCACGCTCGATTCGATGACACCGCGCGGCAGCGTGACTTCCACCAGCCGGTACAGCAGCGGCATCTGTGCGATGCGAAACCCGATCGGTACCGAGGCGGATTGGCGTGAGTAGCCGTCGGCGTCCACCAGAATCAGCTTCTCGACACGACCGGGCGCGGCGAGCGCGCTCGCCAAGGCGACGGTGCCGCCGAAGGAGTTGCCCGCGAGTACGGCGCGGCGCACGCCCAGTTTGTCCAACATCGCCGTGACGAAGCGCACGTAACTCCCGATGGTGTAGTCGCCGTCGGGCGAAGGCCCGGTCAGTCCAAACCCTGGCAGATCGAAGCGGATGACGCGCCGCTTTCCCTTGAGCGCCTGCGTCCAGCCGTCCCATGTGTGCAACGAGGAGGACGTGCCGTGGAGCAACACGATAGGGACCGGGTCGTTGCGCGGCCCTTCATCGCGCAGGTGCACCTTCATCCCAGCGACGTCGACGAACACCGACGGAGGCGGCGCCCAGCGATCCGTCAGCGCGGAGACCGGACGATCGGGTTGCCACGTGGCGACGACGAGGCCGACCACTAGTAGGATCACGATAACGAGCACACCGGCGATAATCTTGAGGAACGTTTTCATGGTGGCGTCATGATGCGCAGAGTGAGCGGTGCGTGACGCTCACTTTCCGAGCGCCTTCTGTTTCCACAATCCCCATGGCCGTTGCACTTGGGTCGCCATGGTTTCCGCGGCCTTCTTTCCTTCTCCCGGCGAGAGATAGTTGATCGGGCCGCCGAGCGCCACCGCTTGCAGTTGCAGGCGCGCGTTGGTCTCGGTGTAGACGGCGCGAAATACCGCGATCGGTATGGACGGCCCGACCACGACGTTGCCATGACCGCGCATCAAGACGACCGCTGCATCGTCGAGCGTGCGCGCGAGCGCGCGCCCGAGGTCGCGGTTGCCGATGAGCATGTTCGATTGTTCGGCGTCCTTGCGGATCTCGTAGATCGGCACGCCGGCGTAGAGGAACGCGCTCATGTGATACACCGGGCGCATCGGTTGGCTCGCGACGATGCCGAACGGAATCACCGACGGCGAATGGCTGTGCACGACGGCATTGACGTCCGGCCTGGCTTTGTAAACTTCGCCGTGAATGAAGCGTTCGAGAAAGACCGCGCGCCCGCGCGCATCGACGGGCTCGGAAGTTTCTACGTCGAACTCCATGATGTCCGCCGCCGTCGCGAGCGCGGGCGCCAGATTGCGCGACATGAGAAAGCGCTTTGGATTTCCGGGATGGCGCATGCTGACGTGACCGAAACCATCGAACACGCCTTCGTTGACGAGGATGCGACCGGCGGCGACGAGGTCGTCGATCGACGCAGCATCGACGCCACTGATCGGCGCGGCCGTTGCCGTTGGCGGTGGGTTGGGGTCAGCGGCGGCGGCGATTGCCGCGACGAGAAGCATTCCGCACGTAGCGGCGACAAACTGTCGTAGTGAAATCATGTTTTTCCTCCTTGTACCGGCTTCCTCTAGCCGAGGTTAGTTGGGATCAGCGCTCGACGCCTTCACTCATCCGCGTCGCGGGCGGCTTACGCAACCTGGAGAAACGCTACGAGCGTATCGAGCACTTCGTCGGGCTTTTCCGCCATGAGGTTGTGTCCGCTGTCTTCGATCGTAACAACTTTCGCGCTCGGGATCGCCTTCGCAATATCCTGCGCGGCGCGCGCGGGAGTCATGGCGTCGCGCCTACCGAGTAGCAACAGAGTAGGGCACTTCACTTGCGCGGCGCGTTCCAAGCCGGCCGCGTAGTTATTGCAGGCGGCGAAGTCCGCGTGCAGCACGCCCGCCTTCTGCCGCTGCATGAGCCGCAAGTTCCCGCCCGGCACCCAGAAGCCGGGGCCTGGATTGCTCGGGTAGTGCGCGTACGCCGAGTGCGACCAGACGTTGATCATGTCGTGCGCCGCGGGTTCGTTCTTCCGCGTCGCTTCGAGCAATTCGGGCGCGACGCGCATGGGGAACGCCGTGCCGAGCAATGCCATGCGGCTCACGCGTTGCGGAAATCGCGCCGCCGTTTCGAGCGCGATGAGCGAGCCCATGCTATGCCCGATGAGCGCCGCGGATTTTGCGCCGGCGGCGTCGAGCACGGCGACGATCCAGTTCGCCATATCTTCGATGCGCTTGAGCGGCGCGCCGCCGCTTCGGCCATGACCCGGTAGATCGAGCGCCAGCACGCCGAAGCCGTGATGCGCTAGATAACGGGATTGCAGCGCCCACACGCTATGGTCCTGTTCGCCGCCGTGAATGAACACGACCGTTGGCAGCGCCGGATCGAAGCTCTTGCCGCCGGCATAGGCGTAGACTTTTTCGCCCGCGACATGCAATTCCATAGTCAACCTTTCTGCGCCGCGCGTAAGCCACGCGAAAGATCCTCGATCAAATCGTCCGCGTCTTCGAGGCCGATGGAGAGGCGAATCGTGCCTGGGCCGATGCCCGCTTGCACGAGCGCTTCGTCGCTCATGCGAAAGTGCGTGGTGCTTGCCGGATGAATGACGAGGGATCTGGCGTCGCCGACGTTGGCGAGGTGGGAGAAAATCTTGAGCGCTTCGATGAAGCGCCGGCCCGCGGCGCGATCGCCTTTGAGATTGAAGCTGAACACCGCGCCGCAGCCACGCGGCAGCAGTCTCTTGGCGAGTTGATAGTCCGGATGCGACGGCAATTCGGGATACGCGATCGACTCGACGCCGGTTTGTTTGCCAAGATAGTCGACGATCTTGCGCGTGTTCTCGACGTGCCGCTGCATGCGCAGCGGCAGCGTTTCGACGCCCTGGAGAATCTGAAACGCCGTCGCCGGGCTCATGCACGCGCCGAAATCGCGCAAGCCCTCGCGTCGCGCGCGCAGCAGGAACGCGGCGACGGTCGATTCCTCTTGGAAGTCCATGCCGTGGAAGCCGGCGTACGGCTCGGTCAGCTCCGGAAATTTACCGGACGCTTCCCAATCGAAGGTGCCGCCGTCGACCAGCACACCGCCGATCGCGACGCCGTGGCCGCCGAGGAACTTCGTCGCTGAGTGATAGATCAAGTCGGCGCCGTGATCGAACGGCCGGAGCAAGTACGGCGTGGTAAACGTCGAGTCGACCAAGAGCGGCAAGCGCGCCTCATGCGCGATCGCGGCGACCGAAGAAATATCGAGCACGTCGAGCCCGGGATTACCGAGCGTTTCACCGAAGAGGAGCTTGGTGTTCGGGCGAATCGCCGTCTTCCAGGCGTTCAAGTCGCGCGGATTGATGAAGGTAGTTTCAATGCCGAAGCGAGGCAGCGTGTAGGAGAGAAGGTTATGCGATCCACCGTAGAGCGCGCGCGAGGCGACGATATGCGAACCGTGGCCCGCGATGGTCGCGATGGCGAGATGCAGCGCCGCTTGGCCGCTCGCGGTTGCAATGCCGCCGACACCGCCTTCGAGCGCGGCGACGCGCTCTTCGAGCACCGCGTTCGTCGGATTGGAGATGCGCGAGTAGACGTGCCCGCCGCGCTCCATATTAAAGAGTGCGGCGGCGTGATCGGCGTCGCGAAAGACAAACGAGGTGGTGAAATAAATCGGCGTCGCGCGCGCGCCGGTAACGGGATCGGGTCGCTGACCCGCGTGCAAGCTGAGCGTGTCGAACTGGAGAGTGCGGGGTGCGGCCATGGGATCCTCCTCGGAGTCCGCACGATTCTACCCTCTTTGCGCGTTAATCCGATCAGCGCCGCGCTGTCTGGTGACGCGATCGCGGTGGCTTGGAGGGTTTAACTTTACTGACGAGCGGAAATCGTTCGGGATGGTCAATCGATTCCAACGCCAGATCGATGTCGAGATCAGGCCAGTAAAGATGATGCGGGCGCGGCTGCTCGACGTTGAGGAGCTTGCCGATGGGAGCGTGCGCGAACCACGGAAAATGCGCGAACGGCACGAAGCGCTCGCTGTCGTCGATCAGCAGCCAGAACCCATGCTTCGAAACGTTCGATACTTCAACGGCCGAAGTGCGCTTGCCAAGCTTTGCGGATTTCATGCTCGTGTTCCTGAATCAGCTTAAGGAAGGTCTGATTAATTCACTAAGAATTTTGGAACCGCAGATGCACGCAGATAAACGCGGATCAAAGAAAACTGACCGTTTGTTTTTCATCTGCGTTTATCCGCGTGCATCTGCGGTTCCGACAATCTTATCTATCGTTCCTGGATTCCCGCTTTCGCGGAAATGACAACTTTGCAATTAATCAGAGCTTCCTTAAGTATCGAATGCACCGACGGCGCGCTCAAGCCATAATTCTTGCGCCAGTTTGATTTCCGGCTCCATCCAAAATTTAACCTCTCCGTTCGGTGCATGCACGTGGATATGCATGCGTGTCTCTTCGCGGGAAAAGAAATAAAAGCGATACTGGCCTTGACGGAATACCGTGGGACTCATCCTGGCATATTACATCGGGCTCCAACAAAACCCGAACTTAAATCGGAGGCCCGCGCGCGGGAGGCTCGGTTTACTCGACAAGTGCCGAGACGTCGGAAGCAGGTCGCCGCGAGTGTGCCCGGTTTACTTGGTTGCGACAAAAAACAAGATCGCGCCCGAGTCATCCCGCGTGACGCTCAGACGGTCGCGCGGAACCCCAGCGCTCGCGAAGATCTGCCGGATGTCTTCCGCCGATCATTGAAGAAAGAAGTCCCACTTGACCAGCCAGTGATAATCGAAGGTCTCGTAGCGAGTTGCGTCCTTGAATGGCGCGATGAGGATGCCGCCCCGCGCGAGCGAACCGTACAGACCGGCGATCAGGCGCGCCGCCTTTGGCCGGTCTATTGCCGTTCGATTTCATGCGGTCGCCTCGGCGCGTGCGCGCGAGCTGTCCGTCCTTAACGTCGACGCCGAGCACCTGCCGCAAGCGTCTCGACGCCCGCGACCAAGCTGTGTTCGTCCGCCAACGCGCCCCTACCGCCTTCTTCCCGTCGCGCCTCATCGGTCGATCTGCGGAGCGCTGTAGCGTCTTCTCCGGACACGGCGCCATCTGCTCGCAGGATGTTCAGCCTGCCCGACAAGAAAAGTTCCTTTACTTTGTGTCTGCGAACTTTTCCGCTCGTCGTCCTCGGAAGGGTGAAGTGCGGCACTAAGACTATGGTGTGCACGGCGAGGTCGTGCGCCCGGTGAACCGCGGCGCGCAGTTCTCGACATATTTCCGCGAGGCTCGACGGCTGCCGTGACAACCGCGCGCCGACTTCCGCGACCACGACCAAGCGCTCGCGGCCATCGATCGACACGCCGATAGCGGCGGCTGTTCCGAGGCGCTGCGCCGCACCGGCAATTACGACCGTGCCCTCGATCGGCTCTGGCTGATGGTTGACGCCGTTGAGAATAATGGCGTCCTTGAAACGTCCGAGGACGAACAGCTCGCCGTTCGCCAAAACGCCGGCGTCGCCGGTGCGCAGGTACGTGGCGTCGAGTGATTCGCCGGCGATGCGGGCCTCGAACAATTCGCGGCTCGCGGCGGGTTTCCCCCAATATCCGCGGCCGACCTGCGGCGCGCGCACCCACACTTCGCCGACTGTGCCCTCACGCGCGGGGGTCAGCGAATCCGGGTCGACGATGCGGACTTCCGTGCCATCGACCGGACCCCCGCAAGACACGCTCACGCGCTCGAGCGGCGTGCCCGCGGTCGCTTCGTCGGAGACGCGGCACACCCGCGCCGCACGTCCGATCGGTCCGCCGCTCACTTGCAGCGTTGCCTCGGCCAAGCCATAGCAAGGGCGGAAGCTTTCGAATTTGAACCCGGATGCCTCGAACGCGGCAGCGAACTCGTTCAACGTGTCGAGACGCACCGGCTCCGAGCCGTTGTACGCGCATCGCCACGTACTCAAGCGGAATTCGTGGGCTCGCTGCGCCGCGGCTCGGGTGCACAGCTCGTAAGCGAAATTCGGACCGCCCGAAATGGTGGCGCCGAATTTAGTAACGGCGGCCAACCAGCGATCCGGTTTTGCGATGAACGATTGCGGGGACATGAACCAGCATTCCGCGCCGCAATATATGGTCTGGAAGAACGAGCCGACCAAACCCATGTCGTGATAGTGAGGCAGCCAGCTCACGAAGCGGCTCAGCTCGTCGATGGCGAACGCCGTTGCGGAACTGCGCACCGCGGCGAGGACATTGGCGTGGCTCACCATGACGCCGCGCGGGTCACCCGTCGATCCGGAGGTGTACTGCAAGTACGCAAGCGCGTGAGGATCCGGCAGACGCACGATGGCGCCGCTCGGGGCGCCGACGCTGTCGCCCGCGAGTTCCTCGGGAAGGATATGGCGCATCGCGGCGGCGCGCAGCTGCGAAGCATCGTCGGCGTCGCGCAATGTCTGCGACCACTCGACGGTCGTGATCAGGGCGATCGCGTCGGTGTCGCGCGCGATCTTCTCGACCAACGGAGTATCGTCCGACCCCCGCCGAAGTGGTGAATCGAAGTTCCGCTTTCGCGGAAGCGCCACCGGCACGGGCAGGCAGCCTGCATAGAAGCAGCCGAACAAGGCCTCGATGAAGGTGTAGCTTGCGGGCAGCATCAAAATGACGCGACTGCCCGGGCTCACCGTATTCCGAAGCAACGCGGCGAATCTCTCGGCCTGCGCGTCCAGGCGGCCGAACGTCAACGGGTCGAGCGCCACTTCGCCGTTGTGCAGGAACGTGAATACGGGTTTGGTCGGGTTTGCCGCAGCCCGGAGCTTCAGCACCTCAACGATCGACGCGCAGCGGTCGACCGAACCTGCGTCCGATTCGCTCGGGGCGTGCCGCTTTCCCTCAGACCACATGCCGCGCCCCGGGGAGCAGACCGAGCGCGCGCGCGTGCCGCACGAGCGCTTCAACGGTGATCTCGATCTGAGCACGGGTGTGGCGCGACGTAACGATGAACCGCAGACGGGACTCGCCTCGGCTCACCATGGGTTCGGTGATGGGCTGCGCGAAGACCGAATCGTTCGCCAAGCGCGCCGCGAGCTCGTACAGCGTTGCGACATCGGCGACGCGAATGGGAATGATCGGGCTCTTGCCTGTGCCCAAGTCGAATCCGGCCTCCGTCAGGCGCCGGCGCATGTAGCGATTATTCGCGTGCAACGCGGCGGCGAGCGTCGCGTCCGTCTCGATTTCATCGAGCGCCGCCAGGACGGTCGCGGCTAGCGCCGGCGGAAAACAGGCCTGCGCCAGGTAGCTCTTGGCCGATAGCTCGAGCAGGGTGCAGTGCGATGTCTTTCCGGCGACGAATCCGCCGAGCGCTGCCGTTGCTTTGGAGAATGTCGACATGACGAAATCCACGTCATCGAGGACGCCTTGTTCGTCGCAGTAACCGCGTCCCTTCGTTCCGTAGAAGCCGAAGGTGTGCGCTTCATCGACGTAAAGGCGAAAGCCGTACCGGCGCTTGAGCGATATCAGCTCCGTCAGCGGACACAGATCGCCGCTCATGGAGTAGGCGCTTTCCACCGCCACGAATACGTTCGGACGATTGCGCGCCTCGCGCTCGAGCATTTGTTCGAGATCCTCCAGATCGTTGTGGCGGAACGCCATCCACTTGGCGCCGGAGAGCGCGGTTCCCTGGAACATGCTGGCGTGGCATTCGCGGTCGAGCAGCACGAGGTCGCCTCGCGCCGGCAGGCCGGAAAGCGCGCTCACGTTGGCCGCATAGCCGGTAGAGAACAAGAGCGCGGTTTCTTTGCCGAGCATGCGCGCAAGCCGGCGGGCGAGAACATCATGGATCGCGCTAAAACCGCCGACCGGCGGAGACGTGCCCGCGCCGGTGCCATACGTCTCGAGTGCCTGGATCGTTTTCTCGATGACTCTCGGCTCGCGATTGAGACCGAGGTACACGTTTTGCGTCCAGAGAATGCAATCGCGTTCTTCGCCCGACGCTGCGACGATCCGTGCGGTCGCGTCCACGCCGCGTTGGACGTGAAGGTGGAACGCCCACGGATGGATTTCGGACAGACGATGCAGCGCCGCCTCTACCGCGGCGGCCACCTGATCCAGTTCTCGCGTGCCGCGCTTGCTCAGCGCCTCACGCACACTTCCCAGCGCGAGCGGCAGCTCCGGTTCTTCCTGACTCATCGCTTGCCCGCAGATTCGATTCTTGCCAAATGCGCCGCGACTTCATCGATGGTTTCAAGCTGCGCCAGGGTCGATTCGTCCACTTCAAAACCGATCCAGCGCTCCAGCTGATAGGCGATGTTGACCCGTTCCAGGGAGTCGATGCCGTACCGGTACATCGGTTCGCCGATCTGGATGTCGGCGCGGTGGAGGCGCGTGCGCTCGGCGACGGCGGCGATCAGCCAGTCGCGAATTTCGGTCAAACGGCGGTCTGACGCGGAAGTCGTCATGTCGGGAAGCGTCTGGGATGAGTGCCGGCCGATTCGCATCGTCTGTCACCTCACGGGCTGGCGACGAAGAACAGGATCACGCTCGACACGTCGCGCGTTACGCTCGGGCGGTCGCGCGGAATGCCGGCTTAGGCGAACACCTCGCGAATATCGCGTTCCGACCGGTGCAGGAGGCAATCCCACTTGACCAGCCAGTGATAGTGGTTGACTCGAACCCATCGTATTTCGCTGACCCCCTGTTCCCGTGCAGTTGACGTCCGTATGGGCGTCGTGCCGCGACGCGAAGGCCCCCGCGAGCGGCTTTGTCACAGCGGTACCGATGAATGCTCCTAGCCAGAACGGACGTGGTTCTTGCGCCCATCGCTATCCGTGCTACGACGGTGTGCAAGAACAAGACCAAACTGCGTGCTCTCCCCGGGACGGCCGACGATGCCGGGCGCCCTAACGAGCCATAGTAGCAGCGGTTTTTGAACTTGCCGGGCGACATCGGCGGCGGACGCGGTGAAGAACGCGCCGACCGCCGGTTAGTGCCGTTTTTTGGGCCCGCGCCTGACGCGGCGCGTCTGCACGACGCGTCCGCGGGTACGCGGCCCGCGGAAGGGGTCGATAAATTAGCCGTTTACGCAGGCGCGCCAGTAGTCTTCCGTGGCACGCATGTTGCTCTTTTCCACCTCATAACAAGCCGCCTTGCACCTCGGGCGGACGGAGACAACAACGGGCGGGAGACCCTCAGGGCGGCCAGGCTAGACAACGCTCCATGCACACATACGTGTTTGCGTCCGCGCCTAGAGCGAGTTGCGCGTGGATCTGACGCATCTGCTCGATACCGCCGGCGACGCGTACAACGGCTACGCGTTGCTTCAGCTCGCGCTCGCGGTTCCGACGCTGCTGATGGGTGCCATCATTGTCGTGCGCGAGCGCGGCTCGCATGTCGGCGTCATCTACTTCTTCGTCACGTTGACGATTGCAATGTGGTACGTGGGGTTCGGCGTGGCTTATCACGCGCCGAGCGCAGTTATTGCCGATGCCTGGATCCGCTTCGGTCACGTCGGCATTGCCTTCATTCCGACGCTGTCGCTGCAGTTCAGCTTGAATGTGCTCAAGCCGCCCCACCGCTTGCAGCCGCTGCTGGTAGCCGGTTGGTTCGCTTCTCTGGCGTTCACCGCCGCGATCATCTTCCTCCCGTCCACGATGTTCGGTCCGGTGCGCCAGTATTCCTGGGGCTACTACGGCCACTACACCGTCTACAGCACGCTGCTGATGCCGTTCCTTGCGCTGTATTTCAGCGTGTTTCTGTACCTGTACTGGCAAGCATCCAAACGGGCGCGCCCGGGAAGTATCGCCGCGCGGCGCGCCAAGCTTCTTTTGATTGCGTGGAGCATCGGCTCGTTCGGTACGGTCGATTTTGTACCGATGTACGGCTTTGACATGCATCCGTTCGGCTTCATGATCGTCATCATCGGCGTGAGTATCACGACCTACGTGACCGCCCGCTATCGGCTGCTCGACATCACGCCCGCGTTTGCGGCGCAGCATATCATCGAGAATATGAACGACGGATTGTTCGTGCTCGACAAAGACGGCATTGTGCGAGTCGCGAACAGCACGCTCCTCGGTATGATCGGCATGACGAAAGAGGAATTCATCGGCAAAGGTATCCCTTACTCGCTGCGCCGCCTGTTGTCGCTGTCGGAGGTGGCCTCGATCGAAGCCAGCGTGCCGATGCAGAACCGCGAGATCGACTTCACCCGGCGGGACGGTACCGCACTGGTGCTGAGTCTGGGCGTGTCGACCATGCAGGCGGCCGGGGACGAGCACGCGGCCTACGTCGGCGTCGTGCGCGACATCACCGAACGGCGACGCGCGGAACAACGCATCCGCTATCTCGCGTATTACGACAATCTGACGAATCTGCCGAACCGTCAGTCCTTCCAAGAGCAGTTGCGCGGCGGGCTGACCAACGCCGCGCGCCACAAGCGCATGGTGGCGCTGCTGTTTCTCGATCTCGATCATTTCAAGCGTATCAACGACACGCTCGGTCATGCGCTCGGTGACCGCCTGTTGCAAGCGATCGCCGGGCGACTGGTCGGCTGCGTGCGCAAGGCTCGAGTCGGCGCGAAAGACGCCGAGGGAACCGTGGCGCGTCTCGGGGGCGATGAGTTCATCGTCGCGCTGCAGGACGTCGAGAAGCTGGAGGACGTTACGCGCGTTGCCGAGCGTCTGCTCGCGGCCGTCTCCGAGCCGATCCGCATCGATCAGCACGACATTGCCGTGACGGCGAGCCTCGGTATCAGTCTCTACCCGCAAGACGGCGACGACGCCGAGGCGTTGCTCAAGAACGCCGACGCCGCCATGTATCAGGCGAAGGACGCGGGCCGCGACAGCTATTTCTTCTACGACCGGACGCAGAACGCCGTGACGTACGATCGGCTGTCGCTCGAGGTGAAGCTGCGCCGGGCTTTGGAGCAGGGTAACCTTTCGCTGCACTACCAGCCGCAAGTCGCGACGCATACCGGCCGATCGGTGGGCGTCGAGGCGCTGCTGCGTTGGGACGATCCGGAGCTCGGGTCGATTCCCCCGGAGCGGTTTATTCCGATCGCCGAGGAGAGCGGCCTCATCCTTCCGATCGGCGAGTGGGTATTGCAAGCCGCGTGCGCGCAGGCACGCGCCTGGCAGGACCTGGGCATGCCATCGATGCGCATGGCGGTGAATCTCTCCAGCCGTCAGTTTCGCGATCGTGATCTAGTCGCCGTCGTGCGCGACGCGCTCGCCGCGGCGCGACTCGATCCGCGCTACCTCGAGCTCGAATTGACCGAAAGCATGATCATGCAAGACGCGCTGCATACGCGGCGCACGCTCGAAGCGCTGAAGGAGATGGGGGTGCACTTGTCGATCGATGACTTCGGCACCGGCTATTCATCCCTAAGCTACCTGCGCAGTTTCCCCATCGATACGCTGAAGATCGATCGCTCGTTCGTCGCCGATATCTCCGCGGAGCCGGACAACGGCGCCATCGTCGCCGCCATCATCGCCATGGCGCGCAGCCTCAAGCTCAGCGTTGTCGGCGAAGGTGTCGAGACCGAGGAGCAACGGGCGTTCCTGCAACTCCACGGCTGTACGTTGGCGCAAGGCTTTCTGTTCTGTCATCCCTTACCCGCCGACGAATTAGAAAGTTGGATGCACGTCCCCTACGCGCATAGCGCAAGTTGACCGCCGCCGCGCGCGTTCATTTGGCCGGCCATTGTTGTTCGACCCCCTGGACCCGCCGATTTCTGCCGTGGTGCCCTCATCGCGGTTGACTGCAACCGACCCCTACGACGCGACGCCGGAACAGTCCGGGATGGGAGGCCGAATGGCGACGCCTTTGCGATAACGCGTCAAATGTTCGACGCGGTGCCGTGATTACGGCACGAGACCTTCGTGGCACAAATTCTGCTGTTGTCTAGTCGGCCATGTCAGCTTCCGCAAAGAAATCCCCAGAGGATGCCATTCCCGGCTATCGCGTTAGCGCGACAGTCTATGAAAGCCGGCGCATCGCGGTTTATCGCGCCGTGCGCGAGCCGGACGAGCACCCGGTGATTCTGAAAGTCCTGCGTGAGAATGCTCGTGGGCCGGAAGACCTGTCGCGTTATCGACGCGAATACGAAATTCTCCGTAACCTAACGGCGAAGGGTGCCGTCGCCTTGTGCGACGCCGCGCCGGACGATCGCATGCCGGTCCTGGTGTTCGAGGACTTCGGCGGCGAGTCGTTGAAGAAGCTTCTGGCATCCCGGACCTTTACGCTCGTCGAGTGCGTTGCGTTAGGCGTCAAGCTCGCCGACGCACTCGCGTCGATTCACGCCGCCGGCGTGATCCACAAGGACATCAACCCGGCGAACATCGCTTACAACGTCAAAACCTCCGAACTGAAGATCATCGATTTCGGTTTATCGACCGCGTTGGCGCGGGAACAGCTTGCGCTCGTCAATCCCGACGTGCTCGAAGGGACGCTCGCCTATATCTCGCCGGAGCAGACCGGACGCATGAACCGCTCGGTCGATTACCGTACCGACTTTTACTCCTTCGGCGCGACTCTCTATGAATTGTTGACCGGCCAACTGCCGTTCGAGGACACCGATCCGCTTTCATTAGTCCACGCGCATCTCGCGAAGGAACCGGCCTCGCCGTCCTCGATCGATGCGACCATTCCCGAGCCCGTGAGCACGGTCGTCATGAAGCTGTTGGCAAAGACTGCCGAAGAACGCTACCAGAGCGCGTTGGGCGTCAAACGCGACCTGGAAGAATGTCTCAAGCAACTGACCGATATCGGCACCGTCGCCGCTTTTCCGCTCGGACGCTTCGACGCGTCGGATCGTCTTCAACCGTCGCAGCGCTTGTACGGCCGCGAAGCCGAGCTTGAAACCCTGCTCGCGGCGTTTGATCGCGCGGCCGGCGGCGGCCGTGAAATCGCCATGGTCACGGGCTACTCCGGCATCGGCAAAACCTCGCTGGTGCGCGAACTTTACAAACCCATCACCGCGCGCCGCGGCTATTTTATTGCCGGCAAGTTCGACCAGTTGCAGCGCAACGTGCCGTACCGGGCGATCATCAACGCGTTCCAGGAATTGACCCGACAGCTTCTCGGCGAGAACGAAACGAAACTCGCCGTGTGGAAGGAGCAACTCCTCAGCGCGCTCGGGAGCAACGGCCAGATCATTGTCGATATCATCCCGGAGATGGAGCTCATCATCGGCGCGCAACCGGCCCTGGTCGCGCTCGATCCGCAGCAGGAGCGGAACCGATTCAACCTGGCGCTCGCGAACTTCATTCGCGTCTTTTGCAAGCCCGAGCACCCACTGACCGTTTACCTCGATGATTTGCAGTGGATCGATCCGGCGTCGCTGAAGCTGATGGCGCATCTGATCGGCGATCCTTCGGTGCGACATTTATTTTTTGTCGGCGCCTACCGCGACAACGAAGTGAGTGCGGCCCATCCGCTGATGGAAGCCTTGGAGGGGCTGAAGAAGGCCGGGGTTTTAATCCACACGATGACGCTGCATCCGCTTAAGAGCGAGCACGTGCAACAGATGGTGGCGGATACGCTTTCGATGGAATCGACGCAGGTCGCTTCCTTGGCGGAGCTGATCATCAAAAAAACCGGCGGCAACCCGTTCTTCACCGAGGAATTCATCAAGTCGTTGTATGCGGATGAGTTGTTGACGTTCGATCGTGCGCATAGTGCCTGGCGCTGGGACGTTCAGAAGATAAACGCCCAGAACTCGACCGATAACGTCATCGACCTCATGGTCGCGAAGCTAAAGCGCCTGGACCCTGAAACGCAAAAGGTCCTGCAGCTCGCCGCCTGTATCGGCAATCAATTCGATCTTGCAACCCTCGCGGTCATCTATCAAAAGCCCGCCGCGCAAACGATGGCGGCGCTCACGCAGGCAATCGTAGCGGAGCTGGTGATCCCAATCGGCACCGCGCTCAGCTGGTCGCACGCTCAGACGAGCGCCGGCGAGTTGCGAGTCGTCAGCCGCTTCGCCCATGACCGCGTTCAGCACGCGGCCTACAGCTTGATCCCCGACGCGCAACGGCAAGCGGCACATCTTGAGATCGGACGTCTCTTGTTGCGCGAACTTCCCGAGGGAGATCGGCAGGAGCAGCTTTTTGAGATCGTCAATCATCTCAACGTCGGCGTCCAACTCATTGGCGAGCGCGCGGAACAGGAGACACTCACCGACCTTAACTTCGAGGCGGGACGTCGAGCGAGACGTTCGAATGCGTACGATGCGGCGCTCAGCTACTTCCATGTGGCGCTGACGCTCATCGGTGAAAGAGGCTGGGAGCAACGATATGAGTTGACGTTGGCGTTGCATACGGAAGCGGCGCAGGCGGCGCTGTTGGCGCAGCAATACGCCGAAGTCGAAACCTTGGTCGAGCGCATTTTGCAGCGTGCGCACACGCTCCTCGATAAGATCGACGCGTACGGCGTGCGGATCGAAGCGCTGATCGCGCAGACCAAGATGCGAGAGGCGGCGACGCTCGGCTTCGCAGTGCTGAAAATGCTCGGCGTATCTTTCCCGAAACGCTGTAGCCGCCGGCGCATCGCGTTCGAGGCGCTGCGCCTGAAACTGCTGTTCTGGGGTCGTTCGAAAGAGATGCTGTTGAATAGTCCGCTCATGCAAGACCCGTATCGCTTGGCGGAGATGCGCATCATCCCGCACGTGCTGACCGCCAGTTACTTCGTGACGCCGCTGCACACCGCGCTCGTCGCGTTCCGCGCCGTCCGGATTTCCGCGCATTACGGCAACACGCCGTTCTCCGCGTTCGCGTATGCGAGCTATGGCTCGTTCCTGTGCGGCAGCGTGGGACAGATGGCCGAAGGACGCGAATTCGGGGAGCTGGCGCTCGCGCTGATGGAACGGCTGAACGCGGTCAGCCTCAAATCCAAGGTGATGGGCCTCGTTTATGGCCATATATTCCATTGGACCCAGCATCTGCACTCCGTTCTCGATTCGTTCCACGACGGTTTCCGCGTCGGCATGGAGTCCGGCGACTTGGAGTTCGCGTCGCACAACGCGGTCAACGGGAACTACTCGACGTTCTATGGCGGGCTGCCGCTGTCCACCGTGGAGTCGTCGGCGAAAAAATATCAGCAAGTCCTGAGCGGTACCGCGCGCGTCTGGATCGCGATCTGGCGTCAGCTGGCGCTCAACCTGATGGGTAGCGCCGAGGACGTCTATCAGCTTCGCGGCGATGCCTGTAACGAAGAGGAATTGGTGCCGAAGCTGCAGAAGCAAAAAGAAATGGCGGGACTTCTCGCGTATCACGCGGCGAAAGCGACGCTCGCGTTCGTCTTCGAGCGCAATGACGAGGCGCTACGCCACACGGGCGAAGTCAGGAAATACCAGAAGTGGGCGGCGAGCTTGCCCTCGATACCGCCGCGATTCTTTCTCGACGCGTTGATTCGGCTCGCGGTTTACCCTGGGCTGAGCCCGGACGAGCAAAAGCGGGCGATGGAGATCGTCGACGGCAACCAGCAGAGATTGCGACAGTGGGCGAAGCACGCTCCCATGAACAATCTACATCGCGTCCACTTGATCGACGCGGAGTGTGCGCGTGTATCGGGCCGGGCGCGAGACGCCGCGGAGCACTACGATCTCGCCATCGCGTATGCCAAGAAGTACGAATACTTATATGAAGAAGCCCTCGCCGGCGAGCTGGCGGGCAAGTTTTATCTGGCGCAGGACCGCGTGCAATTCGCCTACGGATATCTACGCGAAGCGCGCGATGCCTACACCCGCTGGGGAGCGATCGCGAAGGTGAAGCATCTCGAGCGGCAGCATCCGTTTTTAACCCAAGGCCTGGGCGGACTCACCGCCGCGAGCGACGCCGGAGGAACCATCATCACCGGCAGCTTCTCGATGGATCTAAAGGCCTTGATGCGTGCCCTGAAGGACATCGGCAGCGAACAAATCCACAGCCATTTGCTGGAGAAGACCATCACGGTTGCCATGGAAGTTGCCGGCGCCCAAAGCGCGTTGCTGTTCCTGCGCAACGACCGTGATGAGCTGTTCCTCGAGGCCGAAGCCCATGTCGGACGAGACAAGCCGGAGATTCTGAAATCCATCCCGCTCGCCGATTGTAAAAACGTCTCAGCGGCCGTCATCAACTATGTGAGCCGGACCAAGCAGACCGTGGTCGTGCACGACGCGCAAAAACCGCAGGACGCGGTCCCGAGCTTGGATCAAGAAGCCTACGTTCGTGAGCGTGGGGTGAAATCGATCCTGTGCATCCCGCTATTGACCGGCCCGAGCGAATCACGGGAGCTGAGCGGGCTGCTGTACCTCGAGAACAACGCCGCGAGCCACACGTTCGTCGAGCGCGCACAAGAGCCGCTGGAGATCATCTGTCTATCGGCTGCTGGGCGGCTCGAGCTGTCGCGCAAAGCGGTGACCGACCTGCTTACGAAGCTCTACAACCACGACTACATGCAAGGGATTCTCCTGAAGGAGATTTCACAGGCCGCCCGCACTAAGCGCAAGCTTTCGTTCATCATGATCGATATCGATCACTTCAAGAAGTTCAACGACAACCACGGCCACCAGGCCGGGGACTTGGTGCTTTCGAAGGTCGCGCAACTTATCAAGAGCTGCACCCGCCAGTCGGACGTGGTGGCGCGCTACGGAGGCGAGGAGATGGCCGTCGTGCTGCCCGATACCGATGACGGCGTCGCCTACGAGGTGGCCGAGCGCATTCGCCGTGCCATCGAAGCCGCGGTCGTACCCTTCGAGCAGAAAGAACTCAGAGTCACGGTGAGCATGGGGGTTGCAACCTATGGACCGAGGACCTCGAACACCGGCGCTTTGGTCAAGGCCGCCGACGCCGCTCTCTATCAATCCAAGCATGACGGCAGAAACCGCGTGACGGTCGCCGGCATCATCCGCGCCGCGTGAGCCTTTCGGAATAACGACGGTGGCCGTACAAAAATTCCTGACGACCCAGATGGAGTACAACCAGGCGATGAAGCGCTTCGTCATCCGGGTCAATGTGGACGTCGAGAAAACGCTCCCGCAAAGCATTCTTGATAGCATGTACAAAGGTTTGCGCGGCCGGGCGCTGAAGCGGGAAATCTACCGCAAGGCGTTTGAAATCGTGAATGCGAAAGCGGTAACCGGCGAAGCGTTGGAACAGTTTTTCACGATAGACAATAGGGAGGTGTGAGTCGGCCACTCGCTTTCGTATTGCGAACCGGCACCCGGGCAATGCGGCGGCGACGGCAAAGTCGGAGTCCGATGAATTCTACCCGTTTTATCCCACTGCGGCGTGGAGCAGCCCCGCGAGCGCGCAGGCGCCGATGACGGGGATCACGCCAATCTTGAAACGCCACAACGCGAGGAATGCGGCGATACCGATCAGCGCGGAAATCCATTCGAACCCAGCGACTACGGTGGGCAGATCGAGCGGCTGGCCAAACCCCTTCGGCCACAACACATGGTAGGCGAAGAACATCGCGAGGTTCAGGATCACGCCGACGACCGCGCTCGGAATCGAGTACGGCGCCGCCGACTTGCGCGTGCGCTAGCGAAGACCTCTGATTAATTCCGTTCGTCCTGAGCTTGTCGAAGGACGACTGGTAACGTAGCCCTATGCCACTTGCGCCATCGCGGTTTGAGAATTCAAACGCAAAAAACAATCGGCCCGATCTCGTGCGAGACCGGGCCGATGGCACTGCAAACCGCTGAAGCGATTCGCAACCGATCAGAAGTACAAAGACTCCGTCGGTTTGCCGTTGACGGATAAGTCGCACTTGTCGGCCGACTTGCCTTTGGCGCTCTGGACGGCGCCCGCGACGATACCAGAGATGCCGCCGCTTCTTCCGCCGGCCAACACGGAGCCGAAGTAGCAGTCGGCAAACACAGTGAAATCTTTGTATTTGCCGTTCAGTTTTTGCGTCGGCGTATAGGGCGGGAATTTGCCGCGAAGTACCGGATCGTTGTTGACGGCAATCGTCAGTTCGTGGTGGGTCGGGTCATAGGTACCGCCGAATTCGAGTTTCTGACCCGAGACATCAACCGTTTTGGGTTGCGCTGTGATGATCTTGGTGGCGCAGCCGCTTAGGGCAAGAACCGAAAGTGCCGCCGCAATCGCGAGGGTGCGTTGATTCACGTTGTGTTTCTCCTGTTCGACGATGAACGAATCGAGCGACTTTCCGAGTATAAAACAAACCCAATTTTTGTTGCGGGACAAACTAGCATTCGATCCGTAAGCTGTCAATCACGCGAGTCCGCGACCAAGACCTGGAAGTTCGCTTCTCTCTGTCTCTCGCGAGGGAGAGAGAACCTATCATTCGCTGATGCTGTTCCGGTACGGCAAGGTAGTCGATAAATTAACGGGCACCAAGGACGAGGCCGATACCGTGAAGTGGTTGGAGCAGCATCTGCGATGATTCTCAGAGAAGTGCAAAGGAGATAGCCAATGTATTTTTTTAAAGTTGCGCTTGTCGCCGTGGTCATGACGGTGCCTGCGCTTGTTGGTGCCGCCGAGACTAAATCCAACGACGAGTTTATCGAGCTGCAACAAATTGGATCCGGGATCGATGGGGTGGACGCGGCGGTCAAGCGGGCGACGGATTCGGCCGCCAGGTTTTGCGCCCGTAGCAAGCAAAGCGCCCTCATCGAGCGCTTCCAAGCGGGTCCCTCCGCTCGGAGTATCGATGATGCCGTGGTGCTGCGGTATCGCTGCGTGGCGGCGGATGATCCCGCGCTCGCGGCGCCGGGGCGCGATGCCGCGCGCGCGGACGCGGGGCGCGGGTTGATCGAGCGCGCCGCGAAGCGCAACGAACGCGGTCCGTTCGGATGGGACATGACGTACGGGAGCGTGTTCGACGCCGCGTCGGTCGTGCGCAACGATACGACGCGCAAATATTTTCGCGATAGCTGGCACGGCGCCGAATACCTCTATGAAACCCAGCCAAATGAAGCGTTGTTCAGCGATTTGAATACGGCGGCGAACAACGCGGCGGTGCTGCTCGACTTCCGGTCTCCTTTGTATGGCAATCGTGTCATGTGGCTCGCATATACTGCCGGCGATAAGGCCGAGTGGCGCCGTTGGCAATCGCATCAAAAACGAGACGGTGGAGGCGAAACCCGTGGAGTCGAAACAGAACGCCTCAATCCCGCCGTCGCAAGACGATTGGCGCAAGAGCTGATGAGCTTTCAAGTCTCGGTACCGAAGGGCCCACCAGTGCCGGCACAAGTGGGAGTGTACGGTCGAGCAGATCTCTTCGTTTATTCCGGTTACGTTGGCGTCGCGAGCGTATTGCTCGACGGCCGCGTGCGCCAGTTTCCAATTGCGATGGACGACTTACTGAAACAGGACGTCGCTACCGGGCAGCCGATGGCTGGCCGTCTGATGCGTTTCATTGAGTTGGCCGCGTTGCCACCGGCCGAGCGGGCGAAGGAAATCGAGAGCGACCGACGCCGGGAGGCGGCGGTGCCGCTGCTCGAAGCGGCCGCGACCGGCGATCTCGCACGGATCGCGCAACTGCTCGATGCCGGCGCCAATGTCAACACCGAGATAGACAACACCACGCCGTTGATCGCGGCGGTCAAGGCGAAGCAGCTCGCGGCGGTGCAACTGCTGCTAGCGCGTAAGGCGAACCCGAATCACCACGCCAAAAGTTCTGAGCACGCGTTGCCATTCGCGGCCATACTACGGGCAACTGGACATCGTGCGCGCGCTGGTTGAGGCGGGCGCGGATGTTAATGCGGAATCACGGACTCTCCGGACCTTAGGGGCGTCGTCACCGCTGGTAGCGGCGGTGCGCTCACACGATCTCGCCGTGGTCCGCTATCTCGTTGAGCATGGCGCCAAGACCAACGAGCCCTGCGCCTTCGAGTGGCCACTGTTAGCTGCGGTAAAGTCCAACAAAGAGATTGTCGAATATCTGCTGGCGCAAGGCGCGGATGTCAACGCCACGAATGGATACAGCACCGCGCTGATGGAGGTGCCCGGTGTTAGTGCGGCGCAAAACGAGAAACGCCTGGAGATCATGCGGGTATTGATCGCCGCGGGCGCCAAGGTGAATTTCGTAACGGAAGATTGCCGCACGGCGCTGAGCGGGGCGCAGCAGACGAGCAATACGGCGACGGAACAGTTGTTGCGGCAACACGGCGCGGATGCATCATTGGCCGAGCGCTGCCGCCAGGAGCGCGCGCAGCTCAAAGAGAAAGCCGCCGGCCGTGGACCGAGAGGCCGGGATCATCCGTGTCGATAAATCGAATTTCGATCGCACCGTGCTGTCGGTATCTTCACCCCCTCCCCCTCGATGGGGGAGGGTTGGGGAGAGGGTGGCTATTCAAAGGCGGCAAAGTCATCGACACGTTGGCAGGACTCAAGAACGAAGCGTCGGTCAACGCATGGTTCGAAAAACATTTTTTTCGGTAACTGTGTCGCAGTGGCGTAGCCCGGACGCAGCGAAGCGCAGTCCGGGGTTCCATCCGAAAATAAAGACTGAGCCCAACATGCACTAGGAACGCAACTATGATGAAGAGACTTATCGCCTCCGTTTTCCTGCTCGCTTCCGGCGTTTGCGTCGCTGGCGAGGAACAGCTCAAGTCAAATAGCGCACTGGAGAATTTCCGTACTCGGTATGCCGTAGCCAAAATGCACAGGGCTTTTGCGCAATCTCCTGATGGCGCGTGGGCGTGGTCATCGAAGGCGACAAGCGTTCAACAGGCCATCGACGCCGCGGCTCGCAGATGCACAGGATACCTAAAACCGGATGGTCGCCCTTGCGTCGTTATCCATGTCGACGACGATTGGACAAACCCCACGGAACAGGTTGCGACGAAGGAACATCGCGCGCCGCCGATGCCGGCGCAAGAGAGCGGTGTTGCTGCCGCGCGAACGGAAACGCGCGTAAACGCCGGGGAAGAGCAGATCAAGAGCAACACTGCTCTGTCGAGCTTTCGCACTGAGTATGCCGCGGCGGCGAAACCCAAGGCGTTTGTGCAATCCCCCGTGGGCGCTTGGTCATGGCGGTCGGACAGAACTAGCGAACAGGCCATCGACACGGCGATTCGCAATTGCACGAGCACGCTAAGACCTAAGGACAGTCCCTGCGTCGTCATCCATGTGGACGATGATTGGATCCCCAAGAAACAAGGAGCGAAGCGAGAAGCAGACGGTGAAGCGCGGACACTTGAACAGGTCAGGATGCCGACTTTCACGAACGAAAACCTGAAGCACGAGATCGAAAAGTCGAAAGGTTTGTTGCTCGTTCATTTTTCGAGCAACGATCGTGCGTGTAAGCCATGCGAGTCGTCGAACAAAAAAATCGATGAACTCGCGCGGGGTTTTCGCCGCTCTGTACCCGTGCTATTCGCGCGAATCACCTGGGAGTCTCTTGCCAGCATGAATCGCGACATCAAGGCGCAATACAATCTTACCGATTTGCCGACGTTGATCCTGTTCCAGGACGGCAAAGAGTATTTTCGAATCACTAGCTGGGACAAGGAAAAGGAAAAAGGGCTAGTTGACACGTTCCTTGTATATGACCAACGAATCCATGCCGAGCGAGCCGGCATGCTAGTTCTCACCGATGAAAATTTGAAAAAAACGATCGAAACCTCGAAAGGTCGATTGGTGGTTCACTTATCGAGTTACGATCGCGGATGCGGCTATTGCGATTTATCGAACGCGTCCGTCGAAAGGCTCGTTCCGGAGTATCGCGGCGCCGTACAGTTCGCGCGTATCACCTGGGAACCATGGGGGAACATGAATCGCGAAATCGTTGAGCGTTACAAGGTTGGCGGGCTGCCAGCATTGATCTTGTTTAATGACGGCAAAGAGGAGTTTCGTATCGTTGGGTGGAGCGAGTCGATCGCGAAAGAGACGAAGAATAAACTCGACAAGTGTTGTAAGCGCTGAATCAAGGCGGCCGGCCCAAACGGGTGGCGACTGTTTCTTCTCAGTTGAAGCTCCGAGATCTCCAACGAGATCCGCATTCAAGAACGTGATCAAGTTAATTGTGCAATAGCGACAACGTCATATCAACATCGTGGAGAAAACCATGCGCGTCGCATCGATCGCCATACTCACGTGGTTGCTCATCAACGTATCCCATGCCGACACGCCGAAAGCAACGTGCGCGGCGGGTGAGATCGCCGCAACGCGGATTCACTTGAGCGGGCTACGAAGCTGGCCGCTTTACAGTAACCCGTTCACGGGTCAACTGCCGAATCTTGGTTATATCAAGGAAACCGTCTTCGTCGCGGAGCAGGGATATTACAAGCGCATCGAGGACGGGACGGCTTTCAAAGTCACCGAAGGCGCAGGCAAAGTCTTCGTCGGCGCGAACCGCTACATCTCGGACGTGCCGAGCCGCGTGGTGACGATCGAAACGCCGACGGAGTCGCTCCATTACGACGAGCTGAGACCGGACAAATCCGGTTCGCGTATTGCACGGACGTCGTTATCCAAAGAGGACCAGGCCGCCGTCGTGAAGTTTGCCGAGGGTACGTTGACGCCACTGACCGACCAGACAAAGGTTCTTGGCCAAGCGAAATACGCCGGCATCGACTGCACGCTGCGCCAATTTCCGATCCCCGATCCCAACGGACGCGTGTGCGTCGGCAAGGTGCGCGGTCGCAACGTCGTGCTGTTGCAAGACTTCAAAGATCCGCAAACCGGCAAACGCCAGTTGATGCAGGCGAAGGAGGCCGAGCACGGCGTCTGTGTGTCGCTCAGCGAGTTCACGCCGTCGACCAGCGTGCGTTTCGGCAATAAGCTCGCCGCGGAACGGCCAGCGAAGCCGGTCGCCGCCGATGAGACGCCGGCACGCGAACAGCGCCCGGCGCCGGTACCGGCGCAAGCGGGCGGCATCGCGACAGCGAGAACGCAAGCGCGCGTGATCAAAGTCGATGCGGCGAATTTCGAACGGGTCGTCTTGCAGTCGTCGCTGCCCGTCGTGGTCCATTTCTGGGCCGCCTGGGCCGGGCCCGCGAGACAAATGGAGCCCGTGGTCGCGCAATTGGCGTTGCAATATCAGGGCAAGATTATCGTTGCTGTTTTCGACGTCGACACGGATAAAACAGCGTCCGCCAAGTACGAGGTTAAAATGGTGCCGACGCTACTGCTATTCAAAGGCGGCAAAGTCATCGACAAGCTGCAAGGATTCAGAGGCGAAGCGTCGGTCAACGCATGGTTCGAAAAAAATTTTCGGTAACCGACAACGTTGGGGAACTGTGCTGCAAGTAGCGTAGCCCGGACGCAGCGAAGCGCAGTCCGGGGTTCTATCCGAAAATAAAGACAACCTGTATTCCGCTTCGCTCCATCCAGGCTACTCCGTGGAGTTTTCCCTCACCCTAGTCCTCTCCCGGAGGGAGAGGGAATTACTCTGTAAGTTTCCCCCTATAGAATTTCACGCAGACGTTATTGCTCGACCAGCTCGACGCGCCGATTCTTCGCGCGGCCCATTTCGTCGCGGTTGTTGGCGACCGGCGCGTAGGACGCGAGGCCTTTGGCGGCGAGTCGCGCGGCGGCGATGCCGTGCTCGGTGCTCAATGCTTTTACCACCGCGTCCGCGCGTTGCTGCGACAACTCGACGTTGCGCGCCACCGACCCGGTGTTATCGGTGTGTCCGACGATGTAAACCTTCACCGCTGGGTTGGCGGTCAGGAACTTCGCCATCTCCACGAGTGTTGGCTTCGATTCCGGTTTGACCGTCGCCTTGTCGGTATCGAACAGAATTCCATACAGCGCGATCTTGCCTTCGCTCTGCAACGCCGCGGCGATTGCTTGCGCGTTCACATCTACTTGGCCCGTCTGCATCGCTTTGGTCTCGACGACCTGCACCAGCACGCCGGGAGGTTGGTTCGCCTTCTGCCCCGTGGTGACTGTCACGTAAACATCGCCGCTCGCGCGGGTGAGGCTAGTAGTCAGATGGCGGACGTCGTCATCGCTGGCGAAAAGAGTGTCGATCAACACTTTGTCGTAGCCGCGTCGCTTGTTGATCAAGGGGGCTGCTAGGTCAGTGAGCAGGAAAGCCCCGCAGCCACGCCCGCGCGCGCAGGTAAACAAGGTCTTGAACCCGGCGCGGCTTAATGCCTGTTCATAGTTGCGAAAAATCTCCAAGATAGATTTGCCCGGCGGCACGGCATACGCGATTTGCGTTATCTTGCCTTCGACCGCGAGGGCTTTGACTAAGCTCTTTGCCAAATCGCCATCGTGGTAGCCCTTGTAGTTGCCAAGCGGCAGTATTAGTTCGTCGAACTCCTTGGTGGCGTATGCCGTGATGATAGCGCCGGCAAAACGCGAAACCATCGGATGATCGCTGCTGCCCTCCCAATCCTTCGGCGGTACTTCGGTCTTTTGTGCGAACGCGGCCGATGTGACGAGCAGAGTCAAAACGAACAGCCATGATGAAGTGTGCTTGCGCATATTAGCTCCCAAGTAACGCTGCTTTTTATTCGCTGCTTATCTACCATACTTTTCTCACAAATGATTCATGGTCCGGGACGGATGCACCGGCGCTGAGATTGGTCCGTCGCGCAGGAAAGGTGCGAACGATTTTTCGTTCATGCAACCCAACCACGAATCAGACCCGCCAGCGCACACACGCCGATCACCGGGATCACGTTGATCTTGAAACGCCACAACGCGAGGAATGCGGCGATACCGATCAGCGCGGAAATCCATTCGAACCCAGCGACTACGGTGGGCAGATCGAGCGGCTGGCCAAACCCCTTCGGCCACAACACATGGTAGGCGAAGAACACCGCGAGGTTCAGGATCACTCCCACGACCGCGGCGGTGATGCCGGTGAGTGGCGAGGTGAACTTAATGTCGCCGCGTGTGGCTTCGATTGCCGGCGCGCCGACGAGAATGAAGAGAAAAGACGGCAGGAAAGTAAAAAACGTCGCGACCGTCGCGCCCGCGATACCGGCAGCCACTAGCGACTGAGGACCGAACAACGCTTGACCCCAGCCGCCGACGAAACCGACGAACGCGACGATCATGATCAGCGGGCCGGGCGTCGTCTCGCCGAGCGCCAAGCCATCGATCATCTGCGGCGGCGTCAGCCACTGGTAGTGCTCGACCGCGCCTTGGTAAACATACGGCAGCACGGCGTAAGCGCCTCCGAAAGTAAGGAGCGCCGCTTTCGTGAAGAACCATCCCATTTGTGCGAGCGTACCTTGCCATCCGAATAACGCGTAAAGCATTCCTTCGGCAACGGCCCAGAGGGCTAACCCCAGCGCGCCGTACGCAATTGCGCGAGACCCCTTGAAGCGCGCATGTTTCGGCGGCGGGGTGTGATCGTCGATCAACGCGGGACCATAGCCTTTATCGTCGCCGCTGCGATGTCCGCCGGCGCGGAACTTGGCGGGCACGACGCGGCCGCCGATGTATCCGATCACCCCGGCACCGAGCACGATGTAAGGGAACGGTACCTTGAAGACAAAAATCGCGACGAACGCGGCCGCGGCGATGCCCCAGAGCGCGGCGTTCGTGAGCGCGCGCGCGCCGATGCGGTAGGCGGCGAACAGCACGATCGCGGTGACCGCCGGCTTGATGCCGTAAAGAATGCCGGCCACCGTCGGCACGTCGCCGAAGGCGAGATAGATCCACGTGAGCGCGATGAGAATGAAGAGCGACGGCAACACGAAGAGCGCACCCGCGACGACGCCGCCCCACGCGCCGTGCATGAGCCAGCCGATGTAGGTCGCGAGCTGCTGCGCCTCCGGCCCCGGCAACACCATGCAGTAGTTGAGCGCGTGCAAGAAGCGCTGCTCGGAAATCCAGCGCCGGCGCTCCACCAGCTCCTGATGCATGATGGCGATCTGCCCGGTCGGGCCGCCGAAGCTGATGAAGCCGAGCTTGAGCCAATAGCGTAGCGCTTCGGCAAAAGTGACTGGGCCGACGGGTTGCCCGATGAGTTGATGCGTCGGTTCGGAGCTTCTCAAACGATCCTGCTCAGGCCACGAGGCACGCGGCGTTGACGTAGGTGCTGCGTTGAAAGCCGTAGAGCGTCACGGTGATCGCGCTGGAACGCGCCGATGGCATCAATACGTTTTCTTCGGCCACGAGTGCGTCTCCTCGCGCGCGGTTTTGCACCACGCATACAGCGCGTCGTAGACCGGCATCGCCTGCTCCAACAGCAGAATATCGTCTGTCACGTTCGCCGACAATCCGAGCGATATGGCAAGGAGTCCGGGTGCCTGCGGCGACTGCGCCAATTCGCCGGTATCGGCGGCCCTCACGATGTCGGCGAGGGCGTCGATGATCGGATCGCGCAGATCGAATTCCTCGAGGAACGCATCGAAACTGCAACGCGGGCCGCGATGCGAGAACGTGACGTCGGCGATATCGTACGGTTGCGCGCCGAGCGTCTGCGCATCGGCGCGCACTCGATGCGCCGGCGTGTAGAAGAAGAGCGCGTCCGGATCGATGAAGCGGCGCACCAACCACGGACACGCGAGCCGGTCGATCTTCGGCCGCTCGCGCGTCACCCAGCGCGAACCGCCGGGCACGTTCAGTTCCGCGCGCACGCGCACGGTCGCGTGGCCGGCGCTCATCCAGTGATCGATGCCGCCGTCGAGATACACGGCCTGGTAGCCGAGCGCCGTTAACGTCTGCGCCGCCGATTGACTCACTTCGCGGCCGTGCACGCAGTAGACCGCGACCGGTCGAGTGCGCGGCAACGCTTTCGCCCACTGCGCGATATGCTGCGGATCGCCGCGGCGTGCGCCCGGTATGACGCGCGGTTGCGCGCGATAGTCGTCCTCACGCCGTACGTCCATGATCGTGGGCGAGGAGGGCAAGCCGAGCTGTGTATATAAGGAGTCGGAGTGAATGGGATCCGTCATGTGTCACCTCGTGAACCGGCGGGAGCCGATGTCGACTCGTATGCCCAAGTAATTTCCGCGCGCATGCCGCTGTCGCGAAATACGAACGACACCGTGGGCGGCTCGATCGCGCGGTGGCCGCGCCGATCGAACCAATCGAATAGCGCGTCGAGCCCCGCCGTCAGATCGGGCGCTTGAGAGTCGAGAGGTTCGACGACGAGCGCGGCGCAACGGCGCGGAGGCACTTGCCGAATCGCGACCCCGCTCGGCATAGCCGCCGGAGCGACGATAGGAATGGCGACTTCGAGCCGCCCTTCTTCCTCCGACACCGGATCGACCAGAACGCAAAAGGGTTCGCCCGCGGGAACCAATCCGGCGTCGGCCAACGCCGCGTAGCCGAGCGCGGTTTCGCCGCGAAAACACTCCAGCAAAAACCGTCGCTCCGCGAGAAACGGCCGCACCGCGACGGTGACGGCGGGCCGCATACGTTCGGCGACCGTCGGCGGGTCGATCGCGCTCGCCTGATGCAACAACGCCAACGCCGTCTGAAACGCGCGCTTCTCGCGCGCGAAACGCCGATCGCCTTCCTGAGCGAACTCGCGCAACAACGCCTCGGCGCACCCGCGCTCCGCCGAAACGACATCCGCTATGCCGGCGAGCGACAGGTCCATCTCGCGCAGCGTGCGGATCAAGCGGCCCGCCGCGATCTGGTCGTTGCGGTAATAGCGATAGCCGCTCGCCGTGTCGACCATCGCGGGCCGCAACAGGCGCTGCTCGTCGTACAGTCGCAGCGCCTTCGGCGACAACTGCGTCGCCGCCGCGAACTCGCCGATCGGCAGCAGGCGAGCGATTTCGTTCGTGTCCATGCGGTGCACTCTAGCGCTTGCCCCAAGGGCAAGGTCAAGCGCACGTTGGAAGGAGCATCACGACGCGCGGCGCGATTGGCTTGCTCCGCGGCGCCGGCGGCGCACAATTATGGCGACGGAAGATGTACTTAGATAGACTGCGTTCGCCGAAGCAAACAAGAATCTTACTCGGAGGAGAAAATCATGAGAAAACCTAGTTGGACGTTCGCCGGCGCTGTTACGGTGACCGCGCTCATCGGAACTTTCAGCCTGCCGGCGTTCTGCGCCGATCCGCCGCCGGGATTCACGCGCAAGATGCTGCAAGATCAGAATCTCAGCGCCAAGGATCGACACGCGGTGGTCGCGCAAGCGGAATTCACGCCGGGCGGAATGGTTGGGAGACACACGCATCCCGGCGAAGAGTTGGGTTACGTATTGGAAGGAACCGTAGTGTTGGAAGTCGACGGCAAGCCGGCGCAGACGCTGAAAGCGGGCGACGTGTATTTCATCCCGGCGGGCGTGGTCCATGCGGCGAAGAACGCGAGTAGTAGTGCGGCGAAAGTGCTCGCGACTTACATCGTCGAACAAGGTAAGCCGGTGTCGACGCCGGTGAAGGAATAGCCCGCTCGAATCAAAACGAAGATTTCGTGCGCCGCGACGAACGACGCGGCGCCGTGGCTCGGCTGCCCGAGCGGCGTTAGCGCTCCGCGAAGCTTTGAGCCGGTATCGGCCGGCGCGCCGCCCGCCCGGGAAAAGCGCGCACTTCCACGCAGTCGCTGTGTATAAAATATGACGGCGAAGCGCCGTACGCTTTTAGCCAGGCGTTGGACAGGTGAGCCGAGTCGGTGAAACCCGCGGCAATGGCGATCTCCGTCAGCGTCATCCCGCGATGGAACAGCGAAGAGGCGACGCGCAATTTCTGCCACAACGTGTAGCTGCGCAGCGGCAACCCGACCGCATCCGCGAACAAGTGCGACATGCGGTCATACGACAGACCGGTGGCGGCGGCGAGCTCGGTGAGCGGATAGTGCGGTTTCTCCTGCAACATATCGAGCGCGTGTTCGATGCGTGGGTCGGCGTGTTTCAAGCTCGGGAAAAAAGTGACGGTGAGATTTACGACGTCTTCGAATAATTGCTGCGCTTCGTCGATTGTCAGCTCTCCGTTATAGGCGGCCTCCAGCGCCGGGTCGAAGTCCGTGTACGCGTCGCGTGGCAACGCGAGATACCCCGGACCCGGACAACCGAGAACGCGGAAGCGCCGGTAGTGTCGATGACTCGGACTGATGCCGATGCTGACGAGCCGCACGTCCTCCGCGCGCAGATGGCGTTTGATCAAGGGCTTTACCGCCACCGCTTGATAGCGGTCCTGGCGCCCGGCGACCGACATTTCGAAGGGCGCGCGCTTTGCCGTTAGGAGTATCGACGCCGAAAATCGCGTCGTTTCAGAGACGACCCAGGGACTGGTAAAGACGTGGCCGCGCCGGACCAAATACATCTGATCCTTCATGTGCGCCGAAAGCACGCCGAAGGGATAAGCCGCTGTTGCAGCCGCCGTCATGGGGACCCCCTAACGAATTCCTGAATTACTACCCTCGATCCGAGTTCCGGCTCGCTTGATTCGCGGCTGAATCTTCTTATTAAGAACTATCAATCTATATAAGCGAGGTTCCAGTCAGAGTCAATTTTGCACGGTTTTTCTCGCGTTAGATAGCAGAAGCGAAACCATCGCCGAGTGACGTATCGCGCTCTTCTATTCGTCGAGCCGAACCCGAAGCAGCTCGAGGCTACCGTTGCGGTAGACTTCGAGTTGAAGTTCCCGCCGGTTCATCGCGGCCTCCATCGGCGTTTCGTCGATATTCTTGTTGTCCGCTGTATCGACGTTGTGGATGACGTCCCCGGCGCGCAGACCCAGTTTCTGATACACGCTGTCGGGCTCGACCTCCTCGATGACATAGCCGCCGCGCGGATGGCGCGCGACCTTCACGTCGCGCAGAAATTCCTGCGCGCTGACGATGCGGTTGAGGGTGAGCGACTCGGGATCGATATCGGGATTCTTTTGCTGGTAGCCCTCCGCTTCTAGCGGGTCCGACGGCTGCGCGGCGACCTTGTTCGGCGTCCGTCCCGCGGCGGTTTTGAGGTACAGCGTCCTGGACAAATCGCCGTAACCGAGGATCACGCGATCGGCCAGGATTGAGCGAATAATAATTCCTCCCAGCAGTTCCTGGCCGACGGCGTAGGTACCGGCCGGTCGATCTTCGACGCTGATGAGAGCGACGGCGCGGTTGTCTTTCGACGTGGTCCCGAGCAACGACAGTCTCACTTTCGGGAAGGCGCGCCGTGCGGGGGAACCCGTCGCCTCACGGTTTGGTATCGGCGCGCGCGCGGAGTTGGCGGCTCGCGGCGCGGGCGGATTTTGTGATTGGTTCCAGTAGGCAACGCCGAGCGATCCGAGCACGACCACCAGAGGTATGGCCACCACTAGCCATCGGCGAGCCAGCAAGTGTTGCCAGGTTTGGTCAATGCGGTTCACGACTATGCGACGTTCAACGCAGAGCATCGAAGATTACTTCGCCAAGTCTACTACCAATTGTACGGGTTCGAATGTTTCGGACCTGGCGCCGCGATCGATCGGCGTGCATAAAGGCGGCGGCGTCGCTTCTTCAATCGACGCCGTGCCGCTGGGCCGCGGTCGGAGCGCAACATCAACGCGGAATCGGGTCTTCCTCACCGAGAACCGGGGCGGTTTAGCGCGACCCCGGTTTTTTATCGCCTCCGCGCGCCTCGGCGCGATTTCTCCACCGTTAAATCAGTCGCAGCAACTTGCGCGCGTTCTCGCCGAGGATTTGGGTACGCTCGCTCGGTTTTAACCGCGGATGGGTTTCGATCGCCTCGACGACGCTGGTGTTGCCCATGTCATAAGGAAAATCGGAACCGAGCACGAGGCGATCGGCGCCGACGACGTCGAGCAGCAGATTCAACATCGGGGTGGAGTGCGTGAGGGTGTCGTAGTGCAGGCGCCGCAGATACTCGCTCGGCGCGCGCGGCAACGCGCGCAATTCCGGACGCACGCGCCAGCCGTGATCCCAGCGGCCGCACAGGCAAGCGGTGGTTCCGCCGCCGTGCGCGCACACGACGTTGAGATCCGGAGCGTCATCGAGCACGCCGCCGAAAATCAAGCTCGCCACCGCGACCGCGGTGTCGGTGGGATTGCCGATCAAATTCGACAGATACCAACTGCGCAACCGATCCTGACCGAGCACGGCGAGCGGATGCAGGAATACGACCGCCCCGAGTTGCGCCGCACGACGGAATACCGGGCGCAACTCCGGCGCATCGAGATTGCGCCCGGCGATGTTGGTTTCGATCTCCACGCCCTTTAGCCCAATCTCCATGCAACGCTCGAGCTCCGCCAACGCCATCGCCGGGTCTTGCATCGGCAGCGTCCCGAGCGGCGCAAACCGCTTCGGATGCTCGCGCGCCAATCGCGCGAGATGATCGTTGATGCGCCGGTGCAACGGCAGAACCAGCGACGCCTCCAAATGAAAATGAAACAGCAGTGGCGACGGACTGATCGCGGCGACGTCGATGCGACGCGCGTCCATCAGCCGCAACGTCTCCTCGACATCCCAATGTTCGCGACCCAACGCGATGCGCGCGTTCCCCACGCGCAGCACTTCGCCCGCCGCTCCCGGTTCGATCGTCTTACCCCACGGATTTTTATCGCGCAACTCTTCGACAAAGAAGGCGGGCAGATGATGGAAGTGCAGATCAATGTTCATGGGGGCTATCCTCTAGTTGGCGAAAGCACGCAGCAGCAACGACAGGCCCGTCGCGATCAAAAGCAGGCTGATGAAGCGGCCGAGTTGCTCGCGCGAGATGCGCATGTGCGCGTGACTTCCCGCCCACAATCCGACAACGCAAACGGCAGTAAAGCCGCCGCGACCTTAAGCTCGTCCCACATCACGAGCCCCGCGAGCGCTGCGAAACGATCGGCACGGTCACCAGCGCCGCACCGAACCCCGGCACGCCAAAGACGAAGTAGCCGCAGGTAACGATGACAGCGGCGATGGCCAGCGATTCAAGAGTGACGGGCAAGCGTGTTACGGCTTAGACGTAGTACGCCGCGCGGAACCGACTCGGCGCAGAAGCAAAATCAGTCCTCCGTAAACGAGACACAGGAACGTCGCCAGTGTCAGCAGAGTCTTCGACAACGTGGCAATGCCGGAGAGCGTGCCAAGCGTCACGTTGGTGTTCGGATAAATGTTGAGCATCGCCAAAATGCAAAAGTTCTCGGCGACGTCGAACAGCGCGATGCCAAATGGAAGCAGATTGAGCCTTAACCAAGAATCGGTCTCGCCCCACACGGCTTGGACGGTCCGTGTCATCAACAAAGCTAGGCCCAGACTGTAAAACGGAATAAAGATAAAATCCGCAACCAGATATCTCAAATACAGCTCACGACCCGCCTGGCCATAATGTTCCAGCGCCGTGAATGCCTTCTCCGCGGTGTAGAACGGCAGTAGATCCAGCAACCCCTCTCCACCACTGAGCTTCAGCAGCTCGGGATTGGAAAACGGCAGCGACGAGTAGTTGAACAACCATGAAAAGCCGATGGTGCCGAGCAACAAGATCGACAACAGGGGTGCCGAATAAAATTGCGCTACCGCGAGACT
>JBGPKL010000005.1:0-141110 GCA_041485885.1 Sulfurifustaceae bacterium
ATAGATAAAGTTGAGGCCGGGAGTCGTGCCCCAGTGGCCGAGCAGACGCGGCTTAATGTGCTCCGGTTTGAGCGGTTCCTTCAATAACGCATTGTCGAGCAAGTAAATCTGTCCGACCGAGAGATAATTGGCGGCGCGCCAGTAAGCGTCGATTCGATGCATTTCATCAGCCGGTAGCGCGCCTGCTAATTTGGTTTCCAGGGCTGTTTCACCCATCACACAGTCTCCTTCGCCCTCGACGGTTCATCGCAGGTCTTCTTGCTCAAGCGTGGCACCCAATCAATTTGCCTCATCCAGGCTCTCGCCGTGGCCTGTCATAACCACCGGCGCACCAGCCACCCGACGCTTTCCAGCATCCGCCTCGGCCATCCGCGCCGCAACCAGCGCCGCAGCTCCACCGGTTCAGCCTCGGCGATGTCGGCCAGAAACTGCCGCTCCAGCTCGGCCGCGAGCGTGGGGTCGCGCGCCACTAGATTGACCTCGAAGTTGGTGAAGAAACTGCGGTAATCCATGTTGGCGGTGCCGAGCGTGCTCCACTCGCCATCGATCACCGCGGTCTTCGCGTGCAGCACGCGCGGCTGGTACTCGTAAATGCGGACACCGGCGCGCAGCAACGGTGCGAACGCCGCGTGCGCCGCCCACTGAACGATCGCCACATCGGAAATCCCCGGCACGAGCAAACGCACGTCGACGCCACGCGCTGCCGCCGCTTCCAGCGCATGCTGCGCGCGCAGACTCGGCACGAGGTAGGGCGTGGTCACATAGATTCGATCGCGCGCGGTGGCGAAGCGCTCCGCAAACCAGCAATACAATCGATGGCGGCAACCGAAAGAGTTGTTCGCCATCAGCACCGCGCCCGCGCCTTCAGCCGGCTGGCACTCCCAACGCCGTTCACCGTTCCAGAAGGCATCGAACAGATGCGCCGCTTGCCGCGCCAGCTCTCCGCGCATGCGCACCGCCGTGTCGCGCCAGCGCTTGTTGCCGTGGAGGCGGCGCGAACTCTCGCGGTGAATGTTGAAACCGCCGATATACGCCTCGGCGTCGTCCACGACCAGCAGCTTGCGGTGATTGCGCCGGTTGTAGCGCCAAGGATCGCGCCAGCGCCACCGATGAAAGAAGCGCAGGCGCACACCTTTGCTTCTCAAGTGCCGGCCGAGCGAACCGAACCTCCACGACAGCGAACCCGCCGCGTCGATCTGCACACGCACGTCGACACCGCTGCTTGCCCGCTCCCCCAACGCCTTGGCGAACTCCCACCCCGCTTCATCGGGCACCAGGATGTAGGTTTCGAAACGAACGCTTCGGGTAGCCGAATGGATGGCACGGAGCATGGCGTCATACAGCGCATCGCCTTCGGTATAGAGCTCGAGCGCCTCCGGCACACGAGCCAGCACCGGCGTACAGCCGGCGGCGTGGCGGGTTGCGCTAACGGATGCGAGCGCCGAAGACATCAGCCCGACACTCCTTGGGCGATTGTGTTCCGGGTAAGAAGATCGAGTGCAGCTCGCGCTAATATCTGCGCCTCGTCGACCCGTATCGCCCACACATCAACGCGGCTGTTGTCACGGCTGATGCGAGTTTCCGCGCCGACTGCCGTGCGATTGACGGACTCATCTAAATCGATGCCGAGTGCTTCGAGATTTGTGAGAATCTTTGAACGGATAAGGGCGGCGTGCTCACCCACTCCGCCGCCAAACAATAGGGCGTCAACGCCGCCAAGCGCGGCAAAATACGCACCGATGTATTTGCGTACACGATAGCAGTACACCTCGATCGCAAGCTTCGCGTCACCGTCATCGCGCGCGAGCAACGCTTGCATGTCGTCTTCGCCCGCCATTCCGAGCAGACCGGAATCGCGCGTGAGCAGGTTCTCCATCTGCTCCGGCGTGAGCGCTTCCACGCGCTGCAGAAATGCGAGCAGTCCGGGATCGACGTCGCCCGACCGCGTCGCCATCACCAACCCTTCGAGGGGCGTAAATCCCATCGAAGTATCGATCGGGTTGCCATGCTTCACGGCCGTGATCGAACAACCGGCGCCGAGCTGTAGCGATATGACGCGCCCGCCATCCGCCACATCCGGCCGAAGCACGCGCCAACGTCGCCACATCGCCTCGTGCGCCAGCCCATGGAATCCATAACGCCGCAGGCCGTGCTTCTCGCAAAGCGCGCGCGGCAGCGCGTAGCGGCGCGCACGCTCGGGAAGATGCGCGTAGAAGGCGGTATCGAACACGGCGACCTGTGTCACGTCGTTGCCCAACACGTCACGACAGGCGCGAATCCATTCGAGTGCGACCGGGTTGTGCAGCGGCGCAAGCGAGGCCAGCTGCGCGATCTCGGCCTCGACCTCCTTATCGACCACACACGGGCGTATGAGCGTGGCGCCGCCGTGCACGACGCGGTGCGCGACGGTAGTGATATCGCAAATGCCCCGCTCGTGCAGGAACGCCCGCAACCGCGGTGCCGCGCCACCGGCGTCACGATCATGCGCGTCAGCGAGACGCTTGAGATCCGGCGTGAACGCCGCGAGCCGAACGGAGGAGCTACCGGTGTTGACCGTCAACAACATGGTTAGCCTCATCCTCCCGCCGACGAATGTTCCACACAGAAGATCGACGGCCGGCGGTAATGCCCGCCGGTGTAGGTCTGCGCCAGCTTTTGCATGAGCACCTGCGGATCAGGTTCATACAGAACCTGCGCACCGGTCACCTTCTCACCGAAGCTCCGTATGATCTCCGGAAGGTGGTCGGTGATGCCGCCGGTTCCCTTGAGCACACCGATTAACTTGCCCTCGTCGTACGCAATGGCGAATTCGCCGAGCGTGCCGGAGCGTCCGCCCAAAATAACGACGACGTCGCTCGAGCGAATATTGGTGACCTCGCGGCCCATCAGGCCGCTGCCGGTGTACACGATGACGTCGAACGCATCCGAAGGCGAAAGGTAGCGGTGCACGTGCTCATCGAGCGAAAGCGCGGGCGAAATCCCGATCGATAGTCCGCCGGCATCATGCGCGCCGCGCGCGCAGGCATAGGGAAGACCCGGGCAAGCGCCGGTGATCAAAACGAATTGGTGTTCGCCGATCGCTTTGCCCAAGGCGTACGCCTTCTCCTCGACGCCCGGCGACTGTGTCTGCTCTGCCGAACCCATGACCCCGACGGTGAGTCGCATCCCCCGCGCCTTGTTCAAGAACGTTTCCGGGTGCGCCACAAACTTGTCGCGGCAACCGACTGAACAGAAGTAATACGCCCGGCCGCCGTGCTGCATCATCGCGGCAGACTGGCGTGGATTGAGCGGCATCAGGCACACCGGATCGCGCTCCATTTCCATATCAAGCCTCGCTCACTGTCACCTTTGTGCCGAGCCGGCGTGCGAGCACGATACCCGCTTTGGCAGCCTTGTTGGCAACGGGTGAACCGTCGGTGGGAATCAGAATGTGCTTGAACATGAGTTCTCCTCGAGAAGAAATTCGAACGCAGCCGTCCAGTCTGCGGCGCTTGCCGTAGCCACGGCACATACCTGGCGAATCTGATTTTTCCGATTCACGCTAAAGCACCACGGGCTTGTCGGGCAATTCATTCTGACCAGCACCGGACACGGGAAAATGTTTCATCAGATGCTGCGTCACCGCCTGAATGCCGCCGACTACTCCGCCTTCGTAGTTTGCCAGCTTAAAAGCAGCTTCCATCTTGCGGCAAACGTTTTCCCATTCCCGAGAACCCACCTTCGAGTGAATCCCGCGATCGGCAACAATCTCGACGTCACGGTCGGCAAGCAACAGATAAATCAGCACGCCGTTGTTGTGTTCGGTATCCCACACGCGCAGTTGAGAAAAAACTTCGAGCGCGCGTTCTCTCGCGGATTGCCCCTTGAGGAGCGGCAAGCTGTGCAGCGCGCCTTCCACCGCGAAACGGATTTCTCCGACGTGTGCGGTTTCGCTCGCTTTGATTGCTTGCTCGATCGCGATCAAGGTTTGGCGGGGGAATGCCCGGTTGACCTGCCAGTGGGTCAGCAGGAGATGTTTCGTTATGCGTTTGATGTTCATCGTTACCACCGACCCGATGCGCCGCCGCCGCCAAAGCCGCCACCGCCTCCACCAAAGCCACCGCCACCAAAACCCCCTGTGCCGAATCCTCCACGATGACCCCTGACGCCGAGTCCGCCCATACCGCCGCTGAGCAACGTGAACAAGAGCGCGATCACGCCCGCGACCAAGGCGATGGATACCGCGCCGGCAAATAACCAGGCGACAACAGCCACGGCGCCGCCAGTTGCGAGCGCGCCCGGAAATCTGCCTAACACAGCGCGAAGCACGCCGCCTATCACGAGCGCAAGAATTAAGATGACTGGAACAAACTGCTGAATATCCGCAATGCCGCCGGCGGATTTTCCGTTGGGTTCCGGCAACGGCTCGCCATCAATTACGCGGATGATCTGGTCGACCCCGGCAGTAATGCCGCCATAGAAATCTCCTTGCTTGAAGCGCGGCGTAATAATCTCGCTGATGATGCGCTTGCTGGTGGCGTCATTCAGTGCGCCTTCGAGACCGTAGCCGACTTCGATGCGCAGCGCGCGGTCGGTCTTGGCGACGACCAAGACCGCACCGTCATCTATTTTCTTGCGGCCTACCTTCCATTGCTCCGCAACGCGTAACGCGTATTGCTCGATCGTTTCCGGCTCGGTAGTGGGAACGATGAGAACCGCGAGCTGACTGCCTTTCCTGGCTTCAAACGCTTGCAGGGTCTGCTCGAGGGCAGCCTTCTGCTGTGCGGTGAGCGTGGCGGTCTGGTCGGTGACGCGCGCGCTCAGCGGCGGGACAGCGACTTGTGCTCCGGCTATGAGCGACCAGTGAAGCGCAAATGCCAGCAATGACGCTTTTGCCGTGTTCAACATCGTCACTTGGCCGCTCCCTTCGCCTCGCCTTGCGGCTTGGCCGGCACCGACCCGAAATCTACTTTGGGCGCCGTAGAGATTTCCTTTTCGTTTTCTACCGCGAAGTTGGGCTTCGTTTTATATCCGAACGCCATCGCCGTCAGATTGGAAGGGAAGGAGCGCACTGTTACGTTGAATTCCTGCACCGACTTGATGTAGCGGTTGCGTGCGACTGCAATGCGGTTTTCGGTGCCTTCCAGCTGTGCCTGCAGGTCGCGGAAGTTGGCGTCGGACTTCAACTGCGGATAGTTTTCGGATACTACCAACAGCCTGGACAAGGCACCCGACAGCTCTCCTTGGGCGGCTTGGAACTTAGCAAACGCCTCAGGGCTGTTGAGGAGTTCCGGGGTCGCTTGGATACTGCCGACTTTGGCGCGGGCGTTGGTGACACCCAGCAGCACCTCCTTTTCCTGGGCGGCGAAGCCCTTTACGGTATTCACCAGGTTGGGTACCAGGTCCGCACGGCGTTGGTACTGGTTCACGACCTCGGACCAGCTCGACTTAATTTGCTCGTCGTTACTCTGTAGTGTGTTGTATCCACACCCGCCAACGCTCATCGTCAGAAGCAGCACGGCGACGGTCATCCAAGATTTGCGCATTTCATTTCTCCAAGAATTTTCAGTTGTCGGTGATGTCAGTCATCGAGATCGCGCCGCGCGAAAAAAAGGGGGCGGCGTCCGCTCACACCCTTTACCGCTAACGGGAGCTCCAGTAACCGAGCGCAACCAGGATGACGATCGCGATCATCGGTATGCAGCAGACAGCCATCCAGAACCAGCTCTTCCAGCCGTCTTGCTTGCCATCGCTCTGCTCGTGTTGCATCTGTATATCTCCTGATTAAGTCGCAACGTCCGTCATTGCGAGCGAAGCAATCTTTGTGAGGTTGCTTCGTTGCAAAACCCGCGCCTCGCAACGACACCTATTTTCAGAGGTTCGCTAGTGCCGCGTTTGTGACTGGGCGGTGCTCCAACCCAGCCGCTTGTAAAGCGGGCAATAGCCGCGGATGCCGGTCACCACAAAATCCACACCCAGCGCGATCAGGGCGACATCGAGCAGCTGCCACACCAAGGCACTACCTCCGAGGAGCAGCCACAATGCCCACACCGCCAGCGCACCACCCGCAACACCCGTTCAATCGTTCCGAGATTCTTCATATTAAGGACTCCGTGATTGGCTATCTTCGCGCGAGTCGTCGATGGGACGACGGCGCCCTGTTCCATCGGTTCTGATGTCTCGACGTGATGTCCTGCATGTACGTGCATGGGTAGCTCCTTCAGGTTACCGTGCCGCCTCAAGCGGCCCGCGCGAACAGTAACCACCAACGCCGAATGGCCATCGTTGTTGTCTCCGCAGTCGTTAAGCGCGTTCGCCCCAGCGCCGGGCGAACACGTTATAGATCGGCACATACACCAGACCCGCGTACGCGCCGTAGAGAAAACTCTCGATCAGCCCGAGGACGAAACCCCACCCCGTGAGCCACGTGAATCCCGGCAACAACTGCTCGAGCGCGCCTTTCATATGCAGGCTTTCGGGCACGATGAGACCGTAGAGCACGCACACGACGAAGGTGAACGCGCCGAACGACGCAAGCGCCCACGACACAATCTTGATGTTCAGCATGACGCCTCCTCGCACGTTAGTGTTGATGACCCGCGGGCCGCTTCATCTCCTCGCCCTCCTTTTCCTTCTCGCCGCGGCGTGGTTGATCGTGGCCACCTCCGCAACCGCCACCGTGGCCGCCATGACCGCCGTGCCCGCCGTGTCCGAACAAATGCGCGGCGACAAAGAAGACGGCTATCGCCACCCAGAACCAGTTCTGCTGTAACCATTCCATCGCTCACCTCCACGTGGCCCGTCACGGCCGTTGATTAGTGACCCGCCACGAATCCGAACCACAACGGTGGCCACGCGACGTCTTTCAGCGATCAAGCTTTCAACGGCCGCTTAGCAGCCGCGCCGTTGTTCATCGCCGTGCACGTGACCGCCGCCCGGCGCGTCGCCGGCGTACTTCCGTGGCTCGGCGGTGAACGCCCGGTGGCAGCTTTCCGAGCAGAAGTAATACGTCTGCCCTGCATACTGTGCCTGCGCCGCCGCCTTGGCCGGGTTTACTTCCATCTTGCATACGGGGTCGGTTGCCATGGTCCACCTCCTGTTGAAAAACGTTTACTTTCGAACCGCTGTCGACGGCGAGACGCCGCCGATCATCACGTGCGCGCGCCGCATTCAATCGCTCCCGAGCTGACGCTCGATTTCTCGTTCCGCTTCGAGCCAGTCCTCCAGCTCTTGCCCCGGCACGAAGCCGCGGCGCTCGGCGCGGGAATAGGCCGCCGTCGCAATAAGGCATTCGCGCTCCGCCGCCGTGACCGCGTCGGCGCGGGCGCCGTCCGCAACGCGGCGCGCGGATTGGGCGCTGCCGCGGTGTTGCTTGGTCGACGTAACTTTTTCCGTATCAATGACAGATTGCTGAGTCATGGTCGAAACCTCCTTGATGAGTGGATTAGAGATGCCCTGACGAATCACTACCCGCGAGGGTCCAGGTAAACGCCGCGCGTATATCTTGCGTGCCGCCGGGCAAACGGATGCGCACAGAGATGCGGTACGAACCCGGCGCATACGGCGAAAAATAGTTGCCGTAACTCGGCGCAGACGCGACCAGCATGGGCTCGAGTCTCTTTTCCGCGTCAAAACGCTTCGGACCCTTCACACGGGCGTAAACCTCCGCGTCCGCGATACGTTTGCCGCTCTTGTCGTCGAATAGCGCAATCATGATGTGCTGGTCACCCGTTACCGTCCCACCGTGCATGATGCTTTCCGGATGCTCGCCCGGATGGCCACGTACGATTCCAGCCGGCACGACGCCGAGATAGATCGCGACGCCGTCCACGACGCGCGACGTTGGGTTCGCTGCGCTGACCGGGAGCGATGTGACGCCCATTAGCAGCATCAGCACGAGCGATGAGACGAGTTTCTGACTCATTACCGGCTCCAATAACGACGCGCTCGCGTGCTTCACCCAGTGGACAAAATGGCAACGATCAAACCACTTACCAGCAGCGACAAAACAATCAGCACTGCGAGCACGCGCGGTTTTATCTGCCAGTCGTACATCAGACCCAATACGAGCCCAAGCAGAACGAAGAGCAATACGATAAACAGCGCGTGCATCGTCAAATAATCGCCTGTCAGGCGCGCGACCCATCCTCGAAACGGCGCATGTGTTTTGATAACGATCGCCAGCACGGCGGTCGCCAAGCTCGTGAGTGCCAATGACAGCCCAACGGAGGAAGCGAATCGTCCCAGCCGCGAATCTTTCATAGTGACCGTCCTGTTCCACTATTTCCTCTTGCCAGCGCCCCCCGGCATCATCTGATCCAATTGCCGGCGCATCTGGTCCATCTGTTTCTGTTGATCGGGATTCGTCGTGATTCCCTTGGCCGTCATACCGGACATCATGTCCATCATTTGTGCCATTTGCTTCATGCGCTCGGCCATTTGCTTCTGTTGCTCGGGCGTGAGCTTCGCCCCCTCCATTTGCGCCCACATGTCCGTCATCATGCCACTCATGTCGTGCATCATCCCCGACATCTGCTGCATGCCCGGCCCGCTTCCCGCCGCCGGTCCGGTGTGTTTGGCCGCGTACAGCGGCAGGGCCAGTACCGCGAATAGAAATCCAATGATCCACTTCCGCCGAATAGTGCTTTGCATGACATCCTCCTTTACTGCGAAACGTCGATTAGGGTCGTTCCCTTTTCAGGGTCTTCTCGGGGTTCTCGATCCGACAGCGACCGATTGCCTCATAAGACTTGCTCCCATCGTGACTACGAATGCCTTCCGCCACCCGACTGCTCCGCGAAAAGCGTTTGCCACTTCGGAATAAACGCCGGCGTGCTGGCGGCGTACCGGCGGTATTCCGTACTGAACTCGCGCTCCACCTCGCGCTCCTCGTAGCGCGCGAGCCGTACGTACATGTAGACCAGCACGGGAAACATCGCGAGCGTAAGCAGCGTCGGCCACTGCAACAGGAAACCGAACATGACGAGAACGAAACCGGCATACTGCGGGTGACGGATGCGCGCATACGGACCCGTGATCGCGAGCGTGCGATTCTTCTGCGCGGCGAACAGCACGCGCCACGAGTTCGACAGCAGAAAGAACCCACCGCCGATGAAGATGAAGCTCAAGATATGAAACGGCCCGAAATGAGGATTCGCCTTCCAGCCGAAGATCATCTCGAGCAAGTGACCGGCGTCGTGCGAAAACCAATTCACGTTGGGAAAGCGGCTTTGTAACCAGCCGGACAGCAAGTAAATCGTGAGCGGAAAGCCGTACATCTCGGTGAAGAGCGCCACGATGAACGCCGAGAACGCGCCGAAGGAACGCCAGTCGCGTTTCGACTGTGGCTTGGCAAAACTGAACGCGAAGATGATGAAGATCGCGGAGTTGATGATAACCAGCGACCACAACCCATAAGCCGGCGCCGTCTCAGTGTTCATGGCCGCCTCCCCGTTTGGTTTCGCCACTAGGCGCGCCATGGTCACCGTGCCCGCTGTGCCCAAAAATATGGAGCAAAGGACAGAGCGCGAGCAGTATGAACGGCAGCGCGACGAACACGTGCGCCCGGTGCTCGGTGAATAAAAAGAACCCGGCGATGGCGAAGAAGCCGAGGAACGCCCACGTCGAGCGCGAGCGCCAGAAAGGGGTCTCATTGGGCGAGTGGTCGTGGTTCATGCGCGTCTCCTATTTCTACCGGTTTTTGTTGCGTTTGGGATGCGTTCAGTGTTTCTCATAAATTTCGGTCTTGCCGCTGGCATCGAAGCTCATGACGTTGTAGCGCTGGTGATACGGACCCTCCATGCCGGGCGAGCCGGCGGGCATGCCTGCCACGGCGATTCCCTTGATCGCGGGCCGCTCGCGCAGCAGGCGCTTGATCGTGTCGGCCGGAACGTGGCCTTCGACGACGTAGCCTTCGACGATCGCTGTGTGGCAAGCACCGAGCTCAGCGGGAATCCCTTGCGCCGACTTGATCTTGTCAACGTGCAGATCATTCTGTGTCGTCACGTGGAAGCCGTTTCGGCGCAGATGATCCACCCATTTGTTGCAGCAACCGCACTGCGGGTCTTTGTAAACAATAACGTCGGCCACGGCGGGAGTCGGAACGGCGGACGGGACGTCGAGCCAGTGCCATGCGACGATGGTCGCCGCCACGACAGCCGCGACCACGAATACTGATGTTGAGGTCTTCCACTTCATGGCTGCATGCTCCTTCTAGTAAGCGATAGCGATTTGAAGTACTTCATGGTCCTCTCCGCATGAATCGAGTCGCGTCGATTTCGCGCTCGGCACGGCGCGACGCGCACCATGCGTAAAGCCCGGCAACCGGGCACGCCAAGAGCGCGACGGCAACAATCGCCGTTAACGGCGTGACGCCCCACCACACGAGGACGAAGACGGCAATCGCCGCCATGCCGAGCGCACAGAGCGCCATGGGATAGGAACGTCGGGAACGCGGAGTGTCGCTTTTCATATCGTGAGCCTGAGGCGCTTGAGCAGCGCCGAATTGACGATCACCGAAAGCGACGACAGCGCCATGGCGGCCGCCGCGATAATCGGGTTGAGAAAGCCGAACGCCGCTATCGGTATGCCGATCGAGTTGTAGATGAAAGCCCAGAAGAGGTTCTGTTTGATCTTGCGCATCGTCGCGCGCGACAGGCGGATCGCCAGCACGACGTCGCGCACGTCGTTCTTGATGAGCACGATGCCGCCGGTTTCCTTCGCCACGTCCGATCCGGAGCCGATGGCGACGCCGATGTCGGCGGTCGCGAGCGCCGGGGCGTCGTTCACGCCGTCACCGACCATGGCGACCGACTTGCCCTGCTGCTGCAAGTTCTGAACGACCTTGGCCTTGTCGCCCGGCAGAACTTCGGCGATAACGTTGTCGATGCCAAGCTCGCGCGCGATGGCCTTGGCGGTGCGCTCGTTGTCGCCCGTCAGCATGATGACCTCGATGCCTTCCGCGCGCAGCGCCGCGACCGCTTCCTTCGCTTCGGGCTTCAAGGTGTCCGCCACGGCGATGACTCCGGCAAGCTTGCCGTCGGTGCCGACCAGCATCGCGGTTTTGCCTTCGGCTTCGAGCCGGATCATCGTTTCTTCGGCGGGTTTTACATCGATGCCTTCGCGCGCGAACAGGCGGCGGTTGCCCAGCAATACCTCGCGGTTCTCGATTGTTCCTTCTATCCCGTGGCCGGCGATGGCCGCGAACTTCTCGATCTTCGGTAACGCCAGCTCGCGATGCTTGGCCGCGCGCACGATCGCCTGACCGAGCGGGTGTTCGGACCCCAATTCAATCGCCGCCGCGAAGCGCAACACCTGCTCCTCGCTTGCCTCCCCGAGCGCGACAATGTCCGTGACATTGGGTTCGCCCCGAGTCAGCGTGCCGGTCTTGTCGAAGATGACGGTCGTGAGCTTTTTGGCGCGTTCGAGAATCTCGGCGCCGCGGATCAGAATGCCCGCCTCCGCGCCCTTGCCGACGCCAACCATCAATGCCGCGGGGGTCGCCACCCCAAGCGCGCAGGGACACGAGATGATGAGCACGGCGATGAACGCGAGCAGCCCTTGCGGGAAGTTACCGAGCGCCCACCACCCGAAGAATGCGGCGAATGCGACGATGATCACGGCCGGCACGAACTTCGCCGTCACCTGGTCCGCGACGCGCTGGATCTGCGCCGTGCTTGACTGCGCGTCTTCCACCAGCTTGATGATTTGCGCGAGCGCGGTTTCGGCGCCGACGCGGATCGCTTTGCAATGCAGCAGTCCGCTGCGGTTCAGCGTGCCGCCAATGACCTCGGACCCCGCACGCTTCTCGACCGGCATCGACTCGCCGGTCAGCATCGACTCATCGACCGACGAACTGCCTTCGAGCACCACGCCATCGGTGGGAATTTTCTGTCCGGGGCGGATAACGCATACATCGCCGGCGAGAACCGTATCGGCCGGGACTTCCATTTCCTGACCATTACGTATGACGCAGGCCGAAGCGGGTTTGAGATCGAGCAGCTTGCGCACCGCGGCGGAGGAGCGCTTCTTGATGAGCTCCTCCATGTACTTGCCAAGCAGCACGAAGGCAATGATCACGGCCGACACTTCGAAGTAGACGTCGCGTTCCTCGACCTTCACGGGGAGCACTTCGGGGGAGAACAGCACCGCGACGCTGTAGACATAAGCCACGGTCGTGCCGAGCGCAATCAGCGTGTCCATGTTGATGGAGCGCGTTTTGATCGCGTTCCAGGTGCCGACATAAAAGCTCCAGCCGCCGATGAATTGCACCGGCGTGACGAGAATGAACAGCCACATGCCCCAGGTGAACCACGGCAGCGCCGGGATCGGCGCCCACGTCACGATCGTCGCGCCGGCGGCCAGCGCGAGAAACGCGCCGGCGCGCAGGATCGCGAGCGCGAGCACGCCGGTGAGCGCGATCATCATGCGCGTCTTCATCGACTTCAGTTCTTGCTCGGGCGACTCGAAGGTGCGCTGGCACCCGGCGGAGCAGAAGTAGTACGTGCGCCCGCCGCGCTCGGTTTTTAGCGCCGTGCTCTTGTCGACGACCATCCCGCAAATCGGATCCTTCGCCATCTCTTTCCCCGCCTTTGCGGGCGGTGCCTTAGCGTGGGCGCGTCCGACAACCGCCGCTGGTGTCGGCGCGCGCGCCGCCGGGTGCGCAGCATGGCTCTGTCCGACGGCGACTTTCATGGGGATGACGTTGGTGTCGCTAGCCACATACGCGGCGGGATTGGCCTGAAACTTTTTCAAGCAATTGGCGGAACAAAAGTAGTAGGTCGTTCCCGCGTGGACGGTTCTACCGGCCGCGGTCTTCTCCGTAACCACCATGCCGCATACTGGGTCAGTGGCCATACCGCCTCCCATCGACGCGTGCGCCGCTTGCACAAACAATGCGTGGCATAAATTGATTGATCCTCGTCATCATAAGATCCGCCTTGGTCGTTTCATCGATGCAATCTGTCCAGACAGGGGTTCATGGGTTTTGACCGAAATCGAAAGGTCACCGAGGCGCCGGCGCAAGATCGGCGCGCTTGCGCAGATACTCCTCGCGCGTGATCTGCCCGCGGGCGTACGCCTCGTCCAGCAGCTCCTGTGCGGTTTTCTCGGTGCGCTCCACACCCGGCGCTTCCTGCATGTGACCGCCGCGGTCGTGCCAGAAAAGCGCTCCCAGCATCACGACCACCATCATGACCAGCATGGCCGCGCCCGCGTCTCCTTTCTGATAACGCCGTTTCATCTACCCTCCTCACCGGTTGCGCATTCGCCGATTGCGGTACTAACCTTCCCACTGCGGAAAAAAATATCGGGTCACTCATTTCAGCCGTTTGCTCCAGAACCCCCACGCGATCCCGTAAAACGCGCCGAGCACGAAACCAGCGACGGTGAACGCCACCAATCCGGTAACAAATGCCACGGCGCTACCGTAGATCGGCCAGGGACTGGCCTGTGCCAACCAGCGGATCAGGCCGAACGGCGGAAATAGCGCATCGAAAATGGCGCAGAGGACATACGCCACACCCGCGGTCGTCGCGAGCGACGCCGCGTACACACTCCAACGTGAATCTTTCATGACATCCCTCCTCGAATGAACTGCGTGTAATGGCCGCGCCGTAAACGGCACGGGTGGATTCGACTATTTCGACATGCCGGCGCCCTCTGGCGCGCGGCTCTTCGGCATGCCACTCGAAGAACTGTTGTGGGCGATCGCCTTCGGCCTGTACTGGTCGGGCGTCTACGAGCACTTCACCTGGCGACAACTCGCACGCCCACGGGCTGCTGTCCACAAGCACGGACACGTTCGACCGGCACCCTGATCTAACTCTGTTCACAGACTTCATCCTTTGGTGTGCGCACGTCAGTTGTCGGGAGTTGCGGTGCCGGTAGGCGAATTCGCGGATCGCTTAAGAGCGCTTCCAGATACGGCCGCAGCAGTGCCTGCGTCTGCTCCCGCGCCGCGGCCTGCACCGGCGGCCCGCCCTCGGTCACGGGCCAGGGCAGCTCCGGCAATTTCGGCTCGATCACGATCACCGCCGCGCCGCATCGGCAGGGACAGCGGTGAAACGTCAGGCGCTCATCCGACAGATACCAGGGCCGGCGCCAAAACAGCAGCCGCCCGTGTATCTCCAGGAACGCCCACGGCCGCGCCCGCAGGCGCGTAATCTCGTCCGCGCCGGCGTAGCGCGCCGCGACGTGATGGATGATGAGCGCGTCCAGGTCGTGCCGGCAGCAGATCGCATCCATCGGCGCGAGATCCACGAGCGCGCCGTCGCAGTACCAGTCGCCGTCGATCTCCACCGGCCGGTAAAGTAGCGGCATCGCGGCGCTCGCCACCATGCGCGGCGCCAGCTCGCCCGAGGAGAACATCGCCTTGCGCCCGCGCCCCAGACTCACGGCCAGCGTATGAAACGGATAGCGGCACTGTTCGAAGGTCTGCACCGCGAGCTGGCTGCGACAAAATTCAATCGCCGCCTCGGTACCGGAAAGGCCCGTGTAGCCGCGACCCCGACGCACCGCGAGCTGCCACAGAAACACCGGCCACGGGTCCGGTGTCCAGAAGCGCCGGCTGTCGAGGCGCGCGAGTGTCGCCGACCAGGCAGCGAGGTCGGTGCCACTGGCAGCGATGCCGCCCACGACGGCGCCGGCGCTGCAACCCGCGGCGGCCGCCACTGCAATGCCCATGTCCTCGAGCGCTTGCAGGAAACCGGTGTGTGCGTACACACCGCGGGCTCCGCCGGAACTTAACACCATACCGATCCGCGGCTGGTTCTGACTCATTGCATTCAGCGCCTTCTTCGCCATGTCAAAATCTCCCCGACCGCAGAATCGCGATCGCCCAGCCGAGACCCATGACGGCGGCGATGAGGTAACCGACCAAACCGATCACTGGAATTTCCTCATAGTGTGGCCCGGCATGAAACGTCATCACGAGGGATGAGCCGATCACAACCGCGGCGATGATCAAGCTCAGGCTCAAGCGGTTACTGGCGCGATCGATGTGTTGCTCCAGGCTCGCGAGCGGCTCGTGGCGTATGTGCAGCGTCGCCTCCCCTTGACGCAGCTGGCGCACGAGCGCCGCCAATGCGTCGGGCAGCTCGCTCGCCATGTGCCGCAGACCGCTCAGCAATCGGTAGACTTTCGCGAGTCCGCGCTCGCGATCGAACGTAGGCAGCAGGTCGCGCACGATCATGGCCGGTGCATGGCGCTGAAACGCCACGAACATGTCGAACGACGGATCGAGCGTGCGCGTGACGGATTCAAGGATCATGAACACCTTCGCGACCAGCAGCGTCTCGCGCAGCAGCCGGATCTGATAGCGATTACCGAGCCGGATGAATTCTTGCAGCACCGTGCCGAACGACGTGCCACGCGCGGACGCCGCGTAATATTCTTCGAGCGCGGTGGCGAGATCTTTCGCAAACGCAACTCGATCGGTTTGGGGAGAAGCTCCGCCCATTTCCAGATAGACGTCGGCGAGCCATTGCGAATCGCGCGTCACCGCCGCGAAGAAGAGATCGCGCAGATGTTCTTGATCGCGCGTCGACAGCCGCCCGACGATACCGAAATCGTGGAAACAAATGCGCCCGTCGGGAAGGTAGAACAAGTTTCCGGGATGCGGGTCGCCGTGGAAGAAACCGTGCTCGAAGATCTGTACGAGAAACAACCGCATCAAGGTATCGGCGAGCTGCGTACGTTCCGCGGCATCAGCAGGATACTCGGCACTGAGTCGCTGCCCGTGGCTGTGCGCCATGGTGATCACGCGCCGGCTCGAAGCCTCCCAATACACGGGCGGTACGTAAACCGCGGGCTCGTCGCGAAAGTTCGCGCCGAAACGCTCGGCGTAACGGCCTTCACGCGTGAAGTCGAGCTCGTCCGCAATGTGATCGGCGAACTCATCGATCAGCGCGATCGGCTCGTAGCGCCGGCTCTCCGGGACAAAGCGCACGAGCAGGCGCGCCAGGAAATAGAGAATGTCGATATCCGCGCGCAGCGTTTCCTCAATGCCCGGCCGCTGCACCTTGACGATGACGTCAGTGCCGTCCGCAAGCTGCGCGCAATGCACCTGCGCGATGGAAGCGGCGGCGAGCGGCGTATCGTCGAAGTGCTCGAACAGTTCTTCGACCGGGCGACCGAGCTCCTGCTCGATGATGGCGCGCGCGTCGGAGGCCGGAAACGGGGGCACCTTGTCCTGCAAAGCCTGAAGTTCCGCAACCACATCATCGCCGAACAAGTCGCGGCGCGTGCTCAGCATTTGGCCGAACTTCACAAACGACGGCCCAAGCGCCTCGAGCGCCACGCGCAGCCGGCGCGCCTCGCTCGTGCCCGCAAGCTCCGGCGCGCGTCCGCCGGCGAGATAGCCCTTGAGGTTCAATCGCTCGACGTAGTGGCCAAGCCCATGGCGCGCGGCGATGCGCAGGATTTGCGCGAGCCGCGCGGTGTCGCGGATCGGTAGATGCTCGCGCGAGATGAGTTGTGTGTTCACACCGACCTCCTCTTGAATTGATTGCGCATACCGACTCCCAAGAAAGTGCTGCGGCTAGTGGGTTGACGGAGCGACCCGCATGTCATGCCGAATTGCGTCCATGCGCTTGCGCATCTGGGCCGTTTGTTTCGGCATCTCGCCGCCCGCCATCACATCGTGACCTATCATCCCCGACAACTCGTTCGTCATGTCGGCCATCTCACGCAGGTGCTTGGCGGCCAGCTTCTGCCGCTGCGCGCTCAGATTGCCCTTCGAGAGCTGATCGGCCATCTCGCGCATTTCAACCGACATGTCATGCACGATGGCGGACATTTGCTGCGACTCGGGTACTGCCACGCCTTTATCTCCCGCCGCGCCAGGTTGCGCCGCATGGCTTACCAGCGCGACCGCCGCGCTCAATGCGATTACACCGAACCCCAACCGCTTTAACATTTCCCGTTTCATATCGTGTCTCCTCTGGATTGCTTACTCGTCTGTGCCTGGCGCTACTGACTCGCGTGCACCACCGGCATTTGCCGTATCATTTCATCGACGCGCCGCCGCATGTGCTCGATGCGAAGTTGCATGTTGACGTCGGCGGCGCTCGTACTGATTGCCATGCGCTTCAGGACAGCGGCGGTCTCCGTCATTTCCAGTAGCATCGCCTGCTGCCGCTCGGCGCTCGCATTTTGCTCGGCCATCTGGTCTGACAACTCGATCATGCGAAATGACATCTCACGCATCAGCGCGGTCATCTGCTCCGCGCTCATCGCCGTGGCGCCGTTGTCGCTCGCAGGGCGGCCGGTCGCCGTGTTGCAAGCTTGAACCGCTAAGGCTGCGATCAGCACCACTGCTGCCGGCCGCAAGCGATAAATGCCGCGGGTGCTGCACATCTTTATAAATTGTCCTCGCTTCTTCTCAACCACGATTCGGGTCTCCTGTTGCTGTCAGCGCCTCCACTCCGCGATCGGTGTGAAGCAGTCCTTGCGCCACGAACAACGGTCGTCCGTACAAAGGAATCGCTCCTCATCATCGGCGAAGCATGGCGGCTGCCCGAGACGGCGTTGTATCGCGCGCACGAGCTTCGACTTCGATACATCGATGGAATAATCGATTCCCAGTGCGCTTGCCCGCTCACGTACCTGTTGTGTTTCCATTGCACTTTCTCCTGGTTCGCGTCGCTGGCGTGGACCCATTTATTGCTACGGATACCCGAAGCTCTGCTCCGTGCTCACGATTTTGCGACGCTACTGCGCCGCGGTTAACGCACGTCGGTGTTACGCATGTATCCACAGTGACTTCCTCACCAACTTCCTCGCCCAAGGGGCGATTGTGAGAAATAACAGGCTCGACAAGAGCCCGGCTTGGTCAGGCTGGGATCTGCGGGGGGTGAGTGTCGGTGGGGAGAATTACGCTGAAGTAATGCAGGGTAACTGCCGGACGCCAGAGCGTGGCAGGGCTTTTCGTGATTAGTCCGTTATAAGTGGCGATTCCCTGCGCGCAGGCCGAACAGTGTTGCATGCACAAAAGACTACAACAGGAGCATCCTTCGCTCTGATCACAGGGATCATTAGACAACTGGTCGCCGTCCTTGGAAGCCGCGTTCCAACCAAGCGCTTGCGTACTTTCAGATTGGTCCTCGTCGCCACATGAGCCGTGCGCGTAGCTCTGCAAGGGAGCCCACATCAGCAGCAGCGCAAGCAACACGAGTAACGCTTTTTTCATTCCTGCTCTTCTTCAAGGTAACAATTCGTATGCTACTGGCCACGCGAAGATAAATATTGATCTAAGTCAACTTAGTAGGTTGTCATTGTTCCTCAGCAGCTACCGTAAATATACGCACATCGCACTCATGAGCTTTGATGCGGATCAACGTCTCGAACCGACGGCTGCAACGCGGCGCGGAAAAGGCCTCGCACTGGCAAAAACCGTAACCGATCTGTCTGCCGGACGCCCTCATTATGGAGCGCACACGTCCCATGCTAGTAAACAGGAATCGCTCCTCGCGCTAATCGGTCGGTAAGGTCAGCGGCGCGGGCGAGCCCGTCTGTAACAACGGCCGCCACTTTGTTCTGCAAGGTCTGCGTGATGTCGCCGTTCGCGCACAACTCGACACTCACCACTTGCGGCCGGTCGAGCGGCTCGCCGATTCGCGACAGCAGTTGCACCGTAGCGTCAGTCACCTCCGGAATCTGGTCGCAGATTGCCGCCGCCAGTTGATGCGCGAGCACGCTGTATATCTTGCCGACGTGAGAGACAGGGTTCTTGCCGGCCGCGGCTTCGAGCGACATCGGCCGTCCCGGCGTAATGAGTCCGTTCACTCGATTGCCGCGCCCGACCTGTCCATCGTCGCCCATTTCGGCACTCAAGCCCGTGACCGTTAGATGCAATCCACTTTCATCGTGCGCGCCGGGGTCGTCCAGCGCGTTAATGTGCAGGGTGCAATCCTCGCCCAATCGGTTCGCCAGATACTCGCGTACGCGCCGTTTGATATCGAAGTAGTGCGCGACGTCCTCGACATGGGAATCGATCATGGCAACAGCCACCGTGAAAGTCCGTGAGGCGCCCGTTCGCAGCCCCATGATCTTGAAATCGTCGCCGGCGGCGGGGAACGCCGTCCGAAACTCGGCCGACCGTAGCGTCGCCGCCAACTGCAACACGTTGCGCTCCAATGTGGAAAGCGGCGCGAACCCGACGCCGAACGACGTATCGTTGGCGCGTACCATCTTATTCCGGTCGGCAAAGAGCTGCTGCAAGCTCTGGCTCCCCTCCTCGATTGCCGGCTCGATAAAGAAAGCGCGTGTATCGGCGCGAATATTTCGTTCGAGATAACGCCGCACCGCGTCGGTCACGACCGCGCGCAGATCGAGGCGGCCGCCCGGATTCGCCGCGCGGCCGCAAACGATGATGCGTGGCGGCTTTATCACTCGTCCGCCGCCGAATCGTGGCTGGCTGCGCCCCGCGATGAGCAACCCTTTATCCACATTGAAGTGCAGCACCTGATCGAACTCTTTCCGATAGACCGATGCCAGCTCGCAGGCCGCCGCCTCGCAGACCGCGTCGGTTATCGTGTCCGGGTGACCGATACCCTTGTGCTCGCACATCTCCACGTAACGCCCGGAAGCTATCGGCTGCGGCGCCGGCCGTACGACGATATTGATGTTGTCCTGCACGTCTTCTTTCCGCTGTTAGCTACACATCCAAAAGGGTCAATCCGGTTCCCTAAGCGCGACCTGGCTAATTCAAGTATCTTACTTGGCGCAATGCGCAGTGTCCCATCGGCCTTGGCGGTCACTGCAAAAACAAAGCGCCGATGCGGTGGGCAACTTGCGCACCTCACCCTCCGCCATGACGCTGTCGCTCGCAGCGAGTTGGTTTTGCTTTTTGCGTGCCGCCCGCTTACCCGGTGTTATGCGTTGTGGCCCAAACCGGTGAGGCACTCAAGACCAGACTCAGAAGTGCGACAGCGTCGCACGCGACGTCGCGGAGTTTTTTGAGTCGGTCCTGGAGGAACGCCAAATTACCCTTACGATCGACGGAAAGGCAACCGTTGCCGGAGATCTCGGACTGCTGCGCCGGGCGCTGACGAATCTGGTATCGAACGCGTTGCGCTACACGGCAACGGGCAACAGCATCCAAATCGCGATTGCCGACCAGGGGGGCTCGGCGAGCGTGCGCGTGCGAAACCCGGGTCCTTCAATTCCGGCGAAACATCTGCCGCAGCTTTTCGACCGCTTCTATCGCGCCGGTCCGGCGCGCAGCCACCGCGACCAAGGTCATGGGTTGGGATTGGCGATCGTCAAGGCCATCGTGCAGATGCACGGCGGCAGTGTCTTCGTCCGCTCCCTCGACGGCGTTACCGAGATTGGGTTTTCATTCCCCGGTTCGCCGAACGCAAGGTAGGATAGGGGCGTCGTAATGAATCTATGTAGAGAATAGCGAGGAGAGCCATGATACACACCGACGATTTATCGCCTTGGATGCATAACCACGTTTTCGATCAAGGCAGCGACGCCGCCGAACGAAGCACGCGCGCGGTGACTTGGATCACGGCGGTCATGATGATCGTAGAAGTCATCGGCGGTTGGTGGTTTAACTCCATGGCGCTATTGGCCGACGGCTGGCACATGAGCTCGCATGTGGTCGCGATCGGCCTGAGTGCCTTTGCCTATGCCGCCGCGCGCCGGTATGTGCAGGACAAGCGCTTCGCCTTCGGTACGTGGAAAATCGAGGTGCTCGGCGGTTTTGCCAGCGCGATCTTCCTGCTCGTCGTGGCCGCGATGATGGTGGTCGGGTCGCTCGAACGTCTGGCGATGCCTCAACCCATCCACTACGTCGAAGCGATCATCATCGGTACGATTGGCTTATTGGTCAACATCGTTTGCGCGATCATTTTGCGTGGCGCACATACCCATTCGCATGCGCACAACGACCACGCGCACGATAGTCATGCACACCACGACTTGAATTTGAAATCAGCGTATGTACATGTCACGGCGGACGCGGCGACGTCGGTCCTGGCCATCGCGGCGCTCGCCGGCGGCTGGTGGTTCGGGTGGTCTTGGCTCGACCCGGTCATGGGACTCGTCGGCGCGGTCATCGTTGGGCTGTGGGCACGCAGTCTCCTTCGCGAAACCGGCAAGGTACTGCTCGATCGCGAAATGGATCATCCGGTCGTTGAAGAAGTTCGCGAAGCGATCGACCGGCGCGCTGCCGACGGCATGACGCGGATCACGGATCTGCACGTATGGCGCGTCGGCAAATATGCCTGGGCCTGTGCGCTGAGCCTGGTAACACGTGACGATCACCTCAGCGCAAAGCATGTCAGGGAGTGGCTGTCGGTACACGGGGAAATCGCCCATGTGACGATAGAAATCCAGCGACGCAACTAGCGCGCGAGTGCACACGAAAGCAATCGACTCGCAGAACCGAAGAACACGGCGCGAGCGCGGTGCGGTTCCATCCGAACGGCCGTTCGAGCCATGCGATCAAGCCGGATGGCCGGAGACCAAACCCGGACATCTGCTTTACGTCTTCCACTGTTCTTTCTGCCGGCTACACCGCTTTCCTATCTCTGATCCGTTCCATCCACCCTTCGATGGAACAGACCTTGAACCAACAACAGAAAAGAAATAATCGCCTACTGCATGGACATTATCTGTCCATCAAGTAGGCGTGTACGCGCCAGCAGTCGTTAATATTCATCAAAGCCGGCTTGGACATCAGCTTCGCATGCATCTTGAAGCAGACCTCCTTCTTGGCGTCATTGCCGGATTGCTTGTCTTGCGCAGCGTAGGCGCCCGCCGACATAACGGCAAACAATGCCGCGGCGATCGAAGCGATGATATGGAAAGGCGTTTTCATGGTTTTCCCTTTAGTAGGTTGATTGCGGTTCAAAACAGACTTCTGACTGCCTGATAGAGCACGCTGCACCCTCCGACTCTTTGGTGAGACAGGTTTACTTCATTCTCGTGGGCGGATGAGTGTCAGACTAGTGGCTCGTTTTATTTTCCTGTTCCTTTCTCTAATAAGTTGAGGAACGTCAGGGAAGTCGGGCGCAGACAGGCGCCTGTGCAAAAGCTACGCGTCCTTTTCGACATTAGTCCACCCTATGCCGTCGGTTTTGCCACAACAGGTACGCCGCCGGAATCACCGCGAGGGTGAGCACCGCCACGCTCAGCATGCCACCGACCATCGGCGCGGCAATGCGCTGCATCGCCTCGGAGCCGGCGCCGCTGCTCCAGAGGATCGGGAGCAAGCCCGCGATGATCGCGGTGTTGGTCATGATGATAGGACGGATACGCATCAGCGCGCCTTCGGTAACCGCGTCGTGGATGTCCTTGCGTGTCAGCTTTTCGCCGCGCTGCGCGCGCGCCTCCGCGCGATGCTTCAGGGCCTGATCGAGGTAGGCGAGCATCACCACGCCGATCTCGGCGGCCACCCCCCCGAGCGCGATGAAGCCCACGGCCACTGCGACCGACAGGTTGTAGCCGAGCAAATACAACAGCCAGAAACCCCCGACCAGGGCGAGCGGCAGGGTGATGACGATAATGAGTACCTCCATCGCATTGCGGAAGTTGAGATACAAGAGGAACAAAATGATCGTCACGGCGACCGGCACCACAATGGCAAGCCGTTCCATGGCACGCTGCAGGTACTCGTACTGACCGGACCAGATTAGCGAGTAGCCGGGCGGCAGCTTTACCTTCTCCGCAACCGCCTTCTGCGCCTCGGCGACATAAGACCCGATGTCGCGGTCGCGGAAGTCCACGTAGATCCAGCCGGACAGACGCGCATTCTCGGAGCGAATCATGTCGGGGCCGTCGGCGATGCGCACCTCGGCCACCTCAGCGAGCGGAATCGGCACCCCGCTCATGGTAACTATCGGCAACACCCGCAGCCGCTCGAACGAGTCGCGAATATCGGCCGGGTAGCGCAGGTTCACCGGGTAGCGCTCGCGCCCTTCAACCGTTTCGGTCACGTTCATCCCACCGATCGCCGTCTCTACCGTATCCTGGATGTCCATGATGTTCAGCCCGAAGCGTGCCGCGCGATTGCGATCGATCTTAATGTCCACGTAGCGCGCGCCGGTGAGTCGCTCGGCGTACACCGAGGTCGTGCCCGGGATCGTGCGCATGACCTCCTCGATCTCGCGACCGACGCTCTCAATGGTCGCCAACGATGAACCGGCGACCTTGATTCCCACGGGGGTACGGATGCCGGTGGTAAGCATGTCGATGCGCGTCTTGATGGGCGGCACGAAGACGTTCGACAGTCCCGGGAACTTCACCAGCTCGTTCATCTCGGCGACAAGTTTTTCCGTGGTCATGCCCGGGCGCCACTCGGACTTGGGCTTAAGCTGCACCACGGTTTCGAACATGGACAGCGGCGCGGGATCGGTCGCGGACTCGGCGCGTCCCGCCTTGCCGAATACCGTCGCTACCTCCGGGAGAGTTTTCAGTGCCCGGTCGGTCTGCTGCAGCACTTGTTGCGCCTTGCCGGAAGAGAGTCCCGGTAGCGTCGTTGGCATGTAGAGGAGATCGCCCTCGTACATATCCGGCATGAATTCGGTGCCGACCTTCATCACCGGAATGGCGCCGAGCGCGATGAGCACGGCGGCGACTCCCATCACCTTCTTCGGGTGCACCAGTACGAGTTCGATGAGCGGGCGGTAGGCTCTGAGCAGAATGCGGTTGACGGGGTTTTCGTGCTCGGATCGGATGCGGCCGCGAATGAGGTAACCCATGAGCACGGGCACCAGCGTCACCGACAGCCCGGCCGCGGCGGCCATGGCGTAGGTCTTGGTGAAGGCGAGCGGCGAGAACAGCCGGCCTTCCTGCGCCTGCAATGCAAACACCGGGAGAAAACTGACGGTGATGATGAGCAGCGAGAAGAACAGCGGCGGGCCCACTTCCTCGGTGGCTTTGCGGATAATCTCCCAGCGGTTTTTCTCGGTGGCTTGCTCGCGCTCAAGATGCTTGTGCGCGTTCTCGATCATGACGATGGCCGCATCCACCATGGCGCCGATGGCGATGGCGATGCCGCCGAGTGACATGATGTTGGCGGTGATGCCTTGAGACGTCATGACGATGAAGGCCACGAGGATGCCGATCGGAAGCATGAGGATGGCGACGAGCGAGGAACGCAGATGGAGCAGGAACACCACACACACAAGCGCCACGATGGCGAACTCTTCGATGAGCGTGCCGGTGAGGTTTTTCACCGCGCGCTTGATCAGCCCCGAGCGGTCGTAGGTCGGAATGATCTCGACGCCTTCGGGCAGGCTATTCTTTAAACTCGCAAGCTTGGCTTTGACGGCCTCGATCGTGGCGAGCGCGTTCTGGCCGTGGCGCATGATGATGATGCCGCCGGCGACCTCGCCCTCGCCGTTCAACTCGGTGATGCCGCGGCGCATCTCGGGACCGAGACGGATCTCCGCCACCTGCTCGAGGCGGATCGGCATACCCGCGGAGGTGACACCGAGCGTGATCGCGCGCAGATCCTTCAGGCTCTGAATGTAGCCGCGCGTGCGGATCATGTACTCAGCCTCGGCCATTTCGATCACCGAACCGCCCGATTCTTGGTTGGCCTTCTCGATCGCCATGCGCACGTCGGCAAGCGTGAGCCGATACGCGCGCAGCTTCACCGGGTTTACCACGACCTGATATTGCTTCACCATGCCGCCCACGGAGGCAACCTCGGATACGCCGGGTACCTTGCGCAACTCGTATTTCAGGAACCAGTCTTGCAGTGAACGCAGTTGCGCAAGATCGTGTTTGCCGCTGCGGTCCACCAGGGCGTACTCGTACACCCAGCCGACGCCGGTCGCATCCGGTCCGAGCGCCGGGCGCGCACCGCGCGGCAGCCGCGGCAGCACCTGCGAGAGGTACTCGAGCACGCGCGAGCGCGCCCAGTAGAGGTCGGTGCCGTCCTCGAAAATGATGTAGACGAACGAGTCGCCGAACATGGAGTAGCCGCGCACCGTGACCGCACCCGGCACCGAGAGCATGGCGGTCGCCAGCGGATAGGTGACCTGGTCCTCGACAATCTGCGGTGCCTGGCCGGGGTAGCTGGTCTTGATGATGACCTGCACGTCCGACAGATCGGGTATCGCATCGAGTGGCGTGCGCGCGACTGCGAAGATCCCGCCGGCGACGAGCATCGCCGTGATGAGCAGCACCAGGAAGCGATTGTTGAGCGACCAGCGGATGACGGCGGCGATCACGGTTTTTTCTCCTCGCCCTCGGCAGGTTGCATACGCGAGAAGCTCGCGCGCACATTTGCTTCGGAGTCGATCAGGAACTGGCCCGAGGTCACTACGGTATCGCCTTCCTTGATGCCCTTGAGAATCTCGACCCAGTCGTCGCTCTCAACCCCGGGAACCACCTCGACCGATTGAAAGCGCCCCTCGCTTAAGCGCAGTACCACGGCGTTGCGCTGGCCGGTACGGATGAGCGCCTCGCGTGGAATGAAGAGCGACCGCCTGCCTGCGGGCGCGCCCTGGATCACGACTTCGGCCAGCATGTTGGGTTTGAGCGTGGCGTCCGGCCGGTTCAGTCGCACGCGTGCCTTGAGCGAGCGCGGGCCGATGTCGATGTCAGACTCCACGCGGTCGACGGCGCCGGGAAAAACGCGCCCCGGCACGTCGGACACGCGGACCTCGGCCTGCTGGCCCGGGCGCACCAGGTTTACGTCGCGGTCGAAGACGTCAACCAGCACGGCCATACCCTGGTCATCGCGGAACAGATAACCCGTCGTCACCATCCGGCGCGGCGGCGCGCCGCGCGTGACCGTGTGGGTCCGTACGCCGAGGTTCTGCACGATCTCGGGGCGGACGGTGACGATGGGCGTCCCGTCCGTGGGCCCGCCAGTCGCTCCCGGCGTCCCGCCTCCCGCGACACTAGTACTTCCCTGTGCGTCGTCGTACACGGGCACCATGTCCATGTTCATGGGCGACTTGCCGGGCTTGTCGCTCTTGAAGCCTGGGATCATCGGGTCGGTCCAATAGAGAATCTTGCGTTCCTTTTTCGCGCCCTCGGTCGCGGTCGCTGCCCCCTGGGACTTCTTTTCAGACAGGGCATACCACGCCCCGATGGCGGCGGCACCGAGTGCGGCGACTAACAGCACGGCGATCACGAGAGTGTGTTTGCGATTCATGGCGCATCTCCGGTGAGATACAGAAGTTCCGCGTGCGTCTTGGCGAGATCTACGCGCAGGCGCAGGAGTTCGAGGTTGGTATCAAACTCCTTCAGACGCGCCTCGCGCAGCGTGGTCTGCTCGCGCGCAAAACCCGCGATCGTGACCTGTGTCTCGCGGCGGATGGCGGGCAGCAGTTGTTCCTCGATAATCTTGGCGCGCGCCGCGAGCGCGTCGTACTCGGCGCGCATTGCCGCATACATGGTCTCCACCTCGCGGCGCTTGTCTTCGGTTTCGAGGCGCGCACCGGCCTCCAGCGCCTGCTTTTCGGCAAGCCGCCGATCTTGACGCTTGGAGCGAAAGATCGGCAGGTCGAGCGTGACCATGGCCGTCACCATGTTGGGGCGCTCCGTGCCGTCTGGCATCGGCCGGCGGAAACCGTAGGAAAGATCCAGCATCACCCCCGGTTTGTAGTCCTGACGCGCCATGTCCACCTCGGCGCGCATGGTCTCGAGCTCGGCCTGCGCCGCCAACCATTCCGGATGGCGCGTGGGGTCGAAGTCGCCGGGAAGAGCGGACAAGGCCGGCAGCGCCTCGGGCAGAGGCGCTTGGGCGGCCGCGCCGATGAAGCGCTGAAGCTGCGCGCGCAGTCGCGCGGCCTGTGCCCGCAGCATCGGTTCGCGCTCATTCACCCGCGCGAGCACTTGGCGCGCCACGAACACTGTGCGCTGACTTTCCTGGGCGGCGCGGTAACGACCCTCGGCGGCTTCCAAGTCGCGCCTCGCGAGCTGCCGCGACTCCTCGAGAATTTTCAACGACTGATTCGCGAGATAAAGATCAAACCAAAAGGCACGAACCTGTCGGAGCAGGTTGCGGCGCCCGATCTCGAGGCGCGCCTGCTCGCGTGCAAGCTGCTGCTCGGCGCGGCGTGTGCGGATGTTAAGCGTGTCTCCGGGCGGAAACGCCTGGCGCACGCCGATCATCTTCATCGTCATGTCCTCCTCGCGAAAGCTGAACGAGTTCGCCGGTACGTTGATGGCCCCGAGCGTGAGCTGCGGATCGGGGAGCCGGCCTTCGTAGGTCACGCGCTCGGCGGCGGCGGCAACGCTCGTGTGTGCGCGCGCAAGCCCCGGCGCCTGTTCGAGCGCCAGGCGTTCTCCTTCGGCCAGCGACAACGGTGACTGCGCCATGGCGGTTAGCGGCGCGCCGAACGAAAGTACAGACATTAATAAAACCCCCGGACACGAAAACACGCGGCAAAAAGACATGTGTCCCTCCATTCATTTCGTTAAACAGTTTCTGCATCCTCCGAGTAGACAAACACAAAGCACAGCACCAGACCGCCGGATGGCAGCCCGGACGAGGGCTACGGTCTACTTCCGGAAGACTACGTGGCGAACAAAAATCGGCGGGGAACCGTCGGGCGCGAGCCGCAACTGCGCGTAGGAATCCGCGCGCGACTCGCTCGCATCATCGAACGTTGCAAATGGCGTTAACGGCAACGCGACGACGGCAACCGGCGCGACGGGCGGGGCCGGTAGCTGATCCCCTTTGAGTTGCGATTGTGCATCGCTGTGGGCCTTGCATAGGTTCGACTGATCGGTGCTGCCGGCACCGGTCGTGCAATCCCGTGACATGGCCGATTCACCGATCCGCATGTCGGTCACGTAAGGACAAGCATACGCCGCCACGGCGACCTGCATAAACAGCAGAGCCACAACAGCGACCCACGCAGTGAACCGGCGCGCGCTTCGGGAGATCCTCATCATGAAAATAGTCTAACAACCATTACGTTACTCTCGTTGTCCATACGCTACCCCATGAAGAGAGCGATGCTTACATCAAAGATTTCATCGCTATTTTCTAGGGGACTGTCCTTGTTAAAGAGTTTAGGTTCATGTCGAGCCTTTACATTGATCTAAGTCAAAGTTCAGAAGCAAGTAAGTATCCCAAGCTAGTGCTGTGCTCGGAAATAGAAACATAGGACGCGGGCACTTATGTATTAAGCAAGACCGTCGCCGGCGGCGCCGCAGAGATCCGCAAGTGGCTGGACGAGCGCCTCGATCAGAGTTTCGACGCAGCGTTTGTACAACCTGGCGGCATATCCGATGAGGACTGTGTCAGGACTATCGCGCAAACAACTATCGCGTAGAAGCCAGCATCACTGAACGTCGCCACGACTACGACGATCCCCAGCGTCTTCCACTAGTTCCGCGACCATTTGTACGAACTTAGGCCCTTCTTCTTCACCGATGCGTCTCCCGATTGAACACTCGTAAGTTACCGCAAGTGGAAGTCCGGCAACGAGGCCACGTAGTCCTGTTGCGACACCGCGTGCCGTTACGTAGCTACACAAAGTTGCTGATTCTGCATCTCGTGAGATGTTCGAGGCCAGCTATCTGAACTTGGGGATATAGAGCAAAACATGGCTGACCTTCGATACATCAGACCAAATCATTTGTGTCGTCGGGCAAACCGGGTGCGTGCATTGGTTGTTGTCCCTGGGATACCGACCGCCTTGTGCTTGGGTCTCATCCATCCGTTGCTTATGTTGCCAACCGGCATCGCGTTATTGGCGATTTGGAATCGACAACGTCGACTGCTCAAGGGGGCACAAGGTGAAGACTTGGCGCTGGGAGTTCCAACTGCGGTACCGGGGCCACTCTCCCGCCTTGGGGACGACTATATGGTCTTCAACCAACTACGTGTCCCTTGGCGAAACACGACATTGGAGCTGGACTTTGTGGTCGTAGGACCAAACGGGGTCTTCGATATTGAGTGCAAACACCTTGTCGAGGAAATCGTCGGCCGCGACGTCGACCAGCAGTGGGTTCAGCGCAAGCGCGGACGCGGCGGTGTACTGATCACCAGGGGAGCTCGCAATCCGGTAGTTCAGGTGCGGCGTTCGGCCCGTGCACTCGCGACCTACCTCCGCTCGATAGGGATAAATGTATCGGTGCACGCCGTGGTGGTCTTCACGCACCCGGTAGCAAAGCTCTCGGTATCGTCTAATTCTGTACCGGTTCTGACACTACCGCAACTCGCAGATCATATCGCGAATCTCCACGGTCCGTTTCAACAACAAGGAGCGGTTATGCGAGCACTGAAAGTCCTGCGAGATACCGAGCCGAGCAGCGTCGCCATTGGAACTGCGCAACGGAAAGCGGTGTCGATGGCCGGCGGTCCCAAACACATTAGCTACTTCATGCGCGATATCGTGCCGGAGCGTGTCGAGGTGTTCATGAAACACGACATCCGGGCTGCTATGCGCAAACAACATGGATCGGCGCCAGCGACTTCACAACGGTCGACAACAGCGTCTCCTCCGGCAATACCACGGACATACAGACCTCGACGACAACTACGCGTAATCACCTTTGCTCGCTCGGGAGAAAAACTACGGCGTAGAACCGTAAGGACTTATAGATGCGAGGAGACTATCGAAACGGAGAAATCAAACGAAAGCGAGATAGGACGCGACTAGCTCCCTACCGACTTGGTCAACGTCCCTCGCCCCGCCCTCTTTCGCGCTGGCCGTCTCTGTCTATCGGCCGAAGTTTCGCCAACAACTCGCGCCGCTGCCTGGAGGGCATCCGATCGAGCAAAAGTACGATCTCAGCGATGTCCTCCTCACGAATATAGAAGTAGCTGGTCGGGCATCCGAGGACTTTCGCCAAGCGCTCAGCGGTCCGGAAGTCGGGTGTCCGCTTGCCTTGCTCGTACTGATTGATCCGTGGGCTGCTCGAAAGTACGTCGATGCCCGCAGCGATGCCGAGCCCACGCTGGGAAAGCCCGGCCCTGACGCGGGCCTGTTTGAGGCGTCTTGCTATCGGAGGGTCGCGATCCATGAGCAGTTTCTTATTTCTGCTCAAAATGGTCAGGCTTTTCGCATTGACCCTGGTACTAACATTTCGTTAGACTTTAATTCCGTTAGACCAAGGTCATCGGACTCATGACTACCGAGGATGAAGAAGACCCTGGCGGGTACGACGAACGTGGTGAAACCTATCACCACGACTCGGTGAGTGACCGAATTCAATTCATCAAGGAGAGTCCCGGCTACCGAACCCGCCGCACCGTGTTTAGGTCGGTCGGCGTCGACATCGACAAGGTAGAGACGGAAAGAAAGCTCTACGCACTCGATCGCCTGCACCGGGATCTTTTCTTCGAGGTGGTTACGGCGCGGATCATGTCTCGGCCGTCTACCAATCTCGAAAACGAGATCCTGAAAGCCACCGTTCTCAGCGAATACGAAAAGGCCAACGCCATTGCCAGGCGTCTCCGTCGCCGCAGGACCCTTGGACTTCGACCCGTTCCACATCGTGATTGAAATTCACACAAGTCTCTTAAATCAACAAAGACAAGGAGGAGTCATGCGTTATGTCGGATCAGTGCTGGTTCTCCTGTGGGGTATTGCATCTACCGCACAAGCCGCCGCGCCCCTCTCGTTATTTGGTGTAAATCTAAAGGACGCTGAGCGCACAACGTTGCGTCAGGCGATCAAACAAGCCGGTGTCAAAGTCGAACGCGAAGACGATCGTTTCTGGCACGACGTGTATGACCCGAAAGCCGTGCTCGATGGCTCAAGCAAGCTAACCGTTGGCTACGAGGACAAAACAGGGCGTTTTGCGGTTGCCGCTTACACCTTCCCCGCCTTCGTGGACCCCGGGAAGGTTTCGGAAGTTGTTGACATGGTAAGCCGTAAGTACGGGAAGCCCTCTGAAATTGTCGGTTCCTACCAAATAGGCGCCGTCACGGCGACGTGGCAATTAGAGAAAGGCATGGGGATTGAGGTAAGCCGCGGGTGGCCGAATACGACTGTGACCTTAAAGTATTTTGACCGCGCGCGGTTTGTTCAGCTGCAGAAGGAAATACGGGCCCAAGAGGAGCAGGATCGCAACTCAAAGGCCAAGGAGCAGAGCAAGGCGTACTAACAAGGATCAATACGATGAACTACCGACACACTTACTCGCCGTGAGTTAGGGGGGCTCACGGCGAGCACATCTACGATGGACCAAATGTCAGCAACAGTTGACCTGTTGCGCCTCACTTGTCGCTCTCGGCCGGATTGCTGGACCCAGCGTTCCTCGGTGTAAGAAACGTGCCCAGATAGGCGGAGCTCACCTTACGCCTACCGTGGCCATAGAGCTTCGCAATCTGTTGACGCGCCTGCTTGTCCCCCTCACGTTCTGCTGGCAGCGGCGGATGTCCTCCTCGCACCGGACTTTTTCTCCCTGTTAGCTTCTCGTAGAGGTCATTCCCAAAGCCGTGACGCAAACCATGCGGCACCAAACCCGTCTTGCGAGAAATTCCGTGGCGCCGACAAATACGGTAGAAACGCGCGCGCCATGCGGCAAGAGAATACTTCGCGGGGATCATTGAGCCGATGGGGGCGTTTGCGAGCGACTTCGCAAAGTCTAGTGCCTTGCGCTGATCGCTGGTGTTGATCGGTTCATCGCGCTCCAAACCTCCTTTGGTCCCGTGGGCCACCTGGAGAGCATCCCCACCATCATTGTCATCCGGGCGCAGTTGCCAGGCCTCCTGAGCACGCAGGCCGAATACTGCCTGAAGCAGGAGACAGGTTCCTGCGTGACTATCATCTGCTAGTACCTCGGCGATACGCTCGGACGGATCAACATCCTTGGCGGTCCAGCTCTTATCTGTCGTGGCTACCCGTATTCTGGCGGCACGCGTTGGATCGACCAGGTAATAGCTGATATCACGTACCAGTCCGCGCTTTTCGATCCAGCGCTCTAGCGTCCGCAGGAACGAGTGATACTTCTGCAAAGTCGGCGCCGAATGGCCGCGGGTTTCCCACGACCGAACCAGATAGCGGATATGTTTCCCCCGCAGGTGGTGGACATCGCGAACTTTGTATCCGCCGTCGTAAAGGTCGGCGATACAGCGACTGAAGAATTGACGTCGCTCGCGCTGAGTAGCTGCGCTAATTATCCTCGCGCCCTCGATGTCGCGATCGTTGCGGGCTTTGAGAAGCACGTGTAGCGAGCGTCGACAGGAGTTTCGTGCTCCCCCGCGTTCGCGCCCTTTTCGTACAGGTCTTTCCTTAGCGTGTTGTGCTGACGGAATGTTCTCCGCGGACACCGACTGCTGGCCATGCTCGACTGAATTTCTATTTCTCATACGTTCCTCTACATGCGGGAGATCCCGCCAAAGCAAATTGTTTATCGGCTGCATCGAGTGCAATGCAGGAAGAAATGGGCTCGTTTGCGCAAGTGAGCGCAGGCGTTCGTTTAGTGCTGGTTCGGCTTCCGACCGTCCGTATTGCGGGTACGATTGAATGTGGCTTGCACTAGCCACTTGCCGTTAGAGGTTTCAAAAAGGATTGCCTGAACGAGGAACACGCTGAGCCCAACCGACCTGCCACCGGTGGTATGCGTGTTTGCGTCCTCTTCACCAGGCAACCGCGGCAGAGCGCAGTGGCGTCGGTGAACGGCCTTCGGCCTCGGTAAACGCAGCCTCGATCAGGATTTGCGGGATAGGCCCGCTGTTATGTGCGACACAAGGTCGTTTTGGATGTAGGAGACACGTTCGACGCACGGCTCGAGACCGTGCTGTTAGAGCGCATCGCGATGTAAAAGGCGGCGAGGAAAGTACCGCCTCTGTAGGAGCTGCGACTGCCAAAGTCGCATTTGTATGCTGATTGTTTTGGGCGCCCAGCTAGCGCTTCCGGTCTTGCAACCCACCGGCAGGGTTTTGAAACCTTCGGTCCAGCGACCACCGTACTGGTCCGTTGACGCTTAAATTACGCCTTCGATAGCAAGAGGTCAAACATTTTTCGTCCTGCAACTTTTTGTTTCTCTGCTGAAGATGTTTGGTCTGCGCTGCGGCCACCTGCAATTCAATGTGTTGCGTATCGCTGCGCGGGCGTCTCTCTTGCAACGACGAGTCGAGTCATGCATTTGCGGTGTGACGTAGCCTCGGACTTTCGCGCCGAACCTCACCGCGCTAAGGATGCTTTACTTCTTTGTTACTTATTCGCTGCTTACCTAGTATGACGGCGGGAAGATTGCCGATGCTGATCAACGTAACCACATGCTCACCTTCAAACAGGGAATGCAGAACTACTTTGCGACAACATGACGACGTGCTCGAGAGCGACAAATGGCGCGGTCGACATCGGCGCGACATCGACGATCGAAAGTGCCTCATGTCGTTGAACCCGACGAACCACTATTGCATTTTAAATTTGCTTGTGATGATATGAATGCGTTCCTTAAATCGTATCTTGAAGGAACTTACATCGCCGGCCACTCAGTGGCCGATTACGAAATAGCGCAGCGAGGATCCTCACCTGCTGCGTTCTGCTAGAAATAGATAGCGCGGCAACTAGCAACTGCGGCCGCTTATCTCGAAAACAGTCCCCTTAGAGATTTCCACAGTGATTCGCCGCGTCGTTCGCGCGCTGCGTCTCGCTTTGGCGTTTTCGCATTCTTTTTTTCCTGACTACCTGTTCAACCGAGTTTCTTGGAGGAATAAATGACTACCGTGATTCGTGCAATCGACGTTGGCTTCGGCAACACCAAATTTTCATGGTCTCTTTCGCTGGGAGGCGAAGTGCAGTGCAAAGTTTTCCCATCCATCGCGCCGCTGGCCGCCGCCTTCGATATATCTGGCGGCGTTATCGGGAGGCGGGATACCACCGTTGTTCTAGTCGACGGGAATGCGTATGAAATCAGGCCCGATGTCGCTAAGGCATTGGGCACGCGTCGGCGGTGGCGCGCAATTTTTCAGCGACGCGATAAGACGGCGCTCCCCTTCCCATGCCGTAACGATCTCTCCAGATGCGGTGTTCTCGAACGTCCGTGGATTTCAATTGGCTGGCGAGGAGCTGATGCGTCGGCGCCAGGCTGATGCCGCATGAACGCTCTTCGAATAAACCTGTTCATACGCCCGGACGTCTCGCCGAAGTTACATGACGCACTGTCCAAGCTTCCGCCGCGGCCACGAGCCGAACTCTTGCGCAAGATTGCTGAGATCGATTTGCAGGTTACAGTGTTCCCACCGGACCACATCGCTGCTAGCAATCACAGTGCGATCGCGGCAGGACAGATCTCAACGCCGGCAGCTGAAGGTAGTCTGGGGAGCGATCTTATGAGCGTCGTCGAAAAGGACTTCCTGTAGAAGGCGAAAGGCATGAACGGTCATGATACTGCACTCACCTCCCTCGTGCTGAGTCACGAGGAGATCTGTGTGGTTACGGGCCGCAAACGTCATACGGCACAGGCGCGCGCGCTTGCCGAGATGGGGATTTCATTTCGCGTGAGGCCAGATGGGTTCCCTCTGGTCTCACGCGCGCACTTCCACCAGGCGCTTGGTACGGAGATGTCGACGAGGAAACAGCGCGCAATAGAACCGAATTGGAGCGCCATCGATGCCGCGTAAACGCACGCGCAAGGAAAACAAACCGCTCCCCGCACGTTGGCGCTTCCGACACGGCGCTTACTACTATGACGTGCCGTCCCACCTGCGCGAGCAATGGAACGGCAAGCGCGAATTTCGACTCGGCACCACGTTACCAGAAGCATATGCCGAGTGGGCCAAGCGACTGAAGACCCGTGCAGACGTTCGAACGATCGGGCAGTTACTGGATCGCTACGCGTTAGAGGTTGTACCAACCAAAGCACCCAAGACGCAGGAAGAAAATACGCGCGCTATCGCGAATCTCAGAGCGGTCTTCGGCGAAATGCTCATAGAGATATTAAGCCGATTCACGCGTATCAATACCGCGACCGACGCGGCAAGACGGCGCGAACCGCAGCCAATCGTGAGCTGGAAGTCTTGTCGCACTCATTTACGAAAGCCATCGAATGGGGTTACCGGGAAGATCATCCCATGATCGAAGGCAAGTTCCGCAAGCTACCGACTCCACCACGAACCCGGTATGTCGAAGACTGGGAGATCGCTGAAGCGCTTTCGCTCGAGCCGCGGCGCCGGAAAGGCAGCCTCCATGCCGTTCGCGCCTACATCAAGATCAAGTTGCTGACCGGCCTTCGCCGCGGCGATCTCCTGCGCCTTCGTACCTCCGATTTAAGGGACGACGGTATTCACGTCGAGCCGCACAAGACGGCGAAGACGACCGGAAAACGCATCGTCATCGAATGGACTCCAACATTGCGCCAAGCAATCGACGAAGCGAAGGCCGCCCGACCCGTGGACATCGGACCATACCTGTTCTGTACGAAACGGGGTGATCCGTACGTGAGCGAAGATGGCAGAGCCAACGGCTGGGATTCGATGTGGGGTCGTTTCATGGATCGAGTACTGACGGAAACGAAGATAAAGGATCGATTCACGGAACATGATCTGCGTGCCAAGTGCGCCTCAGACGCAGAGACTCTTGAACATGCACAACAGCTACTCGCGCATGCCGACAGTGCGACGACTCGCAGGGTCTATCGGCGGCGCCCAGAAAGAGTGAAGCCCCTCAAGTGACCCGTAGTGGCAAGGGGTAGCGATCGGCCGAACGCCACTCAGCAGTAGCGCGATATCGGACAACTCTGAAAATATCGGACAGTGCGCCTTTTTTGGGCACCGTAAGCGACTGAATATTGGCGCGCCCGGAGAGATTCGAACTCCCGACCACCTGGTTCGTAGCCAGGTACTCTGTCCAGCTGAGCTACGGGCGCGAGGGGGCAATTATAAATGACGACGACGAGACTGTCGTGGATGAGTGAAGACCAGATGATTGCTTATGAAGAAGAGATGGCGGAGAGAGAGGGATTCGAACCCTCGATGGGACTTTTGACCCCATACTCCCTTAGCAGGGGAGCGCCTTCGACCAACTCGGCCATCTCTCCTTTACGTACGGCAGCAAGCATACCCGCTGCTGCCGGTAACGTAAAGGAAACCGGGGGTTAGCCCTTGCCCTGTTCGGTTGCCGCGCGTGGTTGGTGCACGATGCCGGCTTCTTTTTCTTTTTTGATGCGCTCGTAGATTTCTTCTCGATGGACCGGGATCTCTTTGGGCGCATTCACTCCGATCCGGACTTGGTTGCCCTTTATGCCAAGCACCGTCACTTGAACGTCGTCACCGATGTTCAGCGTCTCTCCAATGCGTCTAGTTAAAATCAGCATTCGCTGTACTCCTTTTTTAGTCGCTCCGTCTCAATGCAATATCCCTACTTACCCTACCATAGCCCCGTCGCCCTCCGGACGACGTACACCTCGAGTCCTAACCCGAGTGAATGCACGAGCACCGCTCGGGACAACGCATCGGACGCTAAGTTAAGGATCTTGTTAGAAAAGCCTGTGACCCTTTAACCTACGCGGACCCGCCGCCATACGCACTGCCAAACTATGCACCTTCCGTGCCAGTCTGCCTCACCGCTTGCCCCAGCCAGCTAGCGCGATGCGTTTTCAATCTTACGCTTGCCCGGCTCCGCGGTCGGTCGACCCAGCCCGAATGCATCATGCAACGCCCGCACCCCAAGCTCAAGATATTTTTCATCCACAACGACGGAAATCTTGATCTCGGAGGTCGAGATCATCTGAATGTTGATCCCCTCGTCCGCCAGCGCTTGGAACATCGTGCTCGCGATACCCGCATGCGAGCGCATGCCGACGCCCACTATCGAAATCTTGACGATCTTGTCGTCTCCGCTGACTTCGCGGGCTTTCAACACCTGAGCCACCTGCCGCAAGATTTCGATCGCCTTTTCGTAGTCGCTGCGATGTACCGTAAAGGTAAAGTCGGTAGTGCCGTCGGCTCCGACGTTTTGCACGATCATGTCGACATTAATGTTGGCCTTGCCGACGTCTCCGAGTATTCGCGCCGCGATACCCGGGCGGTCGGGTACGCCGCGAATCGTGAGCTTGGCCTCGTCTCGGTTGAACGCTATACCCGATATCAGCGGCGCTTCCATATCCGTTTCCTCATACGCAATTAATGTTCCGGGACCGTCCTCGAACGATGACAGCACCCGAAGTGGAACTTTATATTTGCCGGCGAACTCGACCGAGCGAATCTGAAGCACCTTGGCGCCGAGGCTCGCCATCTCGAGCATCTCTTCATCGGTGATGTGATCGAGGCGCCGCGCGGTCGGAACGATTCGTGGATCGGTCGTATAGACACCGTCCACGTCCGTATAGATTTGGCACTCGTCCGCTCCGAGCGCGGCAGCCATAGCGACGGCCGTAGTGTCGGAACCGCCGCGGCCGAGTGTCGTAATGTCGCCTTCCTCGTCGACGCCTTGAAAGCCCGCCACAACCACAACCCGTCCCTTCTTGAGATCGTCGCGCACGCGCTTATCGTCGATATCCAAGATGCGCGCCTTTCCATGAGCGTTATCCGTGCGTATGTGCACCTGATGACCGGTGTAAGAGCGCGCCGGCACACCCAAGCGTTCGAGCGCCATGCTGAGAAGCGCGATCGTCGTCTGTTCGCCCGTCGCCAACAACACGTCGAGCTCTCTCGCCGGCGGCTCCGGGTGCAACGCCTTCGCGAGTTCGATCAGGCGGTCCGTCTCGCCGCTCATCGCGGACACGACAACAACCAAGTCGTTGCCGGCGGCCCGCGCGCGCGCCACTTTCTGCGCCACTGCGTTAATGCGATCGGGGCCGCCCACCGAGGTGCCACCGTATTTTTGGACGATCAATGCCATGGAAAACAACGTGTACGGAGTGAGTCCACAGATTAAACAGGCTTTCCTTCTATGAGTAAACAGACGAAACGCGGCAGACATCCACGGGCGCTAAAGACGAGAGCTCACCCACTCGGAAACCGCTTTCAACGCGCGCTCGAGCCCCGCCGGATCGTTACCTCCCGCCTGCGCCATGTCCGCCCGTCCGCCGCCTTTGCCACCGATTTGCGCCGCCACGTGATTCACTAGTTCCCCGGCGTTTACGCGCGTCGTTAGATCCTTAGTCACTCCGGCGATTAGACTCACCTTGCCGTCCTGGATCGATGCCAACACGATGGCAGCGGGCGCGAGCTTGTCTTTATAGTGGTCCACGGCCTCGCGCAACACTTTTACATCCGCCCCATCCAACTGAGCCGCGAGCACGCGCACGCCTTTGATTTCTTCGACCTGGTCGAGCAATGACGTTCCGCCGCCGCTCGCGAGCTTCGCCTTCGTCTGTTCGAGTTCCTTCTCGAGACTCTTCGAGCGCGCTTGCAACTGCTGAACCTTGTCGACCACCGAGGCGCGGTCGGCTTTGAGCAGGCGCGCGATGTTGTCCAGCTGCTCTTGCTGCCTACGTATCCATGCTTCGGCGCCCGGACCGGTAACAGCCTCGATGCGACGTACGCCGGCGGCGACGCCGCCTTCGGAAACGATCTTGAAGAGCCCGATGTCGCCGGTACGGCGCACGTGCGTACCGCCGCAAAGCTCGACCGAGAAATCGCTCAAGCGCAGCACGCGCACTTTCTCTTCGTACTTCTCGTCGAACAGCGCCATGGCGCCGCTCGCCTTCGCTTGCTCGAGATCCATCAAGCGCGTCTCCGCCTCATGATTAGCGCGAATCTGCTCGTTTACCAGATCCTCGACGCGCTGCAATTCTTCCGTTGTCAGTGGCTGCGGATGCGAAAAGTCGAAACGCAGATAGTCAGGATGCACCAGCGACCCTTTCTGGGTAACGTGCCGTCCCAACACCTGCTGTAGCGCGGCGTGCAACAGATGCGTCGCCGAATGGTTGAGACGAATCTTTTGGCGACGCTCCTGGTCCACGACCGTCTCCACGCGATCGTCTACACGGATTTGACCCTTCTCAACTCGTCCCTGGTGGACGTAAACTTGTCCGCGCTTCTGCGTGTCTTCGACCTGAAACACAGCGCCACCCACACGCAATACACCTCGATCACCGACCTGACCGCCGGATTCGGCGTAAAACGGCGTTCTGTCGAGGACGATATTTCCTTGCTCGCCTGCGCTGAGGGCACCCGCCTGAGCAAGGTCCGCTCCGCGTGTTATCTGCAACACCTTACCCTCATCACGTAGGCGTTCGTAGCCAGTAAATTGCGTTGGGTGATCAACGGTAACGGCACCGATCTCAATCAATTTGAACACCGAAGCCGCACGGGCCCGTTCGCGTTGCGCTTTCATCTCGTGCTCGAAACCAGCCATGTCGATTTTCACATTGCGCTCCAGGGCGACATCGCGCGTGAGATCCACGGGGAAGCCATAGGTGTCGTAGAGCTTGAAAACTACACTGCCACTTAACGGCAACTGTTTCGGATCAAGCACGTCACAAGTGATCGATATTTTCTTCGAATCTGGGATGCTAATACCAGAAAATGCTTTACGCACTTGCTCATGCATCTCGGGAGCAACGAGAAACACCAACCGAAGCGAAATAGTTTCGTCGCCACGCGCTGCTGCGATTCGCTGCTCAATCTCTCGGTTGGCCTCGGACGCCACAAAGGCGCTTATATTGCGACCCGTCGGTACGGAGATTATCTCCCAGTATTGGCGGTCGGTTTCATTGTCGCTACGTGATGTAAATAGCAATGAAGCCTTCCCGGATTTTGGCACCGCGCTGTGAAAATGTTTGAGACCTGATGAATGACTCTCAGCATATGTGGAAGATCTGGCCTCATCCGAAAGCTCTGATTCCAATATTTGCAGACCTTGAGACAACGTCTCGGTGAAGCGCTCTTCTTCCTGCTTAAGCACGCCCTCAATCTGCGAGCGCTCACTATTCAGTTCCGGATATGCGCCACCCATCTGCTCACATAGCGGTCCGACCAATTTATAAAAGAAGGTTTCGGTTGCACCGACCTTGTGACCGTGCCGAACCGCGCGCCGAATGATGCGACGCAAGACGTAGCCGCGGCTTTCGTTCGACGGAAACACACCGTCGGCGATGAGAACCGCGGCTGCGCGGATATGATCGGCAATCACGTTGAGCGAAGGGTTCTTGAGATCTCGCGTCCCGATAATCTCCGCCGCCGCTTCGCGCAGTGCCTGGAACAGATCGATATCGTAGTTGCTGTGCACGCCCTGCATCACGGCGGCGAGCCGCTCCAATCCCATGCCGGTGTCGACAGATGGCTTCGGCAACGGCGTGAGTTTCCCGTCACGGTCGCGGTTGTACTGCATGAAGACGAGGTTCCAGAGCTCGACGTACCGATCGCCGTCCTCGTCCGGACTTCCGGGCGGACCGCCGCCGATGCCCGGGCCGTGGTCGTAGAAGATCTCGCTGCAGGGGCCGCAGGGACCGGTGTCGCCCATCGACCAGAAATTCGACGCTTCGCCCAAGCGGCCGAAGCGTTTCGGATCGACCTCGATCTCCTTCAGCCAGACGTCGGCGGCTTCGTCGTCGTCGGTGTAAACCGTTACCCACAACCGCTCGGGCGCTAGGCGCAGCTCCTTAGTCAGGAATTCCCAGGCGTACTGAATCGCCTCGCGCTTAAAATAATCGCCGAAGCTGAAATTACCGAGCATCTCGAAAAAAGTATGATGTCGCGCGGTGTAACCCACGTTCTCAAGATCGTTGTGCTTACCGCCCGCGCGCACGCATTTCTGACTGCTCGCCGCGCGTGCGTAAGATCGTTTGTCGGTTCCCAAGAAGACATCTTTGAATTGCACCATGCCCGCATTGGTAAAAAGCAGCGTCGGATCCTTTGCGGGCACGAGCGAGCTGCTCGAAACGACCTGATGGCCATTCCGCTTGAAGTAGTCGAGGAAGACGTTGCGTATTTCGTTACTTGTCATCACTTCACATATAGACAATTTCGATCGTCTGGGTGGCGAGGACAACGGGCGCGAGGTCGAATTTAAGCCCCAAAAGGGCGAAATCGCTTACCTCCTAAGTCCATCGTTCCGCAAGCGCTTGATGGAATTCGCGCTTCGCCTCAATCGTGGCTACGCAGTCGTAACACGAGTTGGATCTGCTCGTAAGTAAAGCCGCGGTACTGAAGAAATCGCGCCTGCTTGGCGCGCTCCTCAAAGCGGCGTGGCGGTTGGTCCCCGAATTTTTTGCGCCGTACGCGTTCGATCTCGTCGATCCAATCGCCGTTACGGATATCGACGCTACGATCAACCGCTTCCGCGGCTAATCCTTTGTCGGAAAGCTCCTTGCGAATCCGCACCGGGCCGTAGCCGCGGCGGCGGCGGCTGCGCACCAATGTTTCAGCGAAGCGCTCATCGGACAGCACGCCCTGCGCAATTAAAGCGCTTGTCACCTCGCTCGCTACTTCCGGCGGACATCCTTTACGTTCGAGCTTGGCAACGACCTCGCTCTGACTGTGCTCGCGCCGCGCGAGCCAGACGATGACGAGCTGTCGCGCCTTCGCGGCATCGATGGCCGGCGCACGACGGCTCAGGCTTCAACCTCCTCCGGCACCGCTTCCGCGGCGTCAGGCCCACCGGCGGACGCTACGACCGACTTCTCTCTGATCTGGCGTTCGATCTCCGCCGCGGTTTCCGGATTTCCCTTCAAATACTCGCGTGCGTTCTCCTTGCCTTGTCCAATACGATCCTTCTTATAGGTATACCAGGCGCCCGATTTCTCGATGACACCCTGCTCCGATCCGATATCGACCAGCTCGCCGTTCTTGGAAATGCCCTCATTATAAAGGATATCGAATTCGCACTGCTTGAACGGCGGCGCACATTTGTTTTTGACCACTTTTACGCGCGTCTGACTGCCGATAACTTCCTCTCCCTTTTTGATCGCGCCGATGCGGCGGATATCCAATCGCAGCGACGCATAGAACTTGAGCGCATTGCCGCCGGTGGTGGTCTCGGGGTTGCCGAACAGGACCCCGATCTTCATGCGGATTTGATTGATGAAGATAACGAGCGTGTTAGAGCGCTTGATATTGGCGGTGAGCTTGCGCAACGCCTGCGACATCAACCGCGCCTGCAAACCCATCTGCGGCTCGCCCATCTCGCCTTCGATCTCGGCCTTCGGCACCAGCGCGGCGACCGAGTCGATCACTATCACATCGACCGCGCCGGAGCGTACCAGCATGTCGGTGATCTCAAGCGCCTGCTCGCCGGAATCCGGCTGTGAGATCAGCAGCTCCTCGATATTGACGCCGAGCTTTCTGGCATAGAGCGGATCGAGCGCATGCTCCGCATCGATGAACGCGGCCGTGCCGCCGAGCTTCTGCGCTTGCGCCACCACCGACAACGCCAAGGTCGTCTTGCCGGAGGACTCCGGCCCATAAATCTCGACGACGCGCCCGCGCGGGAAACCGCCGATACCGAGGGCGATATCGAGCCCGAGCGACCCGGTCGGAATCACCTCCACCGGCTGGACCACGGAATCGCCGAGGCGCATCAAGGACCCTTTGCCGAACTGCTTTTCAATCTGACTCAAAGCGGCATGTAGAGCCTTGGCTTTGTTGCCTTCCATAAAGTGTCTCCCGCGGATAGACCGCTTAATCGATTAAACAACGTGACGCACGGGGATGCGAGCCGAACGATTATTCCACAATTTTTGCAGGCGAGCCTAGTCCTGCAGCACGAAAGTCCTCGCCGATTGCGTTCCTAACGCGAACCCGCTAGCGTTACCGTCCGCCACGTGCTCTCGACTGGCTCCGATCAGCCTTTTTTGCTGCGCGCCGTGAATCTACCCCGCAATCCCACCCGATCCGTCCGCATCGGCTCGATCATCGTCGGCGCCGGTCATCCGATCGCCGTACAAAGCATGTGCGCGACGCATACGCAGGACATCGATGCGACCGTCGCACAGATCAACGACCTTGCGGCGGCCGGCGCCGACGTGGTTCGCGTCGCGGTCGACAATATAAAGGATGCCGCGGCGCTCGCCGCGATACGCTCGCAGACTGAAGCGAACCTTTCCGCGGATCTGCAGGAAAACTACCGCATGGCCGAGCGCGTGGCGCCGCACGTCGACAAGCTGCGCTACAACCCCGGTCACCTCTATCATCACGAGCGGCGCAAACCCTGGCAGGACAAGGTGCGCTATCTGGTCGATATCGCCGGGGAGCGCGATTGCGCGCTGCGGGTCGGTGTCAATTGCGGATCGGTGGACCCCGCCAAAGCGGAGAAATACGCGCCCGACGATCGCCTCTCGCCGATGCTCGAGAGCGCGCTCGACCATTGCGAGCTGCTCGATAAACTCGGTTTCACGCGCTATTGCGTGTCGCTCAAGGATTCCGATCCGAACGAGGTGATCGAGGTCAACCGTCGCTTCGCTGCCGAGCGCGCCGACGTTCCATTGCACTTGGGCGTGACCGAGGCCGGGCTTCCGCCGGACGGCGTCATCAAGACGCGCATCGCTTTCGAGCAGCTCATCAGTCAAGGGATCGGCGATACGATTCGCGTGTCGCTCACGGTACCGAACCCGCGCAAGAGCGAAGAAATAGTTGTCGGGCGGCAGATCCTCGCCGACATTTCGGCCGGACGAGTACGTAGCGTAGTTCGTTACGATCGCAGCGGGTTGAACATCATTAGCTGCCCGAGTTGCTCGCGGGTGGAAAACGAGGCCTTCATCGAGCTGGCGGAACAGGTGAAGGAAATGACGCAGTACGCGGCGACCCACGCGATTACCATCGCGATCATGGGCTGCCGGGTGAACGGTCCGGGCGAGACCGACGACGCCGATCTAGGGCTATGGTGCGGACCGAAGTACGTCAATCTCAAGCGCAAAGCGGAATCGCTCGGAAGTTTTGCGTACGACCAGATCCTCCCGCAGCTTCGCAATGAGCTGGATGCATTGATTGCGGCGCGTGCGCTCGTCGCCGCCCCGAGTCACAAACGGTAGTCGCCGACACGCTACATTCGGCACCGTTCTCGCCGCGTTAGGCGCGCCGTCCCTAGCGGGTGGGCACAGCCGCGAAATCTCCCGCCAACAGCGTCATCAACCCGCGCAAGGCGATGGCGACGGACTGCCGGCGGATGCTCTCGCGATCCCCGTCCAGTTGATGGTGAGTCGCGTACGTCACGCGTTGCTTCGCGGCCCATGCAAACCACACCGTCCCAACCGGTTTGTGCGCCGACCCGCCCGTCGGCCCGGCGACACCGGTGACGGCGAGGGCGACTTGCGCGTGACTATGTCGTAGCGCCCCTTCCGCCATGGCCCGCGCGGTCGGCTCGCTCACCGCGCCGTGCTGTTTCAAGATTTCCGCGGGTACGCCGAGCATCTCCTGTTTGGCGATTTCGCCGTAAGTAATGAAGCCCCGTTCGAACCATGCGGAACTTCCGCTCACCGAGGTCACCACGCGTCCGACCCAACCGCCGGTACAAGATTCAGCCGTCGCGAGCATGAGGCCGGCGCGCTCGAGCGCGTGACCGACCTCGAGGGCGATGGCAGTCAAGTCGGTATCGTTTGGGTTTACGTGCATATCTTATTTTAAGGCATGAACTCGCGCTCGATCACTCCGACGCGTTCCGCGCCATGATCTACACTAGAGAAAGTACGCCTTTTTTAGGGGGATTCCATGTACCAGTACAATTTCGCCGATCGGCGGAACCGGACGCCGTCGTCTACTCGCGCCCTCTGGCGCCTAGTGTTCGTCAGTCTGTTGCTCGTCGGGATCTCACCGTGCGCCGTCGCCGTCAGCGCGGCGCCGTTCACGACCACCGCCCCTCCGCGTGAGCTGCTCGCGCCGCTGGGCGAGGGAGATCTGATGGAAACGGCGTTCCGCGAAGGCATCGCGGCTTACGAGTCGGGCGACTACAACCTGGCGACGCGAACCTGGCAAACGCCCGCGGATCGCGGTCATTCCGGCGCCCAATTCAGCTTGGGCGTCGCTTACGCCACCGGTCGAGGTGTCGAGCCAAGTCTCGACCGCGCTATTCGTTGGTGGCAAGCGGCGGCAGCGCAAGGCCACATGGGCGCGCAACTCAACCTCGGTTTGCTTTATTGGCGCGGCGAGGGCGTGGAAAAAGATCTTACCAAGGCACGCATGTGGTGGCAGCAGGCGGCAACCGGCGGCGATGCGGCCGCACAATTTCACCTGGGCGCGCTTGCGGCAATGGGCGAAGGCGAGCCGCGAAATTACAAAGAGGCGGTACATTGGTGGCGCCTATCGGCCGCCCAAGGCTATCGCCAGGCGATCAAGGGACTCGAGATATTGAAGAGTCACGGGGCGACGTCGGAAGAAGAATAATAAGATTCTGAAAAAGTCCTTCCACGGACTTTTTCAACTCGCGAGTCACGGCGCAGGGTTCCGTCGCCGCACGATCAAACCGCGTATTGGATCAGCCGAGCAACAAACGAAGCCCGAGCGCCGTCAGAAAGATTGCAAAGACGCGCTGCAAGGTGACGTGCGGCAAGCGATGCGCCAGCCGCACGCCGAGCGGCGCGAACACGACGCTCGCGACGACCACACCGGCAAATGGCGCAAGCACCACGTAACCGACGCTCCACGGCGGAAGACCGGTGGCATACGTTCCCATCACGACGTAACCGAACGTCCCGGCAAGAGCGATCGGTAGTCCGATCGCCGCGGACGTCGCTATCGCTTCCACCGCCGAAAGACTGCACCAAGTAAGGAACGGCACGGAAAGCGATCCCCCGCCGATTCCAAACAACGACGACAACACGCCGATCCCCCCGCCGGCGAGCAACATCCAGCGCCGTGCCGGCAGCGCTCGATGCGATTGCACCGCCATGCCGCGCGCCATTTGAATCGCGACCAGCAAGAGAAAGACGCCGAAGAGCATCTTGAGTGTTTTCCCCGGAAGCCAGTGGGCAATCGCGGCGCCGATAAGCGCGCCCACGAGAATCCCCGGCGTCAATTGCCAAAACACCGGCCAGCGAATAGCGCCACGCGCCTGATGCGCGCGCACCGACGAAATCGCGGTGAAGACGATCGTGGCAAGGGAAGTGCCGATGGCCGCCTGCATGACGACGTCGGGATCGACGCCTTGGTGCTCGAAAAGCAGCGCCAGCACCGGAACGATGATGGCGCCTCCGCCGATGCCGAGGAGGCCTGCGAGAGTGCCCGCAACGGCGCCCACCAAAATCAGCACAAGCGTGTCCATCTTGCCGATAGCGCTATCGATACGGCCCGAACCAAACGAGGCCTTGCAGCAAGAGGCACGCGTAACCACCGGCAAGTGCATCATCGGCCATCACGCCAAGCCCTCCAGGCAGACGTTCCAGAGCGCGAATCGGGAACGGCTTCCACACATCGAACGCCCGAAACAATAGAAAACCGATGAAAATCCAGAGCCAGCCAGCGGGCGCGAGGAACATCGTGATGAGAAACCCCACGATCTCGTCCCACACGATCGCGCGGTGATCGTGCTGACCCAATTGCTTCTCCGCAATTTGAGATATCCACACGCCGAATAGGAACAACGCGACGACAATGAGCGCGTAAATCAACGTGGGAGCGAGACGCAAAAGCAAATAAAACGGTATACCGACGAGCGTGCCGAACGTACCCGGCGCCACCGGCGCTTTCCCAGCCCCAAAACCGACCGCGAACCATGTCGCGACACGACGTCCCCACTGTGCTCGTTGTTGTGTCACGACAGTGTTCTCTTCTTCGCCTTTGCTGTTGTCGTTGCTCTTCAACCCCCGTAGAGCAGGCCGAGCACCGGAGCCAACGCCGGGAGATTTCGCGAGACCGTGTCGAGCCCGAGCGGCGTTGTCTTTACGCCGCCGGCGAGTTGGTCTCGCGCCCGGCGTTGGCGAGGAGCGCAGGGGACCGCGCGCGCTTCTCGCACGGCGCAGCGACCGGGGCGTGCTTTCTTTTGGTGACTTTTCTTTGGACAAGCAAAGAAAAGTCACTTGCTGTGGGTCAACCACCCACAAGTACATTTAATACATCTACAAGATCGCGCCGAAAGGCGCGAATCCACCCTCCTACCGATACATCGGCTTCTTATCAACAAGGCTAAGCCATCCCTTGATCACCCGATACGCCATCCAGATCCACGCGACCGCATGAATGACGTAGCCGATCAGAATCACCCACGTCAAAAAACCCAGCACCATCCACAACAAGCCGAACCAAAACGTGCGAATTTGCCAGCGGAAGTGCGACTCGAGGAATGTGCCGCGCGCGTCGTCGCGTTTGACGTAGTTGATGATCACGGCAACGATGAGCAAGGGAGGAGCAAAGAGACCGATCGCCTGCAACACGTAGACGACGGTGGTAATCGTAAGTAGAGATTCCGGCACCGTCGGCGGCGTCTCGATCACAGGTGTTTGTTCTTCGGGTGTGCTCATCGGTTCACTTTATGCTATTACACTGCATCACCCACCGGGGCGAGCTTACGGAAGAAGCGCTCGACGTCCGCGAGGTCCCGCGTCAACGGCATGGGCGGCAGACTGTCGACAAACCAGCGTCCGTAAGATCGAGTATAAAGGCGCGGATCGCAGATCACGAGCACGCCGCTGTCATCCAAGCTTCGAATAAGCCGCCCTGCTCCTTGCTTCAACGCGATGACCGCTTCCGGCAATTGATACTCCATGAACGGGTTGCGACCGGCGGCCGCGCACGCAGCGGCACGCGCTTGTAGCAGGGGATCGTCGGGGGCGGCGAACGGCAGCTTGTCGATGATGACGCAGGAAAGCGCCGAGCCGCGCACGTCCACGCCTTCCCAAAAACTTCCGGTACCGAGCAGCACCGCGTTGCCGGCGGCGATGAAATTTTCCAACAGGCGCGCGCGACTCATCGTGCCTTGTACCAGCAACGGATACTCGAGCTGATCTTTGATCCGCTCGGCGGCAAGCTTCAGCGCGCGATGGCTGGTGAACAAAAGAAAGGCGCGTCCGCCGCTCGCGCGCAGCACCGGCAACGCCGCGTCGATCACTTTGATGGTGTGATCGGTTGCTCCAGGATCAGGCAGTCCCGATGGTATATAAAGGAGTGTCTGCCGTTCGTAGTCGAACGGGCTGCTCCACTGCGCGGTGCGCGCGTCGTCAAGGCCGAGACGGCGCGTGTAGTGGGTGAAATCCTCGCCGATCGCGAGCGTCGCGGACGTATAAACCCACGCCTTCGTGCCGAGCGAGCGCACCCGCTCCTGAAACGCTTGCGCGACATCGAGCGGAGTCAATCGAATCGTGAAGCCGCGAGCGCCGGTCTCGATCCAGGCGACTTGGTCGACGTCATCTCCGCGCGTAATCGTGCCGAGGCGATCGACGAGTGCCGGCGCGCGCCGCGCGCAATTCGCCAGGCCCGGTCCGCGACCGGCCGCCGCCTCGAGCACTTCGGATAGTCCGCTTAGCCGCTCTTCCAAAGCGGCGACCGCCTCGGACACGGCAGTGACGCCGGCAACTTCGCTCCATGACGCGCGCTGCACCGCAGGCCCGAGCGCCAGACGCAAGTCCAGCACCGCCTGTTCCGCCGCCTCGGCGGCCGGGCGCAGCTCGCGCAGGCCGCTCGCTTCCCGCACGTCCTCGACGATCGCTTCGCGGCACAGATTGCGCAACTGATGGCTGGAGAGCATGACGCCGAAGAAGCTCGCGGCGATATCGGGGAGCTGATGCGCTTCATCGAAGATGACCGCGTCGGCGGCGGGCAGCAGCTGCGCGAAGCCCTCTTCGCGCACGCTGATGTCGGCGAAGAACAGATGATGATTGACCACGAGAATTTCCGCCTCCGCCGCGGCACGGCGCGCGCGATTGACGAAGCAGTCGGTGTAGCGCGGACAGTCGCTGCCGAGACAATTATCGGTGGTCGATGTGACGAGCGGCCAAAGCTCCGACTCCTCGGAAATGTTCGCCACTTCCGCGACGTCGCCGGAGGTCGTGCGCCGCGCCCACGCCTGAACCTTGCGGAAATCCGCCGCCGTCGCGCGCGACGCGAAGCGCTCCTCCGCCGCCGTGCGCTCCAGGCGATACAGGCACAAATAGTTCGCGCGACCTTTCAGCAGCGCAGTGGCAACCGGAAGCGCGAGCGCATCTCGCACCAACGGGAGATCGCGTCGAAAAAGTTGATCTTGCAAATTGCGCGTGCCGCTCGAGATCAGCACCTTGAGGCCGGAAACGAGCGCGGGCACGAGATAGGCGAAGGTTTTTCCGGTGCCGGTACCGGACTCGGCGACCAGCGTGTGCGGCTCGGCCAGGGCCGCTTCCACCGCGTGCGCCATCGCTTGTTGACTCGGCCGCGGCACGAACCCGGGAACCTGCCGCGCCAACGGGCCGCCGGTGCCGAGCAGGTCCCGGCTACGCATGGCCCGATAACGTCCAATCGGCTAGCATGCGTTCGTGGATAGAGGCGACGGCGAACCCATTCGTTTGGTAATCCTACCACCGACGAGCGGATTAAGGAGGCGATCATGCTGCAAGTGCGCAGGAGCGCGGAACGGGGCCATTCCAACCACGGCTGGCTCGATTCGCGCCATACCTTTTCCTTCGGCGACTACTTCGACCCCTCTCTAGTTGGCTTCGGCGTCCTGCGCGTCATCAACGAGGACCACGTACAAGCCGGTGCCGGCTTCGCAACGCACGGCCACAAGAACATGGAAATCATCAGCTACGTCCTCGAGGGAACGTTGGCGCACAAAGACAGCCTCGGCAACGGTTCGATAATCCGGCCGGGCGACGTGCAGTGCTTGACCGCCGGCACCGGGGTACAGCACAGCGAATTCAACCATTCCGCGAGCGAGCCGGTACATTTTCTTCAGATCTGGATCGACCCCGATCAGAAGAACTTGCGCCCGAGTTACCAGCAAAACCGCTTCGAGGACGTCACCTTGCGCGGCCGCCTTCGCGTCGTCGCATCGCCCGATGGGCGCGAGGGTTCGGTAGTCATCCATCAAAATGCGCAGATGTACGCGGCCCGCCTCGCCGAGGGAGAGACCGTGCAACATGTATTGGCGCCCGGACGCAAGGCGTATGTGCAAGTGACGCGCGGCACGATCGAGGCTAACGGCGTCTCTCTCTCGGCCGGCGACGGTGCGGCGATCACCGGCGAGCAGGAGATTCGCCTTTCCGCGCGCGATTCCGCGGAGGTCCTGCTATTCGACTTGGTATAGCGCGAGCCCCGTAGACGGACACGAACATCCAGCGATTGCCAAGGTTGATCCGAGGAGTACGATACGGCACGAGCAGCTCGCTCTCCGGCCGCAAAAAATACCAACAAACCTCAAGGAGGTCAGACGATGAACGCTGTCACGCAGTTTGCACCGCTTCTCGGACGCATCTTGGTCGCGCAACTTTTCGTTTACTACGGCTTTACCAAAATCATCGGTTTCACTGGAACCGCCGGTTATATCGCGAGCAAAGGTTTGTCCATGCCAGAGGTGCTCGCGGCATTGACGATTATTATCGAAATTGGCGGCGGGCTCATGATACTGCTCGGCTGGCGGGCACGCCTCGGCGCCGCGGTTCTGTTCCTATGGATGATCCCTGTGACCTTTGTATTTCACAACTTCTGGAGCATGGAAGGTGCCGCGGCAATGGCAAACCAGATTAATTTTCATAAGAACCTGGCTCTCATGGGCGCCATGTTGCTTATCGTCGGCTTCGGCTCGGGTCCTTACAGTATGAAAAAAGACTGACCGCGTCAGCGTGCTCGGCCACGGGGCGAAGGACGTGACTTGTCTTCGCCCCGTTTTATCTCTGTAAACGGAGTACGGTCTTGAAGTCGTCTCGCGACGGGTGCCGGCCGTCATCTTTTCTTCATCCCGCACCCGCTTTCCCACATCAACAACAGGGTCGCCAATCGATTTGTGGGTCTCTCACAATTTTCGCGACCAAAGAACCCACTCGACGCGGGTTGATGTGGTAGCCGATTCTCCCATAGACTCGCCGGCGGAGGAGGAAACTCACGAACACGGAGAGTCGCTATGCCAAGGAAGAAGCTGCTTGCGTTGCCCGACGCGGTTCGTCTTGCGTCGGTCTCGGTGATCTTGATCGCGGTAGGATGCGCACATAACACGTCGACCCCACCAACTGCTCAGCGAGGTCCGATCGGTTACGTTACCGACACATCGGGCACCGTCGTACGCAGCGGCGCCGGCGGATGCGTGCGCACCGGATTCTGGGAACCGCAGTACGCGACCAAAGAGTGCGATCCCGATTTGTACGCGCAGGCACACCCGCCGGAGCAAAAACCTGCGGAAGTCGCCGCCGCGCCGGCGCCGGAAACGCAAACCGCTGCCGCACGACCCGAACCCGAAGCGATCCCGGCTGAACCCGTCCGCGTGTACATCGGGGCGGACACCTACTTCGACTTCGACCGGGCGGAGTTGAGCTCAGACGCCAAACGCAAACTCGATACGGCGGCGGACCGCGTCAAAAGCGCCGACGAGATAACCGTGCGCATCGTCGGGTATGCGGATCAAATCGGATTGGAGGATTACAACCTGTCGCTGTCTCAGCGTCGCGCCGACGCCGTACGGACCTACTTGATCGAGCACGGAATGCCCGAGAACGCCCTGAACGTAGAAGCCCGCGGGGAGACCGATCCGATCGTCAACTGTGAGGGCCGACAGGGTGCGACGCTGATCGATTGTCTGCAACCTAACCGACGCACGGAAATCGAGTTCTCGGCACTCGAGCCGCTCACACAACGTTAAGCGTTCAAGTCGAGACACGCGCCAGCGCCAACGCGGCGGACGCCCGTTGTCGCGCGCAGGGTGCCTAGCGGAAATAATCCGAGCGCCTTGACCGTTCAACGGCGCCTTGGGCGCGCCGGCTCGACGGCGAAACCCCACACGCCGAGGTTGCGCTGTTGCGCGATCCGCTCGAGCGCGACGTACTCGAAGGGCGCATCGGGCAACGCGAGCGCCCAACCGCGTTGCAACAGAAACGCACCGAGATCATCACCGTCGGCTCGACAGACGGCGGTGAGCGATCCGTCGTCCAGCCGTTCTTGCGGCGTGCAACGCACGAAGCCTGAGATCTTGAACTCGAGCGCCAACGCCGCGCGCGACGAGCAGCGCACCGGGCGTTCGTCCATGCGGCAGGAGTCCTCGGTCGGCGGAATGTAGATCCCGTACAAGCGTATCGTCTTCCCGTCCACGCGCAGAGTGCCGTCGTGCTGCACGAAGGCGTAACTCGAAATATCAGCGGCCACGACGACCGAACAGAGACCGAGCAGAACGAGAACGGCGATGGCGAATCTAGACATTGGGTTTAAAGTAACGCGGCGATACCGTCGAGGGATGACGCTCGCCGCCGGAAACACAGCCTCTATCGCCGCCGGACAACCATCACCTCGACGCGCCCGCGCGGGCCGATGAACCACGAGGCAAACCAGCTCACCGCACTGACAACAATACTTCCGCCGAGCGCCGGGAAGAAGCCGGTCACGGTAAATCCCGGGAGCAGCAGCGCCACCAGCCCCAGCATCCCCGCATTGATGACCAGCAAGAACAAGCCGAGCGTCAGCACCGTGATCGGCAACGTCAGGATGAAAAGAATCGGCCGGACGACCGCGTTCACCACACCGAGAAGCAGCGCCGCAACGAGCAACGTGCCGACACCCGCGACGTACACGCCGGGAACGATCGACGACGCCAGCCATAGCCCCAGGGCACTGATGAGGAGTCGCAGGACGAAGCCGATCATGTCGGGAACGTCAACGCGTGCTCGATATTCTGCACGTCCACCGCTGTCAATTTAGTTTGCTCCATCCCTTCTCAGCCAAGGGTACGCGGCCACGATTTCAATCTGCCGCGACCGTTGCGCTGTTTATGTGCTTTCAAACGACGTCGCAATGGCAACGCATACCACAAAATCCATCGACCGGCACGCGTTAGTTGTCCGCCCGTGGGCGGCGGCTAGCGCACCAACCCAAGTATGCCAATAACGATCAGATAAATTGCGACGATGTAATTGAGCAATCGCGGTACGAGCAAGATCAGAATACCGGCAATCAGTGCGAAGATCGGTTGCAAGGTAACGATATTGAAGGTCATAACATGCTCCTTGTTGTTGCTGGTTGTGATGGCGTGCGCCATCCCGTTCATGCCGCGCGGGTCACACCCCGCAAAATCGGCGCCTTGACGCGCGAGCTCGCACTGCACGTCGTGATACGGCACGGCACGGGGCACGGGAACATGTCATGAAGCCGCCCACGCGCGTCGCTCACTTCGCGCCTCCGCCTGCTGTCGAAATCGCGCGAACAGCGACACCAAAACGAGACACGCGGCCGGCATCCGTCCGTCTGCGCAAGTCCGCCATTCGTAAAAAAGTTGCACGCGCATCGTTGAATTTGCCGCTGCGTTTCGCCATTCTTACCCGCGCCCGCCCTAAGGAGACTTCAAGGATGAGTACTGCTTGGTGGTTGTTACTCGGTGCCGTCGCCTGGTGTAGCATTGGTCTCGTTGTCGCTCTCGTCCTCGGTCGCATCTTTCGCGGTCTAAATCCGATGCCCGAGGAATCCGCTGATCGCCTAATCTGCTAGTCCTCGTCTAGGTTTCGCCCGAGTCTTGCGTTCGCTGTCTGTCGACGCGAACGCCGTCTAGTGCATACCCCTTTGTGGATCCCGCCATCGCTGGGCGCCCCGCCGACTCGCACCGGTCCAACCGCTTGCGATCCCCGCGGAACGCGCGTGAACATCACCGAGGTGACTACCCGCCTCACCGTGGCCCTCTCCCAAGTAGGGGAGGGTGATAGACCGGATTCCCGCTAGGACGCACGTAACGAAAGCGACAACAGTGGCGAACGCGCGACGCTCAGCTCGGTCGCGGCAGCTTGAAACGCTGACCGCGACTGCTCATTACGGCGCCGTCCTCGACGATCTCCTCCACGCGGATATCGTCGCGCACGCGATCGCCCGCGTGATACTGGTGGTTGTTGATGTAGAGAATGCGATCCGCCGCGCGCGGAGCGTAGATGTGAATATTCACGACGAGCTCCGGTAACGAACGTTGGAAATCGGGCGACATCGCGCGCAGGAACTTGATCGCTTGCGGACCCGGCGCGCTCGCGACCCCATTCGCCGGCGACTCGCCCGCCGTTTGCATCGGCGGAGCGGCGCGGCGCGCTCGCTTGGGTTTGCGCGGCACGACCTGAGCTTCGTCCGCGAGATCGCGCGCGCCTTCGCTCTCTTTCAATGGCACGAGCGGATGCGGCTTCAGCTCCGGCGCCGGGCGAGCCTCGGTCGCAAGCGGTAGCGCTTCGCCGGCCGTCGGTACAGCGGCGCTCGACGCGGCGGGCGCCGCCTCCGACATCGGAACCGTCGCTTGATTCGGTGCTGGTGACGTCGGCGCGATCCTATCGGATTGGCGCCCGGCCACCGCCCAATATGTCGCCGCGGCGATGATGACGACCGTGACGACCGCCGCGCCGGCCCACGTTGCAAGCCGGCGGCGCGGCAACTCGATCGGATGCGCGGGTCCTTGGGTCAAGACCAGCGACTCCGATTGCCGGCGTTCCTCCTCGGATTTGCGCAACGCGTCGAGAATGTATGACATCAGCGAGTCTTCACTTGTGTCGTCGTCTCCGCGAGCGGTGGCGGCGCCGCGTCGGGATCGAAGACATCGAGGTGCATTAAGGTGTTCCGACCCGCCACGCCGTCGGGTTCCAGATGTTGGCGACGCTGAAACGCCTTAACCTGCTCGGCCAGTTCGGCGTCGAACGCGGGCTTGTCCTCGCTCGGAACCGCTTGCCCGTTGGCGCGGGCGAGCGCACCGCGCAACCACACGACGGCGGGCCCCTGCACGCCCACACGTAGCGGCGCCTCGCCGGTCACCGGCGGGCGCCAAAGCGTCAGAAATTTTCCGTACCAATACCGTTCCACGTCCGTGCGCGGAAATTCGCGCGTGTGACCGCCGATCTCGAGCGTAATCTTTTCATCCTTGAGCGCTTTCACGAGCACTTGATGCCGTCGCCCGTTCGGCGCGAGCAGCTCGATCACCGCCGGCCGATTGAGCTGCCGTAGATTGTTCCAGGTACCGCTCGCGTAGATGCAGCGCAATCCCGCCTTCTCCGCGCGCGCGCAGCCGGTCGCTCCGGCGAGCTCATGGTAGTCCTTGCGCCACTGCGCGAAGAGAGCGGCGAAGGCGGAATCGGTGTCCAACCCTGTCGTGGAATCGTCGAGCAACGCGGCCAGCGCCGGCGGCGTCGGTTCGCCGGCGACGGGCACGACAGTGGTTTCCGTCGGAACGGTCGCGGGTACGGGCGACGCGACGGCGACGTCGCTCGATACCGCCGATGACGGCGCGCGGTAGTTCGAAAGTTGCCACACGCCGATCGCAGCCAATGCCGCGACACCGGCCGCGATCGCAGCGCGTTGCGAGTAGCTGTAACGCCGCCGCGGCGGGACGTAACCGACTTCCGCGGCGGCGCGGCGCACCATCGACGCCGTCACGCGATTCTTGCCGTGCGCGTAGGCGCCGAGCAACGCGCGATCGCAGATCGTGTTGATGAGCCGCGGCGTGCCGCGCGACAGCCGATTCACGGCGCTCAGCGCACCGCGCGTGAAAATCGGATTCTGCGCGCCGGCAACGCGCAGCCGCTGCACGACGTACTCGGCCGTCTCGCGCGGCCGGAGCGGCGTCAGGTTGTAGCGCGCGGTGATGCGTTGCGCGAGCTGGCGCAGATCGGGCTGCGCGAGGAGGCTCGTGAGCTCGGGCTGTCCCACCAGTAGTATCTGCAGCAGCTTTTCTTTCGTCGTTTCAAGATTGGTGAGCAGCCGCACTTGCTCGAGCACGTCGTGCGACAGCTTGTGGGCTTCGTCGATCACGAGCACGGTGCGGCGGCCCTTCGCATGGTTCTCAAGCAGATAGCGATTGAGCGTGTCGATGATGCTCTTCAAGCTCGCGGTATTGGCGGGGCGCGGCACACCGAGGTCGTCGCCGATCGCGAGCACGAATTCCTCGACCGAGAGCAACGGGTACAAGACGAGCGCAACGTTGACGTCGGCCGGCAGCCGATCGAGCAGCGCGCGTATCATCATCGTCTTACCGGTGCCGACCTCGCCGGTCAGCTGCACGAAGCCGCCGCCTTGCGTGATGCCGTACGTGAGATGCGCGAGCGCCTCCTGATACCGCAAGCTCAGATAGAGATAGCGCGGATCGGGCGGAAGCGCGAACGGGTTCTCGTGTAATCCGAAATAACGCGTGTACATGTCAATCACATCGATCGCGCCGCGGCGCGATGCTCACGTTGCTCCCAGCGTATGAAATACGGCTTCCGATATTGTGGATGAGGCGCGATCATTGTAACGAACCCCCCTACCCCTCGCCAGCCGATCGCGCTTCGTTCGTCGGCTGGCGAGGTGACGCGTCGCGGCACGCGGCCTCAACCGGGCCGCCACTCGAGGGCCGCCGCAAGCAACGCGAGCAGCTCGGTCTCGCTCAGGGCCAACAGGATCCGCTCGGCGTCGCCTCGGCTCGAAACCTCAAGCACGTGCGCTCGCAGCTCCGATCCGTTGCGCACGGCGAACAACAATCGTTGCGTCCCGTAAGACTCCTCGCTGACGGCCGCGTCCCAGCACCGACCCGTCGCATCTTCGAACGTTCGCACGTTTACATCCTCTGGCATAATGACCGGGACCCCGAACAATAACCGTCTCCCCCGGAGGCCGCAATGACAGCGAGCCGCATTGTGGTTGCGGCGATAGTCGCGCTATTGATCGTCGCATTCTTCGTCTTCGATCTCTCGCGCTTCGTCGACGTCGGTTTTCTGAAATCTCAGCAGGCCACACTCGATGAATATTTCCACCTCTATCCGCTGCAAACCGTATTTTATTATTTCGTCTTATATGTCGCCGTGACCGCTCTGTCGATCCCCGGCGCCACGATCCTCACGCTCGCCGGCGGCGCCCTTTTCGGTCTGTTCTGGGGCACCGTTGTCGTTTCGTTCGCGTCGACGATCGGGGCGACACTCGCTTTTCTCGCATCGCGCTTTCTGTTTCGCGATTGGGTGCAGCGACGGTTCGCGGAAATCCTCAAGGCCGTGAATAGCGGCGTCGAGCGCGACGGTGCGTTCTACTTGTTCACGTTGCGACTGCTGCCGATCTTTCCGTTTTTTGTCGTGAACCTGCTGATGGGTTTGGTGCCGATGCGCCTCGCGACCTTCTATGGCGTCAGTCAGATCGGCATGCTGGCGGGCACGATCGTGTACGTGAACGCCGGCACCGAGCTGGCGCGTATCGACAGCGCGAGCGGTTTGTTGTCACCGACGGTGATCGTCGCCTTTATCGCCCTCGGGATATTTCCGTTGATCGCGAAAAAATCACTCGATCTCTTTCGGCGGCGGCGCGCGTTGCGCGGCTATGTCCGTCCCAAAACCTTCGACCGGAATTTAATCGTCATCGGCGCCGGTTCGGCCGGTCTTGTCGCCGCCTACATCGCCGCCGCGGTGCGCGCCAAGGTCACGTTGATCGAGAAAAATAAAATGGGCGGCGAATGTCTGAACACGGGTTGCGTCCCATCGAAGGCGCTCATTCGCTCCGCCCGTTTCGTCGCGCAGTTGAGCCGCGCCGAGGAGCTCGGCATCCGCAAAGCAACGGCCGAGTTTGATTTCGCGGACATCATGGCGCGCGTGCATCGCGTGATCCGCACGATCGAACCGCACGATTCGGTCGAGCGCTACACGCGTTTAGGCGTCGAATGCCTTCAGGGCGAAGCGCGCGTTACGTCGCCGTGGGCGGTCGACGTTGGGGGTAAAACGCTGACCACGCGGAACATCATCATCGCCACCGGTTCCCAGCCCACGATACCGCCGATCCCCGGTGTCGATCGCATCGCCTATCTCACGTCGGACACCGTCTGGGAGCTGCGCGAGTTGCCGAAGCGCTTGGTCGTGCTCGGCGGCGGACCGATCGGTTGCGAGCTGACCCAGAGCTTCGCGCGGCTCGGCGCGAGCGTGACATTGATCGAACAGGCGGACCGGCTGCTCAACCGCGAAGACGCGGAATTCTCGGCGATGCTGGTGGACCGGTTTCACGACGAAGGCATCGACGTCCGCGTCGGTCACACCGCGTTGGAATTTCAAGCGAGCACCGATGGCGCCGCCGGACGCGTCGTGTGTAAGCATGCGGGCGGGCGCACGACGATCGAGTTCGATCGACTGCTGATCGCGCTCGGCCGCAAGGCGACCACGACTGGCTACGGACTGGAAGCGCTGGGAATCACGGCGAACGCGCGCGGCACGCTCGACGTGAACGAGTATCTGCAGACGCGGATTCCGACCATCTACGCCTGCGGCGACGTCGCCGGCCCGTATCAGTTCACCCACACTGCTTCACATCAGGCGTGGTACGCGGCAGTGAATGCCTTGTTCGGTACGTTTCGCCGCTTCAAGGCCGACTACTCCACCATCCCCTGGTGCACGTTCACCGATCCGGAAGTCGCGCGCGTGGGCATGAACGAGCAGGAAGCGAAAGAAAGAGGCATCGCGTACGAAGTGACGACCTTCGATCTCGACGAGCTCGACCGCGCGATAGCCGACGAAGAAGCACACGGACGCGTGAAGGTGCTCACGGTACCGGGCAAGGACCGCATCCTCGGCGTCACGATCGCCGGCGCTCACGCGGGCGACATCATCATCGAGTACATCATGGCGATGCGGCATGGCATCGGCCTGAATAAAATTCTCGGCACGATTCACATTTACCCGACGTTCGCCGAGGCGAACAAGTACGCCGCCGGCGTGTGGAAGCGCGCGCATGCACCCGAACGCCTATTGAGAGTGGTCGAGCGGTACCACGCGTGGCGGCGGGGATAAGAACAGCGCCCCCATCCCGATTCCATCGCCTATGTGTCCGGGTGTAAACTTACCGCGGAACAACGCTAAGGAGCATAGCCGTGGCTTTCGTCACGCAAGCAGCGGACGGGCGAACCGTCCGGTACGTCGATGGCAAGCGCTATCTCTGGCTGCTGTCCCTCACCGGACCGTTGATTCCCATAGGGGCCGTCGCGCTTTATTTTTATTCGAACGCTAACGTACTCGCGACGCTGATCCCGCTCGTTTATGTGTTCGTTGCGATCCCGATCATCGATGCGATCATGGGCGAGGACACGCATAACCCGCCCGAAGCGGCGGTGCCGCTGATGGCCCGCGACAACTACTACCGTTACCTGCTGTATGTCGCGATCGCGTTGCAGTTCACCGACTTGCTGGTGGTCGCCTGGTTCATCGGCACGCACGAACTGCCGTGGTGGGCATTCTTGGCGCTGACGCTCGGCACCGGTTTCATGAGCGCGGGCGCAATACTCATCGGACACGAGCTCGGACACAAGACGAGCCGGGCGGATCGCGTCGCCGCCCAAATCTCGAACGGCCTGGTCGGTTACGGGCATTTCTGCATCGAGCACAACCGCGGACATCACGTGCAGGTAGCAACACCGGAAGACAGCGTCAGCGCCCGCATGGGAGAGAACATCTACCGGTTCGCGTGCCGCGAGATTCCCGGCGCGTTCAGGCGCGGCTGGCGGCTCGAATGCGAGCGCCTGCGCAAGGCCGGTAAAGATGTTTGGTCACTTCACAATACCGTTTTGCTTTCCTGGCTGCTGACCGCAACGGTAGCCTTCGCCCTGGTCGCGGCGTTCGGCTGGATCATGCTGCCGTTCCTCGCGATCCATCATGGCTACGCGTGGTACGGGCTCACGCAAGCGAACTACGTCGAGCACTACGGGCTATTGCGACAGAGATTACCGAACGGCCGCTACGAACCGTGCGAGCCGCGGCACTCATGGAACACGAATCACATCTACTCGAACTTGATTTCATTTCATTTGCAGCGCCATTCGGACCATCACGCGAATGCGCTGCGCCCGTATCAGGCGTTACGCGATTTCAAAAATCTGCCGCGCCTGCCGAGCGGCTATCCGGGATCCTTCGCCCTTGCCGCCATCCCATGGCTCTGGTTCAAAGCGATGGACCCGAAGCTGATGCAATGGGCCGGCGGCGATATCGCCAAAGTGAACGTCGACCCGCGCAAACGGCAAGCTTTGTATCATCGCTACGGCGCTACCCCGCCGAGGGTCGGCCGCGTGAAGCAGCGAGCGTAACGTAATAAACGTAGCGTGCGCCATGCGCACGACTACTCGTTCTATCCGGACCCGCTGCTTTACGTTTGTTACGTTGCACCGACAACGCCTCCTGTTGTTGATACGCATTGACGGCGAAGAAATAGAGATCGTGCTCGATGGAAGGTTACACCCCGACATGCTCTTGAGTCGGCTCAATTGGTCTCCGGTCAAAGAAGAACATTAACGGAACGCTACTTATCTTCTCTTGGGCATAGCGTGCAAGATCATAAGGTAGACTGAAGAAACGCCTTAGCCACCGAGTATCCTCCACGTGGGGCTTGCGTTGGAACTTGGACCCATCCAGGACCGTGGCGCCATTCATATCGAGCTTGATCTTGTAGTGAACCAGGGCGTTCCTTTGTCGTGTGAGGTAAGTCAAGGTCTCATACAAGGCTGTACCCTTTGGAAACTTGTAGGAAGGAGCAAAGCTCTTCGGTCCGAACAGCCATTTCTGCTTCACGTCTGATCTCTCCAGAAGAGGGAAAAGATCGGCGGACCCACAGTGCGCAAGCCCGATGGCGAGAATCGCGTTAATGACCGCCTCGCACAGTGCGTGCGACAGCAAGACGACGGTTACGTACTCAGTCATGAAGCGGCCATCAAACTTATCGAGAAATTGCATCCCTGGCGAAAAGCCGAATGATATCTGGCTGTCCACGAACTCAGCGAGCGACTCGTCAGACTTCTCGGGATTAAGCTGACGAAGGCGATCAAACTCCGAGGCCCGATACTCGGCATAGTCAGACAACGGGCGAGGCACGAATGTCGCCATCTCCTCTGCCAGCGCGAGGCACGGGCCCCACCGCGATCTCAACGCGACATCGAGGTACGTGTAGTCCGCGGTGTGACTGTACTGTTGGGGGCTCATTGACCTGTAAGAAGCTGACTTGCGAGCGCGATTTCGACGCTTACCTGTCGTTAAACCGCCTAGCGTCTATGGTAGTACCACGATACTACATCGGGCTGCGGTTGCGGGAGTACGGATTGTAGGGAATACGAGGCGTGCCGCGAAAGCGGAGGTTGTGACGAGAATCTTGACGCTACACCAATCGGCTTGCCGCGCGCGTTGCGCCGAGCAAACCTACGCCCTCATTGGTGACGACGTAGATTGGCATCGCCGCCAGCAACGCGCTCATTCTACCTTTGTCGGCAAACTCGCGCGTGAAATTTCCGTCGCGCAGTGCGGGGAGAATTTTCGGGGCGATGCCGCCGGCGATGTATACGCCGCCGGTCGCGAGATAACTCTGGCCGACGTTTCCCGCGTGAGCGCCGTAGATCTTAACGAAGAGGCGCAACGCGGCCGATGCGGCGGCATCGTTGTTTTGCAACGCGGCAGCCGTGATCGCCGCCGCGGGATCGTCGGCGCACAGCAGATCGCCTGCGGTCGATTGTCCGCGCGAAATAAAAAAGGAGTAGAGATTGACGATCCCGGGGCCGGAGAGGACGCGTTCGCACGACACACGCCCGTGGCGCTCGCGTAAGTAACGGAATAGCTCGATTTGCAAATCGTCCGTCGGCGCAAAATCGACATGGCCGCCTTCGGTCGCGACGGCTTCGTAGTGATCGCCCTGCCACACGAGCAGCGCCTGCCCGAGGCCGGTACCGGCGCCGACAACGGCGCATGGTCCCTGGGGTACGCGCGTTCCAACTTGCAACGGCAACAGGTCCTCATCCGAAAGGGTTTCAATACCATAACCGACCGCCTGAAAGTCGTTGATCAATCGAACGCGCGGGATGCGAAGCTCCCGCTCGATCGCGGCGCTCTCGACGATCCACGGCAAATTGGTGACGCGCGCGACTTGACCTTCGGGAGTGACGCTAATCGGCCCGGCGATTCCGAAGCACGCCGCTTGCGGCACGACGATCGGCGCGGCGACGCGTAGGAACTCGCGCACCAACGGCAACAACCCATCGTACGCGGCGCTTTCGAAGCGCTGCTCGGCGATGACGCGGCAATCGTCGCCCTCGAACTCTGCGAGCTGCAGCAATACTTTGGTTCCGCCGATGTCGCCGGCCAGTACTCGCATGCGCGCACCTCGTCCGCTCACCGCGCCATACTACGCTTCATTTTTGGTATGATGCCGGCGCCGTTGCAGTGGTTTCAACCCATGCCGGGGTGGCGGAACTGGTAGACGCGCTGGACTCAAAATCCAGTGGTGGCAACACCGTGTCGGTTCGATTCCGACCCTCGGTACCATAAAGACAAAGAGAAGAGCTACAGCCTTCTCACGACGCAGCCTCACAAAATATTTCGATGGGTTGCGCTTCGCTCCACCCATCCTACGTACTCGGGATGGTCAACTACAGAGCTAAGGCTGACAGGAACATGGCCGTGGGCGATCTTCAGGAATTTGTGACGCGAGCGCCTGTCTCGGGCGCTAACCGAAGAGCGCTCGACCTGGCGCAGGCATATATCGGAGAGCTACTCCGTCACGGAGCCGACGCCACGGACACGCGCCCAACTACCCGACACTCATAGCAAGTGTAGCGTGCGCTATGCGCGCGATTCTTTTGAAACAGTCGTGCGCATCGCGCGGACGCTACCGAACGGGATTCCCGCGTCACCGCATTCGCGGTGCAGGCAAGCTCGGCGTCGGAGCACGGAATATCGCCGGCGGCGGTACCGGCGGCTGAGGCGGCATGTCGTACGCAGCCGGCCACAGAGGCCGAGCCATGGGCGGGTTCACGATCCGCGTATACGGTTCGGGTGAGTCGGATTTGTATGATGGCGACGCTGTATACGACGGGGGCGGAACAGGCATCTCTATGACGTTATGACTCGGGTCGATGTTTTTTTCTTCGACTTTCGTGACGTGAGACGGCGGCGGGTCCGCCGAATAAACGACCTTGCCGTCGGCGTCGATCCATTTCCACACCTTGACCGTCCCGGCCGACGCGGGCGCGCTGATCGCACCGATCAACGCAATAGCCAGAGTAGCGGTCCTAGCTCGCGTCATACGTTTCATCGCTTCGGCTAACCGTGGCACGGTTTACTCGTTTTGATGGGACTACGCGGTCGGTATCTTCGCAGCAATCTTCCGCCAAGAGAAGCGGCGCTCGGTGACACAAAATCCAGTGGTGGCAACACTGACCCTCGATACTATCAAGAACAAGGCACGGTCACGCGCTGCATCCGCGCGCGTACCTCATCGATAGAGTCGCGCATGGCGGCCGATTTCTATTCGCGGCTCTTCGCGCTCATGGTGCCGGGTACGACCAGATAGGTTCGTGCCCGCTCGGGCCGTAGCAAATCTTTCGCGAGCGCGTTGACTTCGTCCAAGTTGATGCCGTCGATGATCTTGCCGGTACGGTTCAAATCATTCAGCCACGCCGCCGCGTTTATCTGGCCGCGCCAGATCTCGAGCTTGAGCCCCACATTGTTCCAGCGATCTTTGAGCAGGCGTCGCGCGACCGACACCGCGCGAGACAATTCCTCTTGCGTGAAAGGACGCTGCGCCACCGCCTCCACCGTGGCAACGATACGACGTGCCGCATCCCGCGCTTTCTCCGGGCTCGCATCCGCGCGTATTTGCAGCCAGTTGGGCGTTGCGGTTTCCTGCACCGCGCTTACGCCATAGCTTTCGCCCGTCGCAAAACGCAAGTCGTTTCGTGCGCGCTCGCCGATCAGGCGTACCAACAGATCTTGTTTGACCCAGCGCGCGTAATTGCGCATGTTCGGCACGGGGAATTCGACGATCGCGTAAGCAACACTGTCGGCGCTGCGGTATTCCAATGTTTGAATCGCTCCGGGCGGCGGCGCCGGCAACTCCGGAACCGGTGACGCTTTCGCCGGAACCGGCTGCCGGGCCGGCAACGCGCCGAGCGTGCCGGCGACCTCGCGCAAGATCGCTTCGACGTCGCCGGACGCGGAAACGGACACAATGAGGGGTGCGTCGCGCAGCGCCGGAACGAGCCACCCCTTAACCTCCTCTAGGCGACGCGCTTTGAGCATCGCCACGTCTGGAGATCCGCAACGCGCATCGCCGGCGCAGCGCCGGCGCAAAAGCTGGTATTCCAAAACGCTGGACGCGCTCGACTCGCTCGCGGCGACCTCGCGATCGAGGATGCCATTCTGCAACGATGCGAATGCGTCTTCGCGGAACCCTGGCGCGGTAAGATGCGCAGCCATGACACGCAGCGCCAGCGGCAGCGCCGCACGCGGAGCGACGGTGCTGAGGCGACAGCGTGTTCCTACGACGGCGAAGTACAGACTGATTCCCTGCCGCGCCAAACGTTGCGATACATCGGCATACGAATGTGCCGCCAAACCGCCGGATAGAAAATAACGACCCGCGAGATAACTCAACCCGTCCAGACCCGCCGGTTCGTAGAGACGCCCGCAATCAAGCAAATCGATGCCTACGTGAATCTTGTCCGAGGCACCTTTCGTGTTCAGTACCGCGACGCGTACGTGATTTTCGAACGTGGCGACGGTCAGGTCCCGCCGCGGATTCTTGCGGCCGGCAATGACCCCCGGAGCGCCAAAGCTGTCGTAGGCGAAAGGTTTGTCGACCTCTTGTTGCGCCGCGGTCACGACCGTCAATTCGCTCGCGCGCACGACGTCGCGAACCGCGGCTTCCGTCACATCGGGCTCGAACGTGCCACCTAGAAGCCAGCGCCGGTCGCCGTCGACCCACAAGGTCTGCAACGCCGTCTTCAGGTTCGCGCCATCAAGTGCGTCGAGCGTCTGGTCCAGATGCGCAACGGTCGGTTCCACGGCATTTAGCGTCGTACGCGATAGTATGGAACCGACGATGGCATCCGCCCGCGCGGGTGATTTTCTCGATGCATCATCGACGATCGATTGGTGTAAATAGTATTTGAAGGTCGCCTTGGCCGTTGCGACCTCCTGTTCGGTAAAACCGAACGTCAGCGCCCGCCGCAATTCCTGCTCCGCCGCGGCCACCGCTTCGCGCCAGTGTGCGGTCGTAGCAATGAGAATGACGCCACCGACGCGCGCCTGCTGAAACTGCACCGCGCTCGTCACGCGGGCGCCGGAAAAGCTCCCGTTTCCCGAACGTGCCCGCTCCGTCAGGCGGCGCTCGAGGATACTCTGCGCCACGCCGAGCGTGACGATCGTTTCGCGCTCCCGGTAGCTGTCGAGAAAACAGTCGATCGGTCGCGCCGTCAGGAGCATGACGTTGATGTTGTTACCACGTTCCGGCACGAGACGAACCGCGGAACCGGGGGCAACCAGCACCGGCGAGGATATCTGCGGTTGCAGATCGTCGGTCGCACTTGTCATGTCGCCGAAGCGAGCGCGGACCAGGCGCGCGGCGACGGTCGCGTCGACGCCGCCCGCCACAACTACCATCATGTGCTGCGGCCGGTACCAGCGCCGATAGAAGCGCGCCATATCGTCGCGACCCACTCGACGAACGACGTCCGGCGAGCCGATGGGGCGATGATTTGTCAGCCAATCCCCGTAGATCATTTCGAGCCCGGCGTCCGATTCGCGTCGGTTGGCGTTATCGCCCAAACGCAACTCGGCGAGAACGACGCCGCGCTCGGTCTCGAGCGTATCGGCGGGCAGCGTGAGATGGTCAGCCGTTTCGCGCAAAACGAACAACCCGCGATCGAGTATCTCCACGGTCGCGGTCGGCAGGTCGAGCTTGTACCAAGTGTGCTCATAGCTCGTGAAGGCATTGTTGTGCGCGCCCCAGTGGAGCCCGAGCGCCTCCAGTTCCGTCACGCGCGCGTCACCCGGCAAGTTCTCCGAACCGCGGAACGCCATGTGCTCCAGGAAATGCGCGAGTCCTCTTTCGTTGTCGGCTTCATGCAAGGAGCCGGCGTCGACCACCAAACGCAACGACACTTCGCGTTGCGCCGGTAGTGGCCAGATCGCGTAGCGCAGGCCGTTGGCGAGTCGACCCCGTACGATTTCAGATCGCGGTGGAAGATCGCTTCGGCCGCACGGCGACGGCGCCGGATCGAACGGCACCGGGAGGGACGCGCAGGAAACGATGAGGAAAAACGAATAACCGAGTAGACACAGCCGGAGCAACGTTCGAATCCGTCGCTTCGCCATCGTCACATCAGCGGCACGTACCGCTGGTGCGATTGTCTGGGTACGGCCGATCACATTCGCCTACAACACGACTTCGATCAATCGCGGACCTTGCTCGCGCATCGCGCCGCCGAGCTCGCGTGCGAGCTCGGCGAGATTCTGCACGCGCGCGGCGGGAACGCCCTGCCCTTTTGCGAGCGCGACCCAGTCGAGGTTGGGGCGGCCGATCTCGAGCATGTCGAGCGCTTTGCGGCCGGCTTCGCCGGCGCCGACGTTTTTGAATTCGCCTTTGAGAATTTCATACGTGCGGTTGGCGAAGATGAGCGTGACGATGTTCAGGCTCTCGCGCGCCATGGTCCAGAGGGCTTGCACCGTGTACATGCCGCTGCCGTCGCCTTCGAGGCAGATAACTTTGCGGTCGGGACAGGCGACCGCGGCGCCGACGGCGACGGGCATCCCCATGCCGATCGAGCCGCCGGTGTTCACCATCCAGTCGTGCGGAGGTCCGTTCTTTGTCGCCGGCACGAGGCCGCGGCCGGAGGTGATCGATTCGTCGACCACGATTGCGTTTTCCGGCAGCAGCGCCGCGACGACGGTGGCGATACCGGGGAACGTGAACGCTCCGCTCGGAATCGCCGGACGCACGAGTTGCTCGCGCTTCGGCTCGAACTTTGCGGCGCCGAGTAAATCCGCAAGGCGTTGGACCGCGTCGACGCCGTCTTCAGCGACGTCGGCGAGCGTCATGACCTCGCACCCGGCGGGCACGAGCGAGCTCGGCTTGTTCGGATACGCGAAGAAAGAAACGGGCGCGACCGCGTTCACCAGCACCATCCGGCGCACGTTGACGAGGCGCTTGATCGCCATGTCCACGACGTACGGAATGCGATCGACATTGACGCGCCCGGCGCCGCGCTCGACGCGCGCCATTTGCGTCGGGCTCAGCAGCTCCGCACCCGTCGCCGCCGCGATGCGCCCGCAAATTTCGAGCGGCGCTTCGCGCAGCATCGGGCCGCTCAGAATTAGCGCGGCTTGACCTTGCCGTAAAAAGTCGGCGGCCGCGCGCGCGCGCGCCTCGTCCACCTTTGCACGCGCCGGAACCGGCTTCGGGCGCACCGGCACGTGCTTCGTTTCGCTCCACTGGCTGTCGGCGGGCAGGATCAGCGTGCTGATTCTGCCGGGCGGCGTCAGCGCCGCGGCGACGGCGGCGGCGGCATCTTCCGCCGTTTCCGACGGCGACTCGGACGTCTTGATCCACTGCGAGTACGCACGCGCGATGCCGGCGATGTCGGAGTTCAACGGCGGATCGAAGCGCCGGTGATACGTCGCGTGCTCGCCGACGACGTTCACGATCGGCATGAACGCGCGGTGCGCGTTATGCAGATTCGAAAGCGCGTTGCCCAAACCCGGACCGAGGTGAAACAACGTCGCAGCCGGCCGGCCGGTCATGCGCGCGTAGCCGTCGGCCGCGCCGCTCGCCACGCCTTCGAACAACACCAGCACGCAGCGCATCTCATCGACGCGATCGAGCGCGGCGACGAAGTGCATCTCCGACGTGCCGGGATTCGTGAAACAGGTATCGACGCCGCAGTCGACGAGCGTGCGAATCAGACTTTCAGCGCCGGTCATGCTTTGTCCGGCGGCGCCGGGTCGCGGTTCGGTTTGACGAGTTTCACGAGGGACGGCGGTGGCAGAAGTTTTCGTTTCCATAACTTAGGACTCCTCGTCGAGTGCGACGCGTTTTCGTTTGGCGTTCAACCACGGCACCAGCGGCGACAGCAGCAACAGCGCCGCGAGTACCAGGCAGGTGAGCGAGATCGGGCGGGTGACGAAGAAGGAAAAATCGCCCTGGCTCAGTATTAAGGATTTGCGCAAATTATTTTCCATCAGTGGGCCGAGCACGAACGCGAGGATCAGCGGCGCCGGTTCGTAGCCGAATTTGCGCATCAGATAACCGAGTATGCCGAAGCCGATCATTAGATAGATGTCGAAGATCGCGCCCGAGATGCCGTACACGCCGACGATACAGAAGAGCAAGATGAGTGGGAACAGCGTCTTGTACGGCACCTTCAGCACCTGCACCCACATGCCGATCAGCGGAAGATTCAGGATCAGCAGCATGATGTTGCCGATGTACATGCTCGCCACGATGCCCCAGAACAAATCCGGGTTTTGCGTCATCAGCAGCGGCCCCGGTTGCAAACCGTGCACGATGAAAGCGCCGAGCAGCAACGCCATCACCACGTTCGGCGGTATACCGAGTGTCAGCAACGGAATGAACGCGCCGCCCGCGGCGGCGTTGTTCGCGGACTCCGGGCCGGCGACGCCTTCGATCGCGCCTTTGCCGAAACGCTCGGGCGTGCGCGAGACGCGCTTCTCGAGCGCATAAGATAGGAACGAGCTGATCACCGCGCCGCCACCCGGCAGAATGCCGAGAAAAAATCCGAGCACGGAACCGCGCGCGATCGGCGCGGCGCTTTGTTTCCAGTCCTGGCGGGTGGGCATCAAGTTGCGGATTTTGGTCTCGAAGATCTGGCGCTTCAGCGGCTGCTCAAGATTGCTCAGGATTTCCGCAATGCCGAACAAGCCCATGACGATCGGCACCAGACCGACGCCATCGATCAACTCGAGCTGATCGAACGTGAGGCGCGCGGCGCCATTGATCGAATCCAAGCCGATGAGCCCGAGCACCAGACCGACGGCGGCCATGACCAGCGCCTTGAGCAGCGAGCCGTGCGACAAATACGTCAGGATGCAAAGCCCGAGCACCATCAAGCTGAAGTATTCCGCCGGGCCGAACTTGACCGCCCAGCGCGCGAGCGTCGGCGCAAGCAGCATGAGACCCACGATCGCGACGGTGCCGGCGATGAACGACCCGAACGCCGCGATGCCGAGCGCGGGTCCGGCCCGGCCCTGCTTCGCCATCTCGTAGCCGTCGAGACACGTCACGACGGACGCCGCCTCTCCGGGAATGTTTACTAAGATCGCCGTGGTCGAGCCGCCGTACATCGAACCGTAGTAAATTCCGGCGAGCATAATGATTCCGCCCGTAGGCGACACGTTGAACGTAACCGGCAGCAGCAGCGACATTGCCGCGACCGGGCCGATGCCCGGCAGCACGCCGACCAGCGTGCCGATGAAAACGCCGATGAAACAGTACAGCAGATTGCCTGGCTGTAGCGCGACACTGAAGCCGAGCGCGAGGCTCGATAGCAAATCCATCGCTCAGCCCCAACCGAAGTAACCGGCGGGCAACTGAATGCCGAGCCAGCGATGGAAGACGAGATCGCAGAACGCCGTGGCGAGCACCGCGAGTAACACGGTGGCCCACCACGGTGTCGGCTCGACGGCGCGGAACAACACGATCAGGAGCAACACCGTCGTCGGAATAAAACCGAGCCACGGCAATAGCAGCGCATATACGCACAGCGCGAGGACGAAGCGCACGACTCGCCCGTATTGCACGCCCGCCCAAAGCTCGCCGAAGCGCGCCGTCGCCGGACCGACCAACGCCGCGACAAAAATCCCCGCGCAGAGCACCACCATGAGCACGCCGACCCAGAAAATCATCAGACCGGAACCCGGATCGCGTAACTCCCCGAGATCCAGCTCCAGTCCGGCGTGAATGAAATAAGCGCCGACCAAAATCCACAGGCCGGCGCTCCATAGGTCAGCGGTACGCATGCGCTCGTCGAGAGTCCAGTGCCCTAAAGAAGCTCTGATCAAGTTCGGATGACTTGACCAAGCCTTCCCAATTATTAGTTAGGGAAACTCCGATTATTTCCGTTCGTCCTGAGCTTGTCGAAGGACGGTTAGTAGCAAGGTATTGATTCCCGTGGCCCGCCGTTCATGGTTCGACAAGCTCACCACGAACGACGGGAATTAATTAGACCTTCTTTAGTTGTTGGTTTTGTTAAGCGCGAGCCGCGTGACGATCGCTTTTTCCTCCGCTATTTTTTCCATCGCAAATTTCTGATAGCTCGCCGTATCCATATAGTTCGGCACCATGTCGAACTTGGCCAAGGTGGCGATGACCGCCGGATCGTCGATCGCTTTCTTGAACGCGTCATTCAGCACCTTCACCACTTTCGGATCCATGCCCTTTGGGCCGGCGATACCAAACGGCGAATCGGCGACCATGTCGATGCCGAGTTCTCTCAGCGTCGGAACGTTCGGCCAGTTCTTGGTGCGCTGCGCGCCCCACGTCACCAGCAAACGCAGCTCGCCGGCATTGACGAGCGGCCCCCACCCCGTCGAATCCGCGCTCGCCGACACGTGTCCGCCGAGCACCGCGGCGTTGGTTTCGGCGTTCCCTTTGAACGGAACATGCGTCCACTTGACGCCTTCGCGCAGTGCGATCTGCTCCATCGCGATATGCAGCGAGGTGCCGGCGCCGGGCGAGGCGTAGGTAATTTTTCCCGGATTCGCTTTCGCCTCATTTAATAGTTCGCGGAAGGTCTTCCACGGCGAATCGGCTTTAACGACGACGCCGAAGGTGTAACCGGTGAGGTGCGCGATATAGGTGAAGTCCCTGGTGGGATCGAACGTCGACTTCGTCATGTGCGGCAGCCGAAAGACAGTAATCGGTATTTGCGAAATGGTGTAGCCGTCGGGCTTCGCGCTGGCGACCATTGTCGACGGGCCGAGCATGCCGGAAGCACCGGGCTTGTTGTCGATGACGATTGGTTGGCCCAGATGCTTCGACGCCGATTCCGCCACCGCGCGCATTGCGACGTCGGTCGTGCCGCCGGCCGGCCAGGGAATGATCAACGTGACGGGTTTCGACGGAAAATCCGCGGCCCCGGCGGCGGTCGCGCCGACGGCAAGCAAGCACGCGGCGATGTGTCTCGCTATCTTGATCATCTTTCCTCCTAGAAGCCCTTGACGAATTTCTGTGCTGGGAAATTTTGTCGTTGGCGCCGCGCGGGAACCACGATTGGTTTCGACGACAGTGCCGTCTTAGAATTCCGCGCGGCGCGGCGGCATTGATAGTGTCGCATCGACGCGTGCGTCATCTTGACAACAACCCCGCAGGCGGTCAATCGCGGCTTCCGCTGGGCGGGCGGAAATGTCTCCCTCGGTGGACGCGCGCTACATAAGCCCGGCGAAGGGCTGCACATCGACCGTCGCGCCCGGCTCGGTGTCGCCACACTCGGGTGGCAGAACGATGAAACAGTTGGCGACGCTCATCGAGCTTAGAATCCCCGAACCCTGATTTCCGGTGCTGCGCACGAGCAGCTCCCCGTTCTCATCGCGGCTCAGCACGCCGCGAATAAACTCGGTACGGCCGAGCCGGGTCTTGAGCGGGCTCAACGAACGCGCGCGAAACGTGAACGGCCGCGACGGTTCGGGCTCGCCCATCAGGCGCTGTAGCGCGGGCTTCACGAATTGATAGAACGTCACCATCACCGCGACCGGATTTCCCGGCAACCCGAAGAACGCCGATTTCCCGACTCGCCCGAACGCGAAGGGTCGGCCGGGGCGCATCGCCACTTGCCAGAAGCTCAGTTTGCCGAGCGCCTCGACCGTTTGCTTCACGTAGTCCGCCGCTCCGACGGACACGCCGCCGGACGTGATAACGGCGTCGGCGTTCGCGACGGCATCCGCGAACGCCTGCGCCACCGCCGAACGCTCGTCACGCACCACGCCCAAATCCAATATTTCGACGCCGAGCGCGGTGAGCATGCCGAATAGCGTGTACCGATTGCTGTCATAAATTTTTCCCTCGTCGAGCGGCTCGCCGAGCGAGCTCAGCTCATCGCCCGTGGAAAAAAACGCGACGCGCGCGCGTCGATGGACCGGCACGTCGGCGATCCCGAGCGAAGCGAGCAAGCCCAGCTCGGCGGCGAATAAACGCTTCCCAGCCGGCACCGCGATCTGTCCCTTGGCGAGATCTTCCCCGGCCGCGCGCACGTTTCGCGCGAACTGAGGATCGCTCTTGACCGACACGATATCGCCGCTGACTTGGACCTGTTCCTGTAGCACCACCGTGTCCGTCGCGCGCGGTATCGGCGCACCGGTCATCACGTGCACGCACTGTCCGCGCCCAACGACGCTCGTGTAAGGGCGACCCGCCCAAGCCGTTCCTACAATGCGGAATTCCTTGTTTCCAGCGGCGGGTAGATCCGTCGCGGCAAGCGCGTAGCCGTCCACCGCCGAATTGGTGTGGCCAGGTACGTCGATCGATGAAACGACATCCTGCGCAAGCACACGCCCGATCGCGGAGCGAAGCCCCGTCGTCTCAACTTCGCCGACCGGATCGACGCTCGCGAGGATGCGCGTGCGCGCGTCGTTGACACTAAGACGATGCGGTCGCCGATCCGACCTCACATCCGGCGGCATGTGCCTCACTCCGACCCTTCCTCACTCACGTTATCACCGCTTCACTTTTCCTGTTGTCCTGCGTCTATGCGGTGGATTGCAACGGAGCCCGGTCTAAATTGCAAGAACTGCGTGCATTCGCGATCTGTTTCAATTCGGCTGAGATAGTCCTCGTCAAAACCAACATACCTAACCATGCGATAACATCGGTAACCCGGTTCGCCTGATGACTCACGTAGACGGATTTTCATCATCCTTTCGCTGAGGCGAGGCGACTTGCCCGGCTCCGATTTCCACTCCGCCTGAACGAGATACTCAATGACTTTGCCAAATCTCTCGCTATTCGTGCGATCGAAGGTTTCACAAAGATTCGATGCGATTCCGGCCCGATAGTCGCATAGCATGATGTAGTCGATGTTGGATCGAGCGACACGTCTTACCTCAGCTAAGAAATCGATCTGGGTCCGTACACACTGGAGCGAGGAATCAACAAGAAAAACAAAAAGAATGATCAACGCGAGCATTTGGACTATCCGCCTCAGCAGAGAAGGGGCCGATTTATTTCCCCAACTCACCTGCCAACCTTTCCTCACGCGCTACGTTCCGCGGCCGGCGACGCGGTGGGGTTCCGGTGCATAATCACGTGCACGATGAAATCGACAATCCGCGCCGGCTCGTTCAGATCGAGCACCGGAATACCCGGATCGGCAGAGAGCGGCGCGTCGGTGGCGATCGCGACGATCGAACGATCGAGCGCACACAACAACGGGTGGCCGAGACTCGGACGATGCAGCTCGATCTTCGGAAACGACTCGGCCTTGAATCCTTCGACCAATATCAGATCGAGTTCCCGCCGATCGAGATGCACCAGCAGATCTTCGAGCCGCGGCTCGGACGCATCGCCGGTTTCCACAACGAGCGCCCAGCGATGGCGCGAGGCGACGAGCATTTGCGTGGCGCCCGCCTTGCGCAGCTCGTAGCTGTCCTTGCCGGGCACGTCGGTGTCGAACGAATGGTGCGCATGCTTGACGACGGCGACGCGCAATCCCTGACCGCGAAGCATCGGCAAGATTTTTCGCAGCAGCGTCGTCTTGCCGGTGCCGCTGTACGCCGCGATTCCCAGTGTCGGGACGCCCGCCGGGTTCAGCATGGGCGCGCTTCGCGCAAACGCACCTCGAGCGCGTGATGTTCGCCCGGGTCGTTGACGTTGAGGAACGCTTCCGGGCAATCGCTGAAGTCGGCGGTCGCGACGCGGTGCTGCGCGAACCAACGATCGATCTTGCGCTCGCCCGCTTCCAGGAATTTCGTCAAGCTCGGAAGTAACGCGCGCTCGAGCAGGAGAAAAACCGGGTGCGTGCGGCTGCCGTCATGCGCCACCGCGACTTCGGCGCGCTCGCGCGACAGCGCTTGCCCGAGACGCGCGACGAGGTCGGCACCGATCAGCGGGGAATCGCACGGTACCGTTACGACGTAGGACGTCGTCGCCGTGCGCATGCCGCTCGCGATGCCCGCGAGCGGCCCCTGGTAACCTTCGATGAGATCCGGTACGACACGGACGCCGAACGCGGCGTATCGTTCTTGATTGCGGTTGGCGCTGACCAGAATTTCGCTCACCTGTGGACGTAACCGCACGATAATGTGCTCGACCATCGGCCGTCCGTTGAGCAACACAAGCCCCTTGTCCTCACCGCCCATGCGACTCCCGCGACCGCCCGCCAACACCACGCCGGTGATGTTACGCGGCGCGATAGCCGGGTGAGTTGAAACTTGCGATGGTTCAGCGGTCATCGACGGTGGTCTTGGTTCCTCGTCCAGCGCGCCCACGACGACGGGACGCCTTGTCGAACGCGGCAACGCTGCCGCGCGCGTCCATCGTCGACGCGTCGCTGCTCGGCGGCAACAGCGCGATCCGGCCGTCGTCGAGCTCGTAATGATAGTGGGTCAGCGCCGAGAGCGACAGGCGTTCGTGGCTGGTGAGCACGACCGCCACGCCGCGCGCCTTAAGCTCCGCGATCAACGTGCAAGTGCGGGCGCGCGCTTCTTCGTCGAGGTTCGCGAGCGGCTCGTCCAGTAACAGCAGTCGCGGCGCCAACACGAGAGCGCGCGCGAGCGCCACGCGTTGACGCTCACCGCCAGACAGCTCGCGCGCATTGCGCGTCGCCAAATGGGAAAGGTCGCTCGTGGCGAGCGCTTGCTCGACGCGCGCGGCGATCTCCGCGCGGCCGAGCGCGTTTCCGCGCAGTCCGTAGCCGACGTTCGCGGCGACGCTGCAATCGAAGAGATACGGTTGTTGGTGCAAATAGATCACCGCGCGCCGGTAGCGGCGGCGTGCTTCGTGCCATGGCGCCGCGGCGCCGTCGTACTCAACGCTCGCGCGCTCGGGCGGATCGAGACCCGCGATAATTTTCAACAACGTCGTCTTGCCGGCGCCGTTGCGACCGCTCAATAAAATACAAGCGCCGGCCGGTATCGCGAGCTCGGCGATATCGAGAAGGCGCTTGCCACTCGCCGTCGTTTTGACGAGCCCACGAAAGCGCAACAGCGCAGAGGCGACCGACGCGCTCACCGCATTTCTCCTTTGCCATGCAGCAAGTTCAACGTGAAATTGAGCGAGAGCGCCAACACGAACAACACCAGCCCAAGCGCGATGCCCTGCGCGTACTCACCCCTGCTCGTCTCGAGCGCTATCGCCGTCGGGATATTGCGCGTCACGTGGTCGATGTTCCCGCCGAGCATCAGCGAAGCGCCGACTTCGGCGATCACGCGCGCGAACGCGGCAATCACCGCCGCCAGCAAGCCGAACCGCACCTCGCGCATCACCGTCCACATCGCGCGCCACGGCGATGCGCCGAGCGTGCGCGCCGTTTCCCACGCGCGGCGATCGGCCGCCTGAAGCGCCGAGTGACCGAGCGCGAGGAGTAGTGGAAATCCCAGGACCATTTGGCCGATCACCATCGCACTTTGCGTGAACAATAGCCGCCAATCGCCGAGCGGACCATTTCGCGTCAGCAGCAAATAAACCGCGAGGCCGACGCAGACCGCCGGAATCGCTTGCAGGCTGTGCACGGTCGAGACGACCGGCCGGCGGCCTGGGAAACGAACGTACGCCAACGCGAACGCCGCGATGAGCGCTATCGGCGCGATGATCGCGACGGCGAGCAGCGAGACGCGAAAGGAAACGCCGATAATTCCCCACAGCTCGGGATCGCCCGAGAACAGAAGCGCGAACGCTTGTTTACCTGCCGCCCCGAGATCTCCCATCGTTCATGGTTTCTCACGTTGCGTTTGTACGGCGGTGGGAACGAACAGCGCCTCATCGTCGACTTTAAAGCTGGCGATGGTCTGCTGACCGCGTGCGCCGGTAAGCCAATCGATCAGCGCCATGGCGCCGCGATAGTTGACGTCGGAATACCGGGCGGGATTGACGGCGATGATGCCGTACGGATTGAACAAGCGCTCGTCACCCTCGGACACAATAGCGAGATCGAGCTTGCGCCGAAGCGCGAGCCAGGTGCCGCGATCCGCGAGCGTATAACCTTGCACTTCGCCCGCCATCTGCAACGCCTGCTCCATCCCTTGACCGATCGCGCGATACCAGACGCCGGACGGTTTGACGCGGGCGGCGGTCCACAATTCCAGTTCTTTCTTGTGCGTGCCCGAGTCATCGCCGCGCGAAATGAAAACGGCGCGGCGCTCGGCAACTTTCGCGAGCGCTTTCGCCGTGTCGTTGAGCGAGCGCACCTCCGCCGGGTCATTCTTCGGCCCGACGATGATGAAGTCGTTGTACATCAGATCGCGGCGGTTGACGCCGTAGCCGGCGGCGACGAACTTATTCTCGTCCGCGCGCGCGTGCACCATGACGACGTCGACGTCGCCGTCCTGCCCCATACGCAACGCCTTGCCCGTGCCGACGGCGATGACGTGCACCTTGTAACCGGTATCGCGCTCGAACGCCGGCAACAACACGCGCAACAACCCCGAGTTCTCGGTGCTGGTCGTCGTCGCGAGCCGGATCGACTGCTGCTGCGCGCCGTTGGACGGCTGCGCGTACAGCGACGCGCAGAGCATCAGCAGCACGTAGCTCGCTAATCTGGCGAATAAGGAATTCATCGGCTTCTCGGCTGAACTATCGCGCTGGGCTGCAACTCCGGTGCCAAACAACCGATCTTTGTGGCACTGGTAATTTTTCGGCGTTCGCGGCCGCGCTCATTTGACAGACGTGTCAAATTGACGCAAGGTACGCGTCGATGGGTCGAAATGACACAGACCCCTGCAATACTCCGACGGCATCGCCGTCCGCTTAGCTACCGATTTTCATATTGCAAAGGCGACTGGAGTTGAGTGACGCACCATGACAGATGTCACCAAGGTTGCACCCGCTTCCCACCTGCCGCCCGCCGTGGCGGGAAACTTATCCCGACGCGAAATATCCATCCTCATCGTTGACGACGAGCCCGGCATCCGCAGTTTTCTCCAACGAGCCCTCGCCAAAGAGTACGGATTGGTCGAAGCGGTGGAGAACGTCGAAGCCGCCGAGACGTTGCGCGCTCGCTGTCGTTTCGACGTGCTGATCGTGGACATTAGCTTACCCGGCCGTTCCGGCCTCGAATGGGTCGAGGCGTTGCATCTCGGCGGCGATCGATCCGACGTGATTTTCATCACGGCGTACGCGGACCTGAACGCGACCATCGGCGCGCTCCGCGTCGGCGCAGCGGATTTTATTTTGAAGCCGTTTCGCGTCGAGCAACTACTCGCGTCGGTCAAGCGTTGCATCGCGAAGCGCACGAAGGCGCTGGAACTCGCCGCCCCCGGCCGCGCCGGGGATGAACCGGCGCGAAGCGGCAGGGATGAAATGATCGGCGGCTCGCCGGCGATACAGGAGATTCGCCGCGTCGTCGAGCGCATCGGACCGACGCCGGTGTCGGTGTTGATCGAGGGTGAGACCGGCACCGGCAAGGAACTCGTCGCGGCGGCGATTCATCGCGCAAGCCGCCGGCAGGGATCCTTCGTCGCCATCAACTGCGTCGCGATCGCCGCCGAGCTTTTCGAAAGCGAGCTCTTCGGCCACACCAAGGGCGCGTTTACCGGCGCGCATCAATCGCGCGAAGGTTTGTTCGTCGCGGCGAAAGGCGGCACGCTCTTTCTCGATGAGATTTCCGAGATGCTCCTGCCGATGCAAGCGAAGCTATTGCGCGTGCTCGAGACGCTGCGCGTTCGACCGGTCGGCGCCGACCATGAAATTCCGGTCGACGTGCGTCTGCTCACCGCGACCAACCGCAACCTCGCGGAGTCCGTGCGCAAGGGACTGTTCCGCGAAGACCTGTACTTCCGATTGAACGTCGTGAGCGTGAAAGTTCCGACGTTGCGCCAGCGCGCGGCGGATATACCCGCGCTGCTGGAATATTTCTCGCACCGGCTCGCGGCCGAGCTCGGGGTCGCTTCTTACACGTTTAGTCCCGAGGAGGTCGTGCGCTTGCAAGCGTACGCGTGGCCCGGCAACGTGCGCGAGCTGCGTAACATCGTCGAACGCGCCCTGCTGCTCGGCCACACGCCGTGCGACAGCGTCGGCGGCGAAGCGACCCACGCGCCGGCGGAACCCGGCGTAACCGAGTTTCGTGCCGCGTGGAAGCTGGAAGAGGTGGAGAAACATCACACGCTGCGCGTGCTCGGCGACACGCACGGCAACAAATCGGAGGCGGCGCGACGGCTCGGCATCTCTCGCAAAACGCTCGAACGGAAATTGTCCTCTTGGCCGGACACGCGCCGACCGACGAAATAAGCGCAACCTGGACATCTCACGGTGGAACGGCCGATATGGAATTCGTGGCGTCTGCGTTTCCAATCGGCGCTGCGTTACAAGCTATTCGCGTTGGTGTTGCTGCCGTTGACGACCACGATGGCCGCGACGCTCGCCTACACGCTTTATTGGTTCCATAGCTATACCGAAGAGTCCCTGAACGTCGCGTTGCGTGATCACGTCGCGGTCGCGCGCCAAGCGTTGCGGCAGTTCCAGGACGAGCGCCAGCTCGAATTGCAGCAACTCGCGGAGTCGACGCCGTTCCGCGATCTCTTAAAGCAACGCGATCAAGCGGCGATACAGCGCACGTTGCAGCGGCTGCGCGAAACCAGGAACTTCGCGTTCCTGCATCTCACCGGCATCGCCGGAAATTGGCTTTACGAGGGTGCCGACGCGCAGCGCGCGAGCAAGCCGAGCCCGCTCGCCGATCGCGCGGAGCGCGGATTCGCCGGCGCGGCGCTCGAAGTGTTCCGCGAAGAGGACCTCCGGCGCGAATCCGCGGCGCTCGCGGAGCAAGCGCGCGTCGAGTGGCGCCAAGGCAATGGTCAGGAGCTGCGCGGGCTGATGCTGCGCGTGGTGCAACCGATCGTCGATGAAGACGGCCGCGTGTCCATGACCTTGGATGGCGGCCTTTTGTTTAATCGCAACCATGCGGCGCTCTACGCGCTCAGCAATCGCGTCTTCGCCGCCGGCACGCTACCGGCCGACGCCGAGCCGATCGTCACGCTGTTGCTCGCCGATCTTCGGGTCGCCGCGGTCGGCGACGGTTGGAACGCCTTGATCGGTTCGAGGTTGCCGGCCGAATTGCGCACGCGCCTGAGCACGAAGGGCGATGTGACGATCGGGCGCGAAATATTGGACGGGCAAGCGTACGTCTCCGCGTACGGCGCGCTCTATGACGTCAACGGACTGCACGTCGGGAATTTGCACATCGGACTGCGTCAAAGCGCGTTCAGCGCAGGATATTACCGCGCGGCGACGCTGCTACTGTCGCTGTTCCTGATCGCGACGGCGATCGCCGCATGGATCGCGGTGCGCGGCGTGCGCTCGATATTCAAGCCGATCGAGACCATGGCCGCGGTCGTGCGCGCCACGCAGGCCGGGGAAGACCGGCGCATCGGACCCATCGGGACGCGCGATGAGATCGGGGAGTTAGCGCGTCAGTTCGACACCATGCTCGACCAGCTCGCCGCGCGTAACCGTGAAATCCAAAGAGCCGCGACCGCGCTCGAGATCAAGGTCGGCGAGCGCACGTTCGAGCTCGAGCAGAAAAACGCCGAGCTGCAGGCGATCATCGCGCTCCTTGAAAGAACGCGGGAGCAACTGGCGCTGGCGGATAAACTCTCGGCGCTCGGGCAGATGGCCGCCGGCATCGCCCACGAAATCAATAACCCTGCCGCCGTCATTCTCGGCAACCTCGACGTGCTGACGGCGGAGCTGGGATCGGCGGCGCGGCCGGTGGCCCGCGAGATCGATCTCATCGCGCAGCAAGTCGAGCGTATCCGCCACATCGTGACGAGCTTGTTGCAATTCGCACGCGCCCGCTCCGGCCCGAGCGAGATCAGCGACGTGTGCGTGAATCAACTCGTGCACGACGTGTTGCCGCTCGTCGCGCACGTGCTGAAGGCCAAGTCAATCACCCTGCAACGACGACTCGACGCGAGCGGCGCGATCGCCGTCAATCCGTTCGACCTCGAACAGGTGTTGATCAATCTGATCGTCAACGCCGCGAACGCCTGCAACCCGGGTGGCACGATAGAGATCACCACCGCCGACACGGATGACGGAGGCGCCGTCATCGGCGTGCGCGACGACGGTTGCGGCATTCCGCACGACGATCTGAAGCGGATTTTCGATCCGTTCTTCACCGCGACCCCGCAGCGCGGAGCGGGACTCGGGTTATCGGTCAGTTACGGTCTGGTACGGCGCTACGGCGGCGAGATCACCGTCGAGTCGACAGTCGGCATCGGCAGCGTGTTTCGCGTGGAGCTGATGCGCCGCCCGCCGCGAGCGACCGCGAACGCGCCAACGACGACAACAAACGAAGAGGTGACGTATGGCTGAAACGAGCTTCAACGAAGAGACATTCAACCTCGAAGTACGCAAATTCTTGAAGAAAGTCGGCGTCAACTCGCAACGCGAGATCGAGCGCGCGGTGCGCGACGCGCTGAAGTCGGGCGCGCTCAAAGGCGGCGAGCGCTTGCGCGCCGAAATGACGTTGTCTCTTCCGGAGGCGAAGCTGACCTACCGGATCGAAGACGAGATCGCGCTGAGTTGAGTTTACCGTTCTCGATTGCGGCGCCAGTGAGTATCCCTGCGTCTTCATCGCCGTGAGCCGCGCCGACCGCGAACGCTGGGACCGAAAATACGCCAGCGGGAATCCGAACGCGGCGTTCGCGCCCGAGCCGCTGCTAGTCCAATATCAACATTTGCTTGACGGACGCGGCATGGCGCTCGATGTCGCCTGCGGCGTCGGGCACAACGCCATGTTTCTCGCGCGCCACGGTTACGAGGTCATCGCCGTGGATGCGAGCCTCGCCGGGCTGCGCTATGCACGCACCGAGCTGGCCGCGACGCGATTGTCGGTTCATTTGGTCGCCGCCGATCTCGACGAATTCGTTTTTGCTCACGATCACTTCGCGCTCGTCGTCATCTTTCGCTTCCTCGACCGAGCGTTGGTGCCGCGCATCAAACAAACCGTCCTGCCCGGTGGACTGGTGTTCTACCAAACCTTCAACGTTAACCAGCTACGCGTCGCGCCGCAGATGCATCGCGACTATTTGCTCGAACCGGGTGAGTTGACGCGGCTATTCGCAGATTTCGAAACCCTCGCGAGCAACGACGCGCCCGGCAATCGCACACCGCTCACCTACTGGATCGGGCGACGGCGACAGTAATGCAAGTCTGTTTTACTCGTCAGTGACCGTCCAAATTTTCACGCGCTCATGATCGAGACCGTCCGGGGCGCGCGCGACGCGGAAGTTCTCGACGATCCCCTCGTCGCCGATACTTCGTTCGAGCGCGAGTAACGTATTCAGCGGATGGTTGCAAATGCTCGCGGCGAATTCGGCTTCTTCTTGCGCCATCGCACGAGCGGCATCGAGCTCGGGGGCGCCGTAGCGCTCGACGAAATGCGCGGCGAGGCGCTCGATCGCGGCGAGGTACTCGAACATGTGGATCTCGTCGACCTGGACGAGCGTGCTCCAGCCGAAACTTTCGGTGCCGAGGAACCCGCGACGAAACGCTTCCCGCGTCTTGCCGTCGGCGCGGTCCACGTCGACGCCGAGAAACGCAAACGCGCCCGGCACCGCCCACTCGCCGGGACGCGACGGGGTTGCATAAACGCGCGCGTCGGAATCGTCCAGGCGGATTACTCGTGGGAAGTACATAGCGGGTCCTCCGGCGTCATCGCGGGCGACTTCTCGCGGCGGTTCAATTCTGATTCAATGAGCTATCGCCATACCATACCATCTTCCGGCCGGGACGATTACCGATGAGCGATGATCCCGAGTTCACCCGTCGCGGTTTCGTTCGTCTTTGCGTGTCGGCCGCGGCGCTCGTCGGCTCGAGCCCCGCGCTGCTCGCTCAGAGCGATGCGCCGCTGCATCGCTATCAGCGCGTGAAGTTGATCGATGACCGCGATCGCCCCGTCGCGGCCGCCAGTCTCAAGGTCGGCGAGAGCTATCTCTTCTACTATCCCTACATCTCGACGCCGTGCTTTCTACTGAACCTCGGCCGAGCCACCAAAGGCGCGTCACTGCAGACGGAGGACGGCCGACGCTACCGCTGGGACGGCGGCGTCGGACCGCGGCGCTCGGTGGTGGCTTTCTCGGCGATTTGCGCGCACAAGCTGTCGCATCCGGCGCGCGAGGTGAGCTTCATCAACTATCGGCATGAAGCGGCGAGTTTTCACGACATCGCCGACAAGGAGACGGAGCGCGCGCAGGTAATCTACTGCTGTTCGGAGAAAAGCGTCTACGATCCCGCGGACGGCGCGCGCGTGCTCGGCGGACCGGCGAAGCAACCGCTGACGACGATAGTGCTCGAACAAGACCGGGAGGGCGCGTTGTTCGCGGTCGGGACTGCGGGCGGCGAGCTGTTTGATCGGTTCTTCGAGCGCTTCTCGTCTCGCCTGTCGCTTGAATTCCGCACCAACGACGTACGAAAGTTGGTCATGAACACCGCCACCGTAAAGCCGGTCACGGCGTATTGCCGGAATCAGATTCTTTGTTAGGGACGCTTTAATCAAGTCGAAATTTTCGTCACGCCGGTGAAAGCCGGCATCGAGAATCGGCCTAACGGTACGGCCGATGTTTTTCAAACCTGGATTCCCGCTTTCGCGGGAATGACAAACTTAATCAGAGCTTCCGTAGCGAATGTAGGTTGGGTCGAGCGGAAGCGAAACCCGACGAAATAGTATTCTCCCGTGCTGGCAACCCAACAGCCACGGAGCCGACGCGAAGGGCTCGAATCGTTTAAACCTTGGGATGGAGAATTAATCCGACACGGCGCTGGCCTTTTTCAGAGCTTCCCTAGCGAGGCAAAACCGTTTGTTCGGTCAAGGATCGTCGGCAGCGCACCAGTGAATTTCCGTCAGCTTCCGGACGACTGACCTCGATTCCGTTCGGCGACGCCGATCATTTCCACAATGGCGCGGTGTCCCTGCGCGCTCGCCAGCGTTGACGCCGTGCGCCCGGTGCGATCGCGGACGTTCACATCGGCGCCGCGCGCGAGCAGTGTCGTCGCGACGTTCTCGAATCCGCGCGCTGACGCGAGCATCAACGCGGTCCATCCATTTTCCGCGTGGGCGTTCACGGCGGCACCGCCGGCGAGTAGGAGTTGCACGGCTTCAACGTCACCCGCAGTCGCGGCGTACATGAGCGCGGTGCCGCCGCGCCGATTGGCGGCGTCGACGCGAGCACCGTGACTCAGCAAAACGCGGATTAACGATCGGCTTCCTTCTGCCGCAGCGATCATCAACGCCGTGCGACCGTCGTCGCTGGCTCGATTGACGTCAACACCACGGCCGACCATTTCTTCGAGCGCGACCGCGTCGCGTTGAGCGATGGCGCGACTCCATGCATCCTCCGCGGCCGCTGCGACCGTCGACGCCATTGCCGCAACCCAAATCGACAACCAGGCGCGCCGCGGCGCGCGACCGTATAAAGACGTCACGATACCCCTGCCGGAGCGCGCCGCGAGCGACTCGACGCTCGGGTCGCTCTCATCTAAGCCAGCGCGACAACGTCAAACCTATCGCCAACAGTGCGCCGTGGGCGCAGGCGGCGGCGATCGTTCGCTCGATGGGGACGCGCAGTTGTTGCGGCTCATGCGCGTGACGAAGGAGCCCACGTGCCGCCATCACGCTCAGCGGCACCGCGAGCAGCGCCAGCAGCGCGGTCGAAGGCAATACGCCGATCGCCACTGCCGCCGCGAGCCACAGATAAGCGACGACCGCGATCAGCGCATAACCCCAGCGCGCTTGCTGAAGCGGCAACCGTACCACCCAGTGGCACTTGCCCGCTTGCGCATCGGCGGCGCGATCCGGAAATTGATTCATGTACAGAATGTTCGTCACCAGCAGCGCGTAAGAAACGGCGGCCGCGACCGGCGTGAAACCCAAACCACCCCGCTGGACATAGTCGGTACCGACGACGATGAGGCCAAAGCCGAGGGCGACGCAAAGCTCGCCGATCCCGCGACTGTTGAGCTTCAGCGGCGGCGCGGAATACGCCCAGCCGATGAAAAGCCCGGCGGCGCCGATGACGTAGAGACCCCGACCGAAGGAGCGCGCGAACAGCAGTCCGGCGACGGTGGCGACGCCGAGCAGCACCGCACCGAAACCGGCGATCTGCCGCTCGGTGAGGACGCCGTTCTGGATGAAGCGACTGCCGCCGGTGTAGGGAAACACGCGTTCGGTATTGAACGCGTCGGTGCCGTTGCGCGCGTCGTAGTAGTCGTTGAGAACGTTGATGCCGGCGTGCGCCAGGAGCGCGAGAACGAGCGTCTTCGCCGCAAGCGTCGCAGAAACGTAACCGCCGCCGGCAAACGCGGACGCGAACCCGATCAAGCACCCGATCAGAGTCACGCTCAGGAACGCCGGACGCGTCGCGAGAAAATAGCGCAGGACGGGATTGGGCAAGCTCGCTAGCGTCGGCTCATGCGCTGGCATGGCGCGTCTCCCTCATCGCGACGTTTCAACGACGCGCTCATCGTGAACACGAATACCTCGGCTCGATCGTCTACCGCGTATTGTGCTCCACCCAACGCGCGCTTTCGAGGCGTTGCTCTTTCTTCCAGAACGGCGCGCGCGTCTTTAGCTCTTCGATCAAATAGCGGCATGCGTCGAACGCCGGCGCGCGGTGCGCCGCCCACGCCGCGACGAGGACGATGGGATCGTTCGGTTGCAATGCCCCGACCCGATGGATGATGAGCGCGTCGACGATCGGCCAGCGCTTCTTGGCTTCGTCGACGATGCGCTCGAGATGCTTTTCCGTCATGCCGGGATAATGCTCGAGCGTCATCGCCTGGACCGGCGCGTCCTCGTTGACGTCGCGCATGGTGCCGACGAAGCTCGCCATCGCGCCGTGCTTACCGTTGCGCTTGAGCGCCTGACCTTGGTAGCGCGCGAGCTCGCTTGGCGGATCAAACGGCGCGTTGCGGATTTCGATGGTCACGATCAATCTCCGGACGAGGGACTAACCGGGTTCCATGATAACGCCGCTCGGACGTACCGCCAAAACGCGCACGGACTCTACGGCCCGTACGCTACCGCGAATACAGCGTCGTCCGCTGAGTGGGCTGCGCCGATCGCTACTCGGCGACCGTGATAGTGATCTTGTCGCTCATCACGGCCGGATCGTGCGGAACGTGTGCCACTTTTACCTGGCCTTTGACGGTTTCGCCGTCTTTGGGCGAGATGAGGTAGACCTTCGCCCCGGCGGGCGACGGTGCGCGGCCCGAGGACGCGGCGAGCGCCGTGTGGGAGGCCGAGAACGCCGGAATGCCCGCAACGAAAAATACCGCGCCAACTGCGACCGCAATTTATTACCCCTCTCCTGGAGAGAGGGGGGATGGGATGAGGGAAGCAACGCGATTTCTTGCACCGCCGCTCCCTCACCCTGGCCCTCTCCCGGAGGGAGAGGGAATTAATCAGATTTTTCCTAAACCGTGCGCGGCGAATTGCGCGCCGGTTTCTCTTCGGCCGATTCGGTCTTACGCCCCGCCTGTTCGTACCAAAGATCGTGATGTTCCTTCGCGAACTCGACGCTCACGCGTCCGCGCACCATACCGGGAAGCGCGCCCTCTACACCCCACGCGCCGAGATACATGTGACCTAGCATGAGCGCAAGCCAAAATGTTCCCGCGAGATCGTGAATCACATTGGCCGTCTGCATGGTTTCACGCGACGGCCCGAATAGCGGAAAGTCCATGACGATACCCGTGATGCTCACGGCACACCCAAGTACAACTAGGCCCAGCCAGAAGGTGATGTATTTCTCGCCGGGGTTGATGTGTCCGGCACGCGGATGGCCGCCGCCGAAAAAGCCACCGCCCTGTCGCAGCCACTCCCAGTCGACCTTAGGATCAGGCAGCGCATAGCGAATCCACGCGACGATCTCGATCACTATACCGATCACGAAGAACGGCCCGAAATAGTTATGCAGCGCCATCGCGACGGTGGCATAGCTGCTGAAGCCCGCGTACCCCATCAGAGGAATCAACACCGCCCGCCCGAACAGCAAGCTCAGCCCGGTGATCGCGAGCACGATGAACAGCACCGCCGTGTACCAATGCAGCACGCGCTCGGCGAGGTTCCAGCGCTCGACGGTGCGGCCGGATGGCGGCTGCCGCAACCTGATCCGTCCGCGCACGATCGCGAACGCGAGAATCGCGCCGACTACGATCGCGAGCAACCACGCGTCGATACCCTCCACCGGCCCGTCGCGCAGTTGCCGCCAGTTCTGGCCACCGTTTTGAATTAGCACGTTCGTCGTATAAGGACCCGACGCCGCGGTATAGCCTTCGTAACCCTGGCGCACCGCGCGCCAATAGTTCGCGCGCGGATTGCTCTGCTGATCGGCGGCACCCGCTGCTTCACGCGCGCCCTGCTGGGCGTGCGCGGCGTTGATGGCGACGTACAGGTAACCGGTGAACGGCAGCGTCAGCGCGCCGACGAGGATGGCGGCGAAGCTCCACGTCATCGCTCGGCGGCGGCGGGACCAACGATTTTTAACCTCGGAACCTTCACCAGCCATCCGGCTTCTCCTCATCAGTGGTCTTGCTGCGTAAGCGCCAATCGATTGCGGAGCGATTTTTCCAGTTGTGGGGAAGTTTGCGTGTCCCAGCTCTTCTTCGCGTCCGCATAGGGGCCATCCTGAAGCGCGGGCCTGGAACAACCAGCCACAACAAGCAACGTTACCAAAGATATCGCCATCGCTCGTGCGGGTAAGCGCGACTTTGGCATTGCCTGCAAGCTCAGCGATCCGTCTGCACTTGATTGAACCGCGCGACCAGCCGCTCCTGCTGTTGCGGGGAGTGCTGCTTCTCGATCAACGGATCGATCGCACCTTTGTACACGCCCGGCTTGTGCAGCGTGACGTCCGAAGAATCGGAGCAACCGCTCGCCGCAAACGCGACGCCGACTATTACAACGCCAAGCATTACCGACTTTATGCGCATTGCCATCTCCCAGGAGACGCCGCTTGTGGCACCCTAAGCCTTGTATGCCGTCTCCCAACCCCACGTCTGCGGACGGCCGCCGCGCTTCAGCACGCGCTTGCGGTAGATGTCGGCAACGATATCGCCATCGCCCGCAACCAGCGCCTTCGTTGCGCACATCTCGGCGCAGAGCGGGAGCTTGCCTTCGGCGATGCGGTTGCGCCCGTACTTTTTGAACTCTGCGGGCGAGTTGTCTTCTTCCGGGCCGCCGGCGCAGAACGTGCATTTGTCCATCTTGCCGCGCACGCCGAAGGCGGAGGCCTGCGGATATTGCGGCGCGCCGAACGGGCAGGCGTAGAAGCAATAGCCGCAGCCGATGCAAAGATCTTTGTTGTGCAGCACGACGCCGTCGGGTGTCGTATAGAAACAATCGACCGGGCAGACAGCGGCGCACGGTGCGTCGGTGCAGTGCATGCACGCGACCGAGATCGATTTCTCTCCCGGCACGCCGTCGTCGAGCGTCACCACACGGCGGCGGTTCACACCCCACGGGACTTCGTGCTCGTTCTTGCACGCGGTCACGCAACCGTTGCACTCGATGCAGCGCTCGGCGTCACAGAGGAATTTCATTCTTGCCATGATCGTCTCCTCGTTAGGCCGGCCGCACGCGGCACAGCGTGGTCTTGGTTTCCTGCATCATCGTCACGGCGTCGTAGCCGTAGGTCGTCGCGGTGTTGACCGCTTCGCCCAAAACGTACGGGTCCGCACCCGGCGGATATTTCGATCGCAGATCCTGGCCCTGGAAATGACCGCCGAAGTGGAACGGGCTCCACACGGTGCCCGCCGCAACGCGCCGCGTGACCATCGCCATGACTTTGATCTTGCCTCCCTCCGGACCTTCCACCCAAACCATCTGACCGTCTTTGACCTTGACGTTGTTCGCGTCGACCGGATTGATCTCGACGAACATATTCTGCTGTAGCTCGGCGAGCCACGGATTCGACCGCGTCTCATCGCCCCCGCCTTCGTACTCGGTGAGTCGTCCGCTCGAAAGCACGAGCGGAAAATCTTTCGAGTAGTCCTTCGCCTGGATCGACGCGAAACGCGTCGGCAAGCGCAAGAAAACTTTCCGATCGGCATACGTCGGGTATTTCGCGACCAAGTCGTAACGCGGCGTATACAGCGGCTCGCGGTGCACCGGCACCGGATCGGGAAGCTCCCACGATTTCGCGCGCGCCTTGCCGTTGCCGAACGGCGCGCAACCGTGCTTGATCGCGACGCGGATGATGCCGCCCGACAAATCGATTTTCCAGTTCACCGCGTCCGGCTTGTCGCCGCCGATCTTCAGGATCGTGTCGAGCTCGCGCTTGGTGAGATCCTTATCCCATCCGAGCTTCTTCAAAACGCCGTAGCTGAATTCGGGATAACCGTCCTTGATCTCCGCGCCCACCGAGTAACTATTCTCGGCGAGCATATTGACGCCGTCTTTCTCAACGCCCCAGTTCGCTCGGAAGTTCAATCCGCCCTTCGACACCGGCTTACTGGTGTCGTAGAGCAGCGGTGTGCCCGGGTGCTTCAATTGCGGCGTGCCCCAGCACGGCCACGGCAGGCCATAGTATTCGCCGCTACAGGGACCGCCTTCGCCGACAAGCGTCGTCGTGTTGAACGTGCCCCAATTCTGCTGGTGCAGCTTCAAGCGCTCTGGGCTCTGACCGCTGTAACCGATGGTCCAGGTGCCGAGGTTGATTTCGCGCAGCGTGTCCTCGAGGTTGGGATCGTTGTTTTCCACGCGGATCTTTTTGAACATCTGCTTCTCGAACCCGAGCTTCTTCGCCAGCAGATACATGATCTCTTGGTCGGTTTTGCATTCGAACACCGGCGCGATCACGCGCTCGCGCCATTGCAGCGAGCGGTTCGACGCCGTCACCGAGCCGTAGGTCTCGAACTGCGTCGTCGCCGGCAGCAACCACACGTTGTTCTTGCGATCGTGCATGACGGCCGATACGGTTGGGTACGGATCAATGATGACCAGACTATCGAGTTTCTCGAACGCCTTCTTGTTGTTCGGCCCGCGGCTCTGGCTGTTCGGCGCCATACCCATGAAGATCACCATTTTGAGCGGGCTCTTCTGCGTGACGTTCGCCGGGTCTTCGAGCACGGCGTCCGCCCAGCGCGAAACGGTAAGGCCGGCCATTTCCATCGGCTTGATCTTGCCGCCCTTGCCGTCGTCGTACTCGGCCGGATCGAAGCGATCCTTCAGCCAGTCGTAGTCGACGTCCCACACGCGCGTCCAATGCTTCCACGCGCCTTCGGTGATGCCGTAGTAACCCGGCAACGATTGTCCGTTCGGACCGACGTCGGTCGCGCCTTGCACGTTGTCGTGACCGCGATAGATGTTGGAGCCGCCGCCCGATTTTCCGACGTTGCCGAGCGCGAGCTGGAACGCGTTATACGAACGCACGTTGGCGGTGCCGTGATGATGCTGCGTGCCGCCCATGCACCAGACGAGCGTGCTCGGGCGATTCTTTGCCATGATCTCGGCGACCTTGAGGATTTGCTCCTTCGGCGCGCCGGTGATATCTGCCACGACGTCGGGCGTGTAGTTCTTCACGGTCGCGCGCACATCGTCCATGCCGTAAACGCGATTTTTGATGTATTCCTTATCTTCCCAACCGTTCTCGAACACGTACCATAGCAAGCCCCACATGAACGCCGTGTCGGTACCGGAGCGGATACGCACGTAGTAATCCGCGTGCGCCGCGGTGCGGGTGAAGCGTGGATCGACGACGATGATCTTGGAGCCGTTCTCCTTGCCGCGCAGCACGTGCTGCATCGCGACCGGATGCGCCTCGGCCGCGTTGCTGCCGATAAAGAGCATCGCCTTGCAGTTGTGCTGATCGTTATAAGAATTGGTCATCGCGCCGTAGCCGAAATTGGCCGCAGTGCCGGCAACCGTCGTCGAGTGGCAAATACGCGCTTGGTGATCGCAATTGTTCGAGCCCCAGAACGCGAAGAATTTACGTTGCAGATACGACTGCTCGTTGTTGTGCTTCGAGCCGCCGGTCATGAACACCGCATCCGGCCCGTATTGCTTACGCAGCGACAGCATCTTGTCGCCGACTTCGTTGATCGCCTGCTCCCAGGAGAGGCGCGTCCACTTGCCGTCGACGAGCTTCATCGGATATTTCAACCGGCGCTCGCCGTGTCCATGCTCGCGCACCGACGCGCCCTTCGCGCAATGCGCGCCGAGATTGAACGGATGATCGAACGCCGGCTCCTGCCCGATCCACACGCCGTCCTGAACTTCGGCGATGATGCCGCAGCCGACGGAGCAGTGCGTGCAGATCGTGCGCACCGTCTTGATCTCGGCCTTCGGATCGACTTCGGCGGCCGTCTTCGCTTCGGTTTTCCGCATCATCGAAAACGGCAACGCCGTGGCCGCGGCGATGCCGCCCGCCGCGATGCCTGACCGTCGTAGGAACGTGCGCCGATCGATCGCGCCGGCAACCGTGGAAGTTTCGGCACCCGCGTGCGGATGGCCGTTCTGCTTTTTGATTAGCTTCATCGCTACGTCTCCTGCCGATTAGCGCTTCGATACGGTACGGTTCAAAACTGCGCGGTCTTGTAATACTCGAGCACGTGGGGCGTCTCTTGATAGCCTTGCGACTGCGCTTTCGGCTTATGCGCCGGCTTCTCCTTCTGCTCCGGCGCCGCCACGACGGCGCCGCTCGCCACCGCCACTGCCGCCGCGCCGCTTCCGATCAGCGCGCCCTTCAGAAACTGCCGGCGCTTTTCATTCGTACGCTGGGTCATGTTCGCTCCTCGTTTCCAGGACTTCATACCAACATCGAAAGATAGGTTCGCTCCACCTCGAGAAATCTCTCTCCGAGTAATCCAACCGCGCGATAAAAACTGGCCGAACGCGCGCGCGCCAGATCGCCGAAAAATCGACCCATCCAAGGATCGATGTGCTTGTCGAAAAATTCCCGCTGCGTATCGAGATCGATCTCCGGGCTCGCCGCGATCAACCCCATCGTCTCGCACAGCGCCGCCGCGTGATCCTCGGGCTCGTGCACGTTTTCCTGCCGCTCGAATCCGAGACGCCTTAAATCGAGACGCAACTCCGCGAGCGGCTTCTCCATCAGAAATCCGGTGACGTACCAGGAGCCGTAAGGCATCAGCTCTCCCCGAACGACACCGACGAAAAGTTCTTGATACTCGCTCTCGATCCCCGCCGCGTCGGCACGCGCCGCCGCTTGCTTGAGCACGCCCCAGGCCGCCGCCATGTCCGGTTCCACGTCCGCCACCGGTGGCTCGAGCCGCCGCAACACCTGCAACAACCCCTCATCGGGCGACCGCGCGAGCAATGTCCCGAGTAACGCGTACGCCTGCGCGCGCGCCTGGTCTTCGTTGCTCGGCGCAGCGACGCTGGTTTGCGGCTCCACGGTTTCGGTCATCATCGCTTCCGATTCCGCACGCGTGACGGAGCAATTACTAGACCACGAATTCTGTCCGTATTTGGGAAGCCGAGACCATCAAAAGACCACGGGAAGCAAAAAGTTTCAGTCGCGCTAGGACAAAATGTCCCGGGAGCGGTGTGTTTTGGCCGCCCGATCACGTGATCTCCCGCTTCTGGTATTCGGACTTGAACATGTCGCGCACGCGGCAGTCGCCGCACATCTGGATGCGCTTGAGCGCCTCGGCGGACTGAAACATCCAGTGCGCCTGGAGCTTCTCCGTCATGCGGGTCATCATCTTTTGTGTCGCGAACGGCTTGCCGCACCCGATGCAGTGAAATGGCGCTTCTTCATACAGGACACGCGTAGAGCGGCGCGCCTCCGGATCGTAGAGGTACCGCGCCGCGAGCGAGATGGCGTCCTCCGGGCAAGCCGTCTCGCACAAACCGCACTGCACGCAATTCCCTTCGATAAATTGAAGTTGAGGAATGTCGCCGCCGTCCGCCAGCGCGCCGGCGGGGCATACGCCGACGCATGACATACACAATGTGCAAGCGTCACGGTTCACGAAGATCTGACCGAAGGGAGCGCCCTGCGGCAACGGCGCCTCCGCGCGCGGCGCCGGGGCATGCAGATACAGGTGTTCGATGGCGAGCCGTAACGTGGTTCGCTTTTCATCGAAGACCGCGAACGCCGCCGGTGACCCGACCTTAGTCTTCGGCACGACCGCTAGCGCGGTAAGGACGTCTTCGTCTTCGCCGTCGAGCCAATCGATCATCGTCGGCGCGTATCCCATCCCCTCCAGGACCGCGCGCGTGTACGTGATCTGTGCTTCGACCTCGTCGCGCACGCGTCGCGGCGTCGCGAACGTCGGGAGCATGGACACCGCGTTCGCACCATGCGCCAGCGCGGCGAGCCAAACGTCCATCCCGACGCTTCCCAATTCGGCGATCTCGAGCGGGATGACATGCTCGGGAAGCTCGGCCACCAGTTGCCGCACTCGCGTTCGGCCAGTTTCCGCGTCGTAGTAAAGGAGCGTCGGCGTTTCTCCACCCTGCTCGCGATACGCGTTGAGCAACGCGGATATTTTCCGCAGATGATCGGAGACGCTGGGATAAACGTAGGTCATCGCCCCGGTCGGACAAGCCGTGGCGCAAACGCCCGCGCCTTGACACCGGTACGGATCGACCGCCACCTCGTCCAGCATGGAAATGATCGCGCCGGCGGGACACGCGTCGATGCAGCGCGTACAGCCGGTGACCCCGCTTGCGCCGTGCGCGCAAATGTCCGGGTTGTAATTGAAGAACCTGGGTTTGTCGAACTCGCCGACCATATCCGGAAGCTCGCCGAGCACCGATTCGAATCGCGCGGCGTCTCCCTTCGGCGCGTAGTAACCAAAAGGAAGCAGCTCGTCTTGCATAAACGGCGACGCGCCGAGATCGAGCACGAGATCGAAGTGCGTGTGCGAACTGCCGAGCTTCTGCAACAGGTTCACCCCGCCTTGCGGCGGCGGCGCCGAGACGATAACCGCGAATTGTCCCAGATGCCCGGTGATTTGAATCACCTTGTCGCGCAGCACGGCGATATCGGCCGACAGCGTCGCGAGCTGGTCGGCCGCTTCGCTCTTGTCGTTTGTCTCCTGTATCACGACCGTGCAGCGCAGCGTCGGATGCAGCCGCTTCGCCGCGACGACGGCGGCATCCGCCGGCCCGACGATCACGAGCGCACCGGTCGAGCGATACGATACGAGCGACGTAGGGCGCGCTTCGATCGCCGCAGCGGCGGCCAGCGCCGCAGCGCGCGCGCGGCCGTTCGTTCCGTTTTGCGGCAGTGCGATGTCGGCGGCTTGCGTTGCGATCATGAGCGGCTCGCTAATGACACAACGGACGAAACCGCAGATAAACGCGGATGAACGCGGATAGAGCAACAAATAAGGTTTGGTCCATTCATCCGCGTTTATCTGCGTTTATCTGCGGTTCCTGATTCATATGAGTTTTCAAATCACCGGTTGCCGCTGCTTGCTCGCTCTCCCCGTTGACCAACGCGGACACGGCCGCTTCTTTCAGCTTCTGCGCCGCGCGCTCCATTTCTTCGCGCATCTCGTGAGTGATGGTCTTGCCGAGCGGCTCGAAGCCGTGGCAATCGTGGTATTCGCTATCGAGCGGGCATCGTTGATTGATGCTCGGAAGCAGAAACAGCTTGCGCAGCGCCTGCCGGCGCAATGTTTCGCTCACGCCGGATGACAAGAACACGCTGAAGTCGGATTTCTCGTTCAACGACTCGATCGGCGGCATGTCGGCGTCGGTAAGCACGCTCTGCGGCGCCGGCGGTTCGGCGATCTCGACATCTTGCCCTGCAACCTCGGCCTCGCGCGCTTGCGTCTCCTGCTTGCGCCGCGACCAGCGATGGAGAAATGCTTCCTCGCGTTCGCCGGACACCTCCGCGGCGGGGACGACCTTTTCCTGCTCGTCGAGCTTGCGCTTACTCATCGTCCGACATCCCGCGCTGGGTTTCGTGCTTGCGCTTCATCTTCGGCTCTTCGGGCACATAGTGTTCGAGCACGTAATGCTCGATGCAGCGGTACACGTCGGGCGGCATGGGCACGGAGTGCGTGTCATTCCCGGTTTCGCCGTGCGCCAGCGCGTCGATATATTCGGCGGTGATCGAGCGCGGACATGGCTCGCCGGTGGATTCCTGGTGACAGTAGATATAAAGACTCGGGTTTTGGCCGATGAGGTTGTAGTAGTAGCTGTCGGCCTCGGATGGACGCAGCCGCAACACCAACCCGGTCCAGAGATACTGCTCGCCGTCCGGCGCCGACCGTAACACGGTGCGAGCGAGCTTGCCGCGATCCTGCGACGACCCCGCCACGACACCGACGACGCGCCAACGCTCGCTGATCCATTTGTTGTCGGTGACCGGCTCACGCGCCGTGATCACCGCCAACGGAATCTGATCCACCACCACGCCGCTCGTTTCGGAAACCGGCATATCGGTTATGGTCTGTAGAGCTGAAGTCGCCCTAAGGAGGCAAAGAGCATACCAGTCCCCGAGTTCCGAAAACTACCTCGATAAATGAATTTCCCGCTCAAGCAGAGCAAGCTACTGGTACAAAAAAACACATCGACGCTGACCATGGGTCATTTTGACTCAACCGTTTGCGATCCGCTTCCCTTCTCGATCGCTCGTTTCGCGTGGTTACAGCGGACTTTTTTCGATCGAAGAGACACCGTGTCGCGGTATGTTTCTTGCTGTCCACCGCTCGCGCATCCGGAACTACGTCCGACAGAATCGTGCAGACCATTGTCTCGCAACATATGAACCTCTCCGGCGACCAAGCGTGAGCACCGCGCGCTACGCACCTATCATGTCGCACGCCGGACTGGCGCCGACCCACGCCGTCGTCGCCACGGACGAGTACGGCGCGCGTCGTGATTTGCACATAGCCGGCGAGCGCCCGCTCACGCTCTACATCGACAAAAAAGAAATCGTCACGCTCATGACGCTCGGCACGCAGCCCGAGGCGCTCGCGCTCGGTTACCTGCGCAATCAAAGTCTGATCGAACGGCTGGAGGAAATTAAAGCGGTGCAGGCCGATTGGGACGCCGAATCGGTCGTGGTCACGACACACCACGGCGTCACCGGACTCGACGCGCGCACGGCGCATCGTACCGTCACGAGCGGGTGCGGACAGGGCACGGTGTTCGGCAACATCATGGACAAACTCGAGCGCGTGCGATTGGCGCCCGTGCAACTTCACCAGTCGGCGATCTACGGCCTGCTACGCACGCTCGGGAGTTACAACGAAATTTACCGTTCGGCCGGCGCGGTGCATGGCTGCGCGCTCTGTCGCGGAACCGATGTGCTCATGTTCGTCGAAGACGTGGGGCGTCACAACGCCGCTGACGCGATCTCGGGGCACATGTGGCTCGAAGGCTCCGACGGCAGCGACAAAATTTTCTACACTACCGGCCGCCTGACGTCGGAAATGGTCATCAAAGTCGCGCAGATGCGCATCCCGGTGCTGTTGTCGCGCTCGGGCATCACGCAAATGGGGCTCGATCTCGCGCGCAAGCTCGGCGTGACGATGATCGCGCGCGCCAAAGGCGCGCACTTTCTCGTCTACCACGGCGCGTCCAACATCGTCTTCGACGCGCGGCCGCCGGTGCGCCCGGGCGAGCGCGAATCGGCACACGAGGAATCCGCGTGACGACGCCGATCGTCACCGAGCCTCCTTCGACGGCGTCACCCGCGGCCATCGCGCCAGCGACGCTCAATGCACCCACCCGCTTCATGAGCGTGAAGCAAGTCGCCGACTATCTCGACGTCCACGAGAAAAAAGTTTACGCGCTCGCCGCCGAAGGCGTAATTCCGGCGACTAAAGTCACCGGCAAATGGCTGTTCCCGCGCGAGCTGGTCGATCAGTGGCTGCTCGAATCGGCGCACGGCGGCGTGCTCACCGATCGTCTGGTGATCGCCGGCAGCGACGATCCGCTGCTGTTCCGCGCCATCATGCAACTCGCGAACGAGATTCAAGGCCGCGGCCTCGTAACGTACACCAGCACCGGCACGCAGCTCGGCTTGGGCTTGCTCGCGCGCCATCGCGCGGACGTGTGCGGCATTCATTGGGGGCCGGCGAAAGAGAGCGAGCATCGCCACCTCGCGGTGATACGCCAATACCCACGGCATCGCGAGTGGGTGGTGCAACGCGCGTTTTATCGCGAGCAAGGCTTGATCGTCGCACCGGGCGCGGGCGCGGACGGCGATCTGCGCGCGCTGTTCGAGCCGCGCGTGCGCTGGGCGATGCGCCAGGAAGGCGCCGGCTCGCAACGATTCTTGCGCGAAACACTGGTGCATCACGGCGTCGATGCGTCATCGTTGCGCGTCACGACGCAAGCCTACTCCGAGCGGGAGGCGGCCTCGTTCGTGGCGATGGGTCAAGCCGACGTGGCGCCGGGCGCGCGCGCCGCGGCGGCCGAGTTCGGGCTCGAATTCGTCTCCATCGGATGGGAGGCGTACGACCTCGTGCTCTACCGCGGCATTTATTTTCGCACGCTGTTCCAGAAATTCTTCGAACAACTGAAAGGCCCCGAATGCCAGCGCTGGGCGCGGCTCTTGGGTGGCTACGATTTCGCCGACGCGGGCAAATTGATCTGGAGCGGTTAGCGAAACTCTGATTAATTCACGTGTCCCCTCTCCCCTTGCGGGAGAGGTCGCTCTTGCGCATCCTGCGCTCGCGACATTCGTACGTCCATGTACAGCAGGACAGGGAGAGGGGAGAATTTATGGTCACCCCTCTCCCCCACCCCTCTCCCGCAAGGGGAGAGGGTATTGATCAGAGGTTCCGTAGCGCCGCCCGACGCGAGTAGGGCGTCTGTTTCATCCCGTTCATCCAGCGTTTTAGGTCGGCGGGATTCTGACCATCGTCACCAGTTCGCCCATCACGCGACGTCGCTCGCCGAGCGCCTCGATGAGCCGCGCGCGTTCCGCATCGCTCATCTCCGGCCAGCGCGCGATTTCATCGAGCGTACGGAAACATCCAGCACAAACGCCGTGCGTCTCGTTCATGCGACAAACGTCAATGCACGGCGATGCGATCATCCCGCCCCGGCGCCTCGCCGCCCTTCAGCCGGCACAACCCGCTCACATATTTCTCCGATACTGGCCGCCGACTTCGAACAGCGCGTTGGTGATCTGTCCGAGCGAGCAGCAGCGTACCGCGTCCATCAATACCGCGAAGACGTTGTCGTTGTCGATGACGGCGCGCTGCAAGCGTTCCAGCATCGCCGGCGCTTCGTGCGCGTTACGCTTGTGAAATTCGCGCAAGCGCTTCAACTGCGATTGCTTTTCCGCTTCCGTCGAGCGCGCCAGCTCCAACTTCTCCGATACCGCATCGCCGGCCGGATTGCGGAAGGTATTGACGCCGACGATCGGGAACTGCCCCGTGTGCTTGAGCGTTTCGTAGTACAACGACTCCTCTTGAATCTTGGCGCGCTGATAGCCGAGCTCCATCGCGCCGAGTACGCCGCCGCGCTCGGCCAAGCGCTCGAACTCGCTTAGCACCGCCTCTTCCACCAGCTCGGTCAGCTCCTCGACGATGAAGCTGCCCTGGTTCGGGTTTTCGTTCTTCGCCAGCCCCCATTCGCGGTTGATGATGAGCTGGATCGCGATCGCGCGGCGCACCGACTCGCCGGTCGGCGTCGTGATCGCTTCGTCGTAGGCATTCGTGTGCAAACTGTTGCAGTTGTCGTAGATCGCGATCAGCGCTTGCAGCGTCGTGCGGATGTCGTTGAACGCGATTTCCTGCGCGTGCAACGAACGCCCCGACGTTTGAACGTGATATTTCAGTTTCTGACTACGCCCGTTGGCGCCGTATTTCTCGCGCAGCGCGATCGCCCAGATGCGGCGCGCGACGCGGCCCATCACGGTGTACTCCGGGTCCATGCCGTTGCTGAAGAAAAACGAGAAGTTCGGCGCGAAGTCATCGATGTGCATGCCGCGCGCGAGATACGCCTCGACGTAGGTAAAACCGTTCGCCAGCGTGAAGGCGAGCTGGGATATCGGATTGGCGCCCGCCTCCGCGATGTGATATCCGGAAATCGACACCGAATAAAAACTGCGCACCTTGTGCTCGACGAAATACTGCTGGATGTCACCCATCACCTTGAGCGAAAACTCGGTCGAGAAGATGCAAGTGTTCTGACCCTGATCTTCTTTGAGAATGTCCGCCTGCACGGTGCCGCGCACGTTCTGTAGCACCCACGCTCTGATCTTCGCCGCTTCCTCGCTCGTCGCATCGCGGGCGTTGTCTTTCTTGAACTTGTGGAGCTCGTGATCGACCGCCGCGTTCAGAAACATCGCGAGAATCGTCGGCGCCGGGCCGTTGATCGTCATCGATACCGAAGTCGTCGGGTCGCACAGCTCGAAGCCGTCGTAGAGCGCCTTCATGTCGTCGAGCGTCGCGATCGAGACGCCGGAGTTACCGACCTTGCCGTAAATGTCGGGCCGCGGGTCCGGATCGTTTCCGTAAAGCGTCACCGAGTCGAAGGCGGTGGAGAGCCGCTTCGCCGGTATGCCTTCGGACAATAATTTAAAACGCCGATTGGTGCGAAACGCATCGCCTTCGCCCGCGAACATTCGTGTCGGGTCCTCGTTCTCCCGCTTGAACGCGAAGCTGCCGGCGGTGTACGGAAACGTGCCCGGAAGATTCTCCAGCATCAGCCATTTCAACACTTCGCCTTGATCTTCATACCGAGGCAACGCGACTTTGCGAATGAGCGTACCGGAAAGGGATTTGACCGTGAGCTTGGTGCGGATCTCTTCGTCGCGCACCTTGACGACGTGTTCATCGCCGCCGTAAGCGCGCTGCACGTCGGGCCAGGTTGCCAGCAGGTGCTTGGCGTCCGGGTCCAGCCGCTGTTCGCGCTCCGCCGCCAAACGCTCGAGCGCTTGTGCCTCGTTCTCCGCGCCGCCGGAAGCCCGAAGCAACATCTGCGTGGCGGCACGCAATTGCTGAATCTCGCGCGCGAGCTGCGCCTGCGTTTGCACGCGCCGCTTGTAACCGCGCACGGTATCGGCGATCTCGGCGAGATACCGCGCGCGAGCCGGCGGCACGATTGCCTCCTGGCTCGTCGAATGACGCGTCGCAACCGGCGGCAACTTGCCCGCTATTGCCTTGAGGCCAAGCTCCACTAGTTTCGGTAGCAACGCTTGATAGAGCGCGGTGACACCGTCGTCGTTGAAGCGCGACGCTTGCGTGCCGAACACCGGCATTTTCTCGGGCGGCGTGCCCCATGATTCCTTGTTGCGCTGCATCTGCTTCGCGACGTCGCGCAGCGCGTCTTGCGCGCCCTTGCGGTCGAATTTATTGATCGCCACGAAATCGGCCAGATCGAGCATGTCGATTTTTTCCAACTGGCTCGCGGCGCCGTACTCCGGCGTCATGAGATAGAGACTGGTATCGACGTGCGGCACGATCGCCGCATCGCCCTGCCCGATCCCGGACGTCTCGACGAGGATCAAGTCGAAGCCGGCGACCTTGCAGGCGGCGATGACGTCGGGCAGCGCCTTGGAAATCTCCGAGCGCGTATCTCGCGTCGCAAACGATCGCATGAAAATATTCGGGTGATCGATCGCGTTCATTCGAATGCGATCGCCCAAGAGCGCCCCGCCGGTCTTGCGGCGCGACGGATCGATCGAAATCACCGCGATCTTGAGCCGGTCGTTCTGATCGAGCCGCAAGCGGCGGATCAGCTCGTCGGTGAGCGAGCTTTTGCCGGCGCCGCCGGTACCGGTGATGCCGAGCGTCGGTACACGCTTCGTCGTCGCGCGCTGGTACAGCGCCCGCTTTGCCGCTTCGTCGATCCGCTCGCTTTCCAACGCAGTGAGCAACTGCGCCAATTGCCGGCGGTCGCCCGCTACGACGCCGTCGAGCCCGGCCGGCGCGTATTGCGTGAGATCGACGTCGCACGTCGCCATCATGTCGCGAATCATCCCCTGCAACCCGAGGCGCTGACCGTCTTGCGGGCTATAAATGCGCGTCATCCCGTAAGCGTGCAGCTCGGCCGCCTCCGGCGGAACGATCACTCCGCCGCCGCCGCCGAACACTTTGATATGCGCGCCGCCTTGTTCGCGCAGCAAATCGATCATGTACTTGAAAAACTCGACGTGTCCGCCCTGATAAGAGCTCACCGCGATGGCATGCACGTCTTCCTGCAGCGCCGCCGCAACGATTTGCGCCACCGAGCGGTTGTGCCCGAGATGAATGACTTCAACGCCCGCCGCTTGCAGGATGCGCCGCATGATGTTGATCGACGCATCGTGGCCGTCGAACAACGCCGCGGCCGTGACGAAACGAACTTTGTTCCGCAGCTTGTACGCGTCGGCCTTCTTTTCCGTGCTGAGATCGGTCATTGAATAAGTGCTATGACGTGAGCCTCACGACGTTGAGGATGCCTCTTAAGTGTAGGTAAGGGTAGGATGGGTAAAGCGAAGCGTAACTCATCAGGCTAGTTCATCAGAAGCCGCCGTAATGAAGGTCCGTCGAGTATTCGCTTGCGGACGGCAAATCGGTCATGCTCGTCGGTTCCGTCTATTGTGATGGGTTGCGCTTCGCTCCACCCATCCTACTCGTGCTCACCGGCGCGCTTCAGCGCGTCCGGTGCAGCTAAAGTTAGGGTTCACGGCTTCTTCTTTGTGAACCATGATTTCATACGTTTCCATAGCGCAGGCAAATTGACCCCAATTCCATAAATGTTCGGTTCCAGTTTGAAAACGCTCGGATGGGATTCGTTGGCCGTCCCTCCGGACACCTTTGCTTCAGGTGTTGAAGCGAGATCGTGTTTGAGTTCTTCGATCGCCATTTCGACTTGGTTCAACATGTTCCGAAATGCGGGCGCGGCTGTGTAATTGGATACGTTGAGACTGACGATCTGCAAGTAGTGAAGAAATGGCTCGTGATATTGCGGATTGAATCTCAACAGTGGCGCAACTCGATTAGCCCAACTCAGGCCGGCTTCTTGAGACGGGAAGCCGGAAATAACTTCAGGCATCCGGAACAGTTCCTCAAGCCTGGCCAGTGTTTCTTTCTTCTCCATTGTCCGTTCGTGAACCCTAACGTTTTGTTGTGCGGCGGGCCGCCACGATGGTTAATTGTGGCACGGCGCTTTCGGCCCGTCCGCACCAACTAAAGTTATGCCCCGGTGAGATAAGGGTGGAATAGTGTTTTAAGTTCACGGTTTTCGCTCGCAAACCATTCGACAAGGCTCTCGACGTTCTCTTCGGCGGTGGCGTATTTGCGATCGACGGGCTCGTTTTGACCTCCGGCTATTCGGTCGATAAGCCGTTGCATGTTCCAGGCGTTGGAAATGAGCTCTTTCACCTTGGCTTCCACATCGGGCATGTCGACCGTGTTGCTCGATCTCCCATTTGAATGTCTCTATTCGAGCTACAACGTCGCGCGCTTTGTTCACCGCGCCCATGTGGTACAGCGTCCAATACGTTGAGCAGTAGTGGGAAAACTGAAACATCGCTTGAAACACTGCCAGACGGAGAGGTCTGCGACTCTCATGCACGGTGATTTTGTTCGCCTTTGCTGCGACATCTCGCGCGCCGCGAGCATAGAAAGCCGCGAGGCCGGCGATCAAGAGCGCAGCTATCGCGAGAAGATCACTGGGCGACATGGCACGACATCAAGGGGCATAAACGTCGGAGTTCACTCGCGCGCGTAGGCGGCAGGCCGTAGCGCGTCGGGTGCAACGACAGGTTAGGCGCAAACCTTGAGTCGATAAAACTCATAGTAGCGACTTAATACAGCGAAAGTGTCTTCGACCAGAGCATACACTTCCGAAACGCCGGCAGCCGTTATCTTGCTCTCGTCCTGAGGTGACCGCGGGTAAAGTACGTACGTGCTCTCAGTTCGTGTAGGTCGCAAAATCTCGCCGGAAAGAGGTGCAGTGCCTGGGTCGTTTAGCCTGACCTCAAGACCGTCAGGTGGGCGATCGAGCGTCTGGTCCGTCATTTGCCAGCGGCTGTCTACGATGAAATGCCTGCCAGGTATGCCGGCAATCTCGACGTTATCGGGAACGTCAAAGTGGTGCCGATCGTGAACCGTGATGAAGACCTGCTCACCATGTTGATCTTGGTTCCTCAGGTACTTCAGCAGTTCGGTCCGCGGTGTCCATCCGTCGAAGGATGCAGCTTTCCATTCGCGGTTAGTCCGCTTGCTGATGTCCTTGCGCATTGCAGATGTCAGGCGCTGACTCAGCTCAACATAGCGCGAGAGGGCACGGCGAACCTCTTTCGGCGATGGACGCGCAGCCTCAAGCGCCCGAACAGCGTCGCGTAGGTCAACATACACAAGATCGACGTCAGAGGGCGTAGTCAAGAAATTTAGCGCCTAACGTCGAGCTCAGGGGCGCGACGCTTGCGGCGCGTCCCCTGCAGCGCCGGGTTGGGCAAGCGTATTCGACCCATACTTGCGGACCGTTGGCGTTTCCAGTGCCGGAGTCGATCCCCGAAGGCGAATCCCGTAGAGTCCCAGGTCACTGCGCAAAGCTAGCTCAAGCCTCTCAGCGGCTTCCAGTAGTCGGTCAGGGCTGAAATCTCTGCGTTTCGACTCCAAAATGGCTCTCAAGAGTTGCTCGCGATATTCGTACGCAGTATCTGAGGAGTCACGGCCAAGCAGATAACCGTTCCTTGAGTCCCAACGATCAAAGGCTAGACGAAGCCTCTCAAGATAAGCACGATCAATTTGGTTTGCGCGGGCATCCTTATTCAGCTGACTCACGAGCTGGTAAGCCTCAGGATAAGCTTTAAGGCGCGCCTCAATGATCTGTTGGAGTGCGCTCTGTTGAACCGCAACGATCACCTTGTCCATCTCGAAGCGGCTAGTCCAAAACGCCGTGCCGGCAGAGACGATCGCTGCGATGACAGCAGCGACAATGGCGGGATTTTGCATGATTCACCTCGCGATCAAACTAGGTTGCCCAACTAGAAGTAGGCACCCTACAAGGTGCGTTGTAACCCGACACTCGATAATTTTCGACTGAGTTTTGCATTTGACTTGTCCGTGAAATCAATCGATTGGTTCTTTTTAGCACACCCTACAAAAAAAGACCAAACACACCTGGGCGCTGCGTAGTCCGACGGTGGCTGCAAACTGGCAAATCGGCGCGACAACCGGGCTTCGATACGACCACGGCTTGATCTTGTAGGATGGGTGAAGCGAAGCGTAACCCATCGAGCTATCCGACCCTACGGTCCGGCAATGTTGTTCCGCGGAGAATTCGATAGCGGCGGTAGTCGGCGATGCTCTTCCAATTGTGCACTTGATGGGTTGCGCTTCGCTTCACCCATCCTACGCGGACTATACGACTCCTGCGTCACGCTGAGGAATCTCTGATTTATTACCCCTCTCCCTCCGGGAGAGGGGTTGGGGTGAGGGAAATAGCGCGACCTCTTGCACCGCCGCCCCTCACCCTAGCCCTCTCCCGGAGGGAGAGGGAATTAATCAGAGGTTCGCTAACTAACCAACTTTACGCGTGTCCTCGATCACCTTTCCGTCGTTCGGTAGTGACTGCGGCTCGACGAATTCTACGTCGCCCCGCACGCGGGTGATCTCGCGCACGGCGTCCTCGATCGCGTCGCGCAGGTCCGTCGATGCCGCGACTGTCACGGCGCAGAGCACGCGCATGCGGTCGCCGCCGTCGACGCTGTCCACCACGACACGCGCGCGTTGTATCGCCGGGAAGCGCTTCATCACTTCGGCTACCTGATGCGGATGCACGAACAAGCCGCGCACTTTCGTCGTTTGATCCGCGCGACCCATCCAACCTTTGATGCGCATGTTCGTGCGTCCGCACGGACTGCGGCCGGCGAGCACGGCGGAAAGATCGCCGGTCGCGAATCGAATAAGCGGATAATCGCGATTGAACGTCGTCACGACCACTTCTCCGACCTCGCCGTCGGGCACCGGATCTCCGGTGCCGGGGCGCACGATCTCGACGATGACGTCCTCGTCGACGATCAATCCCTCGCGCGCCTCGCTCTCGTAAGCCACGGTGCCGAGATCGGCGGTGGCATAAACCTGGTAAGCATTGATGCCGCGCGCTATAAAGGCATCGCGCGACGCCGCCGGAAAGGCTTCTCCCGATACCAGCGCTTTGCGTAACGAGCCGACGTCGCGCTTCAGCTCGTCGGCCTTTTCCAAAATCAACTTCAGGAACGACGGCGTCCCGACGTAACCGATCGGGTGCAAGTCGGTGATCGTCGCCACTTGCGTCTCGGTCTGCCCGACGCCGCCGGGGATGACGGCGCAACCGAGGGCAATCAGGCCACCCTCCATCATCGAGCCGGCGGGCGAGAGATGATAGGAGAAACAATTTTGCACGACGTCGCGCGCGCGAAAGCCGGCTGCGTACAACGCGCGCGCGGCGCGCCAATAATCTTTACCTCTGCCCTCCGGATCGTAAATCGATCCCGGCGACACGAAAATCTTGGCGAGCGCGCCGGGCGCGATGGCCGCCAGACCGCCGAACGGCGGCGCGGCCTGCTGCAACGCGTGCAGATCGCTCTTGCGCGTCACCGGTAGTCGCGCAAGCTCCTCGCGGTTAACGACAGCGCGCGGATCGACTTCCGCCAATATCTTCGAAAAATAGGGAGCCTTCGCCTTGGCGTGAGCAATCTGTTTAGGAAGCGCCGCGAACAGCTCGAGCTCGCGTTGCTCGGGGCTGCGAACTTCCAAATCATCGAAGTGAGTCATGAACGGATCCTTACTTAGGCAACCTCTGATCAATTTGCCGCGGTCGTGAAACCGCCCGTGTCGTTACTCCCTCTCCCTATCAGGGAGAGGGCGGGGTGAGGGTACGATGTCAACGATCATCAATGACCTTCGCTTCCCACCCTCATCCCAACCTTCTCCCTCAAAGGGAGAAGGAGCCGTACCTCAAATCGTAGCGGTAACGAGCACGAGCCCTTCGGAGGACATCGCCAGCTCGCCCTCTTGGTTGCGCACTTCGCCGTGCATGCGCACGAGCCAGCCGGCGAGCGATGGCTTTTCCGTAACATCGACAACTTCCCAGCGCAACGATATCTTTTCGTCGGCTCCGATCGCCTTGGTCAAGCGTTGCGAGAATTCCAGACCCAGCATGACACCACGCTTGGAAAAATGCGTCGCCGCGAGACCGCAGAGCAGCGAGATGGTATGCGTGCCGCTCGCGATCAGCCGTTTGAAGCGGGACTTACGGGCGAACTCGACATCGTGATGTAGCGGGTTGAAGTCATGCGCCTGCGCGGCGAAGTGACTCACGGTGTCGGCGTCGAGCTGCACACTCTCCTCGAAAACTTCACCGACTTGGACCAGAGCTTTCATCGCGACACGCTGTTAGGGAAGCTCTGATTAATTGATTTTCGTCATTTCCGCGAAAGCGGGAATCCAGATATTACAATGTTTTTCCTGGATTCCCGCTTTCGCGGGCATGACAACTTTGCAATTAATCAGACTTTCCTTAGATGATCTCGACTCACGCGAGCCAGCGCTTGCGCCGACGGTAATGCTTCACGTCTCGGAAGCTCCGCCGCTGCCCGCTCGACATGCCGAGATAAAATTCCTTCACGTCTTCATTCTCGGAAAGATGTTGCGCGGTGCCTTCCATGACGACCCGCCCATTTTCCAAGATGTACCCGAAATCCGCGTGACGCAGCGCCACCATCGTGTTTTGCTCCGCCACCAAGAAACTCACTTTCTCCTTGCGGTTCAAATCGCGCACGATCTCGAAGATCTCTTCCACGATCTGCGGCGCCAAACCCATCGACGGTTCGTCGAGCAGAATCATGTTGGGTCGCGCCATCAGCGCGCGGCCCACGGACGTCATCTGCTGTTCTCCGCCCGAGGTGTAGCCGGCAAGCGCGCTGCGGCGCGGCTTGAGACGCGGAAAGTATTCGTACACTTTTTCCAGATCGGCTTTGAGCTCGGCCCGGCTCGCGTGGCGCGTATACGCTCCCGCGAGCAGGTTGTCATCGACGGTGAGATGCGCGAAACAATGCCGTCCTTCCATGACTTGCACGATACCGCGCTGCACCAGCTCGGAAGGGCTCAACCGATCGATCCGCTCGCCGTTGTACTCGATGGAGCCCTTCGTTACCTCGCCGCGCTCGCTTTGCAACAGATTGGAAATCGCGCGCAGCGTCGTCGTCTTGCCCGCGCCGTTCGCGCCGAGCAGCGCGACGATCTTTCCTTCCGGTACCTTGAGCGAGACGCCCTTCAGTACCAGTATTACATGGTTATATATGACTTCGATGCCGTTGACGTTGAGCAAAGGCACACCGGCGGCATCAGCCGCCGGTGCACTTTTCGACATCGACGTAACGGCAACGCTCAATCAAGCCTCTTTCGAGCAGTCGCGCTTCTCGAGGTGCTTCTCGGCCGCGTACTTCTTCGCTTGCTCCTCCACCATCGGTCGCAGGAACTTACTATCCGCCTGATACCAGCCGCTGGTGATGTTCCATTGCTTTCCATCCCAGGTGTGAATACGCGCCGAGGAGGCGCCGACGTGATCGTTGCAGGCGGTCTTCACCGGCTGCACCAGCCCCTCGAAACCGATCTCCTTCGCGCGCGCGGCGGTGATGTTTAGGTTCTCCAAACCCCAGCGCATCTCCTCGCCGGTAATGACGCGCTTGCCGAACTTCGCCTGCGCGGTGCGAATCGCCTCCACCACGAGCATGCCGTTTATCAACCCGCGGTTATAAAGCACGGTGCCGACTTCTTCTTTCGGACCGGTGCCGTTGCCCTTCGCGTGGACAAACTTCAAGACGTCCATGTGCACCTTGGCATCTTTCTCGTCGCTGTGTTGCAGCGCCAGACCGTGGTAGCCGATGGCCGAGGCTTCCGCCGGCAACACGTCCGGTTCCGACGCCGCCCACCACACGCCGTACATTTTATCGCGCGGATAACCGACCGCCGTAGCTTCTTTGACCGCCGCGGAATTCATCACGCCCCAACCCCACAAGAATACGTAGTCCGGACGTTGCTGGCGGATTTGTAGCCACGTCGCTTTTTGCTCGACGCCGGGGCTCGTCACGGGCAATTTAATCAACTCGTAGCCCATGATCTTGGCGTGCTCTTCGAGCACCGGAATCGGTTCTTTGCCGTATGGCGAATCGTGATAGACCAGGGCAATCTTCTTGCCCTTCAAGTTGCCGTTGTTGAGCTTGGCGACGTGCTGCACCAAGATGTCGGCCGCGTTCCAGTAGGTTCCGAGCAGCGGGAAGTTCCACTTGAAGACGCTGCCGTCCGCCGACTCCGAGCGGCCGTACCCGACGGTGACGACCGGAATTTTATCGCCCGGCGCTTTGTCGGTCAGCGCAAAGGTGATGCCGGTCGAGAGCGGATTGACTACGATCGGCTTTTTACTCTTCAGGCGCTCGTAGCATTCCACGCCGCGATCGGCGGTGTAGCCGGTCTCGCATTCCTCGAACGCGATCTTGATGCCGTTCACGCCGCCGTCGCGTGCGTTCACCAATTTGTAGTAGTCGACGATGCCGTTGGTGAACGGAACACCGTTCGGCGCGTAGGCGCCGGTGCGATACGTCAAGACCGGGATAAACATCTCGTCTGCCGCGAGAGCGGTGGCACCGCAGGCGACGCCTGCCAGTACCGCCACTGTGCTAAGCAGTTTGTGTCGTAGGGTTGATTTCATCGCTCTGTCCTCACAGTTGTGTAACGAATGAGCTTCAAGGCCTGCTAATGCGGAAACGGCCATAGGCGCAGCTTCTCTTTTGCAATCGACCACAGGCGCGCCAGTCCGTGCGGTTCGACGATCAGAAAGAAAATAATCAGTGCACCGAAGGTCATGGACTCCAGGTGCGAAATCGTGGCGAGCGAGAGCGGCATCCCGAGCGCGCTCGGAATCTGGTTCAGCATCAGCGGCAGGATGATGATGAACGCCGCCCCAAGAAACGAGCCGAGTATCGAGCCGAGGCCGCCGATGATGATCATGAACAACAGGCTGAACGATAGCGTGATGCTGAACGCGAGCGGCTCCCACGCGCCGAGATAGATGAATCCCCACAGCGCGCCGGCGATGCCGAGGTAAAACGAGCTGACGCCGAATGCCGTGAGCTTCGCGTAGATCGGACGTATGCCGATCACTTCGGCGGCCACGTCCATATCGCGCGTCGCCATCCACGCGCGGCCGACGTGGCTGCGCACCAGATTCTTCGCGGCCAACGTCAATATCCCGACGACACCGAGGACTAACAAATATTTCTCCGCCGGTGTTTCGACGAGCCAACCGAACAGCGTCACGTCCGGCGTCGACACCGAGCCGGACGGCGTGTAATTGGTGAACCAGCCGGCGCGCGCGAACAACCAGTCGAGGAAGAATTGCGCGGCGAGCGTGGCGACCGCGAGATAGAGCCCCTTGATGCGCAAGCTCGGTATGCCGAAGAACATGCCGACGATCGCGGCGCAAGCACCGGCGAGGATCAAGACCACAAGGAAGTTCAACTGCGGCATGCGAATGAAAAAGTTGTAAGCCGCATAAGCGCCGACCGCCATGATGCCGCCGGCGCCGAGCGAGATTTGTCCGCAGTAACCGACCAGCAGATTCAGCCCGATGGCGGCGAGCGACAAGATCAGCCACGGGATGACGATCGCGCGAAATAAATATTCGCTGCCGAAGAACGGAACCGCGACCAGCGCCAACGCGAACAGGCCGAGCATGAACGCCCGATCCTGCAAGATCGGAAAAATCTGCTGATCCGCCCGGTAGCTGGCTTTGAACTGTCCGTTTTCGCGGTAGAGCATTGGCTATCTCGCGTAAATGCTTTGTAATAATTTTGGAACCGCAGATGAACGCGGATAAACGCGGATAAAACAACAGCTAGCTCTTTTCTCGTTTGCCTTATCTGCGTTCATCTGCGTTTATCTGCGGTTCCACCGCTCTTACGTTTCATACACGATCTATATTCCTTTCGCCGAACAACCCTTCGGGGCGCACCAACAAGAAAAGCAGCGCGAGCACGTAGGCGAACCAGTTCTCGATACCGCCGCCCGCGAGATCATACGTCTTCGCGAGCCAAGACCCCATGAACACCTCAGCCATCTTCTCTCCGACTCCGATAATCAAGCCGCCGATGACGGCCCCCGGAACGGACGTGAGGCCGCCGAGTATGACCACCGGTAATGCTTTGAGCGCGACCAGCGACAACGAGAACTGTACGCCGAGCTTCGATCCCCACACCATGCCGCCCACGAGAGCGACGAAGCCGGCGACCGACCATACGATCACCCAAATCCGATTGAGCGGAATACCGATCGACTGCGCCGCTTGATGATCGTCCGCCACCGCGCGCAGCGCGCGACCGACGGAGGTTTTCTGGAAGAACAGCGCCAGCACCGCGACCAGGATCGCGGCGGTTACCGCCGCGATCACGTCTTCCTTGCTCAGGAGTATGCCGCCTTGAAACACGCGGTCCATTATCAGCATCGGCTCTTTCGAGATGCCGAGGTCGATCTTATATATGTCGCTGCCCCACATCGTCTGGCCGAAACCCTCGAGAAAATACGCGACGCCGATCGTGGCCATGAGGAGCACCGCGCCGTCTTGATTCACCAGCGGTCGCAGCACGACCTTTTCGATCGTAAACGCAAGCAACACCATGATCCCGATGGTGAGCGGCAGCGCGACTATAAACGGCATGACTTCCGTCAGGCGCGCCATCGACAGCGCCGCGAACAGAACCATCGCGCCCTGCGCGAAGTTGAAGACACCGGAGGCCTTGTAAATCAGCACGAACCCGAGCGCCACCAAGGAATAGAGCACCCCGGCCATGAGACCGCCGAGCAGCACTTCAATATAGAAGCCTACGGGTGCACCACCCACCACAAGCGGCGCCGCAAGCCCGACGATGAGCAGCGCCGCGAGCGCGACGACCGGCCACTGTACGAACAGTTTCATTCTTTCAGATCTCATAATATTTTTGTAACCGCAGATGGACGCGGATGAACGCGGATAAACACAAATAACAATGAGGAAGGGTCAAGAATTTCCTCACATCAGCGTTTTCCTCTTTTATCCTCATCCGCGTTTATCCGCGTTCATCTGCGGTTCCCGTTCTACCGTCAATGTTTAACGCCGAGGTACGCATCGATGACCGCTTGGTTGTTGCGTACGTCATCGGGAGTTCCATCGGCGATCTTCTTGCCGTAATCGAGCACCACCACGCGATCGGAGATGTCCATCACTACGCTCATGTCGTGCTCGATCAACACGATGGTCGTGCCGAATTCATCGTTCACATCGAGAACAAAGCGGCACATGTCCTGCTTCTCCTCGAGATTCATGCCCGCCATCGGCTCATCGAGCAGCAGCACCTTGGGCTCCATGGCGAGCGCGCGCCCGAGATCGACGCGCTTCTGCAAACCGTACGGCAGTCGTCCCGCGAGCGTCTTGCGATGCGCCTGGATTTCCAGGAAGTCGATGATCTGCTCGACGCGTTCCCGGTGCGCGAGCTCCTCTTTTTCCGCCGGGCCGAGTCGCAGCGCTTGCGCGACGACGTTCGACTTCATCATCAGGCTGCGCCCGGTCATGATGTTGTCGAGCACCGTCATTCCTCCGAACAGCGCCAGGCCTTGGAACGTTCGTGCCATTCCCTCCCGCGCGGCGCGGTGCGGCTTCATCTGCTTGTGCCGCTTGCCGCGATAAATGATGCTACCTTGTTGCGCGCGATAAACGCCGTTGATGATGTTCAGCATCGAGCTTTTCCCGGCGCCGTTCGGGCCGATGATGGCGCGAACTTCGTGTTCGCGCACGTCGAAGCTCACGTTCGCGAGCGCGTGCACGCCGCCGAAAGCGAGCGAGATGTTTTCGGCGGCGAGAATCGGCTCGCCGATTTCACGCGCCGCCGTCACGCCGCTTCCTTGCGCGCGCGAGCGGTTTCCATCGGCCCGAATACTCGCGCGGCGCGAATCTTTAGCGTCGAGCGTACCGCACTGGTGCGTCCATCCTCGAACTTCACCGATATTTCCGTTTCGACGTGCTCCGCAACCGAATAGAGCGCGTCGATGATCTTGACGTACTTGTCCGCAATGATACGGCGGCGGACCTTGCGCGTGCGCGTGAGCTCGCCGTCATCCGCGTCGAGCTCTTTGTGCAGAATGACGAAGCGCGCGATCTGCGAGCCGGCGAGTTTGGGATCGCGCGCGAGATCTCGATTTACCTGCTCCACACAATCGCGGATCAACTCGTACACCGCTTCTTTGCTCGCGAGATCGGTATATCCGGCATACGGCAGATTGCGCCGTTCCGCCCAATCGCCGACCGCCATCACGTCGACATTGATAACGGCGGTCACGTGGGCGCGGCCGTCCCCGAATACGACGGCTTCCTTGACGTGCGAAAAGAATTTGAGCTTATTCTCGAGATACTTCGGCGCGAACAGCGTGCCGTCCGTGAGGCGACCGACATCCTTAGCGCGATCGATGATGCGCAGATGCCCGTCGGGATCGAAAAACCCCGCGTCGCCGGTGTGAAACCATCCTTCCGCATCTTTCGCGGCGGCGGTCGCCTCGGGATTCTTGTAGTAACACTGGAACAGTGTCTGACTTTTGATAAGAATTTCCCCGTTGTCGGCGATCCGCAATTGAACGCCTGCAACCGGCGGTCCGACGGTATCGGGCTTCACTTCGCCGTCGGGTTGCACGCAAACAAACACGCAGGTCTCGGTCGAACCGTAGAGCTGTTTCAAGTTGATGCCGATCGAGCGATAGAACACGAACAAATCCGGCCCTATCGCCTCACCCGCGGTATACGCCACGCGCACGCGGCTCATGCCGAGCGCGTTGCGCAGCGGACCGTACACAAGCAAGTCACCGATGGCGTAGCCTAGGCGGTCGGCTAGACGCACGGATTCCTTGCCCTCGAGCAGCTTCGCGCCGACGCGGCGCGCGAGCTTCATGAAAGAGTGAAACATCGCCCGCTTGATCCGGCTCGCGTCTTCCATGCGGATCATCACCTGCGTCAGCAGCCCCTCGAACACCCGCGGCGGCGCGAAGTAATACGTCGGCCCGATCTCGCGCATGTCGATCGCCACGGTGTCGGCGGATTCGGGGCAGCTCACACAATAACCGACGACCATCGCTTGCGCGTACGAGAAAATGTTTTGGCCGATCCACGCGAGCGGCAAATAGGCGAGCACCTCCTCGTCGGCCGTGAGACGGTCGATGTCCGCGCCGGCGCGCGCGGCGATGATGAGATTCTGATGCGTGAGCACGACGCCTTTGGGATGTCCGGTCGTGCCGGACGTATAAAAGAGAGCCGCCGTGTCGGCAGCCGTCACGCTTTCGATTTCGCGCGCAAAATAGTCTGGATGCGCGGCGCGGAAATCGCGGCCGCGCTCGCGCAACCGCTCGTAGCTCATCAATTGCGGTTGCTTATAGTTGCGCAGCCCGCGCGCGTCGTCGTAAACGATGAACTTGAGCTTTGGGCACTGCGGGAGGATTTCGAGCAGCTTGTCGACTTGCTCTTGATCTTCGACGATGGCGAACTCGATTTCCGCGTCTTGCAGAACGAACGCCATCTCCTGCGCCGCCGCGTCTTGATAGAGCGGAACCGGAACACCGCCGAGTGCTTGCGCGCCGGTGACGGACCAATATAGCCGCGGACGATTTTCTCCGACGATCGCGAGGTGATCGCCGCGCTTGAAACCGAGCGCGGCGAGGCCGCAAGCGAGCAGCGACACCTCATCCAACACCTGCCGCCAGGCCCACGTCTGCCAAATGCCGAGATCCTTCTCGCGTATGGCCGGCCGGTCGCCATGTATCGACGCGTGATGCAGCAACAATCGCGGAAACGTATCTGGCCGCTGAATCTTGTCGGGCATTGCCGGGTTTTCCTCCGCGGTGGTCGCCCGCCTCCCGGAGAAAGGGGCGGGTTGGTTATAGGCCATGTTAACCCGTCCCTGGGCGCTTTAGCAGTCCAACCGGCTTCTACCGTATTTTCTGCGATCGAGACCAACAACGTCCGTTTCCCCTAAACTGTCGCCCGAATACCGTTCTATCGACTCATATGCTTATTTTTAGGAATGCAGAGGAGATGTCATGAACGACGCCGTCGTCATTGTCGCCGCCAAGCGCACTCCGATCGGAGCGATGAATGGACAGTTCGTGTCGCTGTCCGCACCCCAATTGGCGGCGGCGGCGATCAGGGCCGCCGTCGATGAATCCGGTCTGAAGCCGGAGGACATCAACGAAGCGATCATCGGATGCGTACTCCCCGCCGCGCTCGGCCAAGCGCCCGCGCGTCAAGCGATACTAGGCGCGGGGCTGCTGGCGACGACCGCGTGTTCGACGCTTAATAAGGTGTGCGGCTCGGGCATGAAAGCCGCGATGCTGGCGCACGATCAAATCATCGCGGGCTCCGCCGCCGTCATGATTGCCGGCGGCATGGAGTCGATGTCGAACGCGCCGCATTTGCTACCGAAGGCGCGCCAGGGATACCGCTACGGACATGTGAAAGCGCTCGATCATATGGTCTACGACGGCCTGGAGGACGCGTACGAAGGGAAAGCGATGGGCGTGTACGCCGAAGCGACGGCGGAAAAATACGGTTTCACGCGCGCGCAACAAGACGCCTACACCATCGAATCCGTCCGGCGCGCTCAGCTCGCGGTCGCGAACGGAACGTTCAAAGCGGAGATAGCCGCCGTCGCGATCAAAGGAAAGGGCGACAGCACGACTTATATAGATACGGACGAAACCCCCGGCCAGTGCAGGATCGACAAGATCCCGAGCCTGCGTCCGGCGTTCAAGTCGCCGGACGGCACCGTAACGGCCGCCAGCTCGTCTTCCATCTCCGACGGCGCCGCCGTGCTCATACTAATGAGAGAATCCGACGCCAAAACGCGCGGCATAAAGCCGCTCGCGCGCATCCTCGGTCACGCCTCCAACGCGCACGAGCCGCAATGGTTCACGACCGCACCTGTCGGCGCGATTCAAAAACTGCAAAAGAAATTGGGCTGGACGCCGAAAGACGTGGACCTCTACGAGATCAACGAAGCCTTCGCCGTCGTAACGATGGCGGCGATGCGCGATCTCGGCCTCACGCACGAAAAAGTAAACGTGAACGGCGGCGCGTGCGCGCTCGGCCATCCGATCGGTGCTTCCGGAGCGCGCCTCATCGTCACGCTACTGCACGCGCTAAAAGCACGCGGCGGAAAACGCGGCATCGCGTCGCTTTGCATCGGCGGCGGGGAAGCGACGGCGATGGCGTTCGAATTGTGCTAGCTAGGGAAAGGCCCCAATGTTGTTCTCATCAGCCACCCACCGCCGCCACTGCGTTCGACGGAACCGTGTACTCCTTGCCCGAAACGGTAATGAGCGTTGTCGTCGAGCTACCATTGAAGTTCGCGCTCAAGCGAATCTTCTCCACGCGCTCACCCTTGGCGAACTGCGTACCCAACTGATCGCCGAGCGAGGCGACGATGGTGTAGGTCGTCGTCGCGAACAACGTGCTCAGTCCCGAGGGCACGTTGATGCTCACGCTCGTTGTCGCACTCGCGACCGTGCCCGTCAATGGCGGGCTGGCGACACTCACCGCTCCACCGCCGCGTTCCGGCGTAAGCGTCAATTGAATCGTGTTCGTGACCGGGACACCGGTCGTATTGATGACGACCGTCACGGGATTCGGCGTATCCGCGGGCAACGCAACATCGCCGACGCCAGTCGGTACTGCGGGCGCGGCGATGCCGCCCACGCTGCTGATCGCGAGTGTTGGGAATCCGGTGACGTTGATCGTGCCCGTAGTCGCAACTTGCGTGCTGACGCGACCAATGCCACCGCTGCCGCCTTGTAGAGAGGCGCTGAATGCGATGCAGCTGGTGCCGCCTCCTGACACGTTCAACGAGCCGTTTCCGGTGATGTTTGACGCAACAATACGAATAGCGCCGCCGCTTCCGGCGCCGCCGCAGCCGCCGGCTACACTGAGATTATTCAGGGCTGCATCACCGCCTTTGCCGCCGTTAGCGCGAATCGCGCCGGTAACATTTACCGTTCCCGACGCAGCGATCAGGATCGCTCCTCCGCCGCCACCACCACCAGCCCCTTGATACGTATTACCGCCCGCAGCACCGCCGCCTCCCGATCCACCGAGCAGCGGCACGATAAAATCCGTACCGTAGCCACCGCCGCCAGTGCCGGTGTTCAACGGATTATTGCCACAATTAAACGGCACCCCATTGATACCTCCCCCGCCTTTGTATCCCCCTCCCCCGCCTCCTTGAGCAACCCCGCTACAAAAACTGTTCCGATCTCCGCCGCCGCCGGCGCCGGGCCCGAGACCATTGCCCGCCCGACTATTTACCTGGCTCATGCCGCCGCGTCCACCGTCGAAACCGCCCGGCCCGCCGACACCGGGAAACGTGTAGTCGAGCAACACGTTCGTGCCGACGTTCTGTGAAGGTTTGCCGCTCACGTCGATCGCGCCGGCCACCGTGACATCGCCGCTCGCCAGTATCGTCACTGGCGTGTTGTTCGCGTTCTTTCGGAACGTCACCGTCACACCGGAGGGAATGTTCACCGATGTGTACTGAAAAATCCCGCTCGGCGGCAATTGCAATTCGACGTCCGCCGTCGGATTCAAGGCGCCATCCGCGCCGGTGCTGCCGCTGTTGAAGGCCGCGTGCGCCGAAACGGACGACAGGCTCAGCAGCAGCGCGAATAGGAACGTTGTCTTCTTGATGTCTAGATAGTCAGCCATGGTACTCCTCCACGTAATCGCAAATATTTTTCGAAGCAATGAGTGCTGTTACTTTTGCACTCCCACTACCGGCGAAACGACAGGTCCCGCAGCGGTAGGAACAATCGGCAAATCGGCACTACCTTTCACGACTCCCATGACGGTCGAAGCCGTCAGTCCTGCGGGCGTCGCATTCAGGGGCGCGGTGGAATCGCCCTTCACGATACCGACGACAACGGACGAGGTCGGATTGCCGCTCGCGGAAGCTGACGGAAGGGTTGGGTCGCCTTTACTGATGCCCAGAGGTCGGCCGACGACGGGATTTCCCGCTGCCGAACTGGCCGGTAACGTCGTGTCGCCTTTAACTATGCCGACAACGATCGATGCCGTCGGGTTTCCCGGAGCGCTGACGGCGGGAGCCGTGCCGTCGCCTCGCACGATTCCAACCGGGCGTCCGTAAGTGAAGTCCATCTTGGCGAAATCGGTCGTGACATAGACCGGAATCTCGACTGGATCGGCGACGCCGTCGACGATGACTCTGATCGTCGTCTGGCCCGCCGTCCGCCCGGTGATGTTCGCGGCCGCTTGGGTTTCACCCGCGGCCAGCGCGATCGTCGTCGGAGATATCGTCGCTATCGACGCATCAACGACGGCCAACGAAATGTTCCGCGACACCGTGGCTGCAGGTATGCGAACGAAAAATTGCCGCGCGATCCCGTCCGGCGGAACCGCCAGCGGATTCGGCGTCGAATGAATCTGCGTCACCTCCTCAGCGGGCGGCAGTACGACGCTCACGCTCGCCGAGCCGCTGGTGAAGTTGACGCGCGACGCCGTGACCGTAGCCGACCCTGGGGTAACCCCCGTGACGGGCACCGCGACGGAGCGCGTGCCGGCGGGGATCGTCACGCTGGGCGGCACGGTGACGTTGGAGCTGCTCGACGACAGCGCGATACTTTGTCCGCCCGCTGGCGCTACATGCGGCATGCTCAAGATCAAGGAGGCGCTCGTTCCTTGCGTGAAGGCGAGCGTGGCAGGCGCAAATGTAAGACTTGCCTGCGCGATAGTGAGCGGAATGGAGTTCGAGGTAAACGTTTGACCGGCGTTTCGCGGGTCAGGCGTGACGACGACGATGTTCTTGACGCCCACGCCCAGCCCGGGCACCACGGCAGTCAGCGTCGTGTCGCTGACGTAGGTCGTCGGAAACAGGACATCGGTCCACATGACCTTCGATTCGGGTAGGAAGTTCCTTCCCGACACGGTGATCGTTCGATCGCTTTGTGTCAGGTAAATGATGGACGGTGTAACGGAAATCAGCTGCGGTTGAATTTGCACGACCGCCACCGCCGCGTCGCGCCGGGCGCGACCCGCCGCGACTTGCGCCTCGAAGCCGAGCGCGCCGAGTGGCGCCGCCGCGCTCGCGGCCAACTGAACCGGAATGGTCGTGGAAGTCCCGCCGGGCAAAATGGTGGCAGTAATGACGGAGCTATCGAACGTGACGCGGTCCGCGCCATCGAGCCGCGTGCCGCTGACGGTCGCCGCAATCACTTCGCCTTGCTGGATTTGATTCGGAATGATGCCGGTAATCGTCGGCGCCTGACCCACCGATAAGATGCCTTGCGCTACCACGTACGGAATGCCCTGCAAGCCCCAAACGATGGAGCCAAAAATTTCCCCCGCGGGGACGGCGACGCCGTTGACCCCGTTACCGCTCGCTTGCAGCCCGATGCCGCGCGGTGAGGAATTGAGATCGACGCTGATCGCGGGACCGCTGTTGTTCTTGAAAAAAACCTGGGTCAGAGTGGGCGATGCGGACTCGACGACGACGCCTTGCCCAAAACGCACTTCCGCATGCTCGAGTACGGTGAGCGCGTCGTTGGTGCCGTCGCGAAACCGCAGCACGCCCCAATTTCCCGGCGCGGGCGATCCGCTCGGCGTATCGGAGGAGGCGGTGAAGATGATCGGAAGCGCGGCCGTGCCGCGCGCCTGAAGAGCGCCCGAGTTCACGCTGAGGTTCGTGCCCAGGTCCAGGTAAACCGTTACGCCCGGTTCGATGATGAGCGTCGCGCCGCCCTCGATCGACACATCCGCGGTGACGCGGTAAGGACTTTGCGCGACGGACCACGTCGTCGAAACGGAGATCGGGCCTGACACATCGATTGCAAAAGCCGCCGACGAGCAGACGAGCGCGAAGATGCAAACCGATATCTTAGCCGCGCTCAACACTTTCCCCGGCGTTGACTGTCTTTCAAAAGTAAGTTGTGTCAGGCAGTCTCGCGCTCGCCTGCATCACACCTTTTCGACGCGGCGCTATGCGCCTGCGCCGTCCGCGACATTTCACTGAACATTCAAGGCGTGACGGTAATCGTCACGGTACTGCTCGCCGTTGCGCCGAGGTTGTCGGTCACCGTCAATTGGAACTTAAGCGCGGTATTCGCCGTCACCGGTGGCGCGGTGAACGTCGGCGTAGCGGTATTCGCCGCAGTTAGTGTCGCCGCGGGGCCGGCGGTTTGTGTCCACTGGTACGCGATGATCGTCCCGTCCGGGTCGGAGGAGCCGGTGCCGTCCAATTGAACTAGCGTCCCCTGCTTAACTTTCTGACTCGCGCCCGCTTTCGCGATCGGCTTCTGATTCACGTTGCGCACGGTGACGTTGATAGTGTCGCTGCCGGTCGCGCCGTTGTTGTCAGTGACGGTGAGCTGGAACGTCAACACCGTATCGACGGTTACCTGGGGAGCAACGAAGGTCGGTGCCGCGATGGTCGGGTCGCTCAGCGTTACCGTCGGGCCGGCGATCTGTGCCCAAAAGAAGGACGCGATGGTTCCGTCCGGATCGGTGCCTACACCGTTCAGCGTTACGGTGGCTCCCTCGTTCACCGACTTGTCCGGCTTGGCGTTTGCCACGGGCGGCTTGTTGACGTTGCGGATGAGCACGTCGACGGTGTCGGTGCCGGTGCCGCCGTTGTTGTCGGCGACTTGCAGTTGCAGGGTCAGCACGGTATCCGCGGTCACTTGCGGTGCGGTGAACGTCACCGTCTGCGTGCTAGCGCCGGTGAGCGTAACCGTCGGGCCGGCGACACGCGTCCATTTGTATGACGCGATGGTGCCGTCGGGGTCAGTGCCGCTGCCGGTGAGGCTGACGGCGTCGCCCTCGTTGACGGTTACATCCGGCCCGGCGTTGGCCGTCGGCAGCCGGTTGACGTTGCGCACCGTTACCTGCGTGGTCGCGATCGCCGTCGCGCCGCCGTTGTCGGTGACGGTGAGCTGGAACTTGAGCACGGTGTTCGCCGTGACTTCCGGCGCGATGAACGTCGCCGTCGCAGCGTTGGCGCCGCTCAGCACGACCGCCGGACCCGCGGTCTGCACCCACTGGAATGCGACGATCGTGCCGTCGCTGTCCGTACCGCTGCCGGTGAGCGTGACGCCGGTGTTCTCGTCGACCGTTTGAGCGGCGCCGGCATTCGCTGTCGGCAGCGCGTTGGCGATGTTGTTGCGAATCTTCACGCTAACCGTCGCCGCGCCGGTCGCGCCCTGGTTGTCGGTGACCGTCAATTGGAACGTCAACGTCGACGCACCGCCGACTTGCGGCGAGATGAACGTCGCGGTCGCCGTGTTCGCGCCGGACAGCGTCACGGCGCGGCCGGCGGTCTGTGCCCATTGATAGGAAGCAATGGTGCCGTCGGGGTCGGCACCGCTTCCGCTCAGGGTGACGAGAACATTCTCATCGACCGTTTGATCGGGGCCGGCGTTCGCCGTGGGCGCTTGATTGACGTTGCGCACGGTCACGTTGGTCGTCGCGCTTCCCGAGGCGCCGCCGTTGTCCGTAACGGTTAGGCGGAACGTGAGGACGGTATCTACCGCTACCTGCGGCGCGGTGAAAGTTGCCGTCGCGGTGTTCGCATTCGTCAGTGTCGCCGTCGGACCGGCGATCTGCGTCCACGCAAACGAAGCGATGGTGCCGTCAGAATCGGTGCCGCTGCCCGTGAGAGTGACGGCCGTGCCTTCGTTGGCCGCTTGATCTGCACCGGCGTTTGCCGTTGGCGGTTGGTTCGCCACCGTCACGTCACGCACCGTGACGTTGGTCGTCGCCGATCCCGAACCCCCTTGGTTGTCTATCACCGTGAGCTGGAACGTGAGTACGGTGTCGACCACGACTTGCGGCGCGACGAACGTCGCCGTCGCGGTATTCGCGTTGGCCAGCGTCACGCCCGGACCGTTGATCTGCACCCACGCGAACGTCACGATCGTGCCGTCCGGATCGGTGCCGCTGCCGCTCAACGTAACGGACGCACCTTCGTTCACTGTTTGATTCGCGCCGGCATTCGCCGTCGGCGACCGATTGACGTGGCGCACCGTCACATTGACGGTCGCGACTCCGGTCGCTCCCTCGTTGTCCGTCACCGTTAGACGGAAGGTGAGGACGGTATCGGTCGCGGCCGGCGGCGCGGTAAATGTTGCGGTGGCGCTGTTAGCATTTGTCAGCGTCACCGTCGGGCCGGCCGTCTGCAACCACGCGTAGTTCGCGATGGTTCCGTCCGCGTCCGTGCCGCTGCCGTTCAATGTGACGGCATCGCCCTCGTTGACGCTTTGATTCGCGCCGGCGTTCGCCACAGGCGGCTGATTGACGTTGCGCACGGTCACGTTCGTCGTTGCGGAACCCGTGCCGCCGCGGTCGTCCGTAACCGTAAGACGGAACGTCAATAGCGAATCAACCGTTACCAGCGGAGCGATAAAAGTCGCACTCGAGCTGGTCGCGTTCGTAAGCGTCGCGGCAGGGCCGGCGGTTTGTGTCCACTGATAGGACGCGATGGTGCCGTCCGGATCGGCGCCCGAGCCGGTGAGCGTCACATTCGCGCCTTCGTTGATTGCCTGATCCGCGCCCGCGTTTGCCGTCGGCGGTACGTTGGGCGCCTGGCCCGGCACCGTCACGGAGACAGTGGCCGAACCGGTGCCACCGTCGTTGTCGGTGACCGTCAGTTGGAAGCCGAAAATGGTCTGCGTAGAAACGTTGGGCGCGGTGAAGCTCGCCGTCGCCGTGTTGGCGTGGGTGAGCGTGACCGCCGGACCGGCGATCTGCGTCCACGCGTAAGACGCAATCGTGCCGTCGCTGTCGGTGCCGCTGCCGGCGAGCGTCACGCTCTGGCCGGAGAAGACGGTTTGCGCGGCGCCCGCGTTCGCGACCGGCGCCTGATTGGGACGCGCACGCACGGTGACGTCCATCGCGTCGACACCGGTCGCTCCTTGGTTGTCAGTGACGGTCAATTCGAAAGTGAAGCTAGCGCCGATACGTGCGCTCGGCGCCGTGAAGCTAGCGCTCGCGGTGTTCGCGTTCGCGAGCGTCACCAGCGACCCCAGGGTCTGCTGCCAACGATACGCGACGACCGTGCCGTCGCTATCGGTGCCGCTGCCCGTCAGAATGACGTTCGCTCCGCCGTCGACCGTCTGATCCGGACCGGCGTTGGCGAGCGGCGCGTTGTTGCTCGGGCAACCGACGGTGCTGTTGCGATTGACGAGCGAAACGTCCGCGCCCTTCACGCCGTTGTAATCGGGATCGGCACTGACGGCTTTGCCGGTGACAATTTGATACGCGGTGTCGCCGTCTGCGACGCAATCCGGCAGACCCGTGACCGTAATCGTCTTCGGCACGTTCCAGTCCGCGGCGGTGAAGACGACGTGCGTCGGATCGACGCGCGCCTCGCCGGCGTGCGTGCTGGTCAAGCCGATGTCGACTTCGGCCTTCGGCGAAAGATTCAGCCGGACCGTGAACGTCGCGGTCCCGCCGTTCTCGTCCGTCTGCAGCCCGGTCGTAGGCGCGACCGTGACGCCGCCGCGCGGTTCGGCCACCGGAAGCACGATCGCGCCGGGCGCGTACACCGTGGTCGAACCCGCGCGGTTCGTCGCCACGGCATATATATAGTATGTCCCCGCAGGAAACGTCGACACGTCCCACGTGTACGAACCAGTCGTCGAGGACGAATCCTGCGGCAGGTCGGCGACGATGCGCGTGCCGTCCGCGCCTTTGTTGTCGGAGTCGTAGTAAAGCGAGATCGTCGCGTTGTGCTCGGGGTCGTTGATCTCCCACGCGATCGCCGCGGTCGTGCCGCTCGCCGGCACGATGCTCGCCGGCGCCGTAAGCGTCAGCGTCGCGCGCGTCGGCGTCGAGCTGCCGGTGCGCACGAGGAAGGTCGCGACCGCGCTCCAATCGCTCACGCCGCCGCGCAGATCCTCGGCGCGTGCGCGCCAGTAGTAACGCGTGTCGTCAGTGAGCAGCGGATCGACGAGCCACGCGAGGCCATTGGTCAAACGCTCGCCGACGCGATTGGTGAGAGCAGTGTCGCTGTAAATCTGGAAGCGGTACGCGATCGCATCGCCTTCCGGATCGACAGACGGGTTCACTTCGAGCAGCGGCGTACGCGTCGTCTGCCACGAGTTGTCGCCCGGATTCTTCAGCGTCGGCGCGGAGGGCGCGTCGTTCGCCTGGTCGACGAAGAAGGCGCCGTACACCCACGGGCTGTCGGTCAGACCGTCAGAACTCTTCGCGCGCCAGAAGTAGCGTGTGTTCTCGGTGAGCCCGGTAACGGTGAAGCTCGTGTTGTTCGTCCCTTCGGGCCGCGCGCCGGAGCGCACGATGTTGCTGCTCGCGAAGCCGGAGTTTCGGTCGAGCTCGAAATAATAGCTGAGCACCGTGCCCTCGGGTTTGGTGCTGTTGCCGACGATCAAGTCGACGTTCGCCGTCGTGACCACACCGCCCGCGGCCGGCGCGGCTATCGTCGGCGCGCCCGGCGCCGGCTTGGCGATATTGACGAGGAACGTTCCGGTTGCGGAGATGCTCTTCGCGCCGTGCGGATCGGAGGCGGTCGCGCGCCAATAGTAAAGCGTCGTGTCGGCCAGCGCCGGCGTGACGACCCAGCTCGTCGTGCCGCTCGCGCCGGCCGCGATGTTCGCGATCTGTGCGACGCGCTGCGTGAGCGCGCTGTCGGTGTAGACGTCAAAGCCATACGTCACGACGTCGCTATCAGGATCGGTCGTGTTCGAGGCAGTCAGCGTCGGCGCGGTCGTCGCCACGGTCGTTCCGTTCGCGGGGCTCGCGAGCGTCACCGCGTCTGGCGCGTCGTTGGCGGTGTTCACGAAGAAGCGGCCGGTCGCCCAGGGGCTGAAGGCCGTCCCGTCGGTGGCGCGCACGCGCCAGTAATAATTGCTGTTGTCGGCGAGATCGGCCGGGACTTTCCACGTCGCACCGTCCGGCGTGCGCGCGATGGCGGGGCTCTGCGCGATGCGCGCGACGAATTGAGCGTCGCTGTACAGCTCGAAGCCGTAGCTCGTCGCCGTGTCGAGCGGATTCGCGGAAGCGGCGACGCTCAGATCGGGTCTGAGCACGCCGACGTCGGTCGCGACAGGGGGCGCCGCGATGACCGGCGTATCCGGCCCACCGGCCGCGATCGGGCCGGTGACGGTAATCACCGTAGTCGCGGACGCGGTCAGCGCGCCGTCGGAGGCTGTAAAGGTGATCGGGTATCGGCCGGCCTGGCCGGTGCCCGGCGTCCAGTCGAATATCGCGCGCGCCGTCAACCCAGAGGGCACTTGCGCGGTGAAGCGCGCGCCGGAAGGCAGCACCGACGACACCGTGAGCGTCGGGAGCGTTCCATCCGGATCGCTCGATTCCACGAGGAATGAAACCTGCGTACCTTCGGGCACGGTGCGATCCGGAATGAACTGGATCACCGGCGGCCGCGGGGTGGCGGCGGGATTGGTCAGCGCGACGTTGTAGATGCCGGTCGTGTTGGCGTCGAAGAGATTGAAGAAGTAGCTGAGCGTCTTGTTCACGTTGCGCTTCTTCGACAGCCACACGTTCTCCGGCGCGACCGCTTTGCCGTCGGAGCGCGTCACGCGTCCCATCGCTTTGGTGCCGTTGAAGGGATCGGGGACTTGGGCATACATGACGCCGGCGTTCGCGGCGGTCGTAAAGATATAGAGCGCTTCCCCGCTCGTGCCGGTACCGGTCGCACTCAGCGCCGAGCTGTTCGACTGATCGGTGACTACGGTGTCGAGGCCGGAGGATTCGTAAACGCGGATCGTGGTGCCGTCGAGCGCGAGGAAATCGCGGATGTTGTCGCGGCCGGTGAGGTCGACTTTGACGTCGCGGATCAAAAAGTGCGTATTGGTCGCTTGCAACAGCGACGTAACCGCCCCGCCCAGCTCATCGGCGTGCGAGAAGCTAGCGGAGAATTCGATAAACCGCCCCGCCAACGTCGAGGTCATGAGCCAACGGCCGCTGCTCGCACCATTCGCCGGAACGTCGCCGAACGGAATAAGCAGGCTCGGCGTCGTCGGCTGGTCGTTTAGGAAGCTACCGATGATCTTGAAACCAATGAGGAGTCCCTGATTATTCTCCACGATCTTCGGCTGCGCCGAGTCGATCTTCACGTTCTTCGCCGTCGCGGCGCCGGTATTCTTGACGCGCACGCCGAGCGTGTACGGCTCGATCGGCTCGATTTGCGGAGTAAGGGGATCGTCGCCGAAAACGTCCTGGGTCAAAAAGTAATCGAGCGTGAGCAGCGGTGTCGGCTTCACGTAGATGAAGTCGGGCGTGACGGTGACGGACTCCGCCTTACCGCCGACGCTGTACTTCAGCGTCGCCCCGATGAAGTAAAGCTTGCCCTTGGGCACCGTGCCGCCCGAACCCGGCGCGGGGATGATCAGCCAGTGGATCTCCGCCACAGTCTTGGGCGCGACGCTGCCGCTGCCGGTGATGTTGGTAACGCCGCTCAGCGTATCGACGCGGATGAAGAACGAGGCCGTGGTGTCATTCGGATCCGACGTCGCGCGGATGGCGTTCCCCGCCTCGTCCTTGAAAGTGACGGTGATGTCGACGGCCTCGAGCGGATTGGTATCGAGGCCGTTGGTGATCTTCATCATCGCGTCGAACGCCTGGCGTTCGAGGGTGAGTTCCTGGGCGATCTCGATTTTGACTTGGGCGCAGACGGTGTCGGCGGCGGGAGACATGCCAGCGAAAGCAAGGCAGGCGATCGCGAGCAGACCACGGGCAACGGGCAATAGGATGCCAGTCATGGATGCACTGAGCATGTTGCTTTTCTTCATCGAGTGCTCCACTTCAATCTTGCGTCAACACGCTCTGAGCGTATTGGAAAATAGGTCCATAGCCTTTTCTCCTTTTTTATTCACGCGCACCGGCCTTTTTAAGAATCTTGACAACCTCGTCGTGCCCTTCGGCCTTTGCCTTGCGGAAGGCAGTACTGCCGTCGTGAGTCTTCGCGTTAATGTCTGCACCGTGGCTAACTAACAGACGAACAATTTCTACGTCACCACGCTTAGCTGCTGCGTGAAGAGGACTCCAACCGTACCTGCTGTCTCGAATATTGGGGTCGGCGCCGGCCTCTAACAGCGCCTTTACAATCTCCGCATACCCCCTGTATGCCGCCATATCCAACGCGGTCCCACCGCCTTCCGCGAATGTCGCATTGACGTCAGCGCCACGCGCTAAGAGCAACCGCACAACCTCCGTCTGCCCAAAACTGGCCGCGCCAAGTAACGGCGTATCACCATCTCCCCCAAATCGCCCATTCACGCTCGCCCCTTCATCAAGCAATCTCTTAACTTCAACGAGTTTGCCACTGCGGGCTAGGATGACGAGCTGCGAATTCTTATCAAAACTCGCTAACATCGAACGGGGATCGTCGGAACAGCTTACTAGCGATAGTGGCAAGAAAGTGCAGAACACCATCAACACGGGCGTAAACCGCATATTGACGAATCTACTCATACGTGTACACCTCATGTCGCACGTCAATTGCATTTGCAACTTTTCCTTTGCGCAGCGTCAAATGCATCGCCTCCAAACAAAACTACCGCTCCAAAATATGCGGTCGCCGCATCTAAGCACGCCAAATAGAGATGCGGTTCTAATAGGAGGCGCTCGCATTCATGATGCATATCCCAGTAGAATTGCACATCGCAATCAAGCTTGTTAACTCGACATATGTCGTAGCATCGATCGTGGTTCCGACAAGCAGAGTTGAAGTTCCAGAAGTAAAAGTCGCCAGGATACGTCCAACCACCTTCGGGTCCGCACTCACTGTTTGAAAACAACGCGCTCAGGCCGCGTGCATCGACATTGCGGTTAGGATTTTGGTTAGCATAGGTATAGAAATTGATTCCGCCACGTAACCCGATAGGGTCCTTGGTGATGTACCTTCCGGTCTTCGCGTCGTAATATCTATTCCAGTTATAATGCATCCCTGTCTCTGAATCGAAGTACTGCCCCGGGAAGCGAAGGTTGTTTGTTATGGTCGATGAAGGATCGACGATTGTTTGTCCAAACGCTTGCGCTTTGACACTCCAAACGACCGTGCCTGTTTGGGCTAAGAGCTTCTTCGATGTCCCGAGATGATCGTTCTGGAAGAAGTAGTAACTGTTTCCCTGTTTGAGGTAGACCGGATCGGTGCCCCAGGCGCTCTTGGGCCGATTGCCGTAGAGGTTGGTTACGGCACCGCTGTTGTTTGCCTCGGCGATAAGCCCCTCGTCGGCATAGAAGAAATACGTGCGGGTGGTGTTGACCTCCTTCCAGAGTCGTCTCGCGAAGGGGTCGTAGGCATAGCTAGCAATGAGATTGTTACTGCCGTCACGGACTTCGATTAGCCGATCGAAAGTATCCCAGATGTAGTTAGTTACATTTGTTCCTTCGGTCTTGGTTGTAGTGTTGCCGTTCGCATCGTATGTGAAGCTGATGTTGGTGCCGGCCTGGGTGAGCTGGTTGTCAGCGTCGTATTGCCAGTTGCCCGGGGTCTGGCTGTCGGTTATCCGGTTGCCGATGGGATCGTAGGTGTAGGTTTCACTGATCAAGGGGCTTGGGTTGGTGGCTGCCGTCAAGCGGTAGAGATTATCGTAGGCGTAGCTGTAGTTTCCGTGTTCGGTGGCCTTTTGAGTAATGTTGTCAGCTTTGTCGTAGCTGTATTGATAGTTCAACACCGGGTTCTGGGCCGGGTCTTTGACGTTGATGGCGGTCAGGCGCATCAGCGGATCGTAGGCCTGAGTGCGGGTGGTGCCGCCGGGTAGCGTCGTTTGTATCGGCCAGTACCACTGATATGTATTGACCGTGATATTGCCGATTGGCAATTGAACGGCGCTCAACTGATTGTTCGTGTCGTAGGTGTAATTGACGGTGACGCCATCGGGGCCCGTGAAGGATTTCTTCAGGCCGTTGGCGTAGTAGTCAACGCTGTAGGAGAGGCTGAAGGAGCCGTAGTTGACGATCTCGCCGGCCTTGCGAAGCTGGCGGACGTCGTAGCTGGTCGCGCCCTGGGTAGTGCCGTCGTTGTAACCGGTCAGGCCTGCGCGGTTGTTGTAGGTATAGGTGATCGCCTTGACGGGTGTACCCGCAGACGCGGTGGTGAAGTGGTTCTCGCCCGTACGCCTGCCAGCATCGTCGTATACGTGGCGCTTCACCTGACCCTTGGCGTCGATCATGGAGTCGAGTTGTCCGGTCGCGGTATAGATATAAGCGATGGCCTGACCGAGCGGGCGGATTTCTCGCGTCTTTAGGTTCCTTCGGTCGTACTCGAACCGATGGGTTTGGTTCTTCGGGTCAGTCAGGGCGATGAGGTTATCACGGCAGTCATACGCGTATTGCGTTAGCCCGCTGGCCGGGTCGGTCGTGCCGGTGAGCCTCCCCAGGGCGTCGTAGGCGAAAGTCGTGGTTTTGTTTTCTTTGTCCGTCGTGGCCGTGCGATTGCCGATGGGATCATAGACCGTCTTGCTGCTGAACCGGGTGTTCGCATCGAGGATATCGATGACTTCTATAACGCGGTCGCGATTGTCGTATTTATATTCCTGGCTGTAGGTCGGATAGAGGGTCTTTACCAGGAGATTGTCGAGTCCCGACGTGGGATCGCCATAGACGTATTGGATGACGTTGCCGTTACCATCGATCCGCTTCAAAAGCCGCCCGTCCACATCGTATTCGGTCGCCTGGCTCTTGCCTTCCTGGTCGGTTTGTTTGGTCTGTTGGTTGTCGCCGTTGTATTCGTAACGGATCACGCCGCCGTACGGATCGGTGACGCTGACCAGATTCCCTCTCGTGTCGTACGCATGAGTCGTTTCGTTGTTGACCGCATCGATCGTCTTTTTCCGTAGCCCCGCTTTGTCGTACTCGATGCGCTTGCCGTGATTGAGCGGATCGCTTTCGCTCGTCAACGTTCCCTTGGCGTCGTACGTCCGGGTCCAGAGTTTCTGGCGTGCGTCGCGCTTGGTTCGCGCGTTGCCTGCGGCGTCGAAACTGCTCCACTCGGTGCGGAAACCTTCGGCATCGATTAGCGCGGTCGGATTTCCGGACGTGTCGTATTCGAAGGTCGCGGTTGCCTCTTGCGTGAATGCATCTCCGAGACGCTTCTGCGTCAGCCGGTTGCCGTATTGATCGTATGTGTACTCGGTGACGCGCTGCTCGGTGCGGCCAAGAGCTTCAGTTATTCGAGTCAGGTTGCCCTTAGCGTCGTATTCGTACTTGGTGATAACACTCCGCTCGTCGATCTTCTGTGTGACGTTCGAGAAGACGGGATCGTAGGTGGTGCTAACCGTCGCGCCGTCGGGATAGACGATCTTCGTGACGTTCAGCCACTGATCGTATTCGCGGATGGTCTTCAAGCCGCGCGCGTCGGTCTCGGTGCGGGTGTGGGCGGCGGTGTCTTTGACGAGCGTGCTGATGGTGCGGCCGTTCAGATCTTTGCGGATGACGTCGCCTTCCTCATCGATCCAGGATTCGGTGATCTTGCCGGTGCCGGTCTTCTCGCGCACGTAGTGCTGGCGCTTGGAGGAGTCGTAGTCGAAGGTGTATTCGGTCTTGGTGCCATCGGCGTAGGTGAAGCCGCCGGAGAAGCCGTTGGTGGTGAACTGGCGCGTGAGCGTCCGACCCTCCGGGTCGGTGTGCGACACCAACGTGCTGCCGGTGTAGCCGTAGGTCCAGCTATTGCCGAGTACGTCGATGACTTCGCTCAAGTTGCCATTGCTGTTGTAGCGGTACTGCACGCGGCGGTTGGTGGTGTCACGAATTGCGGTCAATTGGCTGCCGGTGTATTCGAACGTGAGGACCTGGGTGCCGAAGTGATCGGAGATGCCGGTGACGCGCTTCGTCGTGCCAACGGTCTCGTAGCTGAAGCTCACCTTGATGTCGTTGCGATCGCTGTAAGACGTCAAATAGCCTTGCACGTCGTAGTCGATCGAGTTGCCTTGGCGGTCGGCCCAACGGAAGCCAGTCGGCGTCGACCTAAAGTAGGAACGAAAGTCGGCACGCGCGTTGTACACGTTGCTGCCCGTTCTTTCATATTTGATTCCGTTGCGGTCGATCGTTTGGACGGAACCGTCGAGATTGTCGAACGTGAATTCGAGCTTCTTCCATGTCAGGTTCGGGTGCCATCCTCCGTCGACGAAGCTGCGCTGGATGACGACGGCTCCGCCCATGACTTTCACGCGCAGATCTTCTTGCGGCTCCTGGTAAACCGCACGCGCCAGGTCGGAGCTCTGGAAGGCGGTACCGGCGTACGCCGCGCTTGTCGTGAGCGCGCCGATAGCGAGTAGGCAACGGAACAGGGACTGAAGTGACCTCATATTAAAGAACCTCTGATTTCTTACGGCGCTTCCTTCGGCTGGCAGTTGGCGACGAAGAGTCGGCACCGATTTTTTCGAGGAAGGATTCTCCCTCACCCTATCCCTCTCCCGGGGGGAGAGGGAATTGACCAGACCTTGTTCGAACATTTGCGTCTTCGTCATGGTTCACCTATTGCGATGACATCGGGCCGCCGCTCGGCCCGCCGGAGCCGCCGGCGCCGCAGCCGATGCAACAGGTGTCGCACGGCGGGGGCGGCATGCACTTCACGCCGGGCAGCGACGTGAATCCCGGGCTGCCACCGCCGAAACCACCGCCACCGCCTCCGCCACCACCTCCACCGCCACCTCCGCCTCCGCCACTGCTCGGCGCAGTGCCCGGTGCACTGCCGCCGCACACGCCGTAAACGTTCGTGAAGGTTGTGCTCGAGCCGGTGCGAGCGAGAACGCCGTTCACGCAGACGTAGTCGCCGCCGACGGTCACTACCTTCTGGTAGAGGAAACACCCGCCGCCGGTGCCGGATGGGTTGTCGAGCGAGACGAGATTCACGATGCGGTAGGGAATCGTTAGGCGCTGTTTGGCTTCGAGCGAGGTCGGCACGTCCTTCAGGAACTCGAAGCGGAAGAAGCTATCGCTCGCGGGCGGCGTGAAGGCAACGTGGTCGGCGCGAATGAGGCCGTAGTTGGTAATGTTGATCTCGCCGTAGAAGACATCGCCCGGCTTCATCGTCGGGATCGTCACGCTCGGCGGTTCCATCACCACGACCGCGGCCGGCACGTCGGTTTGGAAGGTCGCCTTCAGGATAATTTCGTACTTGTCTTGCAACGTGATCTCGCGCACGGTCCACTCGACCGTGACGAGGTTGAAGTCGAGGAAGACGTCTTCCGTCGCGGTGACGCCGGGCTTGATGCTGATGCGGCCGATGACTTCCTGATGGTTGGAGGCGGTGGCGCGGAATTTGTAGCGGCCGGCCGGGACGTCGGTGAAGAACGCTTCGCCGAAGCTGTCGGTGGTCAATGTGCGCGTGTCGCTGATGACGAGCTCGTTTTGCAGCTCGAGGCGTGCGCCGCTCACACCCGCGATGCGCTTGCCGGCGGTGTCGAGGGTGCCGGTGAAAATGTCGGAGGCCTTGAAGAGCGCGTTGCCGATGCCGGATTGCGTGATAGAGACGTAGATCGGGACGTCGCCGCCTGGCGCGTTATTCGAGGCGAACCGCAGTTTGAACGAGAAAATGCCCTCGGCCTGGTCGGCCGGCGGCGTGACGGCGATGTCGAACGTGCGCTTCTCGCCGACCGCGAGGTTCGCGACGTTTGCATCGCTCATGAGATAAATCCAAGTCGGCGCCGGCGTGCCGTCGGTATTGAGGAGCGTCGCCGCAATGCCGGAAGCTTCGGCGAAGCCGCGGTTCTCGAGCACGACCTGCTCGGTGACGGCTCCGCCGCGCGCGAGGCCGGTCTCGACGAAGCTCGGGCTCGCGTTCAACGACGGCTTCGCGTCGGTGAAGCGGTAGTCGATGCGAATGCTGGCGAGCGGTTCGGTTCCGCGCTCATCGGCGAACACTTTCAAGATCAACGAGCCGGTCTCGGTCGCGGAGTTATCGCCGTTCACCGTGACCGGCAGGTTCACGCTCTGGCGCGAGGCGACGTTGAGCGGCTGGCTGGTGGTGACGTTCACGCCTTGCGCGAACGAACCGCTCGGCTGGCTCGGCGCGTCGTACACGACGCGCAGATTGGTGGCGCTGGTGCCCTCGCCCGCTTGGGCGCGGAAGGTGATCGTGAACGGATAGTTGCGCGGGTTGGTGAGCTTGAAGAGCGTTGGGCTCACGACCACGCTGTTGATGACGAACTGGCCTTGCACCGGCCGCTCGAACATGTCGGGGTGCAGCAGCGAGACTTTGTAGACGCCGCCATCGGAAGCGGTCGGCTTGAAGTTGAACGTGAAGCCGCCGCTCGCGTCGGTGTAGACGTCGGATTTACGCTCGAAGCCATTGACGTTGAGGATGAGCTTCATCGCCACGTTGGGCAGCGGTTGCGCCGTGGCGCGCGCGATCGCGCGGCCGGTAATCACCACGTCGCGATCGCCGAAGGAACTGGTCGGGGTAATGTCCGTGATCTCACCGAAATACGGCGTGTCGATGAGGCTCGCGGCGTGCCGGCTGATGAGACCTGGGATCGTCACGCCTTCGGGATCGCCGAGGCGATAGTACAGGTGGTCGATGTCGGCCTCGACGGTGATGTCGTTCGGCGCGGACGAGGGCACGGACACGTCCACGAGGTCGGAAGTGAACGACTCGCGCGGCGCCAGGCGCGCGACCGTTTGGCCGGAGACGAGTGTCACGACGCTGCCGCCGAGTGATTGCTGGACGGCCTTCGTCGCGAGCACGTTGCCGTCCTTGTCGATTAATTTATAGCGGATGTCGCTCGAGGCGTTCTTACCTTGGTTGGTCGCGGTCAGAATCTCGATGTCGGTCTCGCTAGTGTTCTCGAGCGTGAAGCGCACCTTGCCGGTGGCGCCGCGCGTGAAGTCCTGCGGCGCGACCGTGAGCACGAGCGCGCCGTCCAGCGCCTCGACGTTCTGCGCGCGCACGATGTCGATCTTTTCACCTTCGTTCGGCACGACTTCGAGCGTGCTGGTGACGCTCGTCTGGTTCGGGATGTCGGCGAAGCCGCCGACGACGACGTCGACGGCTTTGCTTTCGCCGGCGTTCAGGCTGAACAGTTCGGAGATCGTCTCGCGCGTGCCGACCTTCGCTTTCATACGCGCGCCGGCGAAGGCGCTCGCGCCGTTGTTCGTCACTTGGTAGGTCAGGCGGTTCATCACGCCGCGCTTGAGCGGTGTGCCCGCGATCAGCTTCGTTTCAACCTTCGGCAAGGTGATCGTGCGGCCGATTTGGACGGCGTTGGCGTCGAACGCGACGACGGTGTAGCGGCGCTCGTCATTGGCGTAGCCGGTGTCGGCGTAAGTCCGCACCGTAATCGGCGTCAGGTTCAGCTTCTCCTTCGTCGCGTCGGGGCCGAGGAACACGTCGAAGCCGGCGATGCTGGCGCCGTTGTGCACCCAGGTGATCACCGGAACATCGGCGGCGTTTTGTACGACCGTGAGATTCGACACCGGCACGAGCGCGAAGTCGAGAAACGCCGACGTCGACGGCGCCGATTCGTTGCCCGCGGCGTCGAGCGCGGTGACGGCGTACGCGTGTTCGTTCGTGCTCGGATTTGGATCGACCGCGCCGAGCTGCTTGACGCCAGTCTTGATCGGCGTCAGCCCTTGCACCGAGGTGATCGTCGTCGCGCTCGAACGATAGAGGTTGTAGGTCGCGGCGCCGTCGGTCGGCACGGTCCACGTCGCCTGGATGCCGCTGCCGGTGAGGAGGAGCGCAAGGTTCTGCGGCGCGCTCGGTGCGACCGAGTCGGCGCTAACGAGGAGCAAATTGCTCTGCGTGCTCAACGACTCCTGAGCATTCGCCGCGCGCACGCTCGCGATCGCGTAGCGATACGGGCCGTCGGTCGTTGTCTGGTCGGTGAACGTAATCGCGCTGGCGTCCGATATCCGTTGGTACGCCGTCGGCGCGGCCTCGCCCGGCGCTTGCCGATAAAGCTGATACGCAGAGGCCGAATCCACGGTGCGCCAAGTGAGCTTGACCTTGCCGGCCGGCTGCGCGAGCGCGGCGAAGTCGAGCGGCGTCGTGAGCGGCGGCAGTTGCCCTTGATACACCTGGAAGCTGTTCGCCGCCGTGATCGTCGTCGATACGTTATCGAGATCGTCAGCGCCGCTGTAGATATAAGAAAGATTCTCGACTTGCGAGCTGCCGGCCGTGCTCGGAAGAGTGAACGTCGCGCGCCACACGAGCGGGCCCGTCTGCGTCAGCCCCGTGATCGGAATCTGCGTCGTCGGACTGCTCGACAGAACGTAACTCAGTTGCGGCGTCGCCGCCGGTTTGATTGCTTCGTTTAGCGTGATCGTGGTCGTGATGGACACCGGACTCGCGGCGTCGTTCTTGATCGGCGTCGTCGGACTGACCAAAATTCCAGTGACCGATGGACCTTGCGCGTCGATGTTGATCGACGTGCCAGCGAGGATGTCGGTGCCGCGATTGCCGACGACATCGCGCGCGGAGAAGACTGCGAACGCGACGCCCGAGGGCGTCGTCGGGGTAATGCTGAACGAGCCGGTGTAGAGCGTATCGGTCGACTTGATGAGATCGACCGCGATCGGCACGCCGCCCTGGGGCGCGATGCTCAGGAACGGCGCGGTTAAGAGCGCTTCGCTCACGCGCACGGTGACATCGACGCGCCCGACGGCGGTGCGGCCGGTGACGCTGTCGACGCGGCCGGTTGGCGCGTACGTGATCTGCAGCGCTTTCGGCAGCGTGTTGTCGGAGACCGCGTTCACCGCGCTCGAAGGCGTGCTCGGTGTACCGAGACTATTCACGGCGACGAGGCGATAGTAATAAGTGCCATCGACGCTCGGCACATCGTCGAGGAGCGTGGTCGCGACTCCAATCAAGGCGCTATTCGCCTTCACGCCTTCCGCTATCGTGTCGAACGGCTGTGCCGCGCGATACAAGTTGTAGCCCGCGACTTTGCTGTCGAGCGAGCGGGTCCAGGTGAGGCGCACCTTGCCCGCGGGCTGCGCGCTGGCGTTCAAGCCGAGCGGCGCCGTGGGGATCGAGGTGTCGCGCGTCACTTGCACCGAGGCACTCGCCGGACCCGCGCCGCCGCGGTTGCTGGCGGACGCTTGTAGCTGATTCGTCCCTTCGGCGAGCGTCACCGCAATGCTGAACTTGCCGTTCGCGTCGACGGATACTGGCCCGGCGGCGACGGCGGCGTTGTCCTGGATCGTGACCTGCGTCGCCTTCTCCGCCGTGCCGGTCACGGTCGCCTGCGTCTGATTCGTAACGGTGCCGTTGGTGGGCGCGCTAATCGTCGGCGCGCCGGGCGCCGCGAGTGCGACGGTGATGTTCGTGGTCTGTGATGCGATGTTGTTGAGCGAGTCGAACGCGCGCACGGTTAACGTATGCGCGCCATCAGGGATCGAAACGATGTCGAGGAATGCCGAATAGCCGTCGGCACCGTTGGTGTCGGTGGCGAATAAGGTGCCGTCGAGGAGGAACTCGACGCGACTCACGCCGCTGCGGTCGGTGACGTTCACGGTTATCGTGCCGGAGCGCGCGACGGTGCTGCCGCTCGTTATCGCCGTTCCGGCGAGCGCGAGCGCCGTCAGCGTCGGGCCGTCGGTATCCGGCGGCGGCGGCAGCGCCTTCGCCAGCGTGATCGTATTCGTTTGCGAGCTGATGTGTCCCACGGCGTCAAACGCGACGACGCGAATACTGTGAGAACCGTTGCTCACCGGGGCGACGTCCCAGGCGTAGCTGTAGGGCACCACGGTATCGGTCGAGACGAGAACGTTGTCGATGTAAAACTCGACGCGTTGGACGCCCGCGGGGTCGGACGCCGTCGCGGCGAGAGTGATCGAGCCGTTGATAAAGCTCGCGTCAGCGGGATTAGTGATGGCGAGCGCCGGGCCGGCGGTGTCGAAGAGGATCGCCTGCGGGAGCGCCGCCGTGACGGTGTTGCCGGCAGCGGTGCGATATTGCGCGGAGATCTGCTTCAAGCCGTCGCCGGTGGAAAGCGTGAAGTTCACGCTCGGGGTCATCGGCTGGAACGCAATGCCGGTGAAGTTGCCGTTCTCGGCAATGCGATACTCCGTCGCGTTGCGGCACGACAGCAGTAGCGTGACGTTCGGTTGCTCGGTGAACGTGATGCCGCCAACAACGCGCAGCGTCGGATTGATGAGCGGGACTTGCGCGAGAAAGCTGCCGTAGTTCACGCCGGTAGAAACCGGATCGCCTTGTCCTTGCGCGTTGGCGACGGGATCGAGCGGACCGGACGCGTTGCCCCACCAATTGCCGGTCGCGGGCACGACGGTCGCGGGCGTCAAATTGCGCACGCCGAACGACGTGTTGCCGTGAATATCGGAACCGATCAGCGTCGGCGCCGCATTGCCGTCGACTTCGAGACCGACCTGATTGCCGAAGAGGCTGAGCCCTTCGAAACGCGGCGTCGCGCTGTCCGTGACGCGAACGCCGAAGAACGAGTGATCGACGTTGAGGAACTTGAAGGTCGGCGAGAGCTTGCGCAACGACAGCCCCGCTTCGCCGCTCGCACCGCCATATCGGATCGAAAGCTCATCGAGCTTGAGATTGATGCTCGAGGCTTCAAGCTTCACGCCGCGCCAATCGCCGAGCGCCGGTGTTTGCGGCGACGGATTCGTCTGACCCACCACGCCGTCGTCCTTGAGGCTCGTGAACGTCGCCGGACCGTTGGTGCGCAACGTGTCGCGCACGATGAGACCCGCATCCGACCCAAACTTCACCGTCACGCCGTCGGAGATCGTGAGATCGGCCGCGAACGTCGCGACCGGCAACGGGGCAACCAGCCCCAATGCCAGGACATAACTACGCAACGCTCGACGCTTGGCGTGACTTGGTGTCATAGAACCGTTCCGACCTCGCTCCTTTTCGATCTACCCGCTTGCTCTCACCTAACCGCCCGCCGCAACGCTCGACGGAATCGTGTACTCCTTGCCCGATACCGTCGTGAGCTTGATCGTCGATGGACCCTTGGTGCCTGCTACTAGCGTCACGCGCTCGACGCGCTCGCCCTTCGCGAACTGATTGCCGAGTAGATCGCCGAGCGACGCGACGACGGTGTACGTAGTCGTCGCTTGCAACACGCTCGGGCCGCTCGGAAGCGTTACGCTGACGCTCGTCGTGGCGTTGTCAGTCGTACCGCTCAACGCAGGGCTGATTACGCTGACCGCATTGGCCGCGGCCGGCACTACGGTGAGCGACACGGTATTGCCCACCGGGACACCGGTCGTAGCTAGCGTGACCGTAACGGGATTGGCCGTCGTCGCGGGCAACACAATGTCAGCATTGCCCGTCGGCGTCGCGGGCGCGGTGACGCCCGCGACGCTTGTAATGCGCAGCGTCGGCAAGCCGGCAACGAATACGGTCGTCGGCGCGGTAACCTGAGGGAACGCAGGATTGCTCGCCGCCGTACGGGTGATTGATTCCGCCTCCAAGCGAACGCGTCCTGCGCCGCCGGCACCGCCGTTGAAGCAACCGCTATTCGCATTGACATTGGGACCGGAGCCAACCGCATTGAGGGTACCGTTGCCGGCAATTGTGGTCGCGAGTAGGCGGATCGCCCCGCCGCTGCCACCGCCGCCGGTGCCACCGGAGTTCTGCCCGCTCGAGACGCCCGAAGCGCCGGCGTTCGCCTGTATCGCACCGGCGATGTTGAGCGTGCCTGTGGAGGCGATCAGAATCGCGCCGCCGCCCCCGCCGCCGCCGGAACCGCCAAAGCCGATATAGCCGGCACCGCCGCCAGCGCCGGAACCGCCGATCAAGGGCAGCAGTTGGCTCGTGCCATACGCGGCACCGCCAGCCGCACTCCCTATGCGATTAGCCGCACCGGCAGAGCCGAAGCCGCCGCCGCCGCCGCCGTGCGGAACTGTTCCATTAATGCAAACAACATTATCAGGTGCGAAGGCTCCACCCGCTCCACCTCCGGGACCGAAGCCATTACCGCCACGTCCCGGCGTAGCCCCTACTGCGCCGCCCCTACCGCCGTCATAACCACCCGGCCCGCCGAGCCCGGGGACACCATCGTCACCGAGGTTGCCGTCGCCCGCGGCGCCCACATTCGTGGCTGTCGTGCCGCTGATATCGATCGTACCCGTGATGGTGATGTTGCCGGTCGCGAGGATCACGACCGGCGTGTTCGTCGTGTTCTTCTTGTAGGTCACCGTCACGCCGGTCGGAATATTCACGGTCGTGTAGTTGAATATGCCGCTATCGGGCAACTGCACTTGCGTGTTCACCGTCGGATTGAACGCGCCGTCGGCGCCGGTGCTGCCGCTGTTGAAAGCGACCGCGGTTCCCGACAGCGCCAACGCAACGGCGGTTGCGATTGCCTGGTTAAGTTTCTTGAAGTGCTTGCTCATGCTGTTCTCCTTCCGCTCGTCGTCGGAAACATTCTGAAAAATCGTTGCAGTTGACCGTTTCATTGTCAGGGACTCCGAATAGTAAATGTGTTCGCGGGCGTCGGATCGGGCGGCGTCGCGCCTGCCGGCGTTACGACTTGGATCACGCGCGGACCGATCGGGGCGTCCGGCGCGATGTTGAACAGGATCGTCAATTGCGTGCCGGTACTGTCCACGGTGAAGGTGCTGCTGATCGTAACGCCGTCGGGGGGCGTGATAGTTACACCGGTGGCGAATTGCAGATTCGTCGCACGGATCAAGAGCGATACGACTTGGCCCTGCGTGCCGAGAATCGGATCGATCGAGCTGATCACGGGAATCGCGAGCACGATGGTGAATTGATTCGCGGCTTGATTGATGAAGCGGACCGGGCCGGTCGCGCTCGTCAGCGCGAGCTGCCGCCCGCCGTTGGGAGCGCCGGCGTCTACCGTGACCGGCACGAAGAGTTGCGTTCCGTCGGCGCTCGCCGTCAGTGTACCGAGCGTCACGCCGGTCGCCGGCACAACGCCGACGCCGGTGACCGCGTCGAGATTCGCGCCGGAAATCGTCAACGTGACGTTCTGACCGGCAAGCGCTCCGGCCGGCGCCATCGACTGCGCGTAAGGCCCGAGCGCTACGCCGACAAGCGTACTCGCCGCGAACTGCGGCGTGCTAACCGGTTGCGGTATCGGCGTGAGAACGACGCCCAGCGATGGCGAGGCGAACGGGCCGAATGTCGTCGGCGCTGGTGGCGGCGGCGGCGGTTGCTGGACGACAACGCCGAGCGACGCCGCGAACGGACCGAACGTCGTGCCCGCGTTCGCCGTCAACGTCAGCGTATTGGCGACGCTGGCGGTGCTGGTGGTTTCGCCGGCCGGTGTCACGACGGTGACGACACGCGTGCCCGGCGCGGTCCCGGTAGCAGCGGCGACGTTGACCGTGACAATCGTGCCGTCGGCATTCACCGTCGGCGGCGTGGAGATCGTCATTCCGTCCGGCGGCAGCACGCGCACTTGTGACGAGTTCTGGAAATTGACGCCGCCGATGGTGAGTGGCGTGAGCGGCGCGCCGATTTGTAGGAACAACGGATTGATCGAATCGACGCGTGGCTGCGGCGGCGTCACCCGGAACAACGCGGCGAACGGCGAGGCAAACGCGATGCGCTGGCTGCCGGCCAGCACCTGCACGCTGCGGATCGTTTGCGGCGCGTCGGTTGCGATTGCGACGCTCACCGTCAGCAACTTCCCGTCCGCTGCGATTTGCGGCGTGCCGACCGTCAAGCCGGTCGCCGGATTCAACTGCACGGCGGTAACACCGCCGAGATCGGAGCCTTGAAGCGACAGCGTGACGTTCGTTCCAATCTCGCCGGTCGCCGGGCTCATCGCCGTGATCGCGCTTCCGAGCGTCACGCCGACGACTGCCGGGCCGACATTGATCGTTTGCGGCGGCGGTGGTGGTGGCGGCGGTTGCGTGATAACCACGCCTACCTGTGGCGCGATGATCGGCGTGAAGCTTTGCTGTATCTGATTCACGACGGTGAACGTGTTCGCCGGCGAAGCGACCGTCGACGAAACACCGCCGAGGGTCGCAACTATCACGACGCGTGGACCAAGCGGCGCGCCCGCGGCGATGTTCAGGCTCAGCGTGATCTGTGTGCCGTCGGTGCTGACGGTCGTCGAGCCGACCGTGATGCCGTCGGCCGGCGCGAAGCTCACCGATTGCAAGTCTTGGAAATTGCTGCCGACCACCGTGAGCGCGACGCCGTTCGTTCCCGGCGTGGCGAAAAGCGGAATGATGGAATCGACGACCGGCGGCGGATTCACGATCTTGAGGCGATCGACATCCGCGCGCGTCGCGAGATAACGGCTCGTGCCCGCCGATACGATCACTTGGCGCAGCGTCGTCGGCGCATTCGCGGCGATCGTCACGGGTACGGTGAGCGAGGTCCCATCCGGGCTCGCGGTCGGCGTACCCACGGTCAAGCCGTCGCTCGGAGAAATCCCGACGGATGTCACCGCACCCAGGCCGGCACCGGAAATCACGATCGGTACCGGACCGGTACCGACGGTGAGCACTTTCGGGCTGATATCCCCGATGTAATTGCCAAACGCGACACCGACGACGCTGGACGTCAAAGGAATCGGCGGTGGCGGTGGCGGCGTAGGCGTTGGCGACGTAATGACCACGCCGAGCGGAAGCGCGAAGCTCGTGTTCAACCCGCTGAATTCGGTGGTCACGAAGATCGGCGAGGTGAACGTCCCGAGGGTCGGCGACACCAGCGTGAGTACGGTTTGCCCCGCGACGCGGCCGGTAATCAGGAGACTCGCTTCGGTTTGGCCGGCGGCGATGGTGAAGTTGGCCGGAGCAGCCGTGGCGACGTTCGTGTTCGTCACGGTGGCGGTGAAGCTGTGGTCAACGACGTCGACTCGCGAGAGCCGCACCTTGATGAGATGCGCAAGATTGTCGGGCGGCACCGCGACCGGCGCGGGGCTCGTAACCACCGTCGGCAGTGTGTCGAGCACAGTGACGATCGCGTTCGCAGTGCCGGAGGCAATGGCCGGATTCGTGAAGACCAGCGTCTGGTCGCCCAGCGCGGCGGTGCTCGACGCCGCTAAGGTGAAGGTGACCGACGTCGAGCTCGTTGAGATATTGCTGATCGTCAGCCCAGCGGCATTGGTCGCAACACTAGCACCGGCGAGATTCTGACCGGTTGCTTGGAAGCTCTTGCTCTCGCCGCGGCGAAGCGATCCCGGGCTCAAGTTCGTAATGGTAATGGGCGGCTTCGGCGGAACGACCGTAACCGCGTTGTTGAGTCGCACCTTCCCGGCGGCAACTTGAACGTCGATCCCGGTTGCGCCTGTCGCCGCTTGCGCCGAGGCGGTGACATTCATGGTAAACGCGGTATCGCTGCCGCCCGGAATGACGGCGGCGGTCAGCGCGGAGTTATCGAAGCGCACGCTCTCGACACCCAGGAGGCGCGTGCCGTCCACCGTCATCATCACGGTCTGGCCTTGCGCAATCTGGTTCGGCGACACCGAGGAGATAGTCGGTGCGCGGCCGACTGAGACGATGCCTTGGCTCACTACGTAAGGAATTCCCTGCAATCCCCAAAGCACGGAACCCGTGACTTCGCCGGGCGGCACAACCACGCCGTTAACGCCGTTGCCGCTCGCCTGCAATCCAACACCCGTGGGCGAGGAGTTTAGGTCGATCGAGATGGCGGGGCCGCTGTTGTTGGTGAGCGTGAGGAAATTCAGAGTCGGCGAAGCGGACTCGATGATTACGCCTTGCCCATAACGAACGCTGACGTGCTCGAGCACGGTGAACGCGTCGTTCGTGCCGTTGCGAAACCGCAGCGCGCCCCAGTTTCCGGGCGCGGGTGTTCCGCCGTTCTCGGCTGATGAGGTGATGACGATAGGCAGCGCGGTCGTGCCCAGTGCGCGCAGCGAGCCGACGTTGACGCTCAGATTTGTGCCGGGTTGCATGTAGACGGTTACGCCGGGCTCGATGATGAGCGTCGCGCCGCCGTCGATCGTGACGTCCGCGACGACGCGATACGGGCTCTGCGCGGCGAACCAGGTGGTCGTGGAGACGATGGAACCCGAGACGTCGACCGCGAACGCATCCCACGCGCATAGGAGCGCCGCCGACGCGATGACCGTCCTGGCACTGAACCATCCTCCCCGACGCTTTTTGTTATCCAATCGCTAGCCTTCGTGATTGTTGTCTCGTTTTGTTCCGCGCGATTCGCACTACACGCCTCTTTTCCGTTCCACCGTGGTTGGTCCTTTCCTCACGATCTACATCCCGTTCTCGGCACCGACCGTGTACACGACGCACCGAGCACGATCATCAGTTCATCGACACTTCCAACCCGTCGCCGGCATAGCTGTAGCGATGCGACTCGCCCAGCGAACCGCCCGCGCCCGCGGCAATGACGCGCATCGCCACATAGTCACGTTCGTCGCGCATGAAGGCTTTCTTGTGCGCGTCGGCGATTTGCCAGCGGCCGTCAACGAAAAATTCCGCCCAGTTGTGGTAGTCGATCGCTTTCACGATGGCGTTGCCTTTGAAAACGTATCCGCCGATCGGGCGGCTCGG
>JBGPKL010000006.1:0-109973 GCA_041485885.1 Sulfurifustaceae bacterium
ACTCCCTGCGAAGGATTGCCTCGCAGGGTCGCAAATCAGGTGCACGGCGTTCAAATCGAGACCAGGGGAAAACATGTGTTATCTATTTTTCTTCAGTGAGTTGACAATGTTAGAGTGCTCAACGTCCGGACAGTAGTGAATTACGCTTATTAATAATTATGCCACCGGCTCAACGCTCGGCGATGCTGGTGGTGCGTGATGGACGCCCGATGTCTTTAGGATTCTCGCCGCGGATATGCAGCGTTTAGGAACTAAGAAATATGAAAGTAACCTTCTGGCTAATCAGCTTGCCTGCCCTGATTGCACTCTCGCTGAAGGGCGGGATTTACCTATATGCGCATTTCTCGCGGACACATAACCTGCTAACGCGTTTGTACTTGCTCACCCTTTTTGGATTCTCGATTCAGAACATCGCCGAGGTGGCCGGGTTCTACACGTTCTTAGAACGTGGCGCAATGCCGAATTTCGAAGCGAACGTCTTCTACGCAGCGCTTATCGCCGCTTATGCGTTCCTGTTTCATCTGGTGTTGGCGCTTGCATTTGATCCTCAGAATAAGACCGTTCGCCAATTCGTCACGGCTATCTATTTGTACGCGGTCGCGCTCGAAGTGCTGCTCTTTTTCACGCCGTGGTTGATCGTCGGTTACACGCCGATCCGGCAATACACCGTGACCAAGATTCCCGGACCGCTTTATTGGGCTTTGGAGGGATATTTCATCGGCATCTGTTTGAGCACCGTCGCGATTTTAGCTTATGGGGTCAGACGCCAGCTTTCTCCCTACCGGCGATCTCAAATCAAGCTCGTGCTGTTGGCAATTATTCCTATAAATCTGTTGTTGACGGTAGTGCTAGTAACGCTCCATGTGGGCGTACGCCTATTCAACGCCACCGTCACCATGCCGATAGCGCTTACGTTCTTCTTACTGACTACAGCCTACGCCACTCACCAATACCGCCTCTTCGACATCGAATTCTTCCTCCCTTGGTCCAAAGTCCGAAAACGCAAAACGCTTTTCTATCAGCGCATCCGGGCAGTGATCGCAGAGATTGCGCAGATGCCGTCGGCGCAGAAGGCGCTACAAGCTGTCTCCGATCTCTTCCATTGCCAGGTGGCTTTGGTCGGCGGGGGACGGAGCCTCGCCGCTGTTCCGGCGAGTGTCGGCTTCACCAACGCGACGATCGATCACTTCAATGCAGACACGTTTCCTCGCGAGGCGCTCGATAAGATCGACCACATCGTTGTCGCGCACGAGATCGCGGAGCGCAATCCCGCGCTCCATCAACTCATGCGGCGTCATGGGCTAGGGGCGGTCGTGCCATTCAAACTCCCACGCGCCATCGGCCATCAATGGCTCGTGCTTGGAGATCAATTCAGCGAACAGGTCCATACGCGCATCGACTTCAAGCGAGTCGAAGCGTTGTTTGCGCGGATCGCCGATTGCTTTCTCGATGATTGTCTGTCGCTGCGCTCATCGTTCGCAGCCGCAATAGAACGAAACGATGCGGAATGGCAGCAGCGCGTACAGCGAAAGCAGCACGAGCTGCGCGAGTCAGAAAAGACCGTCGCGCGCCTCGAATCGGAAATCCACCGGTTGCGCGAGGAAGCGACCGGTCCCCGGTGGCGGAGTCCGCAAGCCCTTGATCTCGTCCCGCCATCCCCTGCGAAGAAGCGCGATAGGTCCTTCTACGCGGCGGGTCACTCGCGAATAATTAGCACCGGTGTCTACATTCCAGAACAAAGAGTGACGTCATGTGAGCTTTTCCAGGCGTTCGACTCAAGAGAAAGATTTGGCATTCCCTACGACTGGCTCGACAGGACGATGGGAATCAAGGAGCGACGGATGGCGCCGGCAGAAATGCTTCCGTCGGACATGGCGATAATCGCAGCGCGCGAGGCTCTGGAGCGCGCGAAAATCACTCCTGTGGAAATAGACGTCATCATATTTGCGGGAGTATTCCGAGATTACATCGAACCCGCCTCGGCGCACCGAGTGCAGCACGAGCTGGGAGCGAAAAACGCTATCGTCTTTGACGTGACGAACGCCTGTCACGGATTCATGAACGGAATCCACTTAGTGGACGCTCTCATCGCATTAGGACAGGTCCGTTACGGATTAGTCGTCGCGGGCGAACAATCGTCCCAAGCCGTTCGAAGAGCTATTAAAATACTTCAGACCACACATGACCGCGAAGTGTTTAAGAATCTTGCGGGCGGTCTGACCCTTGGGGACGCTGGCGCAGCGATGATTCTCGGTCCCAAGATTCATCGAGAGGCAGGTTTCATGGGATTTATGTTGCGTTCGCTGGGCGCACATTCAGGCCTATGTACTTACGGCACTCAAGGCGATGAGGCAATGTTGGTCATGACAGACATGCCGAATATCACTAAAGCGCACCTCCAAATGCACGCGGAAATATATGAAGAATCTATGCTTAAATTGGGTTGGGAGCCGAAGCAAATTCGAAAATTTGTGCATCATCAGGTAAGCGTTAAAGCCTTTAAGACGCACGCGCAATATTCCAAGGTCCCGACTGATCTAATGCCCAACACGATAAGTACGATGGGGAACCTTGTGACAGCTTCAATCCCGGTAAATCTGCATAAATTGTCCGCTAGCCGACAGATGACCGAGGGCGATAAAGTTTTTATCGCTGGAGCGGGGAGCGGGCTGTCTATCAGCCAAGGTGGTTTCGTCTGGGAACAGACGAGGTAGATAATCGAGGTTGAGCTAAGACAATCTTAGTGTTTTGATATGCTGCGTTTGCAGAGCTTAAGGGGAGCCCAAAATAAATATGGAAATTAACTTCTGGTTGGTCAGCCTGCCTGCTCTCATCTCACTCTCGCTGAAGGGTGGGATTTATTTATATGCGCATTTCTCTCGGACTCATAGCCTTCTGACGCGGCTGTATCTGTTTACCCTTTTCGCGTTCTCGATTCAGAACATAGCCGAAGTCGCCCATTTCTATACGCTGATCGAGCGCGGCGTGATGCCAAATTTTGAAGTGAACGTATTTTACGCGGCGACTATCATTGCGTACGCATTCCTGTTTCATCTGTCATTGGCGCTTGCTTTTGACCCCCGAGACAAAACCATACGCAAGTTGGCTGCTGCTATCTATCTTTACGCCGTTATCCTAGAAGCGCTGCTCTTTTTGACTCCCTGGTTGATTGTCGGTTACACACCGATCCGCCAATACACTGTCACTCGAATTCCGGGTCCGCTTTATTGGGCTTTTGAGATGTATACCGTTGGTATATGTCTAGCCACCATCGGAATGCTGGCTTATGGGCTCAAGCGCCAGCTTTCTTCGTATAAGCGATCTCAAATAAAGATCGTGTTAATGGCAATTATTCCGATAAACCTCGTGTTAGTGACAGTGCTTCTAGCGCTTCATACAGGCGTGCGCCTATTCAATGCGTCGGTAACAATGCCTATAGCTCTCACATTCTTCCTCGTGCTTACGGCTTACGCCATCCATCAATACCGCCTCTTCGACATCGAATTCTTCATGCCCTGGTCGAAGATGCGCAAACGCAAGACCGCCTTTTATGCTCGCATTCAGGCGACCATTGCGGAGATCGCCGACCTTCGTTCCGTTCAGGAAGTCCTCGACCTCATCGCCAGCACTCTGCGTTGCCAAGTCGCGCTGATCGGCGGTATCCGGCCGATGGTGGCGTTGGTGCAAGGACAGAAGATCGCCGCCAGCCATCGCCTCGCCGACTTTCCACGCGAAGCGTTACTACAGGTCGATCACATCGTCGTCGCGAACGAAGTCGCGGACAGCCGGCCCGAGCTTCATGCGCTCTTGAAGGAATACCAGGTGGGCGCCATCGTGCCGTTCGCCTCGCACGGCAGCACGGCCGGCAACTGGATGCTGCTCGGGGAACATTTCAGTGACAACGTCTATACGCCGCTCGATTTCAAGGTGGTCGAGAGTTTGTTCGCGCGGATCGCGGACTTGTTTGTCGATGGACTGTTGCTGGTGCGCTCGCAGCTCGCGGAAGCCAAAGAGGAGTTGGAAAAGTATCGCGACCGCCTGGCGCTGGCTTGGCATCAGTCCGCCGAGCTGGAAGCGGAGCGTCGCAAGCTCCAGGAAGAGGCGGCCCGACTCCGCGAGGAGAATTCAGGGTTGCGCCGTGAGCGATTCAAGGTAGTTGCCGGCGGCGTCGCGGATGGCCTGCCGTCCGACGTCGCCGCGGGAAAGATTACGCTGCACGCCTACCTGGACCAGTGCGAAGCGCAAATGCTGTGCGCGGCGCTGAAGCTGGCCAAGGGTAATAAAAATGAAGCAGCCCGACTACTGGGCTTTAAAGACCACCGAGGGCTGCATTACCTACTGGAACGCCACAACATCGATCCGAAGGAATCCGCTTGACCCCTGGTGCTGTCACGTAGATTCATACGAATCGGCCGTATAGACAGCGCGGATGGCCAGGACTCGCTCAAGTCGCGGGATTGCGCCGTGTCTCTTGCCCCCGTAGGCTATTAGTTTCCACCAGTGCTCGCAGTGTCCGTTCCTTGGTAACAACGGGGGAAACATGAAAGCTAGCTTTCGCATCGTCATAGCGGCCGCGGGAATTCTTGCAGCCGTTCTGTGGGTCACATCGGTCAACGCCGCCGATCCTATCGTCATCAAGTTCAGCCATGTCGTGGCGAACGACACGCCGAAGGGCAAGGGCGCGCTCAAGTTTAAAGAGCTGGTCGAAGCGCGCTCCACTGGCGCGGTGAAGGTGGAGGTTTATCCGAACAGCTCGCTCTATAAGGACAAGGAAGAGATGGAGGCGCTGCAAATCGGCGCGGTGCAGATGCTCGCGCCCTCGCTCGCCAAGTTCGGCCCGCTCGGAGTGAAAGAATTCGAAGTCTTCGATCTCCCGTACCTGTTCGACAGCTACGCCGATCTGCACAAGGTTACGACCGGGCCGGTCGGCGCGTCACTCATGAAGAAGCTCGAGCCAAAGGGAATCCTCGGCCTCGCCTACTGGGACAACGGCTTCAAGGTCATGAGTGCCAAACGCCCGCTGCACAGCCCGGCGGACTTCAAGGGCCTCAAGATGCGCGTGCAGCAGGGCTCGCGCGTGCTCGAGGCGCAGATGCGCGCGCTCGGCTCCATTCCGCAGGCGATGGCGTTCTCCGAGGTGTACCAGGCGCTGCAAACGGGCGTCGTCGACGGTACCGAAAACCCGCCCTCGAACTTGTACACGCAGAAGATGCACGAGGTGCAGAAACACGTGACCGTATCGAACCACGGTTATCTCGGCTACGCCGTCATCGTGAACAAGAAATTCTGGGATGGGTTGCCGGCGAATATCCGCAAAACGCTCGAACAGGCGATGAAGGAAGCGACGGAATACACCAACGACATCGCCAAGAAGGAAAACGACGACGCGCTCGAAGCGGTGCGTAAGTCCGGCAAGAGCGAGATCTACACGCTCACGCCCTATGACAAGCGCGTGTGGATAAAGGCGCTGATCGCCGTGCACAGCGAGATGGAGAGCCGCGTCGGCAAGGACACCATCGAGGCCGTCTACAAAGCGACCGGCTTCGACCCGAAGAAGATCTGATCGCGACGTCTTCTTGGGCCACTGCGCGAACCGCAGTGGCCTTTTTCCATCCGCCCTCGAAGAGGCGCCGATGAAAGTGCTCGATCACCTCGAGGAATGGATCATCACGTTCCTCATCGGCGCCGCGACCCTCATCATCTTCGTCGCTGTCATCCATCGCTACGCTTCCGGTCTTCCCATTCCCGGCCTGCAAGACTGGCTCATCTCACTCAATTTCACGTGGGCGCAGGAACTCTGCATCTACATGTTCATCTGGATGGCGAAGTTCGGCGCCGCCTATGGCGTTCGTACCGGCATACACGTGGGCGTCGACGTGTTGGTGAACCGCCTGCCCGAGACGTGGAGCAAGAAATTCATTCTCGCCGGTCTCGCGGGCGGTGTGCTTTTTACCGCCCTCGTCGGCACGCTCGGATGGGTGTTCGTGTGGGAGAACGGCATGCACTACGCCGTCTACCACGCGCTTGGCATCGACAGCGGCGATCTGCCGGAAGGGCCGACGGCGCCGGACCTCGAATGGCCGACCTGGATCGTGTACTGCGCCGTCCCACTCGGTTCGTATCTCATGTGCTTTCGCTTTTCCCAAGTCGCGTGGCATTTCGCGAAGCGCGGCGAGCTGCCGCATCACGACATCGCCTATGTCGAGGGGCTCGGTGCGGACGAGGACGTGCTCGCGCCGCGGGGCGGAGACGCACGATGAGCGCCGACGCGCTCGGCTGGGCGCGGATGACGCCCGTCCGCGCCGGCCGATGGCTCGCCGGCATCGTCGCCGCGCTTATCGCGATTTCCCTTCTCGGCAAGGTCGGGTTCGTGTTCGCGCTCTTGATCGCGCTCATGCTGACCGGGATGCCGGTGTCGATCTCGCTCGGTCTCACGGTGCTCACGTTCCTGTTCACGCTGACGACGGTGCCGATCGAGGCGGTGGCGCTGAAGCTCTTCACCGGCATCGAGAATTTCGAAATCATGGCGATTCCGTTTTTCATCCTCGCCGGAAACTTCCTCACCCACGGTGGCGTCGCGCGGCGCATGATCGATTTCGCGACCAGCATGGTCGGGCACTGGTACGGCGGGCTCGCGCTCGCCGGCGTGCTCGCGTGCGCGCTCTTCGCCGCCGTGTCCGGCTCGAGCCCGGCGACGGTGGTCGCGATCGGTTCGATCCTACTGCCGGCGATGGTGAAGCAGGGGTTTCCCAAGCGCTTCGGCGCGGGCGTGATCACGACATCCGGCGCGCTCGGCATTCTGATCCCGCCGTCGATCGTCATGGTGATCTACGCGGTCGCGACCAGCACCTCGGTGGGAGCGCTGTTCATGGCCGGTGTGATCCCGGGCATCATCCTCGCGACCATGCTCGGTATCACCACCTGGTATCGCGCGTGGAGGAACGGCTACCCGCGCATGCCGCGCGCGACGTGGGCCCAGCGCGTGCGCGCGTTCCGCCGCAGCATGTGGGGGTTGGCACTGATCGCGATCGTCATGGGCGGAATCTACAGCGGCATCTTCACGCCGACCGAAGCCGCGGCGATGAGCGCGGTCTACGCCTTCGTCGTCGCCGTGTTCATCTACAAAGATCTGCCACTTCGCCGCGTCCCGAAAGTGCTGCTCGATTCGGCCAACATGAGCGCGATGCTGCTCTACATCATCACCAATGCGGTGCTGTTTTCGTTCCTGATGACGCACGAGAACATTCCGCAGGTGATGGCCGACTGGATCATCAACCATCAACTGGGCGTCGTTCTGTTTCTGCTGGTCGTCAACGTGCTGTTGCTGCTCGCGGGCAACGTGATGGAGCCGTCGTCCATCGTTTTGATCCTGGCGCCGATTCTGTTTCCGGTCGCGATGAAGCTCGGCATCAATCCGATTCATTTCGGCATCCTGATGACGGTGAACATGGAGGTCGGTATGTGCCATCCGCCGGTCGGACTCAACCTCTACGTGGCGAGCGGAATCACCAAGATGGGCATCACCGAGCTGACCGTGGCGGTGCTGCCGTGGCTCTTCACGATGCTGGTGTTCCTCGTGCTGGTGACGTATGTCCCGGCTATTTCGCTCTGGTTGCCCCGAGCGTTGGGAATGTTGTAACGCGCAGCCGCGCGGTTGATTCTTTGTCGATCGAGGTAAGCGTCGCGCAACGGTTGCGTCCGGGCTCGAATTTAGAGAGCATCGTCCGTGCGCCGCCAGCCGGCGAACCGCGCGCGGGGAAGAAATAAAAATGACAATACCGATTCGCAATGCAAAAGATTTCTGGGCCGGCCTGGTTTACCTCGCCGTCGGTTTGGCGGCGATCTTCCTCGCCCGCGATTTCGGCATGGGAACCGCGACGAGAATGGGACCGGGATATTTTCCGATCGTCCTCGGTGGCGTGCTCGCGTTGCTCGGGGTCGCGTCAGTCGTCCGATCATTCGTGAGCAAAGGCGAACCGATCGGCACCTTCGTCCTTAAAGGGATGCTACTCGTTTGCGGCGGCACCGTTCTTTTCGGCGCTTTGCTCCGGGGTGCCGGCCTCGTGATTGCGCTGATCGTGCTCGTAATCGTGAGCGCCTATGCCAGCACGAAATTTCGACTCGGCACTGCGATCGCGCTGGCGGGCGGTCTCACCGTGGCATGCGTCTTGGTGTTCGTCAAAGGTTTAGGGATTCCGATGCCATTGCTCGGCACTTGGTTCGGCGGATAGGCGGCGCGCTATGGAATTACTCGAACATCTCGGTCTCGGCTTCGCCACCGCGTTGACCTTTACCAATCTGTTTTACTGTTTGGTCGGCGTCTTCCTCGGCACACTGATCGGCGTGCTGCCCGGACTCGGGCCGACCGCGACGATCGCGATGCTGCTTCCGATCACGTTCACGCTCCCGCCGGTGTCCGCTTTGATCATGCTGGCCGGAATTTATTATGGTTCCCAGTACGGCGGTTCCACCACGGCGATTCTCGTCAATCTTCCGGGCGAGGCATCGTCGGTCGTGACCACGCTTGATGGCTACCAGATGGCGCTCCAGGGGCGCGCGGGCGTGGCGCTCGCGACGGCGGCGATCGGTTCATTTTTCGCCGGCACGGTGTCGACCTTGTTGCTCGCCTTATTTGCACCGCCGCTTGCGGAAGTGGCGCTCAAGTTCGGTCCGGCGGATTATTTTTCGCTCATGATGTTGGGATTGGTCGCCTCGATCGTGCTCGCGCGCGGGTCGCTGCTCCACGCGCTCGGCATGGTCACGCTGGGACTGCTCCTCGGTTTGGTCGGCACCGACGTGAACTCGGGGATGCAGCGCTACACCTTCGACTTGCCGGCGCTCGCGGACGGCATCGGTTTCGTCACGGTCGCCATGGGAATGTTCGGTCTCGGCGAAATCATCCGTAACCTCGAGAACGAAGAGAACCGCTCGCTCATCGCGAGCAAAATCAGCAGTCTCTGGCCGACGAAGGAAGATTGGAAGCGCATGATCGCGCCGATTCTGCGCGGCACGGCGCTCGGCTCGGCCGTCGGCATACTGCCCGGCAGCGGTGCCATCATGGGCGCGTTCGCCGCTTATTCGCTCGAGAAGAAAGTTTCGAAGTATTCGAAGGAGTTCGGCAAAGGCGCGATCGAAGGCGTTGCCGCGCCTGAATCGGCGAACAACGCCGCTGCCCAGACGTCTTTCATTCCAATGCTGACCTTGGGCATCCCCTCGAATCCGGTGATGGCGCTCATGATCGGCGCGATGATTATTCAAGGCATACAACCGGGGCCGCTGGTCGTCACCGAGCAACCGGCGCTTTTCTGGGGCATCATCACGTCGATGTGGATCGGCAATTTGTTCCTGCTCGTTTTGAATCTGCCGCTGATTGGGATATGGGTCCGCATCATCATGGTGCCGTATCACTTGTTGTATCCGGCGATCCTGGTGTTTTGCGCGATTGGCGTGTTTAGCTTGAACAATACCGAGTTCGACGTTCATCTCATGGCGCTGTTCGGAGTGATCGGGTACATCTTCGTCAAGCTCGATTGCGAGCCGGCGCCGATGTTGCTCGGATTTATTTTGGGGCCGATGATGGAAGAGTACTTGCGCCGCGCGCTTCTGTTGTCCCGCGGCGATCCCATGACGTTCATCCAGCGACCGATCAGCGCAACCATGCTTGCGATCGCGGCGCTGGCCTTGGTGACCGTGCTATTGCCGGCGATTCGAAAGACACGCGAAGAAGCGTTCCAAGGAGATTAGCAGGCTGTTGAAAACAGCCTGCTAGGGGCCACACAGGGAAGTGCGGCGAGGCGCGGACATGCGCTGCGACTCGCGAGTTGAAAAAGTCCGTGGAAGACTTTTTCAACATCCTGTTGGACAGGTTCCTCTAAGCGATGAGGCCGGTTTTGTATCCCTCGGAGTAGTGCTCGGTGGTTTCGCTCGACTGTCCGCTCAACCTTTTTCCCGATCCTCGCTAAGGCTCAACCCTCGCGACTTGCGCGAATCATCTGCGTAAGGTGGAGCATTGCTCGGCATAGAGTACCCGCGCGAATACCGGGACATTTCGCGAAAAAGTTGTTCTCCACAAAGCACCGGTGTTACGTTACAGCGCGCATGCCGACAAAATAAGAACGCGTGTTCTGGGGCAGCAGCGAGTCAAAATGCATATTCGCGACCTTCCACAGGCCAGAAAGGATCAGCCCTGGCTGAATGATTTGGGCGACGCCATCGTCGAGTCGGCGGATGATGCCATCATCGGTAAAGATCTGAACGGCATAATCCAAAGTTGGAACGACGGCGCGCAGCGCCTCTTTGGGTACAGCGCGGAGGAGGCGATCGGCCGACCGATCACGCTCCTCATTCCACCCGGTCGCGAAAACGAAGCATCGCGGATTTTGGAGCGCATCCACCGCGGCGAGCGCCTCGATCATTACGAAACCGTCCGCCGCACCAAGGACGGTCGCGACATTCCGATCTCCCTCACGATCTCGCCGATCAAAGACAGTAGCGGCAACATCGTCGGCGCATCGAAGATCGCGCGCGATCTCAGCAAGCAACGTCAAGAGGTCGCGCGCGAGTTGAGCCATGCGCAGGCGCGCGCGTTCGAGTTGCAAGCGATCATCGAAGCGGTTCCGGCGGCGGTTCTGGTCGTGGAGGACATCGATTGCCGCCGCGTGCAGGCGAACCGGATGGGCCACGAGTTGTTGCAATCGTTGCGCGCGGCCGTGAAGAGCGATGCCGCCAGCGCCCATCACCGGCAGCAAGATTTACCGGCCGAGCTCTTTGCCCTGGCTCGAGCGGCCGGCGGCGACGAGGTGCGAAATTGGGAGCTGAAAGCGATATTGCCCGACGGTCGCACGCACGACTTTCTCGGCAACGCGGTTCCGTTGCGGAACGAAAGCGGGCAGGTATGCGGCGCCGTCGCGGCGCTCAGCGATATCACGGATCGCCTACGCGCCGAAACCAACCTAAAGGAGGCGGACCGCCGTAAAGACGAGTTTTTGGCGATGTTGGCGCATGAGTTGCGCAACCCGCTCACTCCGATCAAGACCGCGCTCGAAATCATTCACAAGGGTCTCGGCGATCAACGACGGCGCGATTGGGCGCTCGAAGTGATCGATCGCCAATTGGTGCAGCTCACGCGGATTATCGACGACCTGCTCGAGCTCGGCCGCATCGCGAACGGAAGAATCACGCTCAAACGCGAATCGACCAGCTTGCGCGCGATCGTCTCGCAGGCGCTCGAGACCTCGCGGCCGGCGATCAACGCCTCGCGCCACGCGCTGCAGGTGAGCCTGCCGTTGCAGGAAATCAGTCTCCACGCCGATCGCGGCCGTTTGGCGCGGGCGATCTCGAATTTGCTCGCCAATGCGGCGAAGTTCACCGCCCCCGGCGGCGTCGTTTCCATCATCGGCGCGCGCAAAGGCGACGTCGTGGAAATCCATGTGAAGGATAGCGGTCGCGGTATGGATCAAGAGTTGCTGCCACGCGTCTTCGATATGTTCTTTCAGGGTGCAACCGATTTAGCGCGCACCGAAGGCGGGCTCGGCGTCGGACTTTCGATCGTGCGGCGCATCGTCGAGCTACACGGCGGAACGATCCAAGCCTACAGCGAAGGCAAGGACAAAGGCAGCGAATTCGTGGTGACGCTTCCGCTCGTGGCCGATGAACTTGTGCCGACGGTCGATGAACCACCGGCGAATGTGCGCCGACGCCGGGTTCTGGTCGTCGATGACAATCACGATGTTACCGACAGCATTGCCGAGCTACTGCGGTTGAACGGCCATGAAGTCGCCAAACACTACGAGGGCAACGGTGTATTGGACAAGGGACTGAGCTTCCGGCCGGATGTGATGATCATCGATCTCGGGTTGCCGGGTAAGACCGGTTACGAGGTCGCGACGTTACTGCGCGCGCATCCTGAATTCGGCTCGTTGCCGCTTATCGCGCTGAGCGGATACGGCCAGCCCGCGAACGTGGAAAGAAGCCAATCCGCCGGTTTCAACTTCCATCTGTTGAAACCGGCGGATCCGAAGTTGCTGCTCCAGCTGGTCGAGACCCTGGTCCGGCGAGTGGTCCACCCCGGCGTGTCATAGCGGTTACGAGGACATAGCGAGCGCATGCGCAACGCCCTCGAATCGTATAAGCCGGGCTGTAGCGATACTTACACCTGAAATTTGAACGTATACGCTGGCGACGCCGAGGGTATGATACGGGCATGTGCTATTCGAAGATGACGCGCCGGTTTAAGACGCCCGTACTGCTCTCGCTTTTGCTTTGGTTTCCGATCGAAAGTCTTGCGATGGTCGTCGCAACTCCGCTGTGCGAGCACATGGGTGCTTCCGAGCATCGAGTGCAGATCAACATTACGGAACCCCCTTGTCATACCGATCAAGCGACCGGCCAGGGACAGAAGCAAACTAAAGACAGTTTTCATACCTGCGAGCGTTGCTCGTTTTGTGTTCTCTCGTGTTCTTTCGCAATCCCGACCGATTTCGACAGCGCGCCAGCTAAGCGCACTGCCCCGGTCTCCGATTTGATGCGTTCCGCTTTTTCGAACTTTATCTCCGAACCACCGCAGCGACCTCCGCTGCATCTCGTCTAGTTCTCCTGCGCGCGACCGCTTAGCCTCGCCCTCGGGCGAGCTCGGTTCGCGGCACCGTCTCAATCTTTTGACTCTTATGCTCCCGGCGGGATTCTCCGCTCGGGACGAGATGCGACCATGAAGAGACTCGGTTCGATCTTCGGTTTAGTTACCTTGTTATTATCCGTCTGTAGTGAGGCCGCCGAACCCGCAGTGTCAGAAGTCGCGGCAGGCGGTCCACACGTGCATTCCTCGGAACATTCTGGTCAGCAAACCGCCGGGCCAACGGGCAGCGATGACGGCGTGAGCATGGGCGCGATGCGCGGCATGTATGGGCCGTACCCAATGAGCCGCGAGGCAAGCGGCACGAGTTGGCTGCCGGAATCATCAGCGCTGGAAGGGATACATCATATGGGCGAGACATGGACGACGATGACGCACGGTTTCGTCAGCGCTATTTACGACCGCCAAGGCGGGCCGCGCGGCGACACCAAAACCTTCAGCACCAGTATGCTGATGGCGATGGCGCAGCGCTCGCTCGGCGATGGAACGCTCGGCCTTCGGGGAATGGTGTCGCTCGACCCGTTGATGGGCAAGGCCGGCTATCCTGAGTTACTGCAAACCGGCGAAACCGCCGACGGTCAAACGCCGCTCGTTGATCGGCAGCATCCGCACGATCTCTTCATGGAGTTAGCGGCTTCCTACAGCCTACCGCTGTCCAGTGAAAGCTCCGTATTTGGATACGTCGGCCTTCCGGGCGAACCCGCGCTCGGCCCGCCGGCCTTCATGCATCGCTTCTCGGGCATCGACAATCCCGAAGCTCCGATCAGCCACCATTGGCTGGACTCAACGCATATCACTTACGGAGTCGCAACCTTCGGTTACGTCTACCGTAATATCAAAGTCGAAGGATCGGTGTTTCACGGGCGCGAGCCGGACCAGAACCGCTACAACATCGAAACCGGAGCGCTCGATTCCACGTCGCTGCGGTTGTCGCTGAATCCGAATGCCGCATGGGCACTACAAGTGAGTTACGGGCGCCTTCACAGTCCGGAACAGTTGGAGCCCGATGTGAATGTCGATCGCACCACCGCCTCTGCCATCTACAACAGCAAATTAGCCGGCAACGATTGGCAAACCACATTCGCCTGGGGGCGCGATGCGCCTAACAGCGGTACCGCGACGAATGCGTATCTATTGGAGTCGGCCATCAATTTTCAGAGAACACATACGGTGTTTACTCGGTTCGAGCGGGTCGAGAAAAACGAATTGTTCTCGGGCGGTACTCCGTTGGCAGACGAAGTGTTCCGGGTCGATAAGCTGAGCGTCGGTTACGTCTACGATTTTCCGACGGAGAAGCACCTCAAGTTCGGGCTGGGCGCACTGGCCAGCGCTTATTCGCTGCCGAGCGAGCTCGACGCGGTCTACGGACACCCGACGTCTTATTTAATATTCGTGCGGCTGAAACTGCGGTAGCGAGGATCCAGGAGAGAACATGCTCAGCAAAGTCTATTTATGGCATCCGATTTTCGTCCACTTCAGCGTGGCGCTCCTCAGTCTCGCCGCGATCTTCTTTACCCTGTCGGCTTTTTTTCGGAGGCCGATATTGCGCCGGCAGTGGATAGTCGTTGCGGAATGGAATCTCTGGGTCGGGTTGGGATTGAGCGTGCTGACCGCGCTCTTCGGTTGGTTGGCCTTTAGTACGGTCAACCACGACGACGTCTCGCATGAGCTCATGGAGACGCATGCTGCTTTCGCGCTGGTTACAGTAGGCGTTTTTGCTCTCGCGGCGGTTTGGTCGTGGCGGCAACGCAAAACCGAACGCTACCCTTCCTGGTTGTTTCTAGGATTGATTGCCGTCGGTTTCAGCCTGTTGATGATTACCGGTTTGCGCGGCGGCGAGCTCGTCTACATGCACGGCTTAGCGGTGACTACACCTCAGAAGCCGGAGGAACCGAATAGCACCGCAACGACAACTGATCAACCAAAAAGGACGCATGAACATCCGCATGGAACCGTGGGTTATCGCAATTAGACCGGACCGTAGAATCGGCCGTAACGCTCCGCCACGTACGCGAAAATTTCCGCCTCGGGCTTGATCATGTGCACGATCCCAGAGATCACGACCCCATCGAACAGATCGAACAATGCATGCCGCGCTTTAAGGTAGCGGAAGGTAGCTGCGGACATGTTCGATAGTGCATATAGCGACAATCTATCTATACAACTTGATTCCCGAGGTGCCGACATGGCACTAAAGTGCCGTTCCCCAAATGACCAAATCCCCTATAGTGACTGCGCTCAAAAGGGTGGTGAACGAAGGGACGAATCACCAAGCGTTTAAGTTCTCTCAGTATTCTTCGTCCAAATCGAACGGTCTTTGGCGAAAGGAGTCAATTCCATGGACCCCCGTTCTCGAACGCTGCGTACCGAACGAAAATCTCAAATTCCATTCGGCACTTTGCTTCTATTGGCTGGCTGAACAACTATGCAATCCTATGAAGGACCGAAGGTCCCCCCTGAAAGTGTGGCGCTCATAAAATCAAGTTTTGGCATGATTGATCTAGCCCGCATTTCCGAAGTTGACGGCAAGGCGCGTGGGTTCACGGAAGAGTTTGCCGAGATATTGCCCGGCGAGCATATAGTTAAGGTCCAAGTAAGGAGCGGCTTCGTCGGCGCCGAGTATATCGGCAACAAAACATTATCTTTTCAGGCGAGAGCGGGCCACAGTTATAAAGTCGAAGGCAAGACAAAGAGAGAGGACACCTTCGCGTGGATCGTTGACGAGACAACCAGCGAAGTTGTTGCGGGGAAAAAACCGTAGCTAGCGAAAGATCGGTCTACGTCGGGTTCTATTGAACCGTCTAACGCGGGACGAACCTGGGACTATCAATCTCATACGCGCAGCAAAGGACCGCTATCTAACGTAGCCTCCGTCAATCAAAACGTCCGCGGCGCAAGTAGCTCGTCACGTTTTGTCTTAACGTCGGCGAGCAGCGCACGCCGGGATCGGACGGCTCTCTCCTGGTTAGCGGTCACCCGAGCTAGCAAAAGACCCGAGAGGGAAATATGCCCGCCGTCTAACTGCGGTAATGAGCGCCCAGTCACCCATCAATGGAGATCGCACCACGTCAGCACAAGTTTCTAAGCATCCGCTCCCGGAGAGTCACGACGAAGCGGTGCGCTCGATCGCTGATTTCGTATTCGGCGACGAAGTCGGTAGCAAGCTAGCGACGACGAATCCGGAAAGACGGCGCAAATCATTGAAAGTTTGGTGGCCAGGGGCGGAGTTGAACCGCCGACACGCGGATTTTCAGATCGGTCTAAGAAAAAGCCAAAATGACCGAGCGTGATCCCATCAAGAAGTTACGCGCATCATCGTAACGTGCCATCTCACGCTGGATCATGCTGTATCTCGGCAAGTATGCAACGCACTTGCAACGCGAAGCGCGTCGGTTCGATCGCTCTGGCTGTGGCGCTCCTTGTCGCCGCGACTGCGCGCGCCGATCGGGATGGCGTTCCGCCCGACTCGGCGCCCTGGTGGTATCAAGCCTACCAGGCTCTGGCAAGTGGCACGATCCGCTAGCGCTCACGAGAACGAGCTATGCACCTTTCTGCCGAAGCTGTTTAGCGTACTGCTCTAGGAATTCGATAGCGAATGGTTTGGTAGATTGCGATTGTTTTAGACCGGCAAGGACTCGATTGAACACCGGTTCGGCGAGCAAGCCTCGGTCTTGAAATGCGCCGCTCTCAACTCCTCGGGCAAGTTTTTCTGCCGGTTCGACGCGACAAAAAGCGTAAGCGACACAACTCTCATCGCGAATAAAATCGTGTTCGCCAGGCTTCAAAATGCAAGCTGGATCATGCCGAACACCGGGCCGTATCGTTGTTACACTGACCATTAGAACTTGCCGGGCGGGACCGCAGGGACCGGTTAGCAGTATGAAAAGATGTTTTCCGTCAGGATCTCGCGCGCTCGGCGACGGGTAGAGCAGCGTTACGCGCTGAGCCGCCTCGAACATAACTACAGATCGGCGAAGACGCTATCCAGTTCGCGTTGCGCTTGGATCTCTTCGGCGAGCAGGGTTGCCTCGTCCGGATTCTTGCCGAGCGCGATCAATACATCCCTGTCATGGATGGGAAAGGCCGATCCTTTTGGATCTTTCCATTCGGCACAATGCTCGTGCGTGTAGTCGCGAATCGCCCACTTATTCATTTTACCGAAGGCACCCCAAACGCTTTCGATGACTTCGAGATCGCTGTCACTGAGTTGATCTAAATCCTTCCGTTCAAACGTGCGGCGTACCGATACGTCATGGTTGTCGCGGTCGCTTATCCATTCTTCCCAAGAGGATGTACTTTCCGCATCTGCGCCTCCGTCGAAGAGGTTGAGCGTGCGCGACAGAACTGGACCGTGAGGCATCGCAACCATGTTGTCGAACGTGATTGGAAAGCCGTAGCGATTCAATGCTTCGCGGTCGGCGAGGTACAGCAGCTTCATGAGCTTGAGGACGTTGATGGTGCCGCCTTGATGGCCGGCGAAGACGGCTGCCATCTGTGCGACTTTGCGAGCCGTGAACATGTGCGTGATTTCCTCGACGGATTCAGACCCGGACAGCATGTCCGAAAGTCCGGGAAGTTCGCTCCGTCATACCCCTATCTGGCGGCGCGATACTACCAAAAGCTAGGCCGCTTTTGGTTGCTTTTCCATTGGTAGCCTTTAGTCCAATATTTTTTGTTTTAGTTTCCTGGTATTGCACCTTTGTGGGAGGCGGCCTAGTTGCGGATGAACGGTGCGATCTTCATCCACCACCGCTGGCTGTCGTCCATAGACTGTCCGCCGCATCAAGAACCGCCTTCACTTTCTCTGGCGGAAGGTTCGTATATCGAGGCAGGGTATCAATCGCTCTCGTGTACAGAGTCAAAGCCAAACCTAACACACTCTTCAGCGTTGCGGGAGGCAAATTGTCAGTGAATCGCAGATGTCGTCCACCCGCGTAACCCGCATGGCGCGCCACTAGCGTGTTCATATCACTATGGGCAAATGAACACAGAAAGCGATAAGCAGTCGCATACTCGGTAGCCATACCGACCTTCTTGAATCTGTCCAGGATGCTGAGTGTTTTGAATCCTGCGGCCTTTAGTTCGTCGTATGTCTTCTGCTCTTTGAGACACCATTCCCGCAAGGTCTTCTGTGCCTCCACCTCATCCTGCATAGTTTCATCGACCTGAAATCCTTTGAATATCTTCAGCGCTTGCTCGGCATTGTCGAATCGCATTTGATTAAGATATCTCCCGTCCTCTACCAGGTTCTTGAGATCCGCGAGAGCTTCATGCATCGAACGTACAAGAACCGGAGCGTGGCTGGGCGCTCGTGAACGTAATAAGGTGATGACACCGAGAAACAGCTCCGCGATGGTTAGTGCTAGGCAAGCGGCGATACGTGCCTGTCCAGAATCTTGCACGCCCATCTCTATAAGCAGGGCTTCAAACATCGAGCCGATTTTCTCTGCGGCGGAAAGTAAGGTGTTGGGATTGGTCATTGCTGCTCCGCCTATGTTCTATTTTGGCCGGAAGCACGCATTCTCGCGTGGCGCGATCTGCTTAGATGCCGGACCGTATATTGCGATACAGTATCGCTCGGTGCCACCGCAATGAAGGGGTATCAAGAGGATTGCGGCCGAGATGCGCGTGGGTGTGGGGACCGTACAGCGAGTTGTTGGCGCGGCGTGACGACAATATGACGACCGATCCCGAAGTTAAGCCAGCTGAGCGAGCAGGGGCGCAGTGTGTCGTATGCAGCCAAGACATAGGAATGGGTGCAAAAAAATGCACCAAGTGCGATTCATTCCAAGATTGGCGCAGATACCTACCTCTAGGACAAAACGTTTTAGCGTTGCTAGTCGCATTGGTGTCTGTCGTGACTTTGGGCGTTCCTGTCTTTAAGGATGCCTTTAAGAAAGATGCCTCCGACATCAAGGTGAATTTTCAGAGCGCAGGACCCAGTACCATCACGCTCCTTGCCTCCAATACCGGTATGCGATCGGGTGGCATCGGTGGATCGTTCATTTTGACAATTACCTACGAAGGGCTGAACCGCAAGCCCGAACATTTGTTCTATACGCTCGTCCTTAAAACCGATGCTCCACCTTTTTAAAGGCAGGAGAGACGACACAAGTCCACGTGACCCACGGTCCGTTCAACGTTCTTATGTCGGAATTTGCCGCGCCCACAGGTGAGGAGTGGCCAGAGATTTTAGACGCGTCCACCTGCAAGTTGAGCGTCGACGTCTTGAACCACGATGGACGAATAGAAAATCGAACTTTGCAAAACCATTGCTCCGTTTACTATGAATTTATGAGCGAAGGGGAAACGCTCGGGAAAAAAGCGAGGGAAGCGCCCCGGAAAAAGGTGCAAGGTAAGTAGGTTGCAAAGAAATCGAACGCGTGCTTCCACGATGGAGATCGCGGCCGATTGGATCGCGGCGGGAAAGAAGTACGTCGCGAACGAAAGCCACTCAGACCCGTTCAGCGTTGTCGGATATGAGGGAGCGATATGAACTCCGACCTATATCGAGAGATGTACAAATTCGAGTGGGAACAGCGAACCCATTTGCTTTCTTCGATAAACATTCCTATTGCTGCGACTGTCACCCTCTCAACGGTTCTAGCCACCATGGCATTCACGTTCCCATATTCGAAGTCGAGCTACAAAGTCGAATTTATGTGGACGGCTATCTTGTCGTTGGCCTGCTTGGTCACGGCAATTGTTTTTATTTTCCTGTCAGTCCTCGCAAGCGAATACACTAAGATTCCGCCTGCGGGTGCGTTGAGAGATCACTACAAGAAGTTGCTCCAGTGGCATCGCAATCATGGCCGCACGGGGAAAGACGCGCGTAAGGACTTCGCGGAGGCCTTCGATGACGCCCTCGCTGTAGCTACGGACGAAAACAGCACGACGAACCGGTTTCGGGGTGGTTGTGTTTATCTCGCGACCGTCTTTTTGTGTTGCGCGTTGATACCTTTAGCGGTAGCGGGCGCATTCCATGTAGTAACATCGATACAAAAGTCCGAGACCGAAAGGACGGAACACATCTGCAATCGGCAACTCAATCTAGACTAGAGAGGGGGCCACATGCCAAACGAAGACATGGACAAAGAGAAGACCGACGATAAGCAAGACGAGCCAGCGCACACCGAGGATGACAAGCCTAAGTTTCCGCCGCTTGAGAGACGACGCGATTACGAGATAGTTCCGGGCAAGCTTCCGTCCGCCTGATCCGATGCTGTCGAACGCTCGCGCAGGCGCAGCAAGGGATCGCGAAGATTGGGTAGGCGCTTACGAGAAGTATGTCGGGAAGAGAAAGGCGTTTAAGGCCACGCAGCGATGCCCATGCGTCTATAGGAAAGGCTTTCTACTATCCCATGGTATCGAAAGCAGGCAGAGAAGGGAGGCGAGAGATTTAGGAAAGCGTTGCACGCGAACTGCGTGAATCTATGACATGGCCGATATGCTGAACAATCACGAGAAGGTTAAGAACGTGGCCGCTGCAACCTAAACCGAGACGGAATCGTCGCGAGTAGTCGAAAGTTTGGTGGCCAGGGGCGGAGTTGAACCGCCGACACGCGGATTTTCAGTCCGCTGCTCTACCAACTGAGCTACCTGGCCGTAGTCCCAAGAAGCCGCGCATTATAGAGGAGCTTGCGGTTTTTCCAAGACGGAAGGAAACGACGGGGTCGGCGCCGCTACTTCGTCGGCGGCGGGACATAACCTTCAGGCGGGCGGGCGCCGCCGCTGAAGAAGAATTTTTCCATTTCACCCTCGATGAACTTGCGCGCCTTCGGATCGAGCGGGTTCAGGCGGTACTCGTTCATCAGCATCGTCTGATGCGCGAGCCACTGCTTCCATGCCTCTTTGGAAACGTTTTCCCAGATTCGTTTCCCGAGCTCTCCGGGGTAGGTGGGATAGTCGAGCCCTTCGGCTTCACGGCCGAGCTTTACGCATTTCACCATGCGAGCCATCAGTTGTTCCTCAGTCGATCGAGCAACCGCTTCACCGGCGCCGCCACGCCGCGCGCGTCCGGTCGGCGGCAGTTATACCAAACTGTCTCGCCGTGCTCCATCGCGCGCGAGCCGCCGAGTAGTCGTGCGGGAATCGGACGGATATCGAGATGAAAATGACTAAACGTGTGGCGCAGTCGCGGCCAGGCGCGCTCGGGCGCGATATCGAGACCGAGGGTCGTGCGACACCACGCGCGCACGTCGCGCGCATGGCATTCGGGCAAGCCCCACAAGCCGCCCCAAATGCCGACCGGTGGCCGGCGTTGCAGCAAAACGCGCCCTTTGGCGTCGCGGATGATAAGCATCTGCACCGAGCGCGCGCGCAACGCCTTACGTACGCTCGCGCGCGGATAGTCCTCCGGGTTGCCGGCCGCGAGCGCGGCGCAATCGGTGCGCAGCGGGCAGCGCGCGCACTCCGGCTGCCCGCGCCGGCACAGTGTGGCGCCGAGGTCCATGATCGCTTGGGTGTAGTCCGCGACACGCGTGCGCGGTGTATGAAATTCCGCGAGCTTCCAAAGTTTCTCCTGAATGGCGCTTCCCTTGAGGGGCTCATCGACTCCGTGATAGCGCGCGAGCACGCGTTTCACATTACCGTCGAGGATGGGATGGCGGCGGTCGTAGGCGAGCGCGAGGATGGCCCCGGCGGTGGAGCGGCCGATACCCGGAAGATCGGCGACGGCATCGAACTCGCGCGGTATCGCGCCACCGTGCTCGTTCGTCACGATCCTCGCGGCACGATGCAAGTTCCGCGCTCGCGCGTAGTAACCGAGACCGGACCACAGATGCAGAACGTCGTCGATCGACGCGCGCGCCAACCGCTCGATAGTCGGAAAGCGTTTGACGAAGCGCGCGAAGTAGGGAATCACGGTCGTCACCTGCGTTTGCTGCAGCATGATCTCCGAGAGCCACACGTGATAAGGGTCGCCGCTTTTCCACGGCAGCTGCTTGCGCCCGTGGCGGTCGTACCAACGCAGCAAGCGCGGGCCGATCCTTGCCTTATTCACGCGCCAGCGCCTCGAGTGTTTCCGCGCCGCTTTCCAACGCGGCGCGAATCTTGTGCTTGAGGAGCCACGGCCCGATCAGCGGCGGCACGAAAAAGGCGGGCACCAGTTCAGCGTGATACTGCAATCGCGTCTGGCCGTCGTCCGGCGAAATTCGCCAGTACTCCGTTGCTTCGCTGAAGTCGCTCTCGGCTGGAACGATGTGCGCGGTGATCGAGCCGTCCGGCTGCTCGGCAATGTCCTTCACGAACGTCACGTTGCGACAGAAGAAGAGCACGCAAGAGTTGAATCTCAGTTTGACGCGCAATCCGCCGTCGGCGGTGTGGCCGATAATTTCGCTCTCGCGAACCGAGGCGAAGTGCGCGGTGTAGTGCGCGTAGTCGGTGAGATAGTGTTTGAGCCGTTCCGGCGACGCGGCGAGGCGCACGTCGAAACGCACTGCATAGTGACCGTCGTCGTGTACCACCTCGGCGTCGAGAACTTCGCCCGCGCGCGCCGCGGCGATGACCGCGAGCAAGCACGCGGCCGCTATCTTCACCGCTTCAGCCGCTCGCGCAAGCGATCGCGCAACTTGTCGACCGCCTTATCCTTGGCCTCTTCCTTCGCTTTTTCGACGCGCTGCTCCGTTTGCTCCTTGACGAGCCCGCTCAGGTTCGGTTTCGGCAACGTGCTATCGAGCGGTCCGTCGAGAATGAACGGAATGTTGTTCACGCGCAGCACGTACTTCTCGTACTTGTTGGTCACGAGATTGATATCGCCGCTCCCGGTGACGCGCACGTGCGGCGCTTCGATGGCGAGATCGCGGTTGGCAACGACACCGTTGGTGATCTTCGCGCTCGCTTGCAGCTTGCTGAAGGCGGTCTTGTCGCCTTTCTCCGGCGAGAGCGCTGGAAGCGACGTGAGGAGATTCTTGCCGGTCCCGCCCGGCTGGTCTTTGATCGCCTTGATTTTCGCCTCGATCTTCTCGAGATCGATGCCTTCGATCGCGCCGTTGTTGATCGCGACGGCGACCGATCCGTTCAGCGTGCGCTTGATGGCGTCGGCATCGAACCCTCGCGCGGTGAGGGCGAGCGTCACATTGCCCGCGCCGGTGAATTTATCGAAGAGCTGCGCGTCCTTCAGGAACGGCCCGAGCTGTACGCCGCTCAGCTTCTCGTCGAATTGAAACCGCGGCGTCGGCCCCGACGCGTCGATCGACGTATTCCCGGCGTACGTGCCGCTGTAGAGCCGCGCTTCGTTTGGTCCGAGCACGATGCGCCCGCCGTGCGCCGCGACTTTGACGACCACTTGTTCGCTGCGGATGCCGGAGGCCTTGAGCTTCTGCACGCGCAGTTGCCCGTCCGCGTCCGCCTCGCGCAGCAGCGCGAGCGGAATCACGACCGCTTCGCCGCCCTTACCCTTGCCCGCCGCTTTGTCCTCGCCGGTTTTCGCGCTCGGCGGCAGATAACGATCGACGTCGATCGCATCGACCGCGAGATCGAAGCGATAGGCGGTGTGCGGCTTCTGTTGCAGCGCGAATTTTCCCGTGAGCGCGGTGTCGTCCAACGTCAGACGCAAATCGGAGATCGCCACCGCCTGCGCACCGTAGTCGACTTGCGCCGCGAGCCCGACCTTCTTCAGTACGTTGGCGTCCGTTGGCGCATACGCAATCTGCAGCTCTTGCAACAGCGCACGCAGATTAAACGGCGGCATTTCGATCCGCCCGTTGATCTTCGGCGCGTGCAGCATCTCGGTCCCGCGCAACTGCGCCTGAATCTTCAGATCGCCCGCGCTCAGGCGCACATCCGGCGCGTTTAGCTTTTCGGTGGCGAGGTCGACGTTCAGCTTCGCGTCGAGCTCGATGCGGCGCGTGATCTTCGGCTTCGTGCTCTCGAGATCGAACGCGAGATGCAAGGGCACCGGCGAGCTGCCGATCAGATTGCCGCTCGTAAGCTCCACTCGATGCAGCGCGTACGCGCTGCCCGCCGCCTGATCGCGCCACGTGAAGTCGGCGTCGCGAACGTCGAGCTTGTTCACGCTGAACGCGGCGAGCGCCGCGCTCGGCTCCGATTTTTTCGCGGGCTCGGCGGGTTTGCTCTCCGCTTTCGCGCGCGTCATGTCGTCCCAGTTCGTGCGGCCGTCCGCGGCGCGCGCGAGATTCAGCTTCAAGCCCTTCAACCGAATCTTGTCGACGCGCACTTCCTTGCGCAGCAGCGGCAGCAGCTCGACGCTGACACCCGCCATGTCGACCCGCGCGAATGGCTCGGCGCCGAAGCCGGGCGCGTTCGAAAGTTGCAATTTCCCGGTTTGCAGACCGAGCCACGGGAAAAACGACAACTTCAAGTCGCCGTCGATTTTGAGGTCCCGCCCGGTTTGCGTCTTGACCACCTGGATGATCTCATCGCGATAGCGATTCGGATCGATCAACACCGTCGTGAGAATAACGATCAACGCGAGCAAAGCGATGACGATCGCGATAACGATCGCCCCAATCTTAAGCGGCTTGTTCAATGTGACCTCTCGAAAGACCGGTTGGAGCGGGTGATGGGAATCGAACCCACGTCATCAGCTTGGGAAGCTGAGGTTCTGCCATTGAACCACACCCGCGATTGCCGGAGAAAAACGGGTTTTAGTCTAGCGGGGGGAGATTTTTGGCACAACTCATTGCTTCCAAGGTGGTAAGACCGAGCCCAATTTCTACGAGTCGAACGAGGTAAGCCATTCCCGCATTCGTTCCCAGGGGTCGTTTACCTCATCTGCGCGCAGACTATTCAAGCTGACAGTCGTGGACCGGTAGATACGATTCCATAGTCCAGCAACGACCGAAGCGGTCGTTCGCTATCGCTCAAAGGTAACTGTTTGCGGACGTCGTCAAGCCAAACGGGGATCCCATGTTTTGCATCCAGTTATGACGCGAATAATAAGATCGCAGATCGAACTACAGCAAACTGCGAGAAATTGCATCTAGCATAATATATATAAAAAATATATAATTAAAGAATGAAGATCAAAGTGACAAAGCGTGATCGGTCTCTGGTTCTCAATTTGTCTGAACGAGAGATGTCTGCGCTGGATAAGCTCGCTGAACGGAAAGGGCAAACTAAATCTGCCGTGCTGCGACAGGCGCTCCGTCTTTACGAATCGTTAGACACACGGGTTTCGCAAGGCGCGCGCCTTGTGCTTGAAGCTCCGGACAAGCGAGAGAAAGCAGAGGTGCTCCTGCTTTGACTTCTCATTTGGCAACCTTCGATGTTTACAGCTACGAATTCGATGAAGTTCGGCGGATTGATCTTGTAGAAGATCTTGAGGAAAAGCACTTGGAATTTGTTAAGCGGGAATGGACCCCGCGATTAGCTGATCGTCGAGCGCGTGCCGTTATCGCCTATCATGTGTTACCTACCAAGAAGCAGCACGAACAGGCCTGGCAGGAAAAGCAAGGAAGGTTCGGCGCCCCTGACTCGCATTGGGACTGGAACTACAAGAAGCAGTCTATGCTTGGCTTCGCGCATCGGATGTTCGCGTTGCTGGACGGCGAAGTTGTGGAAGCACTGATGCGAATCGACTTATCTAAACCATCCCGAATTCAACCTACTCCATACACACCGGTTGTGTACGTTGACTACCTCGCCGTTGCTCCATGGAACAGACCACCGATTCAGTCGCCGCCTCGGTTTAAAGGTTTCGGTAAGTTGCTTCTAGGTGCCGCGGTCTCGATAAGCGTTGAGGAGGGAATGGATGGAAGGTGTGGACTCCATTCACTTACGCAATCCGAAGGATTCTATTCGCGGGTCGGAATGAAGGACCTTGGTGTCGATGCAGCGTCTGGGCTGAAATACTTCGAGTTTTCTCCTGATGCAGCAAGAAAGTTCTTGGAGACCTAAACAATGACGAAGCTAAAACTCACACAAGCCTGGGTACATCGAGTGACGTCGGATACAACAGACGACATCGTGGCGGCAGGCAAAGATATGGGTCCACTTCCATCGGATGCGGAATTGTCTGCCATTGCGACCAGTGCGGCTAAGACCGATGCGGTAAGAGAGATGGTTCGACGAAAATGGTTTTCGTCACCGGACAAGGGTAATCGCGGCACCGCATTGCAGCACTTTTTATTTTCTGGAAGACCGAGCAAACCAGCGTTCGCGATAGCTGCGCTATTCCGGCGACAGAGTCGACAAAGAGACTTAGTGGACGAAATGGCGACTTTGGCGTGGTTGTGCCGCGTGACAGATAAGGCGATGGCCGAGAAGAAGCTTTTATTTGACGCAGCGAAGCTGAATCAGAGAGCAATTACACATCTCGTGCGCCTTAGTAAAGGAAGTTCCGGTCCACGTGACGCCATCCAATATCTAGAAAGGCTTGGCATCAGGGTCATCATAGAAAACTCACTTCCCGGAATGCATATTGATGGCGCGTCTTTCGTCGTTCCTAACTTTAGTCCGGTGATTGGCCTGACCCTGAGATACGATCGGCTAGACAGTTTTTGGTTCACATTGTTGCACGAACTAGCCCATATCGTTCTCCATTTGCAAGGCGAGTCTGACGAAGTTTTCGTAGACTCGATAGAGGAGGAGGATCATGAAGAATCTGAAATAGAAGCGGAAGCAAATGCGTTTGCTAAGGACTCGTTTGTACCAAGAGACGCCTGGTTCCGTAGCGATGCCTTCCGACTTGCAACAGAGCCTGCGATTCATGCCCTAGCTGAAAAGTTTGAAATTCATCCCGCGGTGATCGCCGGACGGCTTCGCTTTGAGAGAAAGCGATATCAGGCTTTTTCTCAGTTGCTTGGGGCCGGCCAGGTCCGAAGCATTCTTTTAGCCGAGTAAGTCCCATGTATACGCCAATTATTCGTAACAGACCGAGTGAAGTGCGAGCGATCCGAGAGTTGACGATTGAGATCAAAGCTCACTGCACTCCTCTTGTTGACTTGGCCGCGCCGTCCAAGAAGAAAGACAAAGCATCCGCTCAGGCATATATCGAGCGAAATATTCGACAGACGGTAAAGGCACTAAAAGATTTTGAGAATGTTTTGGTGGACTCCAGCGAACTCGATCCTGCGTTACGTATAAGCGGAAATAAACACCCACTTGTTGAAGCGGCCAGTGCAGTTATAGAAGCCGGCAGTTCACCAATCCCAGTAACGGGAATCCATCGCGACGAAAGTCATGCGAAGGCGGCGTTGAAAATTAAAAGTAACTCCAAGACCGGGTTAATTTGTTTCCGTCTCGATGCAACAGATATAGCCACGGCTTCATCATCGTACAAACATCTCCAGAAGTTGCTGTCAGACAGCTCTTTAAATTCAGCCGACGTAATTTTGCTACTGGATCTTCAATCAGTTTATGGAGAGCAGGTTGAATCTTTGGTCGCGCAAGTTTCTCGATTCATCGCACAGATCGTGCTGTCGCAATGGGCTGGATTAATCGTAGCGGGATATGGCATTCCAGATCGCCTGGCCGATGCAGTTGCTGTGAGGGCGCAGGGTTACATTCCACGAGTTGAGCGAAGTGTCTATCTAGGTGTCAAAAAGGCTTGCTCGATAGATAAACTTTGGTTCGGAGATTACACAACGCTGTCTCCGACGCACGTCGAACTAGATGGGAAGCTAATGAGCAAAGTAATGAGTCCTAGAGCTGTCTACGCTTTGACAGAGTCTTGGTTCGTCGTGCGAGGAGCACCGTTCTCCAAGGATGGTTACGGTCAGTATCACCATCTAGCCGCGGAGATTGGAGCGCTAGAAGAATTTTCTGGCCCCGAATACTCTTTTGGCGACAATTACATCCACGAATGCGCAACTAAGGCTGCATCAACCGGAAGTCCGGCGTCATGGATCACAGCATGCGTCAATCACCACATCACTCTCAGCGCTGAGATTGACCGCGGATGATCCGTGCTTCGTGCTTAAATAGGTAGCGAACGCCATTCACGCCGTTGTCGCAGCAGCTGGATTCCAGCAACCTTAAGCGCCGATGAAGGAACGTCGGCAAGTAATTTGTCTCTCAATTTCTGTTTCGACGTACGAAGCGAGGGAACCGAGTTTAGGAATCGCAGAAACAGCGCCTCGATCTCCGTCCTCCATAACAAGGCCAACACGGCACCGACATCAACCTCGCAGTTCTCCGCGGGGCGTCGTTTCCACCTATACGAACTGTTGCCATTTTTGTCCGCACCAACGACTACTCCCCACCATCGCGGAACAATTCGAATAGCATCCCTCGCAAGAATTTCATGCACGATTAGCACAACTTGGTCAAAACACTTCGAGTATTGGCTAACTTGATTAGGCAGTCGGTCCAATTTGTCTTGAGGTCCCTTAATTTCGATTCCGATGAGTCGATCAGTAATCACGGCCATGTCCGCGCGTGCCTTACCGGTACAGATCTCCATTTCCTCAACCAAGCGCGCCTCGCTGATGCTAGGAAAGAAGCGCGGTAGCTGCGCCCTTATATCTGATCTAATTTGGTCTTCGGTCATACGGTCATTCTTGCATATCCTCCGAAATCACGCCCTTGCGGGTTTGCGTAATTACCACTTAGTTCTGAACTGTCGTATTACAACGGTTGCACTCGTCTAAGGCGCCCATTTACTGGCATCATCAATCGATTCTAGTCGGCGGGAAGCATCCGTGCACAATTCAGACGTCGGCCAATGTCCGCTCCTAGGCAACATGAACAGCAGCTCCTGGCCGATTGCGGTCGACGTCCATGTCGAGTGGGTACTGGTCGCGACAAAGCACTGCCGCGGCGGGGCGCGCTTGCCGTTAGCGGTCCGGGCGGGTCAGCAGTGCTCGTGAAATCGTAACGGGAAAATCGAGCAGCCGCTGGGCGTAGGTTTTTCCTTGCGGGTCGAGATTGAGCGACGCAATGCCACCGCCCCCGAGCGACTCGTGCAGCACGAAATTCAACGCATGGATGCCGGGCACCTCGAAGCGCTCGACGCTACCGTGCACGACGTGCGCGAAGTAGCGCTGCACCGCCGCGGTCGTGAGCGCGGCACGAATCATCGGTACGGCGGGTGACCTGCACCCGCCGCTGTTACCGTTTCCGAACCGCGAATATCTTCTTAATTTTAATTAGCCGCGAAGCAGTAAAACAATCCGTCGCCGCCGGTGCTGCGCAACGCGTCCTGGCTGCAGCCGCGCGTAGGATGCGAGGAGTTCCATGACTTGGACGGCGCGTTGTCGAGCAGTCCCAGGCGGTCGTGATGGCCGACGATCGCGGATCCGTCGCCGCTCTTGGTCCAATTGCCGCAGGTTGTGTCCTTGTCGTCCGGAAGCGCGCGGCCGTCCGGCGTTGAGCCGGTGAGGATATCGTGCCGGTTGGGCGCGTCGCCGCGGCCGGTGATCATCTCGCCGCTTTCGGTGAGCGCGGTCTGTTTGCTGAGGCTGTTCTCGCCGTGCAGCTCATCGACGTTGCGCGCGATGACCACGCGCTTCGCGTTCTGCCACGGGCCGCGGCCGATGCGGTCGCGTGCATTGGCGGCTGCGCTACCGTTGGTGCTTAGGTAGGCGTGCCAGGTGCGGTTGCCCGCGCCGACTTTTTTGGCGAGCGACTGGCAGTACCGGTCCGCGCCCGCCAAGCCGCCGAGATCCGCGCCGTTGCCCGGCCCGGCGCTGGTAACGAAAAATGTCGTGGCGTTTCCGCCGCCGCTGCTGGTCGCACTTGGGGGCGTCTGCGCGCACGCGGCGAGAGTTAGGGAAACTGCGACGACGCACATCAATAGCGGCGAGCTCGTTCCTTTATTCATGGTTGCTTCTCCTGTGGAAATTGGTTATTGGTGTGTTAAATCGGCCCGGAGGCAACTTCGGTCAGCGCGGGGCAGATTACGTTACGCGGTGGATCGGTTCAAATGGAGTGCGCGCCCTGTAAGTTTCCTGGGCGGGTACCCCTTGAAAGGATCGGAGCGCGGTCGCTGGTCGGTTTGAGTGAATGGAAACTGGCGCTTAACCTTTGAGTTCAGAGACGGACACGCGTATGTCGTGGACTATGAGGACTACCACTAATGGCTATGCGCAATCCCCCTCATCCCGGTGAGTTCATTACCGAGGTTTATCTAGAGCCCAACAGTCTGAGCGGCCGCGAGCTCGCGGCCACGCTGGGAGTGTCTGCTTCTACCTTGAATCGCATTCTTACCGGAACTAGCGCCGTCAGCCCCGAGATGGCACTGCGCCTTTCCAAAGCATTGGGGCGCTCTCCCGAGAGCTGGCTTGCCATGCAATGCAACTATGACCTGTGGCGGGCTAAGCAGCATGTAAAGCTCGGCAATGTCGGCAGGGTCAAGCTCACAGCGGCCTAATAAAGGCATGCACGCGACGTGCGAAGACGCGCGTGCGTGATGACTGGCGTTAGGCGTCAGTGGGCGGCTAGATCTACAGTTCGCCAGGTTCTGGCAAAAGGAGAAGCAAAATGCTCGAGACCATTGCGATCGTCCTGGTTGTCCTCTGGCTACTGGGTTTTGTCAGCTCATACACCATGGGCGGATTCATTCATATCCTCTTGGTCATCGCGGTCGTGGTGATACTGATTCGTGTTATTCGAGGTCGACGCTTGTAACAATGCTGGTGTGGTTCTATTCAGCGGGGCGCTGGGCAGAGCGGTCCGGCTGTTGGCAGCCCCGGATTTGATAGTCAATCCCCGGCGCGCTGCCCGTGGTGGGGACTCAAAAGTTTCTTTAAACAGGAGAAGACGAAATGAATGCAATCAAGATTATGGCAATCGTGCTGATCGTGGCCGGCGTCCTGGGGTTGGTGTATGGCAGTTTCAGCTACACGAAGGAGACCCATGAGGTCAAGCTGGGATCGATCGAACTGTCGGTAAAGGACAAGCAGACGGTCAACGTCCCAGTTTGGGCTGGCGTGGGAGCGATAGCGATTGGCGGCGTGCTCCTGCTTTTCGGAAACAAAAAGCGCTGACCGATGCACCTGCTGCCCAACACTGCGCTCCTGCCGACGTCAGCGCTAACGCGCTTCGGCGGCTGAGCTTGGTCGTTCGCCGCACCAAGACAGCGAGGATTTATATGTACGTTCCGGAAGCTTTCAAAGTCGTCGATGAAGGTGAGATCGAAGCATTCGTTCAGCGATACGATTTTGCAACGATGGTGAGTTCTCCGGCGACAGGCCTCATCGCGACACATGTGCCGGTTGTCGTCAGACGTGAGACGACCGGCCTTGTCGTCGTGGGCCACGTTGCGCGTGCCAATTCCCATTGGCGTGTGATGGACGGCTCGGTCGAATGCCTCGCGATTTTTCACGGCCCGCACTCCTATGTGTCGCCGACCTGGTACGCGAATTCGCCCGCCGTCCCAACCTGGAACTATGCCGTGGTCCATGCCTACGGGAAGCCGCGATTCAGAGAGGATGGTCCCTTCATCGAGACTGTCTTGGGCGAGTTGGTTCATCGATACGAGAGTCATCGGGCCGAACCGTGGCGAATCGAGGATCAACCCTCGGACTTCCGCGACCAGATGCTGGCTAGGATCGTTGGCTTCGAAATGCCCGTCCTGAAAATCGAAGCCAAATTCAAAGTTGGCCAAAACCGACGCCCTGAAGATCGTACCGGCACGATTGCTGGTCTTGAGCGTGAAAAGTCATCCGAAGGCATCGCGCTTGCGGAGTTCATGCGAGCACATCCGGGCGGCTAACCACGCGCTGGAGCCGTCGCGCCCACCGTCCGTGGCACCCTGTCGCCGCGGCGCGGAGCGCGCTTGCTGTCAGCGGTCCGGGCGGGTCAGCAGTGCTCGTGAAATCGTAACGGGAAAATCGAGCAGCCGCTGGGCGTAGGTTTTTCCTTGCGGGTCGAGATTGAGCGAAGCGACGCCACCGCCCCCGAGTGATTCGTGCAACACGAAATTCAATGCATGGATGCCGGGCACGTCGAAGCGCTCGACGCTACCGTGCACGACGTGCGCGAAATAGCGCTGCACCGCCGCGGTCGTGAGCGCGGCACGAATCACCGGCAAGTATTCCTCCCGGCGCGCGATCACGCCGATATTGGCGTCGTCGCCCTTGTCGCCGCTGCGCGCGACCGCGAGCCGCGCGAGCGGAACCTGCGTGGTCGGATCGCGGGGAGCGGACGTATCGTTCGTCGTCGCTAGCGCGTCGTTCGATGGCACCGCGCTTGCGCCGCCGATGGTTACGGTGTGCGCGACCGCGACCGATCTACCCTCGATCGCCACCGTTGCCGGCACGCGCGCCTTGTCGAGGAGGAACGAATAAAGCTTTACGACCGGCGTCGGCTTCGGCCGACCCGGGGCGAGGCCGGTGAGCCCGGGCGCCATCGAGAGCGCGGCGCCGGTAAATTCCTTCGAAAAAATTTCGATTGCCTCGCGGGCGCGGTGATGCACGCCGACCCGCAGCGTCACTTCGCGCGTGTGCTGCGATTCGGGTCGCGCCTGCGCGCCGTAGAGCGATTCCGCTCCAACGAGCTGTATCGCCGTCTTCGTATAATCGCCGAGGCCGGCCTGGGCGATGAGGCGGCGGGTTTTCTTCAGTACCGCTTCGCCGTGCCGTTGCGCCTTGTGCGCGGCGTCGCGGCCGGCGAACACGAGCGTGCCGATGGAGCCGAAGCCGCCGAGATAAGTCGCGCAAACCTTATACGTCGCGGTCGGCTCGCGTCCGCGCGCGCCTTCGATGTGCACTCGGTGCTCGCCGACTTGCTGCATGGTCACGCGTGAGAAATCGCAGATCACATCTGGCAGCACGTACGCCGTGGGATCGCCGATTTCATAGAGCATCTGCTCGCCCGCCGTTAGCGGCGAGACCAAGCCGCCGGTGCCGGGCGGTTTAGTGAGCACGAAAGCGCCGTCCTCCCGAACTTCGGCAATGGGAAAGCCCATGTCGTCCCAGCCGTCGGCGACGTCCTCCCAATCCGTAAAGTTGCCGCCGGTCGCTTGCGCGCCGCACTCGATGATGTGCCCCACCAGCGCGCCCGCCGCGAGGCGATCGTACTCGTGCGGGTGCCAACCGAACTCGTGGATCAGCGGGCCGAGCGCGAGCGCGCTGTCGACGCAACGCCCGGTGATGACCACGTCGGCGCCGGCCGCGAGCGCGGCGGCGATCGGAAACGCCCCGAAATACGCATTCGCGCTCATCACCCGCTCCGGAAGCGGCGCGCCGGTGCTGATTTCGCGGATGCCTTGCGCGCGCAGTTCTTCGAGGCGCGGCATGACATCGTCGCCCTCGACAGTCCCGATGCGAAGAGCGACACCGGCTTCCTGCGCGACTTTCTCGAGCGCGCGCCGACATGCGGGAAGATTGACGCCGCCGGCGTTAGCGATGACCTTGATGCGCTTCTCCGCGATCTGCTTGATCAGCGGCTTCATCACGAGCGAAATGAAATCGGTCGCGTAACCCATCTCCGGATCTTGCGCGCGGGCGCGCGCGAGAATGGACATCGTGATTTCTGCGAGATAGTCGAGGATCAAATAATCGACGCCACCGTATTCGACGAGCTGGCGCGGCGCCGTCGGGCTATCGCCCCAGTAGCCCGACGCACCGCCGATGCGAACGACTTTAGTCGCCATCGTCGTCGCTCAAAAACCCAACTGCCGGGCGGCGAGGTCGCGCAGGATCTCTTCGGCGCCGCCGCCGATCGCGTTCACGCGCACCTCGCGATAGATGCGCTCCGATTTCGAACCGCGTATGTAGCCGGCGCCGCCGAGGATTTGAACCGCCTCGCGTGCGCAGAACTCCATCGTCTGCGTCGCCTGGTTCTTCACCAGGCATACGTCCGCCACCGGATTGTCGCCGTGCTCGACGCGCCACGCGACCTGCTCGACGTACGCCTGGGTCGCGTTGATCCGCATCGCCATGTCCGCGAGCTTATGGCGAATCGCTTGATGCGCGATCAACGGCTGGCCGAACGTCTGGCGTTCGCGCGCGTAGGCGGCCGCTTCGTCCAGACATACTTGCGAGAACGCGTTGCAGCCCGCGGCCATGAACAGACGCTCGTGGTTGAAATTCTGCATGATCAGCGCAAATCCCTGGTTCTCCTCGCCGAGCAAATTCTCGACCGGTACGCGGCAGTTATCGAAGTAGAGCGTCGCGGTGTCCGAGCACCACCAGCCCATCTTGCGATCGAGCGCGGTGCGGGTGAAACCCGGCCGGTCGCGCTCGATGAGGAGCAGCGAAACGCCGCGGCGCCCGCTCTCGCCGGTGCGCACGGCGACGGTGTAATAATCCGCACGCATGCCGGAGGTGATGAAGGTCTTGGAACCGTTGACGACATAGTCTGCGCCGTCGCGCCGCGCGGTGGTGCGCAAGTTCGCCACGTCGGAGCCGGCGCTCGGCTCCGTGATCGCGAGCGCGCTGATCTTGCGGCCGGAAAGTATCTCCGGCAGCACGCGCGTTCTGATCTCCTCGCGCGCGCCGCGCGCGATCGGAGGCGCGCCGATCGCGTGGCTCATGAGGCTCGCGCACAGTCCGCCGACGCCGGGGCGCGCGAGCTCCTGCGCGCCGATGATCGAATAAAAAAGATCGCCCTCCACGCCGCCGTAGCGTTCGGGAAAGCCGAGGGGAATGAGTCCGATCTCCGCCGCGCGCCGATAGAGCTCGCGCGGAAACGTGCCGGCTTCGTCCCACGCGCTCGCGTGCGGCTCGATCTCCTGCGCGACGAAGCGGTGCACCGTTTCCCGGTACGCCTCGTGCTCCGACGTGTAGTAAGGGCTGCGTGGCGTGCTCATAGCGGCGTTATCTCGCGGCGGCGTCGGCAGCAAGCGCTACCGGCTCCAGCTCCATCAGCAGCTCGCGGTTCGCTACCGGCTTGCCGATCGATGCCGTCAGTTTACGGACTCTGCCATCCATCGGCGCGGTAATGACGTGCTCCATCTTCATCGCTTCGAGGATCACCAGAGGCTGACCGCGCGTTACCTGCTCGTCCGCGCGCACATGCACCGCCCGGACAATGCCGTTCATGCACGCGAGCACGCGGCCGTCGCTCGCGCCGGTGTGCGTCTCCGCGGCGCTCGACAGCGTCCGATCTTCCACTCGCAGGGTGATGCGGCCGACCGCGAGATGCAGAGTGTCGCCGTCGAACGCGTAGTGCGCCTCCTGTCGGAGTCCGTCAAGCTCGTAAAGCACTCGTCCGTTTTCCGTAGTGACGAACGCGAGGGTGTGCGTGCCGTCCGGTAGCGAGACCTCATAGCGGTTGTCGCCCAACGCAGTGACTGCCACCCGGCTGCGCGCGTTCCCGTCGTCCAGCAGCAACGGCACCGGCGCGGGGCCGGTGCTGCGCCAGTCGGCGAGCAAGGGCGGCACGTCGAGCTGGGTATGCCGATACAACAACACGGCGGCGAGCGCGGTCACGCCGCTGTCGGGCCGCGCGTGCGCGAGGCGCTCCGCGGGAAAATGCGTCTCGATGAACGCCGTGGTCGCGCTGCCGTCGGCAAATTTCTCGTGGATGAGACAGTCGATGAGAAAAGCGCGATTGGTGGGAATGCCGAGCACCGTGCAATCTTCGAGCGCGCGAATGAGCCGCCGCCGCGCCTGCTCGCGGTCATCGCCGAATGCGATGACCTTGGCGATCATCGGGTCGTAGTGGGGCGAGATGTCGAGGCCGGAACGAAGACCGTGATCGACGCGGATGCCGTCGCCGCTCGGCGGTTCCCATGCGATCACTCGGCCGGCCTGCGGCAAAAAACCCTGCGACGGATCCTCGGCGTAAAGCCGCGCTTCGATCGCGTGGCCGCGCAGACTCACGCCGTCCTGATCCAGCGGCAGCGGATCGCCGGCGGCGATCTTGATCTGCCACTCGACGAGATCCTCGCCCGTGACTTGCTCGGTGACTGGGTGTTCCACTTGCAGGCGTGTGTTCATTTCCAAGAAATAAAATTTCCCGCTCGCGTCCAGCAGGAACTCAACGGTGCCCGCGCCTTCGTAGCCGACCGCCCGCGCCGCCGCGACTGCGGCGTCGCCCATGCGCGCGCGCAACGCCGGCGTAACGGCGGGCGAGGGCGCTTCCTCGATCACCTTTTGATGGCGGCGCTGGATCGAGCAGTCACGCTCGCCGAGATGTATCGCGTTGCCGTGAGTGTCGGCGAAGATTTGGATCTCGATGTGCCGCGCATGCGCGAGCGCCCGCTCCAGGATCAATTGGTCGGAACCGAAGGCGTTGTGTGCTTCGGAGCGCGCGGAGCGGAGCGCGTCCGCCAACTGCGCCGGATCGCGTACGAGACGCATGCCGCGACCGCCGCCTCCTGCCGCCGCCTTCACCATAATAGGAAAGCCGAGCGCGTTCGCTTCGCGCAGCAGCGTCGCATCGTCCTGCTTCTCGCCTTCGTAGCCCGGTACGCACGGCACGCCCGCCGCAATCATGCGCCGCTTGGCGGCGCCTTTGTTGCCCATCAGCGCGATCGCCTCTGCCGGTGGGCCGATGAAAACGATTCCGTTCTCGCCGCAAGCGCGCGCAAAGGCGGCGTTCTCCGATAGAAATCCGTAACCCGGATGCACCGCATCCGCGCCCGCGGTGCGCGCCGCTTCGAGCAACCGCTCGATCGATAAATAGGATGCACTCGGCGCCGCCTCGCCGAGGCGGACGGCCTCATCCGCCATCTCGGTGTGCGGCGCGTCGCGGTCGGCGTCGGAGTACACGGCGACCGTGCGATAGCCGAGTCGGCGAGCGGTACGAATGATGCGCACGGCGATCTCGCCGCGGTTGGCGATCAAGATTTTGTGGAACGCGCGTCGCGCGCGGCTCATCGACGCGGTGCTCAGTCCCGCTGCCAACTCGGCCGGCGCTTTTCTAGGAAAGCGCTGACGCCTTCGCGACCCTCGATCCCGCGCAGCGCCTCGGCAAACGCTTGCGCGGCGCCGTCCAATACATCGCTCAACGGCTGTTCGGTGCTGGCCAAGAGGATCGCTTTAGTCGCAGCGTTGGCTCCCGGCGCGCACCGGCCGATATCGTCGAGCACTTCCGTCACGCGTTGCTCCAAACTTGCGCCGTCGTCGCAAACGAAATGCACGACGCCGAGACGGCCGGCCTCGCGGCCGTCGAAGCGCGCACCGGTCAACGCCAGGCGGCGCGCTTCGGTGAGCCCGATGCGTTGCACCAGGAACGGCGCGATCTGCGCCGGCGGAATACCGAGACCCGTTTCGGAAAGCGCGAAGCGCGTATCGGCGCGGCATATCGCAACGTCGCTCGCGCACACGAGCCCGAGCCCGCCGCCGAACGCACTGCCCTCGACGATCGCGACGACGGTCTGCGGCAGCGCGTTCAAGCGCGTCATGAATTCACCGAAGCGCCGGTTGTTGACCGCGATCGGATCCGGTGCGCCGCTCGCGGGCGGCGCGGCGCTGAACGATGTGCGGAAACCTTTGATGTCGCCGCCGGCGCAGAAAGTGCCGCCGGCGCCGCGCAGCACCACGCTGCGCACGGCGCGATCGGCGGCGATCGCATCGATTACACTCAGCAGCTCGCGCACCATCTCCTCCGTCAGCGCGTTGCGCGTCTCGGGGCGATTGAGCGTCACGTGCAGATGCGACCCCCGTTGCTCGATCTCGATCGTTTCGCGGGCGGGTAGTGTCTTGGTCATTGAATGTCTCCGCGATCTCTGCCGGTCGGATGCTACGAACGCGCGGGCAGCGTACCCATGTACTTGGCAATGATGCCGAGCATGATTTCGTCGGCGCCGCCGCCGATCGAAAGCAGACGGCTGTCCCGGTACATGCGCGTGATCGGCGTTTCGTTCATGAAGCCCATGCCGCCGTAAAATTGCAGGCAGCTATCCGCGACTTCCCGGACCAGGCGCCCGGCTTTGAGCTTCGCCATCGACGCGAGCGGCGTGACGTCGTGGCCCTGCAAAAGGTCCTCGACCGCGCGGTAAACCAGCGAACGCAATGCCTCGACTTCGGTCTTTAGTTCACCGAGGCGAAAATGGATGACCTGGTTGTCCAGCAGCGGCTTGCCGAAAACTTTGCGCTGGCGCGTGTACTCGACGACGTTCTCGATCGCCTTGTCCATCGAGCGCAGCACGCCGACCGCGCCCCACAGCCGCTCTTCTTGGAACTGCTGCATTTGATAAATAAAACCTTTGCCTTCCTCGCCGATGCGATAGCGCTGCGGGACGCGCACGTCGTCGAAGAAAATCTGCGCGGTGTCCGACGCGCGCATGCCGAGCTTGTCGAGCTTGCGCGCGATGGTGACGCCTTTGCTCTTCATCGGTACGCAGATGAGCGACTTGTTCTTATGCACCGGCCCGTCGCCGGTATTGGCGAGCATGCACATCCAATCGGCTTGTGCGCCGTTGGTAATCCACATTTTGCCGCCGTTGATGACGTAGTCGCCGCCGTCCTTGCGCGCATGCGTCTTGATCGAGGCGACGTCCGAGCCCGCGCCCGGCTCGGACACGCCGATGCACGCGACGTACTCGCCCGCGATCGACGGCCGCAGAAATTCTTCGCGCAATTCGTCCGAGCCGAAATTTGCGAGCGCCGGCGTCGCCATGTCGGTCTGCACGCCGACCGCCATCGGCACCGAGCCGCCGTTCGCCTCGCCGAGCGCCTCGGCGAATGCGAGCGTGTAGCTCCAGTCGAGCGCGAGGCCGCCGTATTTCTCCGCGCGGGTGATGCCGAGCCAGCCCTGCGCGGCCATTTTTGGGAACAGCTCGTGTGCCGGGAACATGCCGGCTTTCTCCCATTCGTCCATGTGCGGATTGATTTCGTCGGCGACGAACTTCTTTACCGATTCATACAGCGACTTGTGTTCTGGGGTATACAACATAGCGACTCCTATTAGAAGCGTGCGACGCCGAACGTGTTCGGGTTGAGCGGGCGGTGGTCCGCTTCGCGGCAGATCGAAAGACAGTAAGCCAGCACCCGGCGCGTGTCGCGTGGATCGATGATGCCGTCGTCCCATAGGCGGGCGGTGGCGTAGAGCGCAGTCGACTCGACGTCGAACTGATCGATGATCGCTCGTTCCATGGTCGCGAGCGCCGCGCGATCGACCGGCTGACCGGTGCGCCGCTGCTTTTCCTCGGTGACGATCGAGAGCACGCGCGCCGCCTGCTCGCCGCCCATGACCGCGATCCGGTTGTTCGGCCAGGCGAACGCGAAGCGCGGCTCGAACGCGCGCCCGCACATGCCGTAGTTGCCGGCGCCGAAGCTCGCGCCGATGTGCAGCGTGATCTGCGGCACGGTGGCGTTGGCGACCGCTTGAATCATCTTCGAGCCGTGCTTGACGATGCCGCCTTGTTCCGCTTCGGTGCCGACGATGTAGCCAGTGGTGTTCTGCAGATAAATAATCGGCGTGCCCGCTTGGCACATGAGCTGAATGAACTGCGCCGCCTTCGTCGCGCCTTGCGGATCGATCGGGCCGTTGTTGCCGATGAAGGCGCAGGGCATACCGAGAATCGCTGCCTGGCCGCAGACGGTAGCAGCACCGTAGAGCGTCTTGAAATCGAGAAAGTCCGAATCATCGACGATGCGCGCGATCACTTCGCGCACATCGTAGGGCTTGCGGTAGTCGATCGGCACGACGCTGACCAACTCTTCGGAGCTGTAGCGTGGCTCGGCATAGTTCGGCGACGTGGAGGCGGGCAGCCGCTCGTTCCAGTTGAGCTTGGCCGTAATCTCGCGCGCGAGCCGGATGCCGTCGGCGTCGTTCTCGGCCAAATACTCGGCGACGCCCGACACGGTCGCGTGCATCTGCGCGCCGCCCAGGGCCTCATCGGTCGCGATCTCGCCCGTTGCGGCGAGCAGCAGCGGCGGACCGGCGAGAAACACTTTCGCTTTACCGCGCACCATGACGACGTAATCGGAGAGACCGGGCTGATACGCGCCGCCGGCGGTAGATGACCCGTGCACGACCGTTACTTGCGGAATCCCGGCGGCGGATAGCCGCGCTTGATTGCGGAAACCTTGGCCGCCCTCGACGAAGATCTGCGCCTGGTAGCGCAAGTTGGCGCCGCCCGATTCGACGAGATCGACGAGCGGCAGCTTGTTGACTAACGCGATTTCCTGCGCGCGCAGATTTTTCTTCAAGCCCATCGGCGCGATCGTGCCGCCTTTGATCGCGCTGTCGCTCGCCTTGATCAGGCAACGCACGCCGCTCACGTAGCCGATGCCGGCGATCAATCCGCCGCCGAGCACGTCCTGCTTACCGTCGTCGTCATGCATGCCGAGGCCCGCGAGCGGCGATAGCTCGAGCCACGGCGCGCCTTTGTCGAGCAGCAGCGCGATCCGCTCGCGTGGCAACAGTTGGCCGCGCTTGTCGAACAGCTCTTTCTTGGAATTGGAAATTTCCCGCACGCGCCGTTCAAGGCCACGGAACTCTTCGATCAAACGCAGCATCGCTGCGCGATTCGCTTTGAACGCTTCGCCAGCGGGCTCGATGTGACTTTCGATTACGGCCATGTGGTCAGTCGCTTCCGCGTGGGTTGTCAACGTAGACGAAGTTTCCGGCTCGATCAATCGACGTAAAGGAGCGGTGCTCCGCTAATCGTCCCGGAGCGCTCGGGGTAGAGTCGCCAAGTGGAAGCCGTTGAAGGGTTTCGAGCGGTCGTGCGCGGCGAGCGGCCAGTTCGGTCGCGCGTTCGGCGCCGCGCCGTCCACGCGTATGCAACTGCCGGAAATGAACGCGGCCGCCTCCGAGAGCAGGAAAACGATCGCCGCCGAGACTTCCGATTCGCTGCCCATGCGCTTGAGCGGAACGAACTCTCGCAGGCTGCGCAACAGCGGCCTCATCGTTTCCGGATACTTATCGAGACCCGACGACGCAATCCAACCCGGCGCGACCGCGTTCACGCGCACGCCGGCGTAAGCCCACTCCACCGCCGCGGTCTCGGTGAAGTTCAACATCCCCGCGCGCGCGGCGCCCGAGTGCCCCATGCCCGGCATCGAGTGCCACATGTCGGCGATGAGGTTGACGATGGCGCCGCCGCGCGCCTCCATACACTGCGTGAAGCACTCGCGCGCCATGAGAAAGCCGCCGGTGAGGTTGGTGTTGACGACCGCGTCCCAACCCTTGCGCGTGATCGCTTTAAGCGGCGCTGAAAATTGTCCGCCAGCGTTGTTCACCAAACCGTCGATGCGCTCGTGTGCCTTGAGAATGGACGCGACGGTCTCGACGACCGTATCCTCGTCGCGGATGTCGCACGCGTGGATCGTCGGCGCGGCCGCCCCCGACTCTTCGATCTCCCGCTTAACCGCGGCGAGCTTATCGACGTCGCGTCCGAGGAGCGCGACGCGCGCGCCGAGCGACGCGAGCTCATGAGCGGTGCAGCGGCCGATCCCGCTACCACCACCGGTCACGACGATATGTTGATCAGCGAACAAGTTCGGCCGAAAGATGGAGCGATAGGGCATAACAGATCTCCCCGGGTTTCTGTCGAGTGGGTCTGGGCGCCGGCCTCTCTGACCTTCCCCGAGTCGGAACCGGCGACCCGCGGACCGCGTGACTAGCCGCCGCCTGTCAAAGAAATGCGCGCGGCAGCTCGGGTACCGCGCAGCGGGCGGCCAGCTACCCGCGTTCCGCCATTGAACTACACCCGCTTTGCGGCCTATGTTTAGAGGAGGAAAGAGACGATCATGCATTTTACCTTGACAGCTTCCCGTATCAACCCGCGCGGCGCCGCGGCGCCGGAGATGCGATGACCGGCGCAGTGCCCGCGATTGATCTCGCCCCCTATTTGGAAGCGGTCGTTGAGCTCACGCGCCATCGCGATTCGCAGGATCTGGCAACGGCGCTGCTGCAAGTATTGCGCATGATCGTTCCGGCGCAGCGCATGCGGCTGCTCGCGATCGAAAACGAAAACCGCGATACCGAGTTCAACGAAAGCAATATCGAGACCGCGATCGTGCACGATCTGCTCGACGCCGAGCCGGTCGATCCGCGCTTCCTCGCGAACGACGCCGATTTAGTGAAGTGCGTGCGCACCCAAGCTCCCGTCGAAGGTGGCAGCGCGGGCGAACGTCGTTTAGCGTTTCCGGTTTTCGGCTCGCATGACGTGTGGGCGCTCTTGTTGATAGAGGGGCTGCGCGACGAGCCGCCGCCGAGCGATCTGCTGACGAAGCTGCTGCGCGTGTACAGCAATCAAACGTTCATTCTTTCGCGCAGCCAGCTCGATCCACTCACCGGGCTATACAATCGGCAGTCCTTTTACTCCCGTATCCGGCAAGTCGCGCAGCGTGCGGCACCGGACCGCCGCACCGGCGGCCGCGCCAAGGCGCGCGGTCACTGTTTTGCGTTACTCGATATCGATTATTTCAAGCTAGTAAACGATCGCTACGGCCATCTATACGGCGATGAAGTGTTGCTGCTGCTCGCGCGTCTCATGACCCGTTCGTTTCGGCACGAGGACCTGTTGTTTCGTTACGGTGGCGAGGAGTTCGCGGTGGTACTCGTCAACGTAGACTTGGATACCGCCGAGCGTCTGCTCGAGCGGTTTCGTCACGCGGTCGAAAGCTACGCGTTTCCGCGACTCGAGCCGAAAACCATGAGCATCGGCTTCACGGCGCTCAAAGTGGAGGTCGGCGCTGACAAGGTCGTGATGTGTGCCGACAAGGCGCTTTACTACGCGAAGAACAACGGCCGCAATCAAGTGTGCTGTTACGAGCGGCTAATCGCCGAGCGCAAGCTCGAGCCGGTCGCGGTCGATGAAGGCGATATCGAGCTGTTTTAGCGTCGCCCGCCGAAACCCATCATTTCGCCGCGGCTGCGGGTCTCTCCCGGCGCGTGCGCCGGTTCGCCGTTCGCCATAAAATACCCCTTCGTTACTCCCGATCCCTTCGTTTCGGTCGTTATGCGAATTTTTCTAAACGGCGAGGAAAAGCGTTTGAATAGCGCGCTCACGGTGATGCAGTTGCTGGCCGAGCTCGGGCTCGCCGAGCGGCGCGTCGCGGTGGAGGTCAATCAGGAGATCGTGCCGCGCAGTCATCACCCGGAGCATCGGCTGCGGGACGATGATCGCGTCGAAGTCGTGTTCGCGGTCGGAGGTGGTTAATGGCGGCGACGGCAAGTGACATCACACTCGCGCCGGCCGGCGATCCGTTGGAGATCGCGGGCGTGCGCTATCGCTCGCGGCTGCTCGTCGGTACCGGGAAGTACCGCGATTTGGAGGAGACGCGACGCGCGGTCGAAGCGAGCGGCGCGCAGATCGTGACAGTCGCGATCCGGCGAACCAACATCGGACAAAATCCGAAAGAGCCGAGCTTGACCGACGTGCTCCCTCCCGACCGGTACACGTATTTGCCGAACACCGCCGGTTGCTACACCGCGCAGGACGCGGTGCGCACGTGCCGCTTGGCGCGCGAGCTGCTGAACGGGCACCAACTGGTGAAGCTCGAAGTGCTCGGGGACGAGAAGACGCTATTTCCCGACATTCCGCAGACGCTCGAGGCCGCGACGATTCTCGTGAAGGACGGTTTCAAGGTGATGGTCTACACCAACGATGATCCGATCATGGCGCGCCGCTTCGAAGAGCTCGGCTGCGTCGCGGTCATGCCGCTCGCCGCGCCGATCGGCTCGGGACTCGGCATTCGTAATCCGTACAACATCCGCTTCATCGTCGAGGCCGCGAAGGTGCCGATCCTCGTCGACGCCGGCGTCGGCACCGCGAGCGACGCGGCCATTGCGATGGAGCTCGGTTGCGACGGCGTGCTGATGAATACCGCCATCGCCGCCGCACAAAATCCGGTGCTCATGGCGGGCGCGATGAAGAAGGCCGTCGAAGCCGGCCGCGAAGCGTATCTCGCCGGTCGCATGCCGCGTAAGCAATACGGTGCGCCTTCGTCCCCGGTCGGTGGAACGTTCTTCTCATAATCCAAGCCGCGTTCTCCCCGACTCTCGCCGGCCGATCCGAAGCTATGTGCTGCGCCAAGGTCGCATGACGACGGCGCAGCGACGCGCGCTCGATACGCTGTGGCCGCGTTATGGCGTCGATCTCGGCGACGCACCGCTCGTTCCTTCCGCTTTGTTCGGCCGCGCGGCGCCGGCGATTCTCGAAATCGGTTTTGGCAACGGCGACGCGCTAGTGGCAATCGCGGCGGCGCGGCCGGAGTGCGATTTCATCGGCGTGGAAGTGCATGCGCCGGGTGTGGGCGGTGCTTTGCTCAAGCTCGCGGAGGCGGAATTAAAAAACGTTCGCGTGATCCGCGCCGACGGCAACGACGTGCTCGCGCATCTCGCGGCCGGCTCGTTGCACGGAGTGCATTTGTACTTTCCCGATCCGTGGCCGAAGAAGCGCCATCATAAGCGCCGCCTGTTGCAGCCCGCCTTCGCCGCGCGTTTGTGCGACGCGCTCGCGCCGGACGGTTATCTGCACTGCGCGACCGATTGGGAGAATTACGCGGCGCAGATGCTCTCGGTACTGGAAGCGACGCCGGGGCTCGTGAATACCGCCGGCGCAGGTCGATACGCCGATCGGCCGGTGTCGCGGCCGGTCACTCGATTTGAAGAGCGCGGCCGCGTGGAAGGTCGGCCGGTAAGGGATTTGTTTTTTCGGCGAGGCTATGGAACCTCTGATTAATTCAGACGAACCGCCAAGGACGCCAAGGACGCGAGGGATTTTTCCTTCCCCTTTCTTTGGCGTCCTTAGCGTTCTTGGCGGCTAAGAAATTTCAGACATTCCTTATTTTTCAGACGAGCGCTTGTTGAAGAGACGCCCGGGCTTTACGCCGCCGACGCGGCAGCCTCTCCCGCCAACAATTTCGCCAGCGCCTCGTAATCGATGGGCTTCACCAGATGGAAATCGAAGCCGGACAGCAACGCCCGACGGCGGTCCGCTTCTCCGCCGAAGCCGGTGATGGCGATTAGGGGAGTCTGCTTGAAGCGTGAGTGCTCGCGCAGGCGTTTGGCGACGTCGTAACCGTTCATGTCGGGCAGGCCGATATCGAGCAGCACCGCGTCCGGGTGAAATTCAATGGCCGCTTCGAGCCCGGCCACGCCGGCGTGCGCGAGCTGCACTTCGTGCCCGGTCATCTCGAGCAACATCGCGAGACCGCGCGCCGAATCGACGTTGTCGTCAACGATCAGAATACGCCGCGCCGGCTGACCGCTGAGCGCCGCACTCGCCACGCTGTCCGAAGCACGGACGCTGGTTTCCGACAGCAGCGGAAGTCGAACGATGAACTCGGCGCCGCAGCCCACGCCGTCGCTGACCGCTTCAACCGTGCCCCCGTGCAGCTCGACCAAACCGCGCACGAGCGCGAGGCCGATGCCGAGTCCATCCCGCGTCCGATTGAGCGAAGAATTGACTTGCGCAAAGAGCTCGAACACGCCCTCGAGCATATCCGGCGGTATGCCGGCGCCGTTGTCGCGCACGCGCAGCACCGCCTGGCGCTGGGAGCGTTCTTCGATCTCCACGGCAAGCTCGATCGATCCGCCTTCATCCGTGTATTTCACGGCATTGGCAAGGAGGTTATCGATGACTTGCGTCAAGCGCACGCTGTCACCTTCGAGGTACATCGGCTCCGGCGGCACGACAACATTCAGGAGATGCCGGCGTGCCTCAACCAACGGCTTCACCGTCTCGATCGCATGTGCCACCACCGCCGACAGCTCCAGCGGCTCGCGCTGCAGCTTGATCCGGCCGCTCGTGATGCGTGCGACGTCGAGCAGGTCGTCGATCAGCCGAGTGAGATGTTTCAGTTGACGCCCCAGTAGCTCACGCGCCCACGCGAACTGCCCTTCGGAAAGACTCGAGACGTGCAGCAACTGCACGCCATTGTGAATCGCGGACAAAGGATTACGCAGCTCATGTGCCAGGATCGCGAGGAACTCGTCCTTGCGGCGCGACGCTTCTTGAAGCTGCGCCTCGATGCGCTTGCGCTCGCTGATCTCGGCTTTGAGATGGTCGTTGGCGGCCGCGAGATCGCTGTTCGCCTGCTCGAGCGTGCGGTTGAGCTTCTGCAGCTCGCGCGTGTTCTCCACTTTGAGCTGCGCATGGGCTTGCGCGAGCTCCGCGTTCGCTTTCGTGAGGCTGCTGTTTAGCTGGCGCAACTCGCGCCGCTGCATATAAAGCTGCACCAGCACCTGCACTTTGCCGCGCAATATTTCCGGTATGACGGGCACGTATACGTAGTCGACCGTGCCCATCTGATAACCCCTCAGGCGATCGAGATCCGTAACGTGCACGCCGGTGACGAAGATGATCGGCGTCTGCTCGAAGCGCGGATGCTCGCGGATCATCGCCGCCGTCTCGAAGCCGTCCATGCCCGGTATGCTGACGTCGAGCAGGATCGCCGCGAACTCCATCTCCATCAGTCGCTGCAACGCCGCGGTACCCGACTGCGCGCGCACCAGGTTTTGATTGGGTGTCGCGAGAATCGCCTCGTAACTCAGGAGGCGCGCCGGCTGATCGTCCACGAGTAGGATGTTGACTTTGTCGGTCATAGGTAACGCACGCGCGTTAGCGCGTGCCTCGGCTCCAGTAATTCCAAAATCCCTCCCCCCTTGCGGGGGAGGGGTCGGGGAGAGGGGGAGTTTGTTCGCCGGCGCGGTTCATATTATCGATGTAGCGTGATCGCTCTTTCGGCGCGCGCAAAATTGAGCGGCGAGAGCCGCGCCCGAATGGAAATCCGAAGGACGGAAACTTACCTAGGGGGAAGAATGAGCACAACCGCTGCCGCTAGGGAAAAGACCTTAGTGAAGGCGCGGAATGTACGGGGTTAGTAAGGTTCTATTTCTCTTTACCGTCGTAGGCGTTGACGAGCGCCCATTTCTCCTTGGGCGACAAAAGGCGTATGGAGCATTCGCGTACGAGGGCGGCGGAACGGTTTTCGCACGCCTCCTGATAGCGCACGCGAACCGGCCGGCGGCTGCGAGTGTAACGAGCGCCCGTGCCTTCGTTGTGTTGAACGACGCGGCGCTCGATATCATTCGTGACACCCGTGTACAACGAGCCGTCGCGACACTCGACGATGTACAGGTACCAGAGACCTTCGGTCTCCGCGGCGGGCCGAGGCGCTAGTGGTGCAGACATAGAAATTACCGGGTGGTGGATCGGGAATCGACGCGCGGGTGAGGCGCGAAGATGATTAAACCGGCCGGACGCAGCTCCGCGTGCATGACTAGCTCAATTGAGCCTGGAGACCAGGCGTTCTAACTCTACGATGCGTTGATGCAGCTCGCTTCCCTCGGGATCGGCGGGGTTGAGCGACAAGTAACGACGCAGATCGGCGAGCGCGGGCCGGAAGCATTCGAGCCGTTCGTAAAGTTGACCGCGATCGCGCACTTCTTCGGCGAGATCCGGCGCGATCAGAAGAATGCGATCGATCGCCGTGAGCGCCTTCGGATAATCTTCGTTGTTGACGTAAATCGCCTTCAAGTTGCGCAGCATGCGCAGCAAGATTTCCTTCTTGCCCGCCGCTTGCAGCAACGGCGCGAGCGGCGCGGACGGCGCCTCGTCGTCGCCGAAGCGCTGGCGCAGCCGTTGCACCAAGTCCTCTTCGCTCAAGGCGGCCCCACCCGAGAACGGATCGAGCACGATATCGCCCACGTCGGTTTCGGACTTCACCAAGAAGTGACCGGGGAATGAGATGCCTTGGAATGTCAGCCCGATACGATGACCGATTTCCATGTAGAGAATGGACAGGGTGATGGGAATGCCGAGCTTGCGGTCGAGTACTTCGTTCAGAAAGCTGTTGCGCGGATCGTAGTAGTCGTCGGTATTGCCGCTAAACCCTTGGTCCTCGAACAAGAACTCGTTCAGCGCGACGACGGTGTCTTCGAACGTCGCCGTCGGGGAAAGTCGACCGCGCACGCCGGCCGCAAGGTCATCGAGGCGCCGCATGTAGGTGCCTACGTCGAGGCCTGGATACTCGTCGGTGGCCATGAGCAACGCCGCCTCCGCGAGGTTGATCTCGTCCTCGGGCCGCTCGAGCAGGTCCCTAAATCGGTCGGCGGTGTTCGAATGCATCGCGCGCGTCGCTCGTGTGAGTCTGAAGGTAACTATAGCAAAGGCATTGGCGACGGCCGCCTGCGGTCGACAGGCGAGTGACGAAAAGCGGCACCGAACTAACGCGTGCGCGGCCGAGGGGTTAGCGACAATAGTTGCGAAGGCGCTTAGGAGCTTCGCGCGACGCGACGGTCGAGATACTGCGTTCAATCCCGTGCAACCACCGCGCGCTCACTTCGTTCGATGGTTGGCCAAATAAAGCCAGGTGTCGACGACGGCGTCCGGGTTTAGCGAAATGCTTTCGATGCCTTGCTGCACCAGCCAGTCGGCAAGATCAGGGTGATCCGAAGGGCCTTGCCCGCAGATGCCGATGTATTTGCCGGCCTTCCGGCAGGCGGCGATGGCTCGTTGCAGCAACGCTTTAACGGCCGGATCGCGCTCGTCGAACGCGGCGGCGATCGCGCCCGAGTCGCGGTCGAGGCCGAGGGTGAGTTGCGTGAGATCGTTCGAGCCGATCGAGAAACCGTCGAAGTGCTCGAGAAATTCTTCCGCGAGCAGCGCGTTCGACGGAAGCTCGCACATCATGATGAGCTTCAGGCCGTCGACGCCGCGGCGCAGCCCGTTCGCCGCGAGCAGCTGCACCACGGCGCGCGCCTCGGTCACGGTGCGAACGAAGGGCACCATCACCTCGACGTTCGTGAACCCCATCACCTCGCGCACCTGCTTGAGTGCCCGACATTCGAGCTCGAAGCAGTCGCGAAACGACGCGGCGATGTAGCGCGCCGCGCCGCGGAACCCGAGCATGGGATTCTCTTCGTGCGGCTCGTAGCGGCTCCCGCCGATCAGGTTGGCGTATTCGTTCGATTTGAAATCCGAGAGCCGCACGATGACCGGTTTGGGACTGAACGCGGCGGCGAGCGTGGCGATGCCTTCGGTGAGCTTCTCGACGTAGAAGCGCACGGGATCGCCGTAGCCGGCGATGCGTTCTTCCATGGCCCGCTTGACGTCGTCCGGTTGCTCGTCGTATTCGAGCAAGGCTTTGGGATGAATGCCGATCATGCGGTTGATGATGAACTCGAGGCGCGCCAGGCCGATCCCGGCGTTCGGCAGCCATTGGAAATCGAAAGCACGCTCGGGGTTGCCCACGTTCATCATCACCTTGACCGGGATCGGCGGCATTTTCCCGAGATTGATGTCGCGGACCTCGAAGTCGAGCAGGCCTTTGTAGACGAAACCGGTCTCGCCTTCGGCGCACGAGACCGTGACCGGTTCGCCCGCCGAGATCGATTGCGTCGCGTTGCCGCAGCCGACGACCGCCGGAACGCCGAGTTCGCGCGCCACGATCGCGGCGTGGCAAGTGCGGCCGCCGCGGTTGGTGACGATCGCCGCGGCGCGCTTCATCACCGGCTCCCAATCGGGGTCGGTCATGTCGGTCACGATGACGTCACCGGGTTGCACCTTGCCCAACTCCGCGGCGTTTTGAATTACGCGCGCCGGTCCCGCGCCGATACGCGTGCCGATAGAGCGACCCGTAGTCAAAACCTCGCCGCGCTGCTTGAGCCGGAAGCGTTGCAGCATGTCGTGGCGCGCGCGGCTGCGCACGGTTTCGGGCCGCGCTTGCAAAATATAAAGGTTGCCATCCACGCCGTCCTTGCCCCATTCGATGTCCATCGGCCGGCCGTAGTGCTGCTCGATCACGAGCGCGTGGCGCGCCAACTCCTCCACTTCCGCATCGCTGAGGCAGAAGCGGAGCTGCTCTGCGCGCGGTACCGCGACGGTTTGTGTCGCGCGGCCCGCCGCCGCGTCCGTTGCGTAAATCATTTTGACGGCTTTTTCGCCGCGTGTGCGTTTGATGATCGCGCGTCTGCCCGCGCGCAGCGTCGGCTTATGGACGTAGAATTCATCCGGGTTGACGCTGCCCTGCACCACGGTCTCGCCCAGTCCATACGCGGCGGTGATGAACACGACGTCGGGAAAACCCGATTCGGTATCGAGCGTGAAGATCACTCCGCTCGCGCCGCGATCGCTGCGCACCATGCGCTGAATGCCGGCCGACAGCGCGACGCCGTCGTGGTCGAAGCCCTGGTGCGCGCGGTAGCTGATCGCACGGTCGTTGAAGAGCGAGACATACACGCGTTTGACCGCTTCCAGCACCGCCGCGAGCCCGCGCACGTTGAGATAAGTCTCTTGCTGACCGGCGAAAGAAGCCTCGGGCAGATCTTCCGCGGTCGCAGAGGAGCGCACCGCGACAGCAAGCTCGCCACCCGCTTCCTGTTCGAGCTTGCGAAATGTATCGCTGACTGCCTGTTGCAGAGACGCGTGTAACGGAGCGGCCGAGATCCAGTCGCGGATTTCGCGACCGGCCGCGGCGAGCGCGGCTACGTCATCCACGTTGAGCGCGACGAGCCGCCGGCGAATCCGATCGGTAAGCTGGCCTTCGTCGAGAAATGCATGAAACGCCGCCGCGGTCGTTGCGAAACCGCCGGGCACGCGCACGCCGGCCTCGGCGAGGTGGCGGATCATCTCGCCGAGCGACGCGTTCTTGCCGCCGACGCGTGCCACGTCCCCCATACCCAAGGATTCCAACGGCACGACCCACTCATTCATTTGTTCGGTCTCCGTTTTGCAACGAACGCGCATAAGATGTTTGTAACCACAGCTTGGCTTGGTGAAACATGAGCCGGCGATTCTGGCAGAATATGGCAATGGAACGCGATGTCTTTTTCGTATCCGATCGCACCGGCATCACCGCTGAGACGCTCGGCTTGAGCCTGCTCACGCAGTTCAACGGTATTAAATTCAAGAAACACACGCGCCGCTTCGTCGATACGATCGAGAAAGCCCGTGCCGTGGCTGCGGAGATCCGTCAAACGGCGCGCGATATGAACGCTCGTCCGATCGTCTTCAGCACGCTGATCGACGAGGAAATGCGCCAGGCGGTGGCCGCGTCCGAAGGCGTCTTCTTCGATCTGATGGATACGTTCATTTCGCCGCTTGAAGTTACGCTCCAACAAAAATCCACGCACACGATTGGCCGCGCGCGCGAGATCGTCGATCAATCGAAATACACGGTGCGCATGGACGCCGTCAATTTCGCGCTCCTGACCGACGATGGTCTGCACACCCCGGACTACGGGCGCGCGGACGTGATTCTCATTGGCGTGTCGCGTACTGGAAAGACACCGACCTGCCTTTATCTGGCTTTGACCTTCGGTATTCACGCGGCCAATTATCCTCTCACTGAAGAGGAGCTCGATGAGCCGCGGCTGCCGCCGGCGCTCGGCTCCCATCACTCGCGGCTGTTCGGTCTATCGATCGATCCGCAGCGCCTGCATCACATCCGCCGCGAGCGTAAAGCCGAGGGTACTTACGCGACCCTCAAGCGCTGCCAGTACGAGACCGCTCAGGCGGAGGCGCTGTTCCGTGGCGAGAATATCCCCTATCTGCAAGCGACCGCTATGTCGGTCGAGGAAATCGCGAGCACCGTCCTGCATCACATGAAGCCACAGTGGCGCCTTTCATAGGAGCCGCGCGCGGCGGCCGAGCTATGGTACGACGAAGCAGTTGAGATCGTCCGCGAACACGACTGGGCCGGCGTAGCGCGCGCGAATTGAGGCGAGCGCGGCTTCCTCGTGCCCGAGCGTTCGGCCCGTGCGATGCGATAGCACGACGCGCTTCACGTTGGCCTGTGCCGCCACTCGGCCGATTACCGATGGTGGCATGTACGAGTAGCGCTCGATGCCCGCGGCGCCTTCCGTTACCGCATGATGCGCGACTAAGAGGTCCGCGTTCTGCGCCAGGCGTTCTAAATTTCCTCCTTCCCCGTTCGTGTCGCCGGTGAACACGATGTTGCGATCGCCGAACCGTACACGCCACGCGAGCGCGGGGTAGCCGCCATGGATCACCTCGGCCGCCGCCGCTTGCGCGCGTTCGCCCGCACGGACTTCGATGACGCCCGCGACGTTATCCTCGCGTCGCACTCCGACTGGGGAAGGTCGGTTACGAACCTCATGCGCGTCGAGCTTGAAGCCTTCCTTCACGAGAGGACTGAGCACATCACCGAGATGGCGATAGGCGCCGCGGCTGCCGTCGAACAGCGTACGGATGAAGGTTACCGTGGAAGGGGCGAAACGGTTACCCGTGGGACCATAAAGCGGTAACGCCCGCATCCGACCCTCCTGCAAGGCGATCGAAACCAACGCGGACAAATCGAGCGTGTGGTCCGCGTGCAGGTGTGTGAGAAGCACGACGTCGAGGTCAGAGGCGCGCGCGCCGCTTGCGACGAAGCGCAGCGCCGCACCGGGTCCTGCGTCGATCAACACGCGCGCCCTGCCGTCGATCCAGACCAGGTAAGCACTGGCTGCTCGTCCGCCGGCCAAGTCCGGTCCGCCCGAGCCAAGTACTTGGACTTTCAGGCCGGAGGAATCGCAGGAATCGGGGAAACTACCCTCGGCAAGTAGAGAATCGGGTTTCGCGAGGAGCACGGCCAGAGCGACCGCGACCTTGCGAATGTGCTTCACGCAGGCTCCATGCGATCTATGTAGTCGAGCCGGATGCGCGCGTACTCACCGGAAGGCAGCCGGCAATGTAGGAATTCTTCGCCGGCACGGGTTTCGAGGTCGGTTGGAACGACGGGCTGGGTGAACCAAACGTTCCCTTGCTTCCACGACAGGTGGAGTCGTTCGCGGTGCATAATCGCGAGCTCGAGCCGCGAGTAAACGTCGCAAGAGATGGGTTGATAGTGGGTTGCGGTGGACGGGCCTTCAGTCTTCGTCACGCCGAGTCTCCAGACCGATCGTCTCGCCATCGGGATTTACCGTAAGGCGGAATACTATCGGACGGCAACACACGTAGCAGTCCTCGATGTAGTCTTGGCTCCCGCCGCTCGGATCAACGTTGGTCTCGAACGATTCCGCGCAATACGGACACTGGACGGTACGCAGTACGATCACGGCCCGAAGTGTATCAGCTTGCTCTAGCGCGTCGCTTCAATCTTCAATCATGCCAAACACAGTCGGTGCGAGCGCGCTACGCGATTCGGCACGATATGGGATGACGATATTCTCGTTGGATCCGCCGTAGTGGTTGGCGGTAGCGCTGCGCAAAGACAAAGCGCCCCAGCCGGGGCGCCTTGGCTCTTGCACTTTCTACTTACTTCGCCGGGGCAGTGCCGGCTGGCTTGCTCGCACCGGTGCTGGCGGTCTTCGCGACGCACTTCTTGTCCTGCTTGCTGTACACCTGGCCCTCCGGGCATTTCTTCTTCGAGGCTTTCTTCGTGTCCTTCTTCATTTCCTGCGGCGGCTTACCGTTGTCTTTCGGCGCGGTATCCTGAGCCGCGTAGCTGACACCCGCCATTAAGAGTGCGAGCGAGCTGACAGTGGCGATCAAAAACTTTTTCATGATGAGCTCCTTTGTTGGTAGATCTAGTTCTGTTTCGCTGGCGGGTCACCGCCATCGTAAAACGGCTAGAGCAACCCCCGTGCCAGCAAGCCGCGACGCGGACGGGCCGTAGATTATCAATTACTTAGTGGCGGTCAACCGAAATATTTAGAAGCCACTGGCGGTACGGCGGCCTTCAAATTTTGTAGCTTGCCTTCAAAACCGAATAAAAAAGCGGCCCGAGGGCCGCTTCTCAAAGGAACACCTAGTTTGGACTTATGGTTCTTTTCGGTACCTTAGGTACCTCGTCTATTTTTTTGCGTCTTTCTTCTCCGGGCACTTTGTATCCTTGCCGTCAACCTTGACGGTATCGCCTGCCTTCTTGTCTTTGCAGGCGGCGACAAGCTTGTCGTCCCCCGGTTTCATGTGCTTTTCAGCGAAGGCGGTGGAAACGCCGGCCGCGAAGGCCAGGGCGACAAGGCTTAGCAATATCTTCTTCATGATGGACTCTCCTAAAAAAGTGTTTTACGACGTGCGATCCTTACAATAGGTTGTAATGGGCGAAATCCTTTCGCCTTGCGTCAGCGACAGCAATCGGCATGCCATTCAGCCGCGCAATCTCGGTTAGAGCTTGCCGATGAAAGAGCTTTACTTACAGCTGTTTGAAGAGCGACCCTGCGCACCGTACAACAAGCGCAAGGATTCCGAGCTACAAATTTGGTAGCTCGTCTCAAAATTCGAGGGTTACGTCCGTGTGGGCATTGCCGGGTCGGCTACAGCGGAAAGTGCAAGTCATCATCTCCGTCATCGTGGTGATCCCAATGCTTGTCGCCGGTTGGCTCGCGTCTGAATGGGTCGCCACAAACTTCGAGAAAAGGTTCGAGGTGTGGATAGTGGATGCCGCTCGCGCCAACCAGAACTGGCTCCAAGCGTATCAAAACGATGCCGGCATGCTCGGTCGCGTGCTGGCCGACGATCCCGCTATCGTGCCGGGAATCGCTCTGTATCCGGATATCCAACTGCCCTCGCCGGTGCGTCGCATCGCTCAAGACATGGGTCTCAGTTTGATGCAGGTATACACTCCGGACGGCAAGCTCCTCTACTCCTCTATTCCGCTGACATTGCAGACGCGCTGGGAAAGCGGCCAGACGGAAGCGGTCCTCAAAGTCACGCGCAACAACCAGAATTTTTTGGCGGCCGTCGGCATTACTCCGGTTCCGCGTAAAGGCAAGCCGCAATACTATCTCGTGATCGGCAGTTTGCTCGGGCAGGACTTTGCGAATGAGCTCGCGCAACTCACCAGCTTGAAGACGCGGCTGTACTATCGCGAAGGTCACGATTACTACGACGTCTTCTCGAATCCGGCGCAGCCGGTCGCGCTGAAACATCTGACCAAAGACGCAGTGCGCCGCCTGGAAATCGACCGCAAACCGTTTTACAGCGCGTACGCGGAGAGCGGTGAATATCGCGGTGTATACACGCCGATCGTCGATTCAACCGGCCGTGTCGAGGCGATTATGTTTAGTGGGCTCGAACGTCGGACCATTCAGGAAATATTGACGAATCGAGCGGCGCTTTTCTTTTGGATCGCGCTGCTCGGTATCATCATCGGCGGGCTCACCGGCCTTTTGCTCAGCCGCTTAGTGCTGAAACCGATCGAGTATTTGCGCAACGGCGTGATGCAGCTCGCCGGCCGCAATTTCAACGCGAACGTGCCGATTCACTCGGATGACGAGCTGGGCGATCTGGCCAAGGCGTTCAACGCCATGGCGGCGCGGTTGCGCGCGGCGCGCAACGAAGAGCAGCAGCGCTTCCAGCGCGATAAGTTGGCGGCGATGGGAGAGCTGTCGGCGGCGCTGGCGCATGAAATCCGCAATCCGATCGGCGTGATCAATACCTCCGCCGCTATGCTGGAAAAACCCGGGCTCGATCCGGCGAAGAAGGCCGAGCTCACGCGCATGCTGCGCGAGGAAAGCATGCGCGTCGCGCGCCTGGTGCAAGACTTCTTGCATCTGTCCCGTCATCGGCAGCCGAATTTCGACACGATCGACCCGGTGTTGCCGCTGGAGCGTGCCCTGAACACGAGCCTCGCCGGCAATGAGTCCATCGCCGTGCACAAGGATTTTCGTCACAACGGCGTGCGCATCCTCGCCGACGCGGGCCTGCTGCAGCAGGCGTGGAGCAATATCTTCGCCAACGCCGTACAGGCGATGGCCGATTTGCCGCATGCGGAGCTACGCGTGGCTTCGCAATCCAAAGGCGGGGAGGTAGTGCTGTCGGTCGAAGATAGTGGGCCCGGTGTTCCACCGGAAATTATGCCGCGCCTGTTCGAGCCATTCTTTACTACCAAAGAGCACGGGACGGGTCTCGGCCTTACCATCGCTTATACCCTCACCGAGGCAAACGGTGGCCGGCTAGAGGCGCTGCCGCCCAAGCAATCCGGCGCGCGCTTCGTGATGCGCTTTCCGGTGTATGAGAGTGAGCCGCAGTAGGCGAGTGCCCGCCTACGAAACGGCCTGGCGGGGCCAAATAAAATCGAACTCTTGCGCGATCGATGGCAGAAACGGCCTCGCAAACCGGTAATACCTATCGGGGTGCAGGACGCGGCTCGAGCGGCGCAAGGTGGGCGGAGTGCGGGTCGCGGGGTAATCGAAGGCGTCATCGGTCGCCAAGGATGGCTGTTCAATCCTTAATCGAGGGCAAACTATGAAACGTACGGTGCTCGTTGTCGACGATGAGCAAAACATGCAGGCGGTCATGCGCATGGTGCTCGAGGAAGCGGGATATCACGTGCTCATGGCCGACGCCGCCGAAGCGGCGTTGCCGCATCTCGCCAATCCGAACCTCGACGTCATCTTGACCGATCTAAAAATGCCCGGCATGGGAGGCGAGGAATTCGTCCGGCGCTGTCGCCGCGATCTTCCGAAAGTGCCCGTCATCATCGTTACCGCGTACGGCACCATACGTTCGGCGGTCAAGAGTATTCATGACGGCGCGTCCGACTACCTCACGAAGCCGTTCGAGCCGGAGCAACTGGAGATCGCCGTGCACAATGCGGTCAAGCTGCGCGACATACTACGCGAGAACGAACGGCTCAAGGCGGCGGTACGCGAGTCGCGCTACGGACGGCGGATGATCGGGGAGAGCCAGGCGTCGCAACGGGTGGTCGATGAAATCAAGCGGGTGGCGCCGTACAAGACCGGCGTGCTCATCACCGGCGAATCAGGTACCGGCAAGGAGTTGGTCGCGCGCACGATCCACGAGTTGTCGCCGCGCCAGAACGCGGCGTGGGTCGCCATCAATTGCTCCGCGATTCCGCATGATCTGCTGGAGAGCGAGCTCTTCGGCTACGTGAAAGGCGCCTTCACCGGCGCGAGCCAAAACCGTTCTGGCCGCCTTGAACAGGCGCAGGGCGGCACGTTATTTCTCGATGAGGTCGGCGAGCTCGATCCGGCGTTGCAGGCGAAGCTGTTGCGCGTGATTCAGGAGCGCGAATACTCCCCGGTCGGGAGCGACGAAGTGCGTGCGGTCGACGTGCGTTTTCTCGCCGCGAGCAACCGCGATCTCAAAGCGCAGGTTGTGCAAGGCAAGTTCCGTGAAGATCTTTTTTATCGGCTCGACGTCTACAGCATCGTCGTACCGCCGCTGCGCGAGCGCCGCGAGGACATTCCGCTGCTCGCGCAAAGTTTTTTGACCGAGCTGTCCGCGGAGATGAATAAACGCGTGCTCGGCATTACCCCGGCCGCGCTCGATGCGCTCGGCCGGTACGCCTGGCCCGGCAACATTCGCGAATTGCGAAACTCCCTCGAGCGGGCGGTACTTTCCTGCAAAGGCGATGTTGTCGACGTTGCAGATCTGCGGCCGGGCACACTCGGACCCGTAGCGGCAGTGGCGCAAGAGCTTCCCCAAATGGAGAAGTCGAACGAGCTAGGGCTGGACGATTGGCTGGCGGATGTTGAACGCCAGGCGATTCTGCAGGCGCTTACGCAGACCAATGGTGTACAGGCGCATGCGGCGAAGATGCTCGGTCTTAGCGAGCGCAGCCTGTGGCATCGAGTGAAGAAGCTCGGCATTCAAATCAACCGGACCGCGAACTAACCCAGTTTTCGGTCAACCGGTCGCATCCGCGCGGCGACGGCCAGTCTTTGACCTGCGTTGTCTCAAGGATTCGGGTAGAGGCAGATCCCCTTCCGCGGCGTGTTTGAACTGCGTTAAGCTCGGGCGAGCTGAACCACGCGCACCCACGACCACATGCACAAGATCATGCTTCCCATTGACGGTTCGGAGAACGCGCTGCGCGCTGTTCACTACGCGATAAGCCTGGCGCGAGATCACACGTCCGCCTCGGTTTATTTGACCACGGTGCAGCCGGACCTAATGCTCTACGGCGAAATCGCGGTCTACGTCGATCGAAGTAAGCTTGAGAAAGTGCAACACGAGCAAAGCGAAGCGCTGCTGGCGCCGTCGGAGAATGCGCTGCGTACGGCGGGCGTTCCCTATCAAAAGGAAATTTTGGCCGGCGACGTGGCGACATCGATCGTGGAGCGCGCCGAGGCGTTGGGCTGCCACGTCATAGTGATGGGTACACGCGGAATGGGCGCGCTCGCGAACCTGGTGATGGGTTCGGTCACGACGAAAGTCGTACACATGACCAAGTTGCCGGTGACGTTGATCAAATAGTCCCGGGTAAATCGACTCGCTGCTCACTATCCCGTCTACCGTCAGTCGATGATCTTCACGCCGCTGTCGCCGCCGAGAATCAGCACGTCCGCCGGACGACGCGCGAAAAGTCCGTTGGCGACCGCCCCCGCGAGGTGATCGAGCTCGCTCTCAAGCTCGATCGGGCTCAAGATATTCAAGTTATGCACGTCCACGATCAGGTTTCCGTTGTCGGTGATGAAACCCTCCCGCAGCATCGGTTGGCCGCCGAGCTTGACGAGCCGGCGCGCTACGTAGGAACGCGCCATCGGAATCACCTCGACCGGTAGCGGAAAGCGACCGAGTCGGCCGACCAGCTTCGAATCGTCCGCGATGCAGACGAATTTTTCGCTCGCCGCCGCGACGATCTTCTCGCGCGTGAGCGCGCCGCCACCGCCCTTGATCAGATGCCGGTGTAGTGTCGCCTCGTCCGCGCCGTCGACATAGAGCGGCAGCGTGCCGACGGCGTTCAGATCGAGCACCGCTATGCCGGCTTGCTTGAGCCGCGCCTCCGTCGCCTTCGAGCTCGCAACCGCTCCTTCAATCCGACCCTTCGCCTTGGCGAGCAAATCGATGAAGTGATTCGCGGTAGAACCGGTGCCGACGCCGATCACCGTGCCGGGCTCGATGTACGCCAGCGCCGCCGCGGCCGCCGCTCTTTTCTTCTCGTCTGCGTTCATGCGCTGTCTCTATGAAGGCCGCCGAGAATAGCGAGTCCGCGTGTATTTATAAAGTGTATTTATAAAGGATGAACTGCTAGATTAAGCGCGTCCTGATCGCGGATATTACCAGTGCCGCGCTGATCGGGGATTGTCAGGAACCTCGCTTGTCACAGCAATACATCAAAAGAATTCTCACCGCTCGCGTCTATGAGTTGGCGAAGGAAACGGCGCTCGAGCACGCGCCGGTGTTGTCGCGCCGTCTGCAGAACCATGTCTGGATCAAACGAGAGGATGGACCGCCGGTGTTCTCGTTCAAGTGGAGAGGCGCGTATAACAAAATGGTGGGACTCGCGGCGGCGGAGCTGAAGCGCGGCGTGATCGCCTCATCCGCGGGCAATCACGCGCAAGGCGTGGCGTTATCGGCGAAAAAACTCGGCACCAAGGCCGTCGTCGTCATGCCTCGTACTACGCCGCAGATCAAAGTCGACGCGGTGCGCAGTCTCGGCGGTGAAGCGGTGTTGCATGGCGACAACTACGACGCCGCTTATGCGCACGCGCGTAAACTCGCCGCGTCCAAGCGACTGGCGTTCATTCCTCCGTATGACGATCCAGCCGTGATCGCCGGCCAGGGCACGATCGGCTTGGAGATCCTGAAGCAGCACACGGCGAACCTGTACGCCGTCTTCGTGCCGGTCGGCGGCGGCGGATTGATCTCCGGCATCGCCGCGTATATCAAGCAGCTCCGTCCGGAAGTGAAAATCATCGGCGTCGAGCCGGAGGACGCCGACGCCATGGCGCGCTCGCTCAAAGCCGGCCGGCGTATCGTGCTCGATCACGTCGGCATGTTCGCCGACGGCGTCGCTGTGCGGCAGGTTGGTCAAGAAACGTTCAAGCTCTGCAAGAAATTCGTGGACGAGATCGTGGTCGTGTCGAACGACGAAATCTGCGCGGCGATCAAGGATGTTTTCGAAGATCGCCGCTCCGTGCTCGAGCCGGCCGGTGCGCTTGCGTACGCCGGCTTGAAGCGTTACGTCGAGCGCGAAAAGTTGAAGCACAAGCATCTCATCACGATCGCTTCCGGCGCGAACGTCAACTTCGATCGGCTGCGGCACGTCGCCGAGCGCGCCGAGATCGGCGAGCGGCGCGAGGCGATCCTCGCGGTCACCATCCCGGAGCGACCCGGCTCGTTTCGGCGTTTCTGCTCTATGGTCGGCGATCGCAACATTACCGAGTTCAACTACCGCTACGCGGATCCGAAGAACGCGCACATCTTCGTCGGCATCCAGGTGAGCGCGCGCGAAGTGAACGCGTTGATCAAATCGCTTCGCGCTAGAGGCTATCCGACCGTCGACATGACCGACAACGAAATGGCGAAGCTGCACATTCGCCATTTGGTCGGCGGCCGCGCGTTGAACGCGGTGCACGAGAGCCTATATCGTTTCGAGTTTCCCGAGCGGCCGGGCGCGCTGCTGAACTTTCTGAACAAGATGGGTGGTTCCTGGAACATCAGCTTGTTCCACTACCGTAACCACGGCGCCGACTTCGGTCGCGTGCTCGTCGGCATGCAAGTGCCGCCCGCGGACAAGAAGAAGTTCCAAACATTTCTGCACAGCCTTGGCTACGAGTATTCCGAGGAGACCGGTAATCCCGCGTACAAACTGTTCCTGGGCTAACGCGTCATCGAGGAGGGAGAATGAAAGTAACAATCGGGACGTTCAATCTGAACAATCTTTTCTCGCGCTACAACTTCCAAGGGGAAGTCGCGGCCCTGCACGACGCGAGCGCGCCGCCGATCGCCGGACAATTCAGCTACGTGTTCGGACCGAACGATATGATCAAGCTGCGCACCTACGGCGGCCGTCTAGTGAAGGCCAAGGACCCGGTCGACACCGGACTGATCGCGGAACGCATCAAGCGTATGAGTCTCGACGTGCTGGCGGTTCAGGAAGTCGAAGATATCGACATCCTGCGCGAATTCAATCGCACCCACCTCGCCGGCATGTATCCGCACGTGCTGCTGATCGAAGGCAACGACCCGCGTCTGATCGACGTCGGCGTGCTGTCGCGGCTGCCGATCGGCGGGTTCACGTCGTGGCAGCGCGCGACGCATCCGGCGGCCATTGACGAGCTCGTGTTCGGGCGCGATGTGATCGAGGTGGAGGTCTTGAACAAACAGCGCAGCGCCAAACTCTTCACACTGTTCAACACGCACCTGAAGAGCCATTTCGTCGACTTCCGCGAGGACCCGGTGGCGGGGCAAGCCGCCGCGAACGAACGGCGCCGCCGCCAGGCGGAAACCGTGAGCCGCATCATCAAATCGCGCATGCGGCCGGACAGCCGCTACATTCTCGCCGGCGACATGAACGACGCGCCGCAGTCGGAATTTCTACGCGGCTTCGTGCAGGATCCCGAGTTGAAGCTGGTCAACGCGCTCGCGGCGCCGATCGAGACGCGCCCGGCTAAAGCGGATACGCCGATGCCGGCATCGACCGCCTGGACGCATCGCTTCAAGCCGGCGAACGAGCCGGCGCAGTACGAGCTATTCGATCACGTGTGGTTGAGCCCGGCTCTCGCGGCGCGGCAAGCCGGTGCGTGGATCGATCGGCGCACGAAACACGGCGGCGACGGATCGGATCACGATCCAGCCTGGGTGGAGCTAGATCTAACCTAGCGTCTCGCTTTACTTCGACGCGATCCGCTCGGCTTTTGTTATGACCACATCCGCGGCCGGCACGTTCTCGAATCCGCCGGTCGTTTTCGTCGGCACCGCCTCGATTTTTTTGACTACGTCCATGCCCTTGGTCACTTTGCCGAACACCGCATAACCCCAGCCGCGCGCGGTCTTGTCGCGGTGATCGAGAAACGCGTTGTCGACGGCGTTGATAAAAAACTGCGCGCTCGCCGAATGCGGCTCGCCAGTGCGCGCCATGGCGACCGTGCCGGCGAGGTTCTTCAATCCGTTCGCCGCCTCGTTCTGGATCGGCGCATCGGTCGGTTTTTGCTTGAGTCCCGGCTCGAAGCCGCCGCCTTGAACCATGAAGCCTGGGATGACGCGATGGAAGACGGTGCCGTTGTAAAAACCCTTGTCGACGTACTTGAGAAAGTTTTCCGTCGACACCGGCGCTTTTTGCGCGTCGAGCTCGATCTCGATCACGCCCACGCTGGTCGTCAGACGCACCGCCGGCTTTGTGCTCGATGGGTTATCGGCGGCGAACGCCGGTAGGAAAATCAAGGTAGCCAGAGCGTAGAGCTTTTTCATATCCGCGTTTCTCCATTGAGCGGTTAAGTGAAGTTACGGGCGACTATTTCGTTTGTTCCATGCTCAGAATGACTTTCCATTCGCCGGCGCTGATCGGCAAGATCGACAAGCGATTGCCGCGCGCGAGCAGCCGCATATCTTTAAGCGCCGGATTCGCGCGCAATTGCGCGAGCGACACGAGCCGATTCAGTTCGCGTTCGAAGCGCACGTCAACCATGTACCAATACGGCTTGTCCGGCGTGCTTCGCGCGTCGTAGTAGTCGCTTTTCGAATCCCACGACGTGAAATCCGGATAAGCGGAGCGCACGATTTCGACGATCCCGGCGACGCCCGGCTCGGCGCAGCTCGAATGGTAGAAAAAGGCGCGATCGCCCACCGTCATCGCGCGCATAAAATTACGTGCCTGAAAGTTACGCACGCCGTTCCAGTGCTCGGTTTGGTTCGGGCGACTTCGAAGAATATCGATCGAGAACACGTCCGGTTCGGACTTCATCAGCCAATACGGCATTTCGCGCGGACTCGGCTCATGCGGCAACCCGCGAGGATATCACGCGACCGCTTTGGCCAGGACCTCCATGGCGTTAGTCGCGTCCGTTTCATCGAGCGCGAAGCGGCGGATCGAACGGCTCTTGCCGCTGCGTTCATCGACGTCGATCAGTACCGCGCAGAGCGTGGCTTTGCCCTCCGCGGGGTCGAAGCGCTCGGGAAGCTTATGCACCATGCGCCTGAGCGTTTGTTGTATCTCCAAGCCAATGACCGAGTCGTAGCATCCGGTCATCCCGACGTCGCTGATGTACGCCGTGCCGCCCGGCAGCACGCGCTCGTCCGCCGTTGGCACGTGTGTGTGCGTGCCCACGACGGCACTCGCGCGGCCGTTGAGATACCAACCGAACGCCCACTTCTCCAGCGTCTGCCCGGCATGAAAGTCGACGAGTACTACTTTAACGTCGTCCGACTTTTCGCGAAGTACCTTGTCGGCTACGACAAACGGGCAGTCTAGATTCGGTTGCATGAACACGGTTCCCATGAGGTTCAGAATGCCGACGCGCGTACCGCCCGCTTCCACGACGTACCAACCGGAACCGGGCGTGCCGAGCGGGTAATTGTGCGGCCGGAGCATCCGCGGCTCCTGCGCGATGTACGCCAGCGCCTCGTTCTTGTCCCACACGTGGTTGCCGTTGGTGAGCACATCGATGCCGAGCGCGAACAGCTCGCGCGCGACCGCGGCGGTGATGCCGGCGCCGCTCGCATCGGCGTTCTCGCCGTTCGCGATGACGAGATCGATCGGCAAGCGATCGCGCAACCGTGGGAGATGGGACGCCAGCACGCGCCGGCCGGGAAGGCCCACCACGTCGCCGATAAAAAGGACGTACATTATGGATTGAGGTCGAAGGGAGATGTCTTATTCGGTGTAGTACACCGCGCGGTCAGTGACAACGCCGTCGAGCGGTACGTCCCACGAGTCGGCCGGAACCGCCGGCACGCGTTGAAAGTCGTGCGCCAAGCCGAGCAGACGGGGTTTGCGCAGGTGTCGACGATAGCGCAGAAACGCGAGGCTCTGGTCGTAAAAACCGGCGCCGCGCCCAAGGCGATTGCCGCGTTCGTCGAAGGCGACCACCGGAAGCAAAATCAAATCCACGTCATCCGCGCGCACCAGCGCGCTCGCCGCCACTTTCGGCTCGAGAATTCCCAAGCGATTCGGCGCAAGCGCCATGCCCGGAACGGCGGGCGCAAACCATAGCCGCTCGCTCGACCCGCGCGGCAGCACCGGCAGGAACGCCTGTTTGCGCATGCGCCAAAGACGCTCGATGACGAGACTCGGATCGATTTCCCCGTCGCTCGGCAAATAGCAGGCGACCCGGCGACTGACGGCGAACAGACGGGTCGCGGCTAGATTCGCCAGCAAGCGTTCGGCGGCGAGCCGCTGCGCATCGGCTGGAAGTTGCGCGCGCTGCGCGCGCAATTTTCGACGCAACTCGACCTTCGACGTCGATGGAGTTTTCTTCGTTACCCGAGTGGTCTTTTTTTTTGGAGCTTGCTTCGCGGGCCGAGGTTTCTTTGCTTTCTTTCTTCGCGCGAGGGGCGATGTCTTGCGGCGCTTTTTGTCGCGCAAGTGCGTGCGTTTCTTGCGACGGGCGCTCACGGAGCGGTCTAGAAAAAACGCCGCGCGAGCGCGCGCGGCGTTGGGATGAAGGCGTCCTCCGTCTGTGCCGTGTCGGCCGTTACACCTTGAACCGATCGGTTCAAGTGGGTGCCTAAGAGATGCATCAGGCTTTCCGCTGCGAATGCGGACTTGCACAACAGCATCTGCTGGTCGGCTCCCTAAGTACGATGACTAGGTTCAAAGGATGACCGGAACGACACGAACACCGCAGAGGACGCATCGTCAATATTATACCTATTGCTGCGTGTGTCCATCCCAGCGTAGCACCGCGTCTATTTTATTTCGTAACAAGCGTACCTTCTGCGTGACGTCTTCGGAGAGCGCACCGCGGTTCTTCAGCTCGAGCAATTCGTGGCTGATGTTGAGCGCGGCCATGATCGCGGTGCGCTCGGTGCCGATCACCTTGCCGCTCGCTTGCACCTCGCGCAGTTTCCGATCGAGATACGCGGCCGCGGCGATGAGCGCGTCGCGCTCGTCGTCCGGGCACGCCACCATGAATTCCTTGCCCAATATATTGATGACCACGCCTTCGGTGGCTTCTTTCATTCACTGCGCTCCAACGCTTTCAACCGATTGATCATGGATTCGATGCGCTCGCGCGCAATGCGGGTTTTCTCGAGAAGCCTGGCGCGCTCCGCGTGCAAGGTGCCGTGCTCGGACTTCAAAGATTGATTTTCGTTTTGGAGACGCTGGCACGCCTCGATCAACTGGTCGACACGGCTCTCCAGTTGCTTCAAATCGTCGCTTTCCACACCGTTCCCGTCATGGCGGAGGTAGCGTCAATATAGGTTCGACTGGAGATAAGGTCAACGGCTTAAACAGTTGTCGGGACATGACGCCGCACTTGACGCCTGCTACCTTACTCCGTTCTCCCGCTCGTTGTGATGCAGCGTCACGCGCGAGCGCGAATCTCAGACGCGACATGATGCCCGCTCCGGACTACGAGGAACTCGATAGCGCACTGAGCGCCGCCGCCGTGGAACTTTCCACCGCCGAGGCGCACGGCTTAATCACCGGCGCTGCCAGCTCCCCGCAACCGCCACGATTGGCCGAACTACTGTTCGGTCAAGGCGAGTCGGCCGCCACGCCGGAAGCGGAGCAGCTCATCGCGTTGGGGCAGGCGCTGCAAGATGACGTGCAGCGCCGGCTGGAGGAATCGGATTTCGAGTTCGAACCGATGCTAGGAGACGCCGAGCTGCCGACACAGCTCGAACGCGTTGCCGCGTGGTCGCGCGGATATGTGCTCGGCCTCGCCACCGGCGGCTTACGCGATCCGAGCCAACTCCGTGGCGACGCCGGCGAATTTTTGCGCGACGTCATGCGAATCGGCGAAGTCGAAATGGACGAGGACGACGACGCCAATCGCCAGCAGCGCGACCTCGCGGAGGTTCTCGAGTATTTGCGGGTGGGCGTGCAGCTTGTCTATGAAGAGCTGCGGGGCGGATGAGCGAATGCACGTCGCGTGCATTCGCTTGTCGATAACATCGGCAAGCCCGCGCGAACGCGCGACCGCCTACTCTGTGGCGGCTCGCCGCGCGCGAATCTCCGCGAGGGTTGCGCGATACGTCTCCACATGGGGTCCGCCGAGCGTGAGCGCTTGTTGCACGGCCGCTTCGGCGTCTTGCCATCGGCCGCGGTCGGCCAACGTCTGGGCGAGATTATTGAAGGCAATTGCGGAATCCGGATGCGCCCCAACCGCGGCGCGATACGCTTGCTCGGCGCCGGCGAGATCGCGCAACGCGTAACGGCTGTTGCCAAGCCCGAGCTGCGCGGGAAGGCTGAGGGGCCAGCGCGCCAACGCGGTCTCATAGGCGACGCTCGCTTCGTTCCAGCGCTGCAAACGCTCGAGTGGGACGACGGCTTGCAGATACGGCGTCTCCTCCGCGGTGCGCGGGAGCTTCTCGGGCGGCATCACCACCATCGCCCAGTAGTCTGCACGCCGCCACGTGCGCTCGAATAAGGCGAGCGGCACGATATGTCTCGCCTCCAAACCCGAACGAAGTACGATTTTATCGCGTGCAAGATCGAAGCCGACGACGACGGCATAGTGCCACTTCGGATACCACGAGAGACCGAGGTTCTGTAACACCACGACCGGATCGCCCGCCGCGACTTCGGCGAGCAGATCCGTGAGCAGCGGACGTACTACATAAGGTATAGCGCCATGCCGGCGCGCGTCGGCGAGCAGCTCGAGCTGAAGGCTGCCGCGCCGCTCCGGCAGGTAAACCTCCGGCGCAAGCGCGTCCGGAGTTATTTTTTTCCCGGCCCAGTTGAGCACCGTCGCGAGGGCCGCCGGACCGCATTGATATTCTTCCTGAGGGAAGAAGACAACGTCTTTGATCTCGACCGGTTCCGGAAACGCGGACGGCGCAAGGTGCTCCAATTGCAACGGAGCCGCGCAGCCGCTAAGCCATAGCGCTAAAACGAAAAGGCCGCCCGAAAACGCGCGGGCGGCCCAAGTGTTAAGCATCGGCGAGGCTAACGACGACTCGGCTTCTTCACGAACGGGAAGATATCGGTAAGGCCGAGGATGTCCGTGATCAGCAGCACAATGAAGACGAACAGAAGAATGCCGAGGGCATCGCTGCCACCCACCGGCAATTGATCCATCTTCCCCGCGAGCTGATGAACCTCGTCATCGCTCAGCGCATCGACGCGCGCGGTGACGTGGCTCGGCTCGACGCCGGCGCGCAGGAACTGCTGCTTGACCTCTACACGGTTCAGCATGTCCTGTACCCGGCTGCGATCTTGCGCCGCTTGCTGCGCGCTGACGACCGCTTCGGTGCCGACGATTGCCGCTTGAGCGGGCGGCAAATGAACACTGAGGGTGAGCACGCCCAAGGCGACGACATAAGCAATCGGTTTGGAAAGGCGGCGAAGTTTATCCATAAACAATGTCTCCTCAATGCGGAGGTGTTTATTCATTTTGTTCCCCTGATTGGTGATGCGGCCTCGTTCTCCGCGCAGGCCGCGAACGCGTATGAAAGATTATAACAGTGAGCCCCCAGGTCTTCAGCCGGGTCACCGCCGTATTGGCGTGCGGGAAGGCCCGTCGGTCAGCGCGTTCGCCTCGGTCGTGCGGCGCTCGCGATCTCGCGATTCCCAGGGCGACCCCCATCGAGCGATGACGCACTTCCCCATATTTGGCGATTTTGCGGCATAATTGAACGATGGACATGAAGGTATTTGCGTCGCGACGCGAGGAGCTGATGCGCCACATGGGCGCCGGCGTCGCCATCGTACCGACCGCGCCGATTCGATTGCGCAATGGCGACGCGGAATTCCCCTATCGTCCGGACAGCGACTTCTACTACCTCACCGGATTCTCGGAGCCGGAGGCGGTGGCGGTGCTCGTCCCCGGTCGCGCGCATGGGCAATACATTTTGTTCTGCCGCGAACGCAATCCGGAGAAGGAAATTTGGGACGGCCGTCGCGCGGGGCTCGACGGCGCGCGCGCCGTCTACGGTGCCGACGACGCGTTCCCGATCGAGGACATCGACGAGATCCTGCCGGGGCTACTCGAGAACCGCGAGAAGGTATTTTATTCGATCGGTCGCCAAGCGGACTTCGACGCGCGGTTGACGGCGTGGGTGAACGAGGTGCGCGCCAAGAGCCGCAACGGCGTGCACGCGCCGGGCGAGTTCGTCGACCTCGATCACATATTGCACGAGATGCGTCTCATCAAGCGGCCCGAGGAGATCAAGCTCATGAAGCGGGCGGCGAAGATCTCGGGCGCGGCGCACCGGCGCGCGATGCAGGCGTGCCGGCCGGGAATGATGGAGTACGAGGTCGAGGCCGAGCTGTTGTACGAGTTCCGCAAAGGCGGCTCGCAGTTTCCGGCGTATTCCCCGATCGTCGGCGGCGGCGCGAACGGCTGCGTGTTGCACTATCGCGAGAACAACAGCGAGCTGAAGGACGGCGATCTCCTCCTGATCGACGCGGCGGCCGAGTTCGATTGTTACGCCGCCGATATCACCCGTACGTTTCCCGTGAACGGCCGCTTCAGCGGCGAGCAGCGTGCCGTGTACGAAATCGTCCTGGCGGCGCAGACCGCCGCCATCGGCGTCGCGCGCCCGGGCAGACATTGGAACGAACCGCACGATGTCGCCGTGAAAGTACTGGTGGAAGGCTTGAAGGATCTCGGATTGCTAAAAGGCACCGTCGACGCTCTCATCGAAAGCGGCGACTACAAGCGCTTCTATATGCATCGCACCGGGCACTGGCTCGGTATGGATGTGCACGACGTCGGCGACTACAAGGTAGCGGATGCGTGGCGCGAGCTCGAGCCCGGCATGACGTTCACGGTCGAGCCGGGGATTTATATTCCCGCCGCTTCCGACATCCCGGAGCGTCTCGGCAACATCGGCATACGCATCGAGGACGATGTGCTGATTACTCGCGACGGTTGTGAAATTCTCAGCCACGATACGCCGAGGACCGTCGCCGATATCGAGTCGTTGATGCGCGACGCCGCCTCTGGACGCACCCGCACGCCGATCGCCGTCAGCCGGTAGGGGTACTTCTACGTGCGTACTCATTACGATGTACTGATTGTCGGTGGCGGTCTCGTCGGCGCCAGTCTGGCCGCGGCACTGCGCGGCGGTCCGCTCAGCGTCGGCGTCGTCGAAGCGTTTTCGCCGCCGCGGTCGGAACCGCCGAGCTACGACGATCGCACGCTCGCGCTTTCCTACGGCTCGCGGCGTATCTTCGCGGGCATTGGCGTCTGGGAGAAGATTACCGCGCTCGGCGCGGTTCCGATCAAACGTATACACATTTCGGATCGCGGTCGCTTCGGGATCACGCGACTCGACGCGGTTGACGCCGGCCTCGAGGCGCTCGGTTACGTCGTAACGCATCGCACGTTGGGAATTGCGCTCCACGAGGCGATCGCAAGCGACCCGAACATCGATGTCATCTCGCCGGCCACGGTTCAGTCTGTGACTATCGACGAGTCAGTCGCGCACGTCCGAGCCCGAGCGAGCGACGGCGAACGTGTCTTGACCGCCCGACTCGTGGTCGCCGCGGACGGCGCGAACTCCCCCGTGCGCGAGGCGCTTGGCATCGAGGCGCGTCGCGTCGCGTATGCTCAAACCGCCATCGTGAGCGCCGTGACGACGGAACGTCGGCCCGAAGGCACGGCGTACGAACGCTTCACCGAATCCGGACCGCTCGCGCTGCTCCCCGCCGACGCGGAGCGCTTCGCGGTCGTATGGACCGTCGCGACGGACAAGGCGGACTCGGTGCTTGCGTGGGACGACGAAACATTCCGCGCTCGTCTGCAAGATTGCTTCGGCGAGCGGCTCGGTCGCTTTACGCGCGTCGGCAGCCGTCAAGCGTATCCGCTCGCTCTCACGCGCGTAGAGGAGCACGTGCGCGCGCGCTTGGCGGTGATCGGCAACGCCGCGCACACGCTGCATCCGGTCGCGGGGCAGGGATTCAATCTCGGCTTGCGCGACGTCGCGGCGCTTGCGGAAGTCTTGGTCGAAGGCGCGGCGGCGGGAAAGGACCCCGGGGATCTCGCTTGGCTTCGGCGCTATGCGCAGTGGCGCACGCGCGACAATCGCGTGAGCACCGCTTTCACGCATTCGCTCATTCGCCTTTTTTCCAACGATTATTTTCCGCTGACGTGGGGACGCAATTTGGGTTTGCTCGCGGTTGATCTGTTGCCACCGGTGAAGCGTCGCCTTATCGCCGTGACGAGCGGGTTGGCCGGGCGTTTGCCGCGCCTCGCGCGCGGATTGCCGTTACGCATGCCATGAGCCGAGCGGGTGTCTCGAACGCGGCGGCGGCTTATGACGTCGTCATTGTCGGCGGCGGAATGGTCGGCGCGGCGCTCGCGTGCGCGTTCGGTGGATCGGCGCTCAAGGTGGCCGTCATCGAGCGCCAGACGTTTTCGGAAATCGCAAGCGGCGAGTACGATTTGCGCGTGAGCGCGCTGACGCTCGCAACGCGCGCGATGCTCGAAGCGCTCGGCGCTTGGCACGGCATCGAGCGGCGGCGTTACGCCGCGGTGACGGCCATGCAAGTGTGGGACGCGGGCGGTCGCGGCGAAGTTCGATTCGACGCCGCGGAAATCGGCGAGCCGTACCTCGCGTTCATAGTAGAGAACAACGTCATCGTCGCCGCGCTTCACGAGCGTGTGCAGGCACATACCAACGTACATTGGGTGAGCGGCGCGATCGCCGACGTCAAGCTCGGCGACGACGCGCAGCTCGCGCTTGCCGACGGGCGCGAGCTGCGCGCGCGTCTGGTGGTGGCGGCCGACGGCGCCGCGTCCGCGGTGCGCGAACGGCTGAACATTCCCGTGCGCGCGCTCGATCTGCGCCAGCAGGGCATCGTCGCGACGGTGCGCACCGCGCGCGCGCACGACGACACCGCGTGGCAACGATTCTTGCCCACCGGCCCGCTCGCGTTTCTGCCGTTGCCCGACCCGCATACGTCGTCGATCGTTTGGTCCGCCGATCAGGTTCGCGCGGAGCAGTTGGCCGCGCTCGATGACGGCGCCTTTGTCGCGGCGCTCACGGACGCGTTCGGTGACCGATTGGGCGCGATCGAATCGGTCGGCGCGCGCGCCGTGTTTCCGCTCGCGCTCGCGCACGCCGAGCGTTACGTGACGGAACGCGTTGCGTTGATCGGCGACGCGGCGCATACGGTTCATCCGCTCGCCGGTCAAGGCGTGAACTTAGGATTTCTCGACGCCGCCGCGCTCGCGGAAGTCGTGCTCGCGGCGGTGCAAGAGCGGCGCGACATCGGCAGCCGGCACGTGCTGCGACGTTATGAGCGCTGGCGCAAGGGCGACAATCTCGCGATGATCGCCGTCACCGGTGGTTTTAAATTGTTATTCGGGAACGCGTGGCCGCTGCTGACAGGCCTGCGCAACGCGGGACTATCCGCCACGGATCGAATCGCGCCGCTGAAGGGAGCGATCATGCGCCGCGCTTGCGGCCTGACCGGAGATCTACCCGAACTCGCGCGCCGAGGACGCGGCTCCGCGTCGAGCGGTGCCTGAGGCGCGAAAGCGCGCGCTGAACGCCAGTCGAAAAATGGCACTTCGATCGCGGTTATTGCGCAACCGCTCAAACGTAACCCGCACCCCGTTAAATTCCAGACCGTTTGCGTGCCAGATTGTGCCGGCAGACGGGCAGCCTGCGCCACTCAGCTAGGCGCTTGCGCGTTCGGCGATCACAGCGCCAGAAAGCCGTCGCCGCGCGGAGATCACTGCCTATTTTCTAGACATCGCGGATAGCGGCGGCTATGGTCAAAGAAGATGCCCCGTCCGACGATGGGGTATCGGTTTAGCGGGGGCAGCTAAACCGCAGCGGGCGCGACGCCCGCGGTCAACAAGGAGAGAGTTGGCGATGCAGTCGTCGAATCACGCGAAAAAATCAACCGACAGCAAGAGAGTCGTAGTGCTTGCGTTTGCGCTCGTCATCACGCTGCTTGCCGCCGGATTTAATTTCCTCGATCCCATCGAACGCCTCCGCCAGCTCTCCGCCGACGTGCCGCGCGAGAAAGTGACGCTCGCTCTCGGGCGCGAGCCACTCGCCGCGCTCGCGATCATCGCCCTCGATCGGAAGTTCTTCGAGGCCGCCGGAGTCGACGTCACCGTCAAGAAATACAACAGCGGCAACCTCGCGCTCAAAGGATTCCTCGCCGGCGAAGCGGAGCTCGCCACCACCGCGGACATCCCGATCGCTTTCGAAAGTCTCGCGCGCCAGGATTTCAGCATCGTCGCGACGATCGGCTCCTCCGACAACGAGCCACGCATCGTCGCGCGCAAGGACCACGGCATCCGGACGCCGGAGGATTTGCGCGGCAAGCGCGTGGCCACGCAGAAGTCCTCGGCCGTGCACTTTTTCCTGCACATGTACCTATTGCAGCACGGTATGACGGCGGAGGACGTGCAGTTGAGCTTCATGAAGCCGGAGGAGCTCGTCAAGGCGCTGGTCGACGGGCAGATCGACGCGTTCTCGATGCGCGAGCCGTTCGTATCGCAGGCGCTCGCGCCGCTCGGCGACAAGGCGGTCGTGTTCATGCAGCCGGGGCTGTATCGCAAGACCTTCAACGTGGTGGCGCATAACGATCTGCTGAAGCAGCGGCCGCACGTACTGCCGCGGGTGCTGCAGGCGTTGATGCAGGCGGAAACGTTCGCGTTGCAACAGCCGGAAGCGGCGATCGCGATCGTGGCGCGGTCGCTCGAAGCGCAGCCGGCGGAGATCGCGGAGCTGTGGAAGGACTCCAACCTAATGGTTTCGCTCGATCAATCGCTGCTGGTCGGTCTCGAGGACGAAGCCAAGTGGATTATCGGAAGCAAGCTGAGCGAGGTTCGCCAAGCGCCGAGCTATCTGGATCTGATTCACGTGGATGCGCTCAAGTCGGTCAATCCGATCATGGTGTCGCTGATTCACTAAGGTCGCGCGATGAATATCCGCAAGAAACTTTATTTGAACGCGGTGCTGCCGCTGATTCTCGTTGCGTCGATCGGCGCCGTGCTTTATGTGACGAGCCGGCACGTCGCCGACGTTACGGCGCAGGAACGCGTCGCGGCCGAGTTGGTAAAGGGCGTGTTCGAGCTGACGATCGTCGCCGACGATTATTTGCTGAATCATTCCGAGCGCGCCGAGCGCCAGTGGAACATGAAATATCAGTCGCTCGGCCAACTGCTGGGTGAATTGCGTTCGCGCGAGCAGGCGCAGGCCGCGATTCTCGCGCGCATGAAGAGCGAGCACCAAGGCATCCTCGCTACTTTCAACGAGCTCGCCGCGAATCATCAAAAGGGGATCAAGAGCCAAGAACGCCAAGCATCGCTCGCCCAACGTCAAGCCGAGCTTGCCGCGGCCGCCGCCGCGAGTACTAACAATAAGAAGGTGCCTGCCACGCCCAACCCCGCGCTGCAAGAAGTGGTGACGGAGCAAGCCCAAGCGAAGCGTGAAGCCGCCGCGCTGCGCGAGTTCGACGCGCGTCTGGTCGGACAGCTCCTCGCGAAGTCGCAAGCGATGGTGTCGGGTGGTTTGCAGCTCGCGCGTATCAACCAGGACAAGGTCGCGCAGACGGAGCGCAACGCGGCCCTGACGATCTTCGGTTTCGTGCTGTTCACCGGGCTCGGCATCGCCGCCACGTCGCTGCTGATCAACCGCAGCGTGGTGCGCCCGATCGCCCGCGTGAAAGCCGGCACCGAGGCGGTCGCGAGAGGCGATCTTACCTACCGTCTCGGCATACGCACGAAAGACGAGATCGGCGATCTCGCGCGCACGTTCGATCAAATGTTGGACAACTTGAGGGCGACCACCGCGTCGCGCGATGAGCTCAACCGCGCGAACGAGGAGCTACGCAACTCCACCAGCGCGCTCATTCAGTCGGAGAAGATGGCGAGCATCGGTCAGATGGTGGCGGGCGTGGCGCACGAGATCAACACGCCGCTCGCCTACGTGCGCGGCAATGTCGAGATCGTCAAGGACCAGATGGATCAAACGCGACAGATGCTCGAGGCCTATGAAGGTCTCGCGCAAGCGCTTCTGTCCGGCAACGACGAGAAGGTACTCGGCGAGAAATTCAACAACGTGAACGCCATGGCGGCCGAGTATCGCAACGGTACGACGGCCGAGGAGTCGAAAGATCTACTGGCGCGCGGCTTGAGCGGTCTCGATCAGATTCGCGAGCTGGTCATGAACTTGAAGAACTTCAGCCGCCTCGATCGCGAGCGCGTCAGCGGGTTCAACTTGAACGAAGGATTGGACAACGTGCTGTTGCTGGCGAAGCCGGTTTTGAAGTCGCGCATCAAGGTCATCAAGGAATTCGGAGATATTACCTTCGTCGCCTGCTCGCCGTCGCAGGTCAACCAGGTGTTCTTGAACGTCATCACCAATGCGGCGCAGGCAATCGATGCGGAGAAGGGCGGCACCATTCTTGTGAAGACGAGCATGGCCGGCCCAAAGGTGCAAATTCAAATTCGCGACAACGGCAAAGGCATCCCGCCGGAGACGCTGCCGAAAATCTTCGATCCGTTCTTCACCACCAAGAAGGTGGGCGAGGGCACGGGGCTGGGCCTGTCGATCTCTCGTAAGATCGTGGAGGAGCACGGAGGAACCATCCAGATGCAGTCCGCCGTCGGGAAGGGTTCCTTGGTAACGATTACGCTGCCCGCGGAAGGGGCGGTTGAATTAAGGAAGAGAGCTTAGAGGGAGAATGTCATGTCGTCCAAAGCCACTGTCTTATTCGTCGATGATGAAGAGAACATTGTCACCACGTTGAAGGCGCTCTGTAAGAACAGGTTCACCGTGTACACCGCGACCAGCGGCGCGCGGGCGCTCGAGATCATCAAGAGCAATGCGATCCACGTGATCGTCAGCGACCAGCGCATGCCGGAAATGCAGGGCATCGAGCTGCTGCGCGAAGTACGCCAACTGTCGCCGCACACGATGCGCATCATGCTGACCGGATACGCCGACCTCGCCGCCATTATCGGATCCATCAACGACGGCGAGATCTATCGGTACATCTACAAACCATGGAGCAACAAGGACGTGGTCGATACCATTGAGGCGGCCGCCAACACCGCGCTCGCGCTCGCCGCCGATGTGGTCGCCTCGAGCGGCGGTGGGCCTGAAGCCGAGAGCAGTTGGCAGCCGGCGATCCTCGTGATCGACGACGATCAGGAGGTGTGCCGCACGGTTGAGAAGCTATTTGCCGGGCGCTGCAAAGTACTCTCGGCGTCGACCTGCGCTCAGGCGCTCGATATCCTCGACGACGAGCCGGTGGCCGTCATCGTTTCCGACGTTTTCGTCGGACACCAAGACGTGACGCCGTTCATCAATATCCTGAAGGAGCAGCACCCGGGCATCGTCACCGTCGTGTTGACCAAGTTCAACGACGCGAACATGGTCGTCGGCCTCATCAACCACGGGCAAGTGTTCCGCTTTCTCGGCAAACCGTTCCATCAGGCGCAGTTGCGGGTGAGCGTTGACGCGGCGCTTCTGTATTATGCGAAGTGCCGCCAGCAGCCGAGGCTGCTGACGCGCCACCTGGTGCAAAAGCTCGATACCGCCGCGGCGGCGAATCCGAGCTTCACGGCGATGCTTATGATGCGGCTGCGGTCGTTACGCGCGGTCGCGGCGGCCGCGCGCTAGTCCGATTCTTCCACGGAAGGAACGGCGCGGTCCGGGGGGACCGCGGTTATTCGCTCGTACATAAAAGTGGGGGTGGTAATCTCCATGGCGATCCAACTGGAAGAACGACCGGTCTTCATGCTCGGCGCGGAGCGTTCGGGCACGACGCTGATCATGGCGATGATCGGTTGCCATCCGCGCATCGCGGTGCCCGAGGTGGTGTGGTACTACCCGCGCTTCCGTCCCTATGTTCACACCTACGGCGATCTGCGCAAGGACGAGAACTTCCGCACGCTCATCGCCGAAATGGCGTTCGGGTTGAAGACGCCGTTCTGGGGCATGCCGGTGAACCCGCGTACCCTGGTCGATGAAATTTTCGAGTCGGTGCGCGAGCGAAGCTTCGCCGGCGTGTATCGCGCGATGATCGAGCGCTTCGCGCGCACGGCGAAGAAGCCCCGATGGGGCGAGAAGACGCCGTACAATTTGTTCTTCGTTAGAGAGATCAAGGAAGACTTTCCGAATGCGCAATTCATTTTCATCACGCGGGATGGCCGCGACGCCAGCGCCGATTACTTACAGTCGGGTTTCGGGCCGAACAATATTTTCTGCGCCGCCGAGGTGTGGAAGCTATGTCAGAACGCGGTCGAGCCCTGCCGCAGGCAACTCAGGTCCTCCGATTGGCTCGACATCAAGTACGAACGGCTCGTGCGCGAGCCCGAGCGTACGCTGCGCGAGGTGTGCGAATTCCTCGGCGAACGTTACTCGCCGGATATGTTGCAGTTCCATCAAACGGACCTCGCGAAAGCGCGTGGTGCCTCGCGGGATCACGCCCCACTCGGGGGGCCGGCTACCGATCGCTATATCGGCATTTACCGCGAGCTATTGAGCGTGCGCGAGCAACGCATCTTCGCCGCCGTCGCTGGCGAAGAGATGCGGCGCGCCGGTTACCCGATCGACGTCGAGCCGCTCACGATCGACGCATCTGAGGTGGCGTTGTATCGCGAGCTCGACGGCCGCATCCGCGCGGCGACGCTCGATGCGCCGGAAGGACACATTGTCTACGAGAGCTACAACGACTGGCTGGTCGACCAGCGCGAGGATCGACGACGCCGAGGCATTTGGCGCGACGCGGAGGAGAACAAACCGTTCCCCATCGGCGATCCGAACGAGGAGTTGATCACCGGCCAGCGCGCTTGGCGCAAATGGAAGAACCATCTGGGCGTTAGACGGCAGTACACGGGAAACAAGGTGATGCTGTAGCCGCCCGCTACAGCGCGCATCCGAATCGATACGGAGGGATCCATGGGAAGCGTTGCCGCCAATATTGTGGCGTTACGCCGACGCGGCGAAGAAGGTTTTTTGCTTGCAACGGCGCCAGCTAAGGAACGCGCGGTGAAAGGAGCAGTACGCATCGACAACGTTTCGGTCGAGTTCCGGCGCAACGGTGCCGCCTGCGTCGCCGTGAAGGACATCGATGTCGAAATTGCGCCGGGCGAATTCACCGCGCTGCTCGGCCCCTCGGGCTGCGGAAAATCTACGATACTGAACGCCATCGGCGGAATGGTGCGCCCCACGCGCGGGCAAGTGTGCATCGACGGGATACCGGTGCACGAGCCGAGCGCGATCTGCGGGGTCGTGTTTCAGCAGCATTCGTTGTTTCCGTGGATGACCGCGCTGGATAACGTCGCGTTCGGCCCGCGCATGCTCGGGCATGCGTCGCCGCACGAGGTCGCGCGGGGATTCTTGGTGCTGGTCGGCCTCGAGAATTTCGCGACCGCCTACCCGGCGCAACTTTCCGGCGGCATGCAACAACGCGTCGGGATCGCCCGCGCGCTCGCGACGCGCCCACCGGTGCTTCTCATGGACGAGCCGTTCGGCGCGCTCGACGCGCAGACACGGATCATCATGCAGGAAGAGCTGCTCAAGATCTGGTCGGCGTTCAAGACGACGGTGGTGTTCGTGACGCACGACGTCGATGAGGCGATCTTTCTCTCCGACCGAATTCTGGTGATGGGTAATGCGCCCGGTTTTATCAAGGACGATATCCGCGTGAATCTCGTGCGCCCGCGCACCCCGGACATCGTGCAGACGCCGGAGTACGGCGCGCTGAATCGCCGTGTCGGCGCATTGATTCGCGAAGAGACGATGAAGATATTCAACAGCGTCATCCACTGAGGGAGCGACGCATGGAGCGTAGGTTGCGAGCGGAACATCCACGAGCCGGTTGGCGCCTGCCGGCGGCGCCCGCGTGGCTGTCGAACACGGCCTGGATGTTGGCGGGCATCGGCGTGTTCGTGCTCATCTGGACGGTTGTCGCGATGCGGCTCAACAACCCGGTGCTGTTGCCCACGCCGGCGGTGGTGCTCGAAGGATTCTATGAGCTGGTTGCCGATGGGCTGCTCTTGAAGGACATCATCGCGAGCCTCAAGCGGGTTTTCGTCGGCTTCCTGATCGCGAGCTTCATCGGCGTGCCGCTCGCGATGTTGCTTGCCTACTTCGTTACGCTGCGGCGCCTGGTTCTGCCGGTGGTCAATCTCATTCGGCCGATACCGCCGATCGCCTGGATCCCGATCGCGATCCTTTGGTTCGGCATCGGCGACAAGCCGAGTTTTTTCATCACCGCGATCGCCGCGTTCTTTCCGATTTTCTTGAACTCGTTTTTCGGCGGCCTTTCGGTCGAGAGCCAGCACCTGAACGCGGCGCGTTGCCTCGGCGCGAAGAAGGTCGCGCTGGTCGTGCGCATCATTTTTCCATCGGCGCTGCCGATGATATGGACGGGCTTGAAGATCGGGCTCGGCCAATCCTGGATGGCAGTCGTCACGGCGGAGCTGATCGCGGCGCAGTCGGGGCTCGGCTACATGATTCAGGTGAGCCGGCTAAATCTCGAGACGAGCCACGTCTTGGTCGGCATGGTAACGATCGGAGTCCTTGGATCGTTGATGGCGTTCGCGCTAACGAGCGTGGAGCGTTACGTACTTCCGTGGAAGCAGAACTAGCAGCGCGGAGGAAAGTCCATGAAGCGGAAATTCGGTTTGCTGAAGTTTGCTGAAGGATTGTTGCTCGCGTCGTGGTTGGGCGGTTCGGTCGGTGCGATGGCCGCCGACGCGCCGGCGATCAAGATTCGTATTGCCTATCCGTCCGGCATGAACGGCCAGATTCCCGTCGTCATGGAACGCGCCGGCCTCGCCAAGAAGCACGGACTCGACGCCGAGTTCGTCTTTTTCCAGTACGGCCCGCCGATGATGGAAGCGCTCGCCTCGGGACACGTCGACGCGGTCGTGACCAGCCTCATGCCGGTGACGACGTTTCTGTCTCGCCAGCCGAACGCGGCGACGGTGGTCGCGAGTCTCGGCGCGTCGAGCTATTCGCTCATGGTGCCCAAGGAGAGCGCGGCGAAAGCCGTGGACGATCTCAAGGGGAAGCGGATCGCGGTGTCGTTCAATTCCGATTCGCATCTCGACCTGCTGCGGCTGTTGAAGGAGCGCGGCCTCGATCCGAAGAAGGACGTCACGCTCTTGAACGTGCAGCCGAACGAGCTGGTGTTGACGCTGAACGAGGGTTTTACCGACGCCATCGTCATCCGTCAGCCGCAAGTGTTAAAGATGCAGGAACAGTTTGGCGCGCGAATTATCCATACGTGGCCGTTCGAGTTCGTGTCGATCATGCGCACCGCCTATCTCGAAAAAAACGCCGATGCGTTGCCACGCTATCGCGACGCGTTGCGCGAATCGATTTACTATATCGCCACCCACAAGGAGGAGGCGAGCGTGTGGTTCGGCGAGAAGCTGCGCCTCGATCCGGAAGTCGTGCGCCGCGTGTCGGCCGACGATCCGAACTACCGCGACGTCAAGACGCTCAAGGAAGTTTCGATCGATCTGTCGCCGGCGGTGCGCCGCCGCTTGAAGGACTGGTTCGAAGCCAGTTACGAGCACGGCATGGTGAAGGCGCGCGTCGACGCGGATGGCGATAAGATCTTCGCCAACTGACCGAGGGGGAATCGCCTCTCCCCGACCGCCGGCGCGCCGCCGAGCGTTCTTTCAGCGATATCCCTTTCTGCGCGAGTTTCTCGCCGAACAGCTGCCGCTCGCCGGCGGCGTGTTCGCGCTCGGACTTGGAATATGTTTGCTGCTGTACGGATTCGTGCCCGATGGCGAGCGGCAGTTTCCGGTGTCGGGTGTTGCGCTCACCGTGCCGCAATTGTTATGGCTCGGCCTATGGACCGGCTACGCGATGGCGATCGTCGGACAGGCGAGCGGCACGTTCGTGTTGGCCTACACCGCGTCGATTCTTCACTTCACCGGTGTGAGCCTGAGCCCGACCTGTTTGCTGATCGCCTTTCTCAACCCCTTCGGCGCACTGTTGGGTTTCAGACGTAACCACCAATGGAATCCGGACATGGCTCGCTGGCTTTGCATCGGCGGGATCGTGGGCGCGCCGTTCGGTCCGTTCTTGCGAGTATATTTCTTGAGCGACCCGACGCCGTTCAAAGCGGTCATCGGTTTAGTGCTGCTAGTTACCGCCGGGCAGTTGCTGCTCGAGGGCTGGCGCTGGTTCCGCCGCCGTGAAGCCGGCGAACCGGGATTACCGCGCGGCTTTCGTATCCTGACCTTGGCGCGCACGTCGCGCCATATGCGCTTCGGCTACGGGAAGGACAACGTCACCTTTCGGCATTCGACGATGTTCCTGACGGGTCTAGGCATCGGCGTTGCCGGTGCGACGATCGGCATCGGCGGCGGATTTCTGCTCGTGCCGATCTTGGCGCTCGTCTATCGATTGCCGATGCCGGTCATCGTTGCGGCCAGCATCCCCTACGTTATCGTGTTGTCGCTGGCGGGACTGCTTTCCTACCTCTTCGTGCTGCCGGCGCTGACGAACATCGCAACGCCGCCCGACTGGGGGTTCGGATTGTTGGTCGCGAGCGGCGCGATCCTCGGCGCGTGGCTCGCCGCTAAAACCCAGCGATTCATTCCCGAGGGGTGGCTCAAATGGTCGCTCGGCGCGGCGACCGGGCTTGTCGGCGTGCTTTATGTCGCGAATTATTTTTGGTCGCTACCCGTTAGGATATGAGCGCTATGCGCGTGCCGATGTAGTGGCTGTGCTCGTCGACTGCTGTCGTTGTAGGTAAAGCGGGGTGAGGCGGAGTCCTCGCGGTGGGTGTTCTTCGGGTCAAACAAAAACGCCGAGGTGATTTCACCTCGGCGTCGTGCGAGCGTTGTAACAGTTAGTGGTAGTACAAGCTGTCTTTGAGGAGCTTCGCAAGGCCCGCGTATTCCGCCGGAGTCGCCGCTATGAAATCGCCGCCGCCATAAGACGCGCGCAGCTTGGCCGTGGCGATCTTGCCGGATGCAGAGAGTAACGCGTCGCGAACTTTGTCTTTCATCTCCGGTGTTAGGCGCGGGCCGGCGGAGAAGGCGTAGTTCGGGAGCGGGCGATGCTGGTAAATGACCTTCATCGCTCCCAGTCCGATCGCCTCTAGGTTCTTCTGCGACATGACGCTGGCGGCGCACCTCCCTTCGATGAGGCCTTTGTGCGCTTCTTGCCAGCTCCTGGCTTCGGCGATCACGGGCTGGCGCGCGGGGTTGTCGAACCGCGACAGCAGCGCGAGTGCGCCGACGTCCGGAGGCGCGATGGCGCACACGCGATGGCCGGCGAGCTGCTTGAGTTGGCCGATGCGCCCGTCGGCGCGCGTAACCACCACGAAGACGACATCGTCGGGAAGCTTCACGAGCGGCGTGTGGCTCATCCGATCGATCCGCCAGCCGTTGAACGCGGGACCGTCGAAGACGACGTCGTACGCGCCGCTAGCCATGTTCTTGCTGTAGCTGAGCCAGTCGGCGGCGTAGCGATACACGAAACGTTTGCCGGTGACTCGCGAAAGATGCTCCGCGATCGGTTGATATTTCGCCAATTCTTCTTCGTACCCGCCGCCCGGCGGCGTCCCGAAGACGTACGTGCCGGTATCGTTTACTCCCGGCGCAGCGGTCGTAGCTAGCGGTGCTTGCGCTGGCGGATTGCTCGGGTTGAAAGCAACTCTAGTGGGTGCCGCCTTATCGCCGCCGCCCGCCGCCGCATAGAGCGCCGCACCAAGCAGGCCGAGGCCGAAAACAAAAAGAGGAAGTTTAGTCAGACGTCGCATGACTGCTCCTTAGTCAAAATTTTTCCGTGAGTTCTTATCGCTACGCGTCCGCGCGAGGGCGCCGGCCGCAATACGAGAGCATATACAGCGATTTTGTCCTTTCCATTTGGAGCGAGAGAACGTTGCGCCGCATCCGATCAGCGGTTGTTTTCTTCTTTCGGGCGGAGGGGTTGTGCCGACTTTCCGGCGGCGACGACAGTGTCAGTCGCTACGAGATCGCGATTTTCCAGGTCCGCCGAGAATGGAACGCCGGCGCAATCGTGAGGACTCAGGCGTCCAGCCCGAGCTCCTTCAGCTTGCGCGTCAACGTATTCCTGCCCCAGCCGAGCTTCTTCGCCGCTTCCTGCTTGCGTCCGCCGGTATATTTGAGCGCGGCTTGAATCAGAATCCGCTCGAAGCTTTCGTTCATGTCACGGTAAATTCGTCCCTCGCCGCGCATGAGGCGATGTTCGACGAACTGCTTCAAGTTAGTCTCCCAGCGGCCGTCCTCGCGCCCGGCGCTGACACCGCGCAACTCGGGCGGAAGGTCCTCGACGCGAATGACCTGGCCCGGCGCCATGACCGTGAGCCAGCGGCAAGCGTTCTCGAGCTGGCGGACATTGCCCGGCCAGGGTAGCTGGATGATGTGGCGTTCGGTCTCCGGCGCCAATTGCTTCGGCTCGACGTTGAGCTCCGCGGCGGAGCGCTTCAAAAAATGCGTCGCGAGAATAGGGATGTCTTCGTGCCGCTCGCGCAGCGGCGGTAAGTGGACGCGAATGACGTTCAGGCGATGAAACAAGTCTTCGCGAAATCGGCCGTGCTTCACGCGATCTTCCAGATTCTGGTTCGTCGCGGCGATGATGCGCACGTCCGTCGACACTTGATCGTGGCCGCCGACGCGATAGAACTTCCCGTCCGAGAGCACGCGCAACAACCGTGTTTGCAGCTCGGTCGGCATGTCGCCGATCTCATCGAGGAACAGCGTGCCGCCGTTCGCCTGCTCGAAGCGGCCTTGCCGCTGCGTGGTGGCGCCGGTGAATGCGCCGCGTTCGTGACCGAACAATTCCGACTCGAGCAGCTCGCTCGGAACGGCGGAGATGTTGATCGCGATAAAAGGTTTTTCCGCGCGCGGGCTGTGGTTGTGCAGCGCCCGCGCGACGAGCTCCTTGCCGGTGCCGGATGCGCCGTTGATGAGCACGCTGAGATGCGAACCGGAGAGGCGCCCGATGGCGCGGAACACCTCCTGCATGGATGGAGCGGCCCCGATGATTTCCGGCACGCGCTCCTCGGAGGGCGACTCCACGCGCCGGCGCTTGCGGTGCTCCAGCGCGCGGCGCACGAGGTTAACCGCCTCGTCGACGTCGAACGGTTTTGGCAGATACTCGAAGGCGCCGCGCCGATACGACGCGACGGCGCTGTCGAGGTCGGTATAGGCGGTCGTTACGATGACGGGAATCTCGGACGCCTTGTGTTGAATGAGTGACAGCAGCTCCAGACCGTCGGTGCCGGGCATGCGGATGTCGGTAACGATGGCGTTCGGTTGAGCGCGATCGAGCAACTCATCCATTTCGTTGGCGGAGTCGAACGCGCGCACGGAAAATCCCGCCTGCTCGAGCGCCTTCTGCAGGACCCAACGGATCGATTGATCGTCATCGATGACCCACACGATCTCCTGCTTAGCCATTGCCATTCTCCAAGGGTAAATACACGGTGAACACCGTTCGGCCCGGTCGGCTTTCGCACTCGATCAGGCCGCCGTGCTTGCTCACGATGTCCTGCGCGATCGAAAGCCCTAAGCCGGTCCCATCCGCGCGTCCGGTGACCATCGGGTAAAAGATGTGCTCGAGTAGCTCGGGGGGGATGCCGGGGCCGTTGTCCTCGATTTCCGCCCGTAGCACCAACCGATGACGCCGCTGCCCAATAGTAAACCCCCGATCCACGCGCGTGCGTAGCACGATGGTGCCGCGGCCCTCGAGGGCCTGCACGGCGTTGCGCACGATGTTGAGCACCGCCTGAATGAGCTGTTCCGAGTCGCCCTCGAGCCCCGGAAGCGACGGATCGTAGTCGCGCTCGATGTATAGCCCGCCCGGGACTTCGGCGAGCATCAGGAGCCGCACGTGCTCGAGTATGGCGTGCACGTTGACCGGGCGCTTGGCTAGGGGCTGATGCGCGCCGATCATGCGATCGACCAAATTCCGCAGGCGATCCGCCTCGTGAATGATGATGCGCGTGTATTCCTTGAGCCCCTTAGGCAGCAACTCCCGCTCCAGCAGTTGCGCGGCCCCGCGCAGACCGCCGAGGGGATTCTTTATTTCATGCGCCAGGCCACGCATCACCGCGCGATTCACAGCTTGTCGATCGAGAAAATTTTCATCGCGAGTGAGCCGAAGCAACCGGTCGATTTGCGTCAACTCGACCAGCAGCGATAAGCCGGGGGCAGCGGTGCCGTCGTCGTGGGCCGGGGTGTTGGAAAGCGGAGTGATCACGCAATCGAGGGTCAACGGGCGATGGCCCGGCAGCACCATGCTCACGCCGCGCGCGGTGATCGGATGGCCGGTGTTGAGCGATTCCTGCAGTGCCTGCAGCAGCGCGTCCCCGCCGCTGAACATGTCGGCGAGGCGGTGACCGATCATTTTCTTGGTGCTCGCCTCGAACATCATCTCTCCCGCCGGATTGATCGCCGTCAAACGCAATTCGCGATCGAGCGTCACCACCGCGGTGCTGAGGTTTTCGAGAATCGCTTGAGCGGACTGCGGTGACTTCATCGTTACGAACCCGGCGTGCAGCGGCGACGCAAACAAAAAACGCCCCCAGGTTCGGGGGCGTTTTTCGGGCGACATAATGCTGCGGTCAAACGCTGTAGTACATGTCGAACTCGATCGGATGCGTGGTCATGCGCAGCCGCGTGACCTCCTGCATCTTGAGGGCGATGTAGGCGTCGATCACGTCGTCGGTGAACACGCCGCCCGCCTTCAAGAATGCGCGATCCTTGTCGAGATAGTCGAGCGCCATGTCGAGCGAGTGGCACACGGTCGGGACCTTCTTCTCTTCCTCGGGCGGCAGGTCGTACAGGTCCTTGTCGATCGGCTCGCCCGGATGGATCTTGTTCTGAATGCCGTCGAGGCCCGCCAGCATCATCGCCGTGAACGCGAGATACGCGTTGCTGCCTCCGTCCGGGAAACGCACTTCGATGCGCCGCCCCTTCGGGCTCGGCACGTACGGCACGCGAATCGACGCCGACCGGTTGCGCGCGGAGTACACGAGCAATGTCGGCGCCTCGAAGCCGGGCACCAAGCGCTTATAGGAATTGGTGCCGGAATTGGTGATCGCGTTCAGTGCGCGCGCATGCTTGATGATACCGCCGATGTAGTAAAGCGCGAGCTGCGACAGCCCGCCGTACTCGTTACCGCTGAACATATTCTTGCCGTCTTTGAACAGCGACTGATGCACGTGCATGCCCGAACCGTTGTCGCCGACCAGCGGCTTCGGCATGAAGGTCGCGGTCTTGCCGTACGAGTGCGCGACGTTATGCACGCAGTACTTGTAGATCTGGAGCTCGTCGGCCTTCCTCACCAGGCTCGCGAATTTCATGCCGATCTCGTTCTGGCCCGCGGTCGCAACTTCGTGGTGATGGGTTTCGATCTCGACGCCCATCTCCATCATGGCGAGGCACATCGCGGAGCGGATGTCTTGCAGCGAATCGACCGGCGGCACCGGGAAGTAGCCGCCCTTGACGCCCGGGCGATGGCCGAGGTTGCCGCCTTCGTAAACTTTTTCCGTATTCCAGGAAGCTTCTTCCGAATCGACCTTGGCGAAGCAGCCGCTGATGTCGGCGCCCCAGCGCACGTCGTCGAAAATGAAGAACTCGGCCTCGGGACCGAAGTACGCGGTGTCGGCGATGCCGGTGCTCTTCAGATACGCCTCGGCGCGCTTGGCGAGCGAGCGCGGGTCGCGCTCATACCCTTGCATCGTGGACGGTTCAATCACATCGCAGCGCAAAACCAGCGTTGGCTCTTCCATAAACGGATCCATTACGGCGGTCGCGGCTTCCGGCATCAGGATCATGTCCGACTCCTGGATGCCCTTCCAACCGGCGATCGAGGAGCCGTCGAACATCTTGCCTTCCTCGAAGGTCTCGGGGACGACTTGATTCGTCGGCACCGAGACGTGCTGTTCTTTACCCTTGGTGTCGGTGAAGCGGTAGTCGACGAACTTCACCTTTTTATCTTTGATCAATTTCAATACTTCGGCGGGAGACATCTCGGAATCCTCCAAAAAGGTGGCATGCGGTGTGTGAGCTTAACGCACAATTTTGACCACTGGTTAATTGCACGAAATATGCCACGCGACTTCGCGCGTAAACCGATGATCAAGAAGATTTACTCCATCATGTGACGATGATGCGCGCACCAGAACGGGACTCGTTCGTAGCACGAGTCCCCATTATGGGGCGGGCGAGTGGAAATAGATTTCAACCTTCCCGATCTCCGGATCGCGCCCGGCCGCCAGCGCGAACCGGTGAGCCAACACGCACCCTGCCTCCGCCGTAGCCACGGCGGACAGCGGCAAACGCAGCTCAACGTCGACTCGTCCTTGCCCGTAGTGCAGCAGCATCTGCTCGATCAAATGGGCCTCGGGAATTTCCGCGAAGTAGCGGTTCAAGCGCTGGGCGATCTCTCCACGCAACGGCAATTGCGGGCCGGGATTGCCGGCGCCGTCTTCTTCGGTATCGATATGCACCATCACGTCGGCGACGGAAGGAATTCTCTCGATCAATTGCTTGCGCACAACTTCGCCGATCTGATGTCCTTCCGACACGCTCAAGTCGCGATCGACGAGGATATGCACGTCGACGAACGCTGCGCTGCCCGCGCGTCGAGTGCGCAGTAGATGTAACGCCCGGACGCCCGCGACTTCCTCGATGGCGCGGCGGATCGCTTCGCGCTGCTCCGCGTCGAGCCCGGTATCGACCAGCTCGCGCAACGCCTGCCATCCAAGCTGCACGCCGATTTTCGCGATGAGAATCGAGACTGCGATTGCGGCAACCGCGTCGAGATAACCGAAGCCGTAAAGCGCACCGCCGATGCCGGCAAGCACGATGAGCGAGGAAATTGCATCGCTGCGGTGATGCCACGCGTTCGCGCGCAGCATCGCGGAGTCGAACCGGGTGGCGGTGCGCATGGTATAGCGATACAGCCATTCCTTCGCGCCGAGCGTCACGAGCGCAACCCAGAAAGTGATCGCCGCGGGCGTGACGAAGGGCTGCGGGTCGAATAGCCAGCGATCGCCGGCGCGCCAGGCGATGCCGAGCGACACGGCGATCAGCATCACGCTCAGAACGAGCGTCACGGCGGTCTCGATGCGCGCGTGACCGTACGGATGCTCGTCATCGGCGCCTTTCGCGGTGTGCTTCAGCGCGAACAGCACGATCGTGTCCGTGACCAAATCGGACAGCGTATGGAAACCGTCGGCGACCAGCGCTTGTGAGCTGCCGATAGTGCCGACGATGATTTGCGCCGCCGTCAGCACCAGGTTCAGAACGACGCTGACCCACGTGACGCGACGGCTCGCGTGGTAGCGGGTCGGGTCGGCGGCGTCGAAAGCGCTCGCGTGGACGCCGCTCATGAATGCGTCACTCGCAATGTGACGCGCACCTCTCCCTTGACGTTGGCGGTGGACAATACCTCGTGCCCGTGCACGCGACACCAAGTTGGAATGTCGTGCAGCGCACCGGGATCGGTCGCCTGCACTTCCAGCGTGTCGCCGGGCGCCAGGCGCGCAACGGTGTTTTGCGCGCGGATCACCGGCATCGGACAAAGCAGACGGCGCGCGTCGAGCACGTGATGCGTCATAGGTACCAGGTTTCGGGGATCGCGTCGGCGGTAAGCGGTGACACGTCTCGCGTGTGCGTCCGCCCGGCTTGATCCGTAATGGCGACTGTCACTTGAGTCGCGTCGCGTCCTTTGCCGAAGCGCGCGGTCAGGCGCGCGGCGAGCTCGAGATCATCGTCGGATGCGTTTCCCTCGATCAGCGCGAGTGGCCCGTTGTGGCTGGTCGCCTGCAGATGCGTATAGCGCTGGCGAAAACCTAAGAGAAAATTGGTTTCGCCTTCGTCGCGCGCCACGATCAGTTTGAAATGCGGCCGCGGGCGCAGGTGCCGCCCGACCTTGAGCAGCAGAATATCTTCGAGCTCGTAGCGTTTTTCGCCACGCGTCTCCCAGAGGTCGGCGAGCTTGTTCGAGTACTGCGCATTGGTGAGAAAACAGCAACCGCCGGCCGGCTGCGCGTAGTCCGTGAAACCGTAATGCGCCGCGAGCGCCATCTGCGGCTTACGGCTGCGTCCGTTGAAATCGAACAAGCGATCTCGATCGACCCATCCTTCGCGCTCCGGTAGCGTTGGGGGCAGGAGCTTCGCGCACAGCGGCCGAAGCAATCGATCGAAAGCGCCCGACTCGCGCGCGACGATCGGCATGGTATCGCGGCGCTGCGACATGGGGCGTTGGCCGATTACCTCGCCCGTCACGATGAAGTCGAATTGATTGGCCTCCATCCATTCGCGCGCCTTGCCGACCATGAATCCCTTGCAGTCGAGACACGGGTTAAGATTGGCGCCGTAACCGTGCTTTGGATTTATCACGACGTTCTTGTACTCTTCGATCACGTCGACAAGGTGTAATTTGATACCGAGCTGCTCGGCGACCCAGAGCGCGTTGTTGCGCTTGGGGCGTTCGCGCGTTTGGTTCCGTATCGCCTGGGTATGCCCCTCGATGCAAAAGCCGGTATAGAAGTTGATGCCCTCGACCGATATGCCGTGGTCCTGCATTACCCGGGCCGCAAGCATGGAATCGAGCCCGCCGGAAATGAGGGCCACCGCCTTGCGGGGGGCGTTACGATCGGGGGATGCGGTCAGCGTCATCGATAGAAAGATTCTGTCCGTGGGGTCGTCCGCCGATCGGGCGAAGCGCCATTTTAATCGGCGGAAATGAGAACGGGCCCTTGCAGGCCCGCTCTTTGTTTTAGCTGCCGGTTCTTGCGACCGGACTCCTCCGGGTGATTCGGGCGTTGCCCTGACACGCAGGATGGCCACCATAACCAAACGAGGCGAAATTGTCTATTCTGAATCCGACGGAAGCACGATGCGGAGTTACACCAGGGCGTCCCGCTCGGGTCGACGTAGCTTCGCCAAGGCACTGCGGAAAACGGACGTTGCCCGCAGGCATTAGCAAATTGGATAAACGGTATGAAATTGCGCTGGCGGCGTAAACGGGCCGGCATCGGCTGGCAGCTGACACGCGTGGGGCGAGTCCTTCATTGGACGGTACGACTCGCGCTGATACTGCTGCTCGCGGATCTGTTCTATCTCATGCTGACGTGGCCGGACTGGAAGTCGATCGCGGCCGGCCAAGTCCCTAAGTCGAACTTCATTCGCGAGTACGAGTTGAAGCGCGCCGACGACGGGAGCCTGCCGCCGTTGCAGTGGCAACCGGTCGCGCTCGCGGTCGTTCCGATATATCTCACGCGCGCCGTCATCTTGGCCGAAGACGCACGCTTCTATCAGCACAGCGGTTTCGATCTGCTCGCCTTCAAGGAGGCGATGAACTACAACCTCGCCGAGGGACGGATGGCGTTGGGCGCGAGCACGATTTCGCAGCAAACCGTCAAGAATCTGTTTCTGAACTCGTCGCGCAATCCACTGCGTAAATGGCATGAGCTGGTGTTGACCTGGGGACTGGAACGCAACCTCAGCAAGCGTCGCATCCTCGAGCTCTATCTCAATATCGCCGAGTTCGGGTCGGGAGTATACGGAGTGCAGGCGGCGGCGCAGACGTATTTCGGCACGGCGGTGGCGGCGTTGACGATCGAGCAAGCGGCGAAACTCGTGGCGAGCCTCCCGGCGCCCGAGCGGCACAACCCAGCGACCCACACGAGTTACTTCGATCGACGGTCGCAGAAGATACTGAATCTGCTCATGCGCTATCCCGGCGACGCGGCGGAAGTGATAAGCCGCGAGCTGGGTGCCGCCCCACCCGCGGACGGTCCGGCTTCATCGCCGAACGCCATCTAAACGGCGCCGCCGTGCGCCGCCCCGTACGCGCCGCTATAATCGCGGGCAGATAAAGTCTCGCACACAAAAATCCTGGATTACCGGAACGCTGTCGCGTCTAGATTCGTGACCTTTCAAGAATTGATATTCAGCCTCGAGCGCTACTGGGCCGACTACGGTTGCGCGATCTTGCAGCCGTTGGATATGGAGGTCGGAGCGGGCACTTCGCACCCCGCGACGTTTCTGCGCGCCATTGGTCCGGAACCGTGGCACGCGGCCTACGTGCAGCCGTCCCGTCGCCCGAAGGACGGGCGTTATGGCGAGAACCCGAATCGCCTGTACCAGCATCATCAGTTTCAAGTTGTGCTCAAGCCGTCGCCGCACGACATCCAGGAGATCTATCTCGACTCGCTGCGCGCGATTGGGATCGATCCGATGCGACACGACATCCGCTTCGTCGAAGACGACTGGGAAAACCCTACGCTCGGTGCGTGGGGCCTAGGCTGGGAAGTGTGGTTGAACGGGATGGAGGTCACGCAGTTTACCTATTTCCAGCAGGTCGGCGGCCTCGACTGTAAACCGGTGTTGGGCGAGATCACCTACGGTCTGGAGCGCCTGGCGATGTATCGGCAAGGCGTCGAGAACGTATTCGATCTGGTGTGGACGGTCGCGCCGGACGGAACCGCGCTTACCTACGACAACGTTTTCCGCCAGAACGAATACGAGCAGTCCAAGTTCAGCTTCGAAGCGAGCAACGTTTCGTTGCTTTTCGAGCAGTTCAACCAATTCGAAGCCGAGGCCAAACGGCTTTTGGATCTGGGCCTACCGCTGCCCGGTTACGAGATGATTTTGAAAGCCGGCCACGCCTTCAATCTGCTCGACGCTCGCGGCGCGATCTCCGTCACCGAGCGCGCCGCGTACATCGGCCGCATTCGCAACCTCGCGCGCGCGGTCGCGCAGGCGTATTACGCGTCGCGCGAGAAACTCGGTTTCCCGATGCTGAAGCAAACGCGACCGGCAAAAAAGAGAGCGAGCGCCTGAGCGTAACGATCGTGGCCAAGCGCAAGACCGCCAAGACGCCGAAAGCGGAAAGTTTGCTCGTAGAGCTGCTGACCGAGGAGCTGCCCCCGAAATCGCTCAAACGCCTATCGGAAGCGTTTGCGGACGGCGTCGTCGGCGGATTGCGGGAACACCATTTCCTCGGTGCGCGCGCCAAGACCGAAACGTACGCCACGCCGCGTCGACTCGCGGTGCGGGTGAGCGACGTGATCGCGACGCAACCGGATCGCGTCGTCGAGCGCAAGGGCCCGTCGGCTCAGGCGGGGCTCGACGCTCAGGGCAAGCCGACGCCCGCGCTTCTCGGTTTCGCGCGCTCGTGTGGCGTCGATGCGTCGAATCTCGAACGGCGTAAGGACGAGAAGGGCGAGCACTTCGTTTTTCAAACGAAACAGAAGGGCGAACCGCTCGCGCGCCATTTAGCCGCCATCGTCGAGACGTCGTTGAAAAAGCTGCCGGTCGCGAAGTTGATGCGCTGGGGTGCTGGCGAAGTGCAGTTCGTGCGTCCCGTGCACGGACTGATCCTGCTGTACGGATCGAAAGTGGTGCCGGGTGTCGTGCTCGGACTGAAAAGCGGTAACAAGACGCTCGGTCATCGTTTTCTCAGTAACGGCACGATCACCATCAAGCGCGCGAGCGACTATGAAAAGACGCTGCGCATCCAAGGCAAGGTGATCGCCTCGTTCGACGAGCGACGCGCAAGCATCGTGCGCGAGCTGTATAAAGTTGCCGCCAAATCGGGGCGCAAAGCCACTTGGAATTTTGACAAGGCGCAGGAATTGCTGGATGAGGTCACCAACATCGTAGAAAGTCCACGCGTCTACGCGGGCGACTTCGAATCCTCATTCCTCGAGGTGCCCCGAGATTGCTTGGTCGCGAGCATGCGGCAGCACTTGAGATATTTTCCGATGGTGCTGATGGATGAGCCGATAAAGCCGCCGCCGCTTCTGGAGTCTTCGCCGCCTTCGGGAAAGTTGCTACCGCGATTCCTGTTTGTCTCCAATATGCATCCCGCCGACGCCAGCCAGATCGTTCACGGCAATGAGCGCGTGTTACGCGCGCGGTTGTCGGACGCCAAGTTCTTCTACGATCAGGATCGCAAGACTAGCCTGAGCGACCGTGTTGAGCGACTTAAAGATGTCGTTTATCAGAGCAAACTCGGTAGCCAGTACGAACGCGTGCTGCGCATCCAGAAGCTCGCGGGCGAGATAGCACGCCAGGTCCATGCTTCTGTCGAGTGGGCCGAGCGCGCCGCCTACCTATCGAAAGCCGATCTTGTGACGGATATGGTGGGGGAGTTTCCCGAACTGCAAGGGACCATGGGCTATTACTATCTTCGCGATAGCGATCCCCAGGTTGCCGAACTGGTGCGCGAACATTATTTGCCACGTTTCGCCGGCGATGAACTGCCGCGCTCTGCGGATAGCATCAGTGTCGCGTTGGCGGACAAGTTGGATACGTTGGTCGGCATTTACGGCGTCGGTTTGGTTCCGACTGGCGACAAGGACCCGTTTGGTTTGCGGAGACAGGCTCTGGGTGTCGTGCGCATTCTTGTCGAGCGCAAGAATATCCCGTCCTTGGATATTTTAAAATTACTGCACTTCTCGGCCAGTTGCTTTCCGGCGGGGGTGATAGCCAATACGGTCGTGGCCAACTTGCATGTGTTTATATTAGAGCGATTGAAGTCCTATCTGCGTGAGCATAAGGACAACTACGCACCCGATGAAATCGACGCTGTGCTCGCGTTAAATCCGACGCAGCTCGATGAAGTGTTGCCGCGGCTCCGCGCTATCAAGAAGTTCCGCGCGCTACCCGAGGGAATGGCGCTGGCAGCCGCTAACAAGCGTATTCAGAATATTCTCCGTCAGGCCGGAAACGGCGACGTGGATAAAATCGTTCCTGCCATCGACGGCGCGTTGTTGCAAGAGGACGCGGAAAAAGAATTGGCACGGCAGCTAGGTGAAGTTTCCGTTAAGGTACATCCGCTCCTCTCCGCAGGTAACTATGACGATGCGCTCAAGGAGCTCGCCGGATTGCGCGGCGCCGTGGACGCTTTTTTTGACAAAGTTATGGTAATGGTCGATGACGAAAGTCTGCGCACCGCGCGCTTACAGCTGTTGGCGGAAATTCGCCGCGAGTTTCGCTACATCGCCGACGTCTCGCGGTTGCAGGGATAGGGCACGATGAAACTCGTCATCCTCGATCGCGACGGCGTCATCAACTACGACTCGGACGCGTACATCAAGTCGCCGGAGGAATGGAAACCGATTCCGGGAAGCCTCGAGGCGATCGCGCGGCTGCACCGCGAGGGTTATCGCGTGGTGGTCGCGAGCAACCAGTCGGGCGTCGCCCGCGGACTCTTCGACATCGATACGTTGATGAAGATACACCTCAAGATGATCGATGCGGTGCGCGCGAAGGGCGGGGATCTCGATGCGATTTTCTTTTGTCCGCACGGCCCGGACGACGATTGCAATTGCCGCAAACCCGCCCCCGGGCTGTTTCAAGAGATCGCCGAGCGTTTGAAAGTCAACCTGAACAGCGTGTACGCGGTCGGCGACGATGAGCGCGACATCGTGGCGGCGCGTGCCGCGGCCGCGCGTCCGGTGTTGCTGCGCACCGGCCATGGCAAGCGCACGCTGCGCAAGGGCAAGCAGCTCGAGGGCTTGCCGGTTTACGATGATCTCGCGGGCTTCGCCGAGGCGTTGCTTTCCGGCGATCTGCCGGCGGCATCGTGACCGCGCGTGCGCCTGGCGTCACGTCGCTGCGCTACGACATCAGGCAAGTTCTCGGCTCGGCTTTGTTCAACGCGGTCATGTGGCTTTCGGTCGCGATCTATGCGCCGCTGATGCTGTTGACGTTTCCGTTGTCGTTTCGCTGGCGTTTTTACCTGATCAGCCGTTGGGCGGCGTTCCAAATCTGGCTGCTGCGCGTGCTATGCGGCGTGCGTCACGAAGTGCATGGACGCGAGCACCTACCCGACGGGCCGGCGATCGTCATGGCGAAGCACCAATCGTCATGGGAGACGTTCTCGCTCGCCCTCATCTTTCCGCCGCAAACCTGGGTGCTGAAGCGCGAGGTGATATGGATCCCGCTATTCGGCTGGGCGCTCGCGCTGCTGAAGCCGATCGCCATCAACCGCGCGTCGAAGCGGGGAGCAATCCAGCAGGTGATCGCGCAAGGCCGCGAACGGCTGCGTGACGGCATTTGGGTGACGGTCTTCCCGGAAGGCACGCGCGTCGCGCCGCGGCAGCGGCGGCGCTGGGGACAAGGCGGCGCGGTGCTCGCGGCCGAGACCGGCTACCCGGTCGTCCCGGTCGCGCATAACGCCGGCCACTACTGGCCGCGGCGGAGCTTCATCAAGCGCGCGGGGACGATTCAGTTGATCATCGGCCCGGCCATCGAGTCGTGCGGGCGCGATCACGAAGAGATTCTCCGGCGCGCCGAGACGTGGGTTGCGCAGACGATGGAACGACTCGAGGGACCGGCAGCGGCGGAGAACGGCGAACCGCGCGTCGGCATTTCGCCGAATGCGGGCTAGGCAACCGTAACGCGATTGCGCCCGTTTGCCTTCGACCGATACAGCGCCTCATCCGCGGCTTTGATCAGAGTTTCCGGTTCATTGCGCTGCGTATCGTTCGTCGCGACGCCGAGGCTCGCCGTCGCTTTGACGACGCGATCGTTTAGCGTGAGCGGATGCTCCTCGAGCGTCTGGCGAATGCGCTGGGCGACGACGGTCGCCTGCTCGGTACTGGTTTCGGTCAAGATGACCACCATCTCCTCCCCGCCGTAGCGCGCCACCACGTCGGTTTCGCGGCAGGTCTCTCTGATCGCGCGCGCAACGTGCTTGATCACTTCGTCGCCCACCTGATGGCCCCACTCATCGTTGACCTTCTTGAAGTGATCGATATCGATCATCACCAGCGACAGCGGCCGTTCCTTGCGTCGCGCCAGGGAAAGCTCCTTGGTGAGAGTGCTTTGGAAGTAGCCGCGGTTGTACAGGCCCGTCAGCGAATCGGTGATGGCCTTGCGCGAGAGCTCGAGCCGCCCGGCGACGGACAGGCAAATGATCTCGAGTGTTTCCACGCGCTGTTCGGTGAACGCGTAGGGGGACTGATTGTTCTCGACATAGAGTAGCCCGATGACCTCGGCGTCTTGTCGTGCGCCGGCGGTTATGGGAATACACAAAATAGACCTCACGCGGTTGCCCCGGATGTAGGCGTCGTTTTGCAACCCCGGCACTACCGACTGCGGTTCCTGCGCGTCGTGAATCACGACGCACGCCTTGGTGCGCTTGGCGTAATTTACCACCGCCTGGCATAGGCGGGTGCTGTTCTGTATGGAAACCGACTTCAATAGCTCGACTCCCTCGCGGGACGTGTCCATGTCCGCCTCGACGCGCAGCTCCTCATCGCTGCGCAGCAAAAGCAGTGCTTTATCGGCGCCGGCGAACTGCATGACGATCTCGATCGTCCGATGCAGGATCTGGCTGTGTACGGTTTCTTCCGCGATCGCCTTCAGCGCCTTCATTAACGCCGGAAGGTCGAGACTCATGGTCGCGATGGCGGCCGTGCCGACGGTCCCGCCGATGCTCGTCGCTTTCGGCGCCGCCGCCAACTGGAGTTGCGGGTAGGTCTCATCCAGCCATTGCACTTTACGGGTTGCGCCCCAGCGTACGTAGAGCGCGCGAGCTTCGCTCAAGTAGAGTTGCGCGAGCTTGCCTTTATTTTTCGCGAGGAAATGGCGCCCGGCCAGCTCGTTGGCGAGCGCTTCTTCGTGAATGTGGCCGCTGCTCTTCGCCGCGTCGATCGCCTGATCGTAATGGGCTCCCGCGACGCTGTCTTTGCCTTCGAGGCGCGCGAATTCCGCTTCGAGCAAATGCCAACGGTGTAAATAGTTGTCCGGCGCGTGTTTGGCGAATAGCTTCAGGCGGTCTTTGATTCGCAGGAGCGCGGCGCGGTTTTCCTTCTGCTGACGTTTACCGAGTGTCGGGTGCACCGCGACGGCGGCAAGACCGTGGTACAGGTCGGCAAATCGCACGATGCCGACCACCGTGTAGGCGTACTTGCGGCAAAGCTGCATGTGGGCGTGCGCGCTCGCCGCGTCGCCGAAATGAAACGCCATGAACGCTTTGAAGAAATGGAACGTGAGAGGGTGCTTCTTCTCGGTGATCTTCGCCGCTTCCTGGTGTTCCGGCGCGGTGGAGAAGCAGTTGTTGTACTCCGCCGAGTTCGTCAAAAGCAGAACGGCGTCTCGATAGATCTCGAGTATGCCTTGGTTGCGCTTGTCGTTGATCGTCTTACCGAGCGCTTCGATGTTATCGCGCAGGGTCTTGAGGAGCGGTTGCAACGCCTCCCCGACGTGAAACGACTGGTAGCCGAGATACAGCAACGCGAGCGCCGCGCTTTCTATGTCACCGCGATCGAGCGACTCGCGGTAGACGTCGAGCAGCAGCGCGAGCGACTCGCGACAGGGCTTTTTCCAGTGATCGACAGTGCCGTGCACGAGGACCGAGACCAAAGAGCGCCGCTCTTTGGCGTCGAGCTTCTCGACCAACGCGAGCGCGAGCTGACCGAACCGATAACCTTTGTCGATGTCTAGGCCGGCGCACAACGTCATCGCGTAGCTCGTATACATCGACGGCGACGTGTCGGAGTTGCCATACTTGACGCAGAGATAAACGAAGCGGTACAGGGTAAGGATCAGCCGCTCGCGGCTCGATGCGTAGAAGACGTGGCATAGAAGCCGAAGGATGCGCGACTCCGCGATTCGATGCGGGTCGGTCATCCGTGGATGATCGAGCAGGCTTTCCGGAGTGCGTCCGAACATCGCGACGCGCGCGCGCGCGACGTAGTAAAGCATGTGGAGCCGGTTCGGTTTTTTCGGAAACCGCACGCCGAGCAAGCGCAGGGCTTCGAGCCCGGTCTCGGTCGCGGCGCGGCTATCCGCTCGGCGATTTTCCGCGTCCAGTTTCGCCTCATACACCGGCATCTGATCCAGCGGCGTTCGGGCGTGGGCGCAGACCGTCTCGAAGCGTAGGTTCAATTCCGCGTAGTCGTTGCTGAGCGCGGCGGTTTGTACCGCTTCGGTGTGGAGCGCGAGCGCGAGCTCGTAGTGCCGCTCCCAGGCGTGCGTGTCGAGCAGTTCGATTCCGGTCTTGAAGTAGCCCGCTGCCGCGTCGTAGACGGCGGTAGCCTTGGCGCGGCGTCCGGCCGCGAGATTGAGTTTGGCGAGTGGTTCATGCTCGTCCGATGTCGCCTCCGCTCTGCCGGCGTTTAGATGGTTGACGACCTGGAATAGGTTCTTCTCGAGCTCGGCGGCGTCGTAACTCCCCTGCAGCAGCCGGCCAATGCGATAGTGAACGCGTGCGCGCTCGCGCTCGGGGATGAGCCCGTACGCCGCCTGCTGCACGCGATCATGCGCGAAGCGGAAGTGTGCATTGTCTCCACGAGCGGCGCTGACCGCCGCCCAATGGTAGGCCTGCTCGACCGGCATGATCAGACCGCGCAGGATCGCCTGTTGCAAAAGCTGAACGGAATGTTCGGGAGATTGTTCGGCCACGACGGCGAGCGTTTGCGCGTCGAAGGTATTGCCGACGCACGCCCCGAGCTGCAGCAAGCGCTGCGCCTCTGGTTTCAGCTCGCGGATGTTCCGCGCCATGAACTCGACCACGTTGTCGGTGACGGACTGCGTCTGGATCGTTTCGAGATTCCAGCGCCACCCGCGGTTCGCTGCGTCGAAGTGCAGCAGGCCGTTCGCGTGCAGCGACTTCAAAAACTCGTCCACAAAATATGGATTGCCGCGGGTTTTCGCATGCACCAGCTTCGCCAGTGCCGCCGTTTCTTTCGCTCCTACGTCGAATGCATCGCCGATCAATTGCTCGACGTGCGTGACGTCGAGCGGTGTCAGCAGGATCTCGCTAACGGTCACGCCGCGCTTTTGCAACTGCTCGCGCGCCAGCATCACCGGATGACCGGCGTCGACTTCGTTGTCACGGTAAGAGGCGATCAGCAGGAAAAACTCGAGGTTTCGGTCCATCAAAATGTGAAGCAGCAGGCCGAGTGACGCGCTGTCGGCCCATTGCAAGTCATCGAAGCAGAGCACCAGCGGGTGCTCGCGCCGGCAAACTGCGCCCAAGAATTTGCGCAGCACCGCGAATAGACGTTCCTGCGTTTCCAACGGATTCAGGGCGGCGATCGCGGGTTGCTCACCGATGATCAGCGCGAGATCGGGAAGGAAGTCGGTCAGGACCCCGGCGTTGCTTCCCAACGCCTCTTGCAGCGAGCTCCGCCATTGCCCGATCCGATCTTCATTTTCGCTCAAGAGCTGGCGGACCAGCTCGCCCAGCGCGGCGAGCACCGCGCTATAGGGTACGTTGCGTTGAAACTGATCGAACTTGCCGGCCGCGAGGTAACCGCGTTTCGCGGTGATCGGCCGGTAAACCTCGCGCACCAGACTCGTCTTGCCGATGCCCGAATGGCCGGTGACGAAGAGAATTTCCGCCGCGCCGTTGCTCGCGCTCTCGAACGCGGTAAGCAGCATGGCGAGCTCCCGATCGCGACCGTATAGCTTTTGCGGTAACTGGAAGCGGTCGCGCACTTTCGACCGGTCGATCGGGAACGGCTCAACGGTGCCGGACGAGCGCCATTGCTTCAAACAGTTCTCGAGATCGGTTTCGACGCTCCAGATGCTCTGGTAGCGCTCCTCGGCCGTCTTGGCGAGCAGCTTCATGATGATCGCCGACACCGGCTCGGGGACTTTCGAGTTCACCACGTGCGGGGGCGTCGGTTGGCGCGCGATGTGCGCATGTATCAGCTCGAGCGCGTCCTGCCCGGTGAACGGCGGCTGCCCGGTGAAGAATTCGTACAGCGTCGCGCCCAACGAGTAAAAGTCGCTGCGGTAGTCAACCGCCCGGTTCATGCGGCCGGTTTGTTCGGGCGCGATGTAGGCGAGCGTCCCGAGCAGCATGGTCGGAATTGCCGTCGTGGCTTGCTCGCGCTGCAACGGCGTCGCGAGACCGAAGTCGATGAGCTTGAGCTCCCCGGTGGCGGCGTTGACGACGATGTTATTCGGATTGAGGTCCTTGTGAATAATGTCGGCGGAGTGCACGTCGCGCAACGCGGCGACTAGTTTTAGCGCCAGGGCGAGCTGCCGGTCCAAACCGAGGGTGGGTTGCGATTTCCCAATCCATTCCTTCAATGCCTTGCCGCCGAAGTCTTCGATGATCAGCGCGACAACCGAGTGATCTTGCTTGAAGTCATAAGCACGTACGACGCCAGCGCTCTGCAGGCGCTGTAGCATTTGGTACTCGTGCCGGTAACAGGCGATGTTCTCGGGTGTCAGCGCGTGACCGTGCAGCGTTTTCAAGACGACCCGCTGATCATCGCATTCGCGTACGCCGCGATAGATATCGGCGCGCCCACTTTGGTGAATGCGTGCCGTAATCCGATAACCGGGAATCTTGAAAGGTACTTCGCCCGGCACCAGCGCGAGCGGTGCCGGTAGCGGCAATTCAATGGGCATGGCCGTGGCCATTTGTTCCTTGCGCATTTCCTGAAACCCTTTTTCGTGCCCTAAGTGAAATGTAGCGGTTAAATGAGGTATTTGCTGTATGGAAAGCAGCAACTGTGCCAGCGTTGTCGTCAAATATTTGACGGGTCACAGGAGCGCCAGAACGCTCGGATTCTGCCCGCAAGTAAGCGTGGTCAGCGGCCGCATGCCGGGGTCGATATCCCCGTCCGACCTAGTTTGTCGTCGGGTTTCCGTTGCGCTCACGCTGCTTGTCATGGCGATGGGGCGACGAAAGGCGCAATCGAAACGGTGGGGTCGCCTCAAGGGGCGCCTGTCACTCGATTGACGGGAGGTCCGGCGAGCAGGGGTAGCAGCAAACCGGGTGACTCAGAAGTGGCTAGTCAACAATCCGGCGCGCTCTTGGTTGGCGTGACTTCGCTCAGGCGGGAAAATTCCTCGAGGGTCAGGTCTTCGGCGCGGCGGCGAGGGTCGATGCCGGCGCGCGCGAACGCGGCGTCGTCCAATAGTAAGCGCAGACTGTTGCGCAAGGTTTTGCGCCGTTGTCCGAAAGCCGCTCGCACGATGCGACGGAAGGAATCGGGATCGAGGATCGCAATGCCCTGCTCGCGGCGGGGGCGTAGCCGAATCACGCTGGAATCTACTTGGGGCGGGGGATGGAACGCGCCCGGCCCAACTTCGAACAACGGCTCGACGTCAAAACGCCACTGGATCATCACGCTCAAGCGGCCGTAGGTCTTGGTGCCGGGCGGCGCGGCGAGTCGGTCGGCGACTTCCTTTTGCAGCATGAACAGCATGTCGTCGATGGCATCGACCTGCTCGATGAGATGAAACAAAAGCGGCGTGGAGATGTTGTAGGGCAGATTGCCGATGAGGCGCAGGCGCCGGTCGTCGCGGGCGAGCGCGGAGAAATCGAACGTTAGCGCGTCGGCTTGATGCACGATCAGCTCGCCGCGACCGGCGGCGAGCGTCGGCAGGCGCGCGGCGAGATCGCGATCGAGCTCGACGGCGTGCAGTCGCGGCACCCGCTCGAGCAGCGGCCACGTGAGCGCGCCGCGGCCCGGTCCGATCTCGACGATCGCCTCGTCGGGTTTCGGATCGAAAGCCGATACGATGCGATCGATGACGTTCCGATCGTGCAGGAAGTGCTGACCGAAGCGCTTGCGCGCTCGCGCGTGCATCACGCGCAGAGCTCGCGCGCGAGCGTCACGGCCGCGTATAGGCTCGACGGATCGGCGCGCCCGGTGCCGGCGATGTCGAGCGCGGTGCCGTGATCGACCGACGTGCGCACGAACGGAAGCCCGAGCGTGACGTTCACCGCGCGGGCGAAATCGTGATGCTTCAAGACCGGTAATCCCTGATCGTGGTACATCGCGAGCACCGCGTCGGTTTTCTCGAGTTGCGCCGGCAGGAACGCGGTGTCCGCCGGGAGCGGACCGCGTAAGCGCATGCCGGTGCGCGCCAGTTCTTCGATCACCGGCTGTATGACCTCGATCTCTTCGCGTCCTAGATGTCCGGACTCGCCGGCGTGTGGGTTCAACCCGCAGACGCTGATGCGAGGCGAATCGATGCGGAACTTGCGTCTGAGATCGCCGTGCAACGTCGAAATGACCGCGCGCAGTCGCTCGCGGGTGATATGGCTGCTTACCTGCGCGAGCGGTAGATGCGTCGTCGCGAGCGCGACGCGAAGGCCCGGGCATGCGAGCATCATGACCGCGTCGACGCCGCAGCGATCGCCGATGAATTCGGTGTGACCCGTGAACGGAATGCCGGCGTCGTTGATGACGCCTTTGTGCACCGGCGCGGTGACGAGCGCGTCGAATTCGCCGCGCAAGCATCCGTCCACGGCAAGACTGAGTGTTTGGATGACGTACGGGGCATTGAGCGGTTCGAGCCGCCCCGCGATTACGGGGCGCGCGGTGCGAACCGGCAGTGCATACGTGCGCGTATCGACCTGTGACCGTCCAGGCCATTCGGCGTACTCGAGCGACATATCGAGCGTGCGAGCGCATGCTTCGAGCACCGAAGGATCGCCGATGAAGACGAGACCGAAGTCTCGCGGTTGCGCCGCAAGCCGCACGCAGAGCTCGGGCCCAACACCTGCCGGCTCCCCGAGAGTTACGGCGATTATTTTCGGTTGCACGAGTGCTCTACTCCAGCGTCACGAATTAATTTGTATCGCGCTACGCGCGATTTCATCGAATAATAAATTAATAAATTGTACTTGCGGTTCCCGAACCGCGGTCGGCGTACTTTCTCTTGCTTGTCCAAGAGAAAGTACGCAAAGAGAAGGACCCCCCGACAGGGCGCAAGCGCTTCTTGCGCTCCTCGGGTTTGGGCCGGCGCCGAGCCACAGTACTTCCCTGTACTGTGTCTCGGGAGCGGACTCCCTGTCCGCTCCCCTTCGGGCTTTTGCCCAAACTCTGCGATGCTCGAAGCCGCGCCCTACGGGGACCCGAGCAACAACGGCAACCACGAAAGATTCTGCTGTCGTGGGTTTTCTGTTGCTGTTGTAGTTGCAGTTCAATCCCCGTAGAGCCAGCCGAGCACCGGAACCGCTCCCGGTGGTATTCGCTCGACCGTGTTCGAGCCCGAGCGGCGTTGCTTTTACGCCGCCGGCGAGTTGGACGAGCGTCCGGGAGCGGTGAGGAGCGCAGGGGACCGCGCGCGCTTCTCGCGCGGCGCAGCGACCGGGGTGCCCTTCTCTTTGGTGACTTTCTCTTGGGCAAGCAAGAGAAAGTCACTTGCCGTGGGTCAACCACCCACAAGTACATTTATTACATCGACTAGGCCGCGCGAACGCGCGGCCGGCGACCCCTTACTCCGGTTCTTCCAACAAGAATTCCACATACGCCTCGTCGCGCAACTGTCGCATCCACTGTTCGTAACGATCATCCGCCTTGCGCGCGCGTATTTGATTGCGCGCAACGGTGCGTGCGCGCTCGTCGGCCAGCGTTTGTTGGCGGCGCTCTAGGACTTGAATCAGGTGCACGCCGAAAGGTGTTTGGACCGGCTCGCTCAGCTCATCCGGTTGCAACGCATTCATCGCGCGCTCGAACTCGGGCACGAGCTGTTTCGGGCGCACCCAACCGAGATCACCGCCGCTCGATGCCGAGACGGTATCTTCCGATTGCGCGCGCGCAAGCGTCGCGAAATCTTGTCCCGCCAGCACGCGTTGGCGCATTTGGGTGAGCGCGGCACGTGCCTCGCTGAGCGACTGGATCTCGCTGGGGCGCAGCAAGATGTGCCGCACGTGTGTTTCTTGTACGGGTTCCTCAGCGGCGAGGTTACCGCGCCGCTCGTTCAATCGGAGAATATGAAAACCGTTCGGCCCGCGCAGCGTCTCGCTGATATCGCCCGGTTGCAGCTTTTCGAGCGCGCCGACGAAAAGCTCGGGCAATTGCGCGGCGCTTTTCCAGCCGAGCGCTCCGCCCTTGAGCGCGTCCGGACCCTGGGAGTACGTCACGGCGGCGCGCGCGAAATCTTCGCCCGCCTTGAGTTGCCGCTGAACATCGTCTGCTCGCGCCTTTGCGGTCTGGATCTGCTCGGATGAGGCGGATTCGGGAGCCGGGATGTAGATATGGGACACGTTGTACTCGTTGTCGCCGAGCGGGCGGGCTCGCGCGTTTTCGAGGAAGTTGTTCACCTCGCTTTCGCTGACGTTGATCTGGTTGTTGATCTCGCGTTCCACCAACTGCTGGATCGTGATTTGGGTGTGGATTTGCTCACGATACGCGGTCCGGTCGAATCCTTGGCGTCGCACGGTTTCGTACAACGCATCGACGTTCATGTTGTTCCGATTCGCGATGGTGCGAATCGCCTGTTCGACGTCCGGCTCGCTCACGCGAATGCCGGTCTGATCGGCGAGCTGCAATTGGACTTGCTCGATGACGAGCCGTTCCAGAAGCTGTCGGCGCAGCACGTCGTCCGGCGGGAGCTTGATTCGCTCCGCGGTAAGCTGCTGCTTGGTTTCCGCCATGCGGTTTTCGAGCTCGTTGGCGGTGATGACGTCGTTGTTGACGACGGCGATGATGCGGTCGACGTCGGCAATCCGTTCGCGCGGGATCGTGGCGCCGGAGGCGGCTCCTGCCGCTAACGCGGCGATCAGCAACGATGAAACAACAGCGCGGCGCATGGAAGGTCCCGAAAATAAACGATATCGAGGAGCCTACCACATCGCCCTCGGCCCACGCACCGTTGAAAGGACCGGCGCCTCCTATTTGTAGGGCGTGGGAATGTTCGATCCTTGTCCGCCGGGCGGGGTAAAGAAAAGCCCTTGGCGCAACGGGCTTTCGAACGCGCCATTCGAGCGGCTCAAACCGGTGAGCTCGAATTGGATGGCGATGCCACTACGCTGTACCGACGTCGCGGTGCCATCCTGCGCCGTCGCTTGTACCAGTCGGCGCGACCCATACAGACGCACCGCCCAACAGCAGGCGCTGTACTGGATGCCGACGTAGCTCTCGACGTTTTCGTTGTCTCGCATCGAATAAAGCGACCGCCCACTCAGTGTCCATGCACCCCTTATCGGCCACTGCGCCGATACGTCCGCTTGCTCCAGCTGGTCGCGGGTAAAGCGGTATCCGATGCTCAGGATCTTGTCGGGGGCGGGCTGATGCTGCACGTAGTAGCTGCTGCGCAAGGTTTGATCGGGCGTCCATTGGGTGGTCGCGCGCGCATGCCAGTTGTACGGTAGCCAGACGAGCGCTTCGGCGGCGACGTCCGAGGACGCGTCGCCGAGGATTGCCGGCGGAACGTTCACCTGGCGCTCGTCGAAATAGTGAATGCGCCCGATGCTCGCGCGTAGCTTTTCGGCGCCGTCGCGTTGGTCCAGGAGGCGCGTCGTCAAGGCGACGGTCAATTGATTGGCGTCGCCGACTCGGTCGCCACCGACGAAGCGGTTGTTGCGAAACAGACTGGCGAACGTGAAATCGGGGAGCGCGGTGTCGAAATTCGGGAGGGCATCCTGCGGACGATGCGGCACGTAGAGATAATAAAGTCGCGGCTCCAGCGTCTGATCGAATAGCCCATCGCCCAGCCCCACTTCACGCTCGAAAAAAAGTCCGCTATCGAGAGTCAGGTACGGCGCCGTAACGGACGGATGGCTGTCCGGCGTGTCATCCAGCGAATACGCGATGTAGCGCACCCCGGCCTCGGGCGTGAGAAAACCGTACACTTTGGATAGCGGGAGACTGACGGCGGGGCCGATGTTGACGCGACTGCCGGTTAGGCTCGCGCTGCGCTGGAAGTTGACGAGTTCGCCGTCGAGCCGGTATTGCGGACCCAGGGGCGTGGGCCCCGAATTTCCCGCGAGCACCAATTGCGGCAGACGGGCGTAGGGCCGACTGCTCGGAGGGATGGTTCGATCGACGGTTTGGTAGTCCGCCGCGCGCGCCGCGAACGTCCACGCCGAGCCGCGGTAGTTGATCTCCGCGTTCTCCGGCAGATAGCTTTCGCTCGTAACGCCGATGCGATCGCCGAAGTCGCTCAAGTAGTCTTTGTCGGAGACGCTGCGCAGATCCACCGCCGCGCTCCAATACGGATTGAACGCCTGGCGGTGCGTGTAGGTAGCGGCGGCGCGGTTTTCGCCCGTTTGTTTGTCGTTCGGCAGAATTTCCGCGGAGAGCTGTCCGCTCAGATCGTGGCCCAGATAGCGAAACTCGCTCTGCAGTTGCAGCCCGCGCGCCGTCATGTTGCGCGGGACCAGCGTCGCATCGTAGTCCGGCGCGATATTCCAATAGAAAGGGACGGCGATGATCGTGCCGTTTTTCTTGTCCAACCCGAACTCCGGCACCAGCAGACCCGTTTGGCGCTCATTGGAAATGGGAAAACGAAAGTACGGGAGATAAAAGACCGGCACGCCAAAAACATCGAGCGTGGTGTTACGCGCGACGCCGACGTCCTTGGCGGTGTCGAGATCGATGCGGCGCGCGTGGAATGCCCAGTCTTCCCGGCCGAGCGGACAGGTGGTAAAGCGGGCGTTGTAGAGCCGCGTGTGATCATCGTCGAGGAACTCCGCGCGCGTCATGTCGCCGCGGCCGAGATTGGACGGCAATTGGTAAGTGCCGGCGTCGAGAAAGCCGACGCGCGGATCGAGATCGAGGTGAGCTTCGGTTGTGGTGAAGCGAGCGCCGCTCGGTTGCGTAAGCACGACGTCGCCGCTCGCGTCGACGTGATGGGCCGCATTGTCGTGGCGCAAATAGTTGGCGCTAATCTGCTCTCCGTCCCGTTTCGCCTCCGCGTTGCCTTTCAATTCGATAACATCGGAACTCAATGACTGGATGGTATCCGCGCGCAGGGACGTCGGCCCGGGCGTCGCGGGGCGTGTAACGCGGGGCGCCGGGCGAACGGCGAACGGACTCATCCGGCTCGTTGGACATTCATCGATCGGCGGCCACTCCGCCGCACGCGCGGCAGTGCCCGTGCAAAGGAGGCACAACACGAGCCGGCCGGCCCAGGACCACATGGCGCGTAGGCAAGGCATTGTTTATGACGTTTTGCGATAACTTTGCATACAATGCGCACGCCAGCAAGGTGCTTGTCGATGCGAATGCCGTGCTCGCCCTTTCGGCGACCGAGGCAGTGAGTCGCGCGTCGAGAAGTGCGTGAAGAGGAGTCTAATGTCTGATCAACGGCTCGCGGCCCTGTCTACTTGGGTGCGACGCATACTCGACGATGCGCGCTGCACGTTACGCCCAGCCTCCGAGGACGCGAGCTTTCGCCGTTACTTTCGCGTGCAAATGGCGAACGGCAAGACCTTTGTCGCGATGGACGCGCCCCCCGATAAGGAGGATTGCCGCCCGTACGTTAGCATCGCCCGCGCGTTTCGCGTCCTCGGCCTCAATGTGCCCGATATTCTCGCGCAAGATGCCGAGCGCGGCTTTCTGCTGATTACCGATCTTGGCGACCGCTCGTATCTCGACGCGCTCGGCGAATCGACGGTCGAGCGGTTGTACGACGATGCGATGGCGGCGCTGGTACGGTTGCAGGTCGGAAGCGGCTCGGTCACGTGGCTACCGCCTTACGATACCGCCTTATTGCAGCGCGAAATGGAACTGTTTCGCGAATGGTATCTCCGGCGGCACCTCGGGCTGAACCTGGACGATCGTCAGAACGCGGTCCTCGACGCGACCTTCCAGATGTTGACGGAGGCGGCGCTGGATCAGCCGCGGGTTGCGGTGCACCGCGACTACCATTCCCGCAATCTGATGGTGACACCCGAGAACAATCCCGGCATCCTCGATTTTCAGGACGCGGTGTACGGGCCGGTGACATACGATCTCGTGTCACTGCTGCGCGACTGCTACGTCGCGTGGGATCGGGAGCGCGTCGAAGCATGGGTAGGCGGCTATCACGGGCGTGCGCGCCGGGCGGGCGTTGCGGTTGGCGACGACGTGAAGCGCTTTATGCGCTGGTTCGACTGGATGGGTGTGCAACGCCATCTCAAGGCGACCGGTATCTTCGCGCGTCTGAACCATCGGGATCACAAGCCCGGGTATCTCAAGGACATCCCTCGCACGTTGCGCTACGTGCTCGACGTCGCTGCGCGTTACCCGGAATTCGATGAACTGTCTGCATTACTCGGCAAGGTTGGAGTAACGCAGGGGGTTGCCCGGGCCATGCCGTCATGAACGTGATGATTCTCGCCGCGGGACGCGGTGAACGCATGCGCCCCTTGACGGACGAGATGCCGAAGCCGCTGCTAAAAGCAGCTGGCCGCTCGCTTATCGAGTACCAGATTGAAACGCTCGCGAAGGCCGGTTATACGGAACTGGTGATCAATCACTCTTATATGGGTGATGTCATCGAAGCGGCGCTAGGCGACGGTTCAAACTACGGGGTGCGCATTCGCTATTCCGCCGAGGCCGCGGAGCCGCTCGAGACGGGCGGCGGCATCCACCGCGCGCTTCCGTTGTTGGGGGAATGCTTCCTCGTCGTTAACGGCGATATATGGACGGATTTTCCGTTCGCTCGGCTCCAACCGCCGGCCGGCTTAGCGCATATTGTTTTGATCGACAACCCACCGCATCACCCGCAGGGCGACTTCGGGCTCGATGGGCATCGGGTTCGTGAGCAAGGCGCACCGCGCCTCACGTTTGCCGGAATCGGCGTTTATCGCGTGGCGTTATTTAGGGGCTGCACTCCCGGACGGTTCCCGCTTGTGCCGCTCTTGCGTCGAGCGATCGGCGAGGACGCGGTAACGGGGGAACACTATCAGGGCCGTTGGATGGATGTCGGTACGCCGGGCCGCCTGCAGGAATTGGACTCATTGCTACGTATAACCGCGAGGCGAAGCCCTTGATAAATAAGGTTCTAACTTTCCACTAGGTACCGCCGGCGATTGAGGCGAAAATAACCAGCGCGGGTTCCGCCGCCAGAGCGCTTGGTGGGAGCAGTAGTTTGAAGGTGATAAAAAACCGATAGCACCGCGCCGAATCTGAAGACGGGCGATGCTATCGGCCCATTTGCCGTGAGGCGGACAAGTCATCTGATGCAACTGCTACCCTAAGGGCTTGCTTCAAGAAGGCGGCGGTTTCCCGCGCACCCTCAGTGCAGCGCTTCCGATGAACTCCACCTCGCGCGTTATTTCTTCTTCTTTGCAGCTTTTTTCTTGGCTCTTTTCTTAGCCATGATGAACTCCTTTGGTTGGGGTTTAGGGATTGTCAGGGATAAATCCCTGAGGTTACTGCCCGTGGCGCCGGTATAAAGACAGCGGGACGCTGTCTTTCCGTTGCATTCGTTGATAAGTCGGGGGTAGGGCGGGGCGAGCGCTCGGATGACAAACGACTCTGCCCGCATGGCGTAGTCACCGCGTGGTGCTCGGCATGTTGACTACGGCGCGCGTGATGCTTCTCGGTTGTTGTAATACTTCGCGATCGATCCAAATCTGCGCTTACCTCGTCTCGTCTTCAATTCCGTCTCGCGCGCGGTTGCGATCTCCCTGTCGCTTTCGCTTTTCCTCTCGACGGTCGGCGTTCCTTGCCGTTGAGTTCATCCCTTCTTTAGCAGATGTTGCTGATGTGGCTAGACATTAATGCAAGGAAAAGAAAATTGCAAACGCTTTCTGAAGACATCGAGTGTAGGAACACCACGCGCGCGCTCGGCGATGCACGCGCGATCACGTGAAGAATTTCATCCGCATTTGGAGTCGCCGCAGTTGAGACAAGTGACGCATCCATCCATGCGGATGACCGCCTTGGTCGAGCACTTGAAGCAGAGCCGCGCTTCGGGAGGGAATTCACCCTGCATGTCCGCAGTGGATGTCGTCTCTCGACGGGCTGCTTCCGCGCGCTTCTCGGCGAGAAAGCGCTGGTGATGTTCGTCCATTTGATCGGCGGGCATGAGTCCGATCATTTTCAGGTGGCGCTCGATGACGTCGCCGAGCTCGGCGACGATCGATGGGGTGTAGCGCCCTTTCTTGAAGTAGCCGCCGCGTGGATCGAACACCGAGTGCAGCTCTTCGACGAGGAACGTTACGTCGCCGCCTTTGCGGAATACCGCCGAAATAACGCGGGTTAGGGCGACGACCCATTGGAAGTGATCCATGTTCTTCGAGTTGATGAAGATCTCGAACGGGCGACGCCGCTCGTGCGGCGTATCGGGGTTGAGCACGATGTCGTTAATGGTGACATAGAGCGCATGCTCGGTGAGCGGCGTCTTAATCTTGTAAGTCGTGCCCGCGAGCACCTCCGGGCGTTCGAGCTTCTCGTGCATTTGCACGACGTTGCTCTCGGCCGGCTTGGCCTCTTCGTTTTTTACGACCTCATACCCGGTGATCTTGTCGTCGATTTTGATGCTCATCGCAGTTCTCCGTACGGTCGGCGGCATACGCCACACTCAGAAACGTCCGTAGTACCCTTCCTTCAGGGCGTCATAAAGATTAGCGGCGGTATGCATTTCGCCGTCGTACTCGATCTCTTCGTTGCCTTTGGCCTCTACCATCTGTCCGTTCGACAGCGTGAAACGATAAGTGGTGCTCTCCAGGTCCTTTTCCTTGACCAGCACGCCCTGGAACGCCTCCGGATTAAAGCGGAACGTTGTGCAGCCCTTTAAGCCCTTTTCATAGGCATACAGATAAATGTCTTTGAATTCCTCGTATGGAAAGTCCGTCGGCACGTTCGCCGTTTTGGAGATGGAGGAATCCACCCATTTCTGCGCCGCCGCCTGGATATCGACGTGTTCGCGCGGGGCCACATCATCGGCCGCGGTGAAGTATTCGGGTAGCTTGTTCTTCGCGTCTTTCGCTTCCGGATCGGCGCTTTGATTGATCAAGGTGCGGTAGGCGAGCAGCTCGTAGGAATACACGTCCACTTTTTCCTTCGTCTTGCGGCCCTCGCGAATGACGTTGCGCGAGTACTTGTGCGCGAACGACGGCTCGATGCCGTTGCTGGCGTTGTTAGCAAGCGAGAGCGAGATTGTCCCCGTCGGGGCAATGGAGGTGTGGTGCGTGAAGCGCGCGCCCACGCGGGCGATACGATCGATGAGTTTCGCATCGAACTGTTGCATATAGCGGCTGTACTTCCCGAGGAGCACTCGCCCCGGCAGCTTGTCGCCGACTTTGTGGCCGTCACGACGCATCTCGGGGCGGCGCTCGAGCATTTCCTCGGTAACGGCGAATTCCTCGTTCATGATCGGCGCCGGGCCTTTTTCCTCGGCCAGCTCGACGCCGACCTCCCAACCGACCTCCGCCATCTCGCGTGTCATGCGCTCGGTGAACTCGAGCGATTCCGGCGAGCCGTATTTCATCTTGAGCAGGGCGAGCGCGGACCCCAACCCCAGAAACCCCATGCCATGACGGCGCTTGTGGGTGATTTCGTGCCGCTGCTTGTCGAGCGGCAAGCCGTTCACCTCGACCACGTTATCCAGCATGCGGGTGAAAATGCGCACGACTTTGCGATAACGCTCCCAATTAAAGCGCGCGCGGTCGGTGAACGGGTCTTCGACGAACTTCGTGAGGTTAACGGAGCCAAGCAGGCACGAGCCATACGGCGGCAGCGGCTGCTCGCCGCAGGGGTTGGTCGCGCGGACGTTCTCGCAGAACCAATTGTTGTTCATCTCGTTGATGCGATCGACGAGGATGAAGCCGGGTTCGGCACAATCGTAGGTCGACGCCATGATGACGTCCCACAACCGGCGCGCCGGGATCGTCTTGTAGACACGGCAGGCGACGCGCCCGAGCTCATCCGTGATATAGCCGCGGGTCGAAGGCCAATAGCGCCATACGATTTTGCAATTCTTATCGTCGTATTCCGATTGGCTGGCGGGAAACATCAGATCCCATGGTGCATCTTGCTTGACCGCCTGCATGAACTCGTCGGTGATGAGGCACGAAAGATTGAACTGGCGCAGCCGGCCGTCCTCGCGCTTGGCGCGGACGAAGTCCATCACGTCCGGATGCGCAATATCGAAAGTCGCCATCTGCGCGCCGCGCCGGCCGCCGGCCGACATGACGGTGAAGCACATGGCGTCGAAGATATCCATAAAAGAGAGGGGGCCGGAGGTATAAGCTCCGGCCCCGCTCACAAACGCC
>JBGPKL010000007.1:0-105403 GCA_041485885.1 Sulfurifustaceae bacterium
ACTCCCTGCGAAGGATTGCCTCGCAGGGTCGCAAATCAGGTGCACGGCGTTCAAATCGAGACCAGGGGAAAACATGTGTTATCTATTTTTCTTCAGTGAGTTGACAATGTTAGAGTGCTCAACGTCCGGACAGTAGTGAATGCACATCAAACCTGCTCGATTAGTGTACTTGGTGACGCGCCGCCATCCAGTCACCGAAGTGCTGGCGGACTTTCGCGACGATTTGGCGATCGGTCATCTTATCGACTGTCTCTATACCGACGACGCGCCCACCGTAGCCGCTCCTTTCGATGTACTTCTTGAACTCACCCTTCGCCTCGGCCGGACCGACTATCCAGATAGCGTCGGCATCTCGAAGTCTCGCGACGACTTCATCGTAGTAGTTGTTAAGATGCTCTCGATACGCTCGCTGTGCTTTATCGTCCGCCGGCCGGGGCTCATTGGAAGTCGATACATGCCCGTTCGAACGCCTCTGCTGCCTCTCGACGTGCGACGTCACGACCTGCATCTCCTCGCCTCTGTCGGTCATGCTGACAATGACGGCCCGGTGGTGATCGATCCATACGCCTACGTTTTTCCTCATGACCTTAGCCTTTCCCTCGCTGCTATTCCTGTACCGTCTCTAGCCAATCTCAAGAGATTGGCCCGATCGCGCGAACACCGTATTGATCTGAATCAAGTTATTGAGGCCTTTGGCTGCAAAACGAGGGCTGTTTGAGGAACGCGGCTATCTCGCGCGCTATTTCTTGATCGTGGCCCAACCAGATATGGCCATCACCGGCGGGTCAGTCCGCCCTTACGCTGACGGCCCGGTCGCGGGTGCGCGCACTGCGCTCAAACATTGACCTAGATCAAGGAAGGTTTGTCTTGCGGTTCGTAACATTCAATTGCGAACAAATCCAAGGAGGTGCCGTATGGAGCATCGCTGGAGCGGTCGCAGGATGTGTCAACGTACCGTGATCATCGAATCGCCCTTAAAGGGCCCGGTGTCGGCAATGACGCGCGACATCGGTCCCGATGGAATTTTCGTCGAGATAGCCGGGCAGCCGTTACACGTCAACGAACCGGTCTGCGTCGCGCTTAATTTGCAGGACGACACGTATTCTGAAGACTTTCGTCTGGAGGCGATGGTTGTGCGTCACGATCGTGACGGTGTTGCTCTTATGTTCCTCGACACGCCACCAGACCTCATGGTGAATCTGCAGCGGTCGCTCAACCCAGTACGGCCTCTAAATGTCGAGCAAAACCGGAAACGGGCCGCGCCTCCTCCCCAGCCGGAGCGACACGTTGCGTTCGCCTCAAACTACTGATCCAAGAACCGCAGACTTTGCCGTGACCAAAGGAGACTGGGTTTCACGTGCGGGTCCGCTGCAAGCGCAATGCATTACCGATGACGGACGCTGAACTGAGACTCATCGCCGCCGCTGCGATCATCGGCGACAGCAATTGCCCGGTGAACGGATAAAGCAATCCCGCCGCGATCGGAACGCCGAGAGCGTTGTACAGCAATGCGAAGCCCAAGTTCTGCCACATATTGCGAACGGTGGCATACGACAGCTTGATCGCCTTCGCGACGCCGCGCAGATCGCCCTTGACCAGCGTGACCTGGCCGCTGTTGATCGCGACGTCGGTTCCGGTCCCCATCGCGATGCCGACGTCGGCCTTGGCAAGCGCCGGGGCGTCGTTGATTCCGTCCCCCGCCATGGCGACCGTGCGCCCTTCGGCTTGCAAGCGGCTAACGAGCGCAAGCTTGTCCTGCGGTTTCACTTCTCCATAAACCTCATCGATATGCAGACGCGCGCCGATCGCCTTTGCGGTGATCAGCCCGTCGCCCGTCGCCATGATGATGTGCAGGCCCGCCGCCCGTAGCGTCGCTACCGCTTCGGACGTCGTCTCTTTTATGGGATCGGATACCGCGAGAACGCCGACGATCGCTCCATCGACGGCCAAGTACATAACGCTCGCGCCTTGGCCGCGCAGCGCATCGACCTCCTTCGTTAACACTGAGCCGCCGACGCGCATTTCCTTCATGAGCGCACTGTTTCCCAACGCAACTTTTTTGCCGCCCACAACGCCCGTCGCTCCCATGCCGGTCTTGGAATCGAACGCGTCGGGTTTGGTGAGCGTCAGCCCGCGACGGCGCGCTTCCGCGACGATCGCTTGTGCCAACGGATGCTCGCTCCCTTGGTCGAGGCTCGCCGCGATCTGCAGCACGTCGTTTTCGGTACGACCTTCGCTGGGCACGACGCGATCGAACTTCGGTTTGCCCTCGGTGAGAGTTCCCGTTTTATCGACGATGAGCGTATCGACACTGCGCAACGCCTCGATCGCCTCCGCGTCGCGGAACAGCACGCCTTGAGTCGCGGCTTTGCCCGTTGCGACCATGATCGACATCGGTGTCGCGAGACCGAGCGCACACGGACAAGCGATGATCAAGACCGCCACCGCATTGATGAACCCATAGACCCAACTCGGCTCCGGCCCAAAGAGTCCCCAGATGATCAGCGTGATGATCGCAACGCCAACGACGGCGAGGACGAAATAACGCGAAACCTTATCCGCCAGCCGTTGCATGGGTGCGCGCGAGCGCTGCGCTTGCGCGACCAGCTGAACGATCTGCGCGAGCATGGTTTGCGCGCCGACGCGTTCCGAGCGCATGACGAGGCTTCCGGTCGTGTTGATGGTCGCGCCGATCGCTTTGTCGCCGGGGCGCTTCATCACCGGGATCGGTTCGCCCGTCAACATCGATTCGTCGATCGCGCTTGCGCCTTCCACGACCACGCCGTCCACCGGCACCTTTTCACCGGGACGCACGCGCAGCAGATCGCCCACATGAACATTCGTCAGCGGAATATCTTCCTCTTCCCCGTTTGGCTTGATGCGCCGCGCCGTCTTCGGAGCGAGACCGAGAAGCGATTTGATCGCCGCCGACGTGCGCGAGCGCGCCTTCAGCTCGAGCAGCTGGCCGAGCAACGTCAGCGAGATGATGACGGCCGCCGCTTCAAAATAGACACCGACACGCCCATGCGCGGCGAAGGTGCTCGGAAACCAGCCGGGGAAAACCGTGGCGGCGACACTATATATAGTGGCGGCGCCCGTCCCGAGCGCGATCAACGTCCACATGTTAGGGCTGCGGTTCACCACCGATTGCCAGCCGCGCACGAAGAACGGCTTACCCGCCCAAAGCAGGACCGGCGCCGACAACACCAGCTCGATCCAACTTTGCGCAAGCGGATTGATGCCGAAGCGATGGCCGAACATGGCGAGCGACGTGACGATGGCCGTCAGCGGCAGCGTCCACCAGAAGCGGCGCTGAAAGTCGGTGAGCTCGCGGTTCTCCCCTTCATCGAGCGTAGGCATCTCCGGCTCGAGCGTCATGCCGCAGATCGGGCAGTTGCCCGGCCGCGGTTGGCGAATCTGCGGATGCATCGGGCACGTGTAGATCGTGCCGGCGGGCACCGCGGTAGGAACTACGGAATTGTCCATCCGCTCCTCGCGCAAGTAACGTTGAGGTTCCAGGCGGAATCTACCATACAACCCTCGTTGCAAAAGCAGGAAGTCTGAACGTCGCGCGCAAGCCATCACGCCCGGAGCGTTCCACCATAGCGTATCTTGAGTTATTTCGCTTTCGTTCGCGATCGAAGCGATTCGCTTGGTTACTTCTTCTACGACAGGTCCGGGGAAGCAGTTTGCCCGCGTCGCGACACACGTGCGGAGTGCGACTAGGGGCGTGTTAGCGCGAATCTTGGTTCAACATTGTGGGATTGCCGAGGTCGGGATCCGCTAAATGCGCGGCGCACCCGGTAAATCGCCTTCCGGATGCGCCAATCGACCACCGCTCGCTAGAACTTGTAAACGCTGACGAAGTAGAAGCTGTTCGCGATAAAGTTGGGGAAGGCGTACGCGCCGCTCAGGTAGCTGGTACTGGTACCCGCCGGGATCGTGTACTGAAAGCCGTCGTACGCGATGTCGCTGAAGCGGAACTTGTCGTAGGCGTATCCACCGGTGAATTCCAAACGCTCGCTCTGCTTGTACGTGCTCTTCAGGTTGAACGACACGCGCCGCGTATTGTCGTAGTTGCTGATCGGTACTTGCGGCACGGTCGGATTGGCGCCCGCTTGCACGGCAAAGTCCACGGTGCCATAGGTGCGCTCGAGCAGGAGCGAGCTGCTGAATTTCCAGCGCTCCGTGGCGGCCCAGTCGGCGCCGACGCCGAACGCGTAGTTTCGATCCTTGTTGGTAGCGTCCCAGTTGTAGTTGCTGTTGTTGGCCGCGGTGTTCGGGTCGTAGCAGTTCGGCGCGGTCGACTGGCAAAAGCCGTTCGGCGTATTGTTCGGCGCGGTGCCGGTTCCGTTACTGACGGTGCTGATATTGCGATGCAGCGAATCGTACTGGATGTACTCGACGTCGGCGAACAAGAGCACGCGGAATTTCTTGATGTCGCCGTAGCCGAGGCTCAGGAAAAGCTCCTGCCGATTGTCCTTCGTGCGGCCGAGGAACGTGTCCTTATAATCGTTGTGCTTGAGGATGCCTTCGAAGCCCACGTCCCACAGCTCCGCCGGCGTCGCGTCCAAGCCGATCTTGAACAAGTCCTGATCGACGTTCGACGCATCGAAGCGCGCGATGAAGCGGTTGAGGAACTCCGGATCGTTCGCGCTCGCGCCGGCCTGTCCCTCGAGAAAATGCGAACGACGTTGCAGGTGCTGGTATTTCGCGCGCGCCGTTAGCGATTCGAGCGAGGTATTCTTGTACTCGACCGTCTCGCGCCAATCTTTGGTTTCGTCGAAGTCCACGCGATCGCGATTGAGGTCGACATAGTCGAGGCCGAACACCACCCGATTGGTCTTATCGATGCGGTAGCCGACGTCCGTGCCGATATTGGTCTTGTCGAAACTCAGGATTTCGGTCACGCAGTTCGCGCCCGAGCACTGCAAGTTCGACGTCGCGCTCGGCGCGAACGTCACCGTCGGCGAGTGATTGTCCTTCTTGAACTCGTACCAATAGACGCGCGTGTCGACGGCCTGGGCGGGATTCGAATAGACCGAAAGCGACAGGGTCTTGTGCACGACGTCGCCGTCGAAGTTGGTGCGGTCGGGGTTGGTCGCGGTATCCGCTGACGGGGAACCGGCCGGGGTCGTCGGCACGCTCAGTATGCTCGTCAGAATAGGAAAATTGTTGGTCGTCTTGGCGTACGTCACGCGCCCGGCGATCGTCGACCCGAGCGGCAGTTGCCGCAGGTTGCCGTTGATGCTGATCTTGTTGGTCTCGTTGTCGGGCGGCAGCGTCGTCGTGTCGAACAAGTTGCTGCCGGCCGCGCCCGGACCGAAGAACGGATTCTTCCAGCGCAGCAGCTCGTTCTCGTTGCTGAACGTACTGTGTAGCACGTTGACGGAGAGCTGTCCGGTCTTCGACGCATAGCCGCCTTCGGCGGAAATGTTTCGCGTCGTGAAGTCGACCGGGAACGGCTTGTCGGTGAAGCCTTGTCCGGGGCTGGTGCCGTTCGATCCGCCGATGAGCTTCAAACCCTTGTCGCGCACTTCGTTCGCGTCCATCCGGAAAAACCACGGCGAGTTCTTCGACACTTCGAACATGGCGCCCACGTTGTCGCGCTTCGTCGCGAAGTCGAATCGGTTCCAGGTGTCGGTGTTCGTGTTCGGAAACGTCGCGTCGAGGGTCGAGGTACCGACGCCAGAATATGGCGTGATCGCGTTGAAGGTGCGGTTGTGAATGATCCGGTTGTCGTACACGCGGTACTTGTAGTCGAGGTACTCGCCGCCACGCACATCCAAATACTGATCGTCGCGCCCGAGGTTCTCGCCGAACATGTCCAAGTAACGATTGTCGCCGCGCCCCTTGATATCGAAGTACGACAGCGCGCCCGATCTCAAATCGCGGTACTCGTTCAACTTCGCCTCGTCCTTCGTGCCCGCGCTCGTATTGGTGAGGATCGCGCCTAATCCGATGCTGCCCTCGAACTTCAAGCCGTCATCGCCCTCGGCCGCCAGAGCCACCGCCGACAGAACCATCGGGACTATTACCGCTAGCGCTGTTGCTCTCATCGTCGCCTCCTACCGCAAGAAGAACTTGCCGCGATTCGCCGGCGCGTTGGTGCCATGGATGTTCGTGTGACAGTTCAGGCACGCGCGAGCCACGAGACGCGTGTTGGGCGTCGCCGCGTTCCAGCCCTGATTGCCGCTGTAGAACGTGCCCGGATGCCGCGACCAGTCGTGGCAATCTTGACACAGGTTCGGTGGACGCTCGTTCAGTAGCCGCGGATGCGACGAGCCGTGCGAGTTGTGGCAAGTCAAACAATTTTCTTCCACCGGCGGATGCTCCTGAATGAACGGCCCGCGCTTGTCGGCGTGGCAGCTGGTGCAAAGCTGGTTGACCGATTCGTCCTTCACCATCGCGTGGCTCAATGCGCCGTGCGGGTTGTGGCAATCGGTACACTTCAGCTTGCCTTCGATGATCGGGTGGTGCGAGGTCTTCAGCAGTTGCGTGCGCACCTGCTTGTGACAGGCGGTGCAGGTCTCGTACTCGAGCTGGCGCGCCGTCGTGACGAGCGGGCTGATGGTCGGATTCTCTTTCTTCAGCGGTACGTTCTTCGGTATGTGAATCACGTGGCAACTGTCGCAGGCCACTTCGTTCTTCTTGTGGCGCCCGGATTCCCAGAAAGCGAGATGGCGGTCGCCGCCGTGGCACGCGAGACACGGCTGCTCGCGCGTCGCCGCCGAGATCTGCGCGCCCTTCTTGCCGAAGACCACGTCCGGTTTCGGCCGATCTTTCACTCCTTCCGGTTTCTTGACGTGCGTCTCGCTTTCGCCGTGGCAGGAGGTGCACGTGATCTGTACGGCGTTCGCCGCGCCGCCGTGGCGCGTCTTGGCGATGCCAAGCACTGGGTAGTCATCCGTCTCGTCGTGGCACGCGGTACACTTGGCGTCGCCCTTGAAGACCAAGTCCTTGCGCGCGGAAGTGGACGTGCTCTCTGTGTCGGCGTCCGCTGCGACGACAGGATGAACCGCGATGACCATGGCAGCGATCACGGCGCTCCGCAGGAGCACGGAGCGGGAAGTCTTTGTAATTTTCATCGTGCACCTCATGGCGAATGGTCACGGCGTAACGCCGCTGGCGAGAGAATCCAGCCGATGCCGTCGCGAGTGTCGGCGTGAGCTTTGGCTTTGAGCAAAAAGGGGAGTGGTGGTAGGGTTCTGTTGTTGAGCTTACGAGCCACGACGTCCTCCATGCCTCCATGCTGGTCCATAATCGCAACGCGTTCCTTGATCTACGTCAAACCTTCCGCGCACCGCACGGCTGCCACTAAGCGGGGCAAAGCTTAAGAATCCTCGACTTGGCTTGCTCCGGCGAATAGTACTTTACCAACCACCCATCTTTCAAGTTCACGGCAGCTTGACCGCGCGGATATCTGCTTTGGTGCCGATGCCGAGCGTTCGAACGAATGAGACGTGGTGCCCGCGCGTGGTGATGTTGTCGTCATGCACCGCGAAGCCGACGTTATAGACTCCACCCTCCTTGAGCGCCTTGTCGTCGTTGTTGGCGAGGCCGAGCGGACGGATGATGACGACGGTCCACATGCCGTCTTTCCAGTTCGCGATGGCGTTGTTGTCGGCGGCCGACCCTTTCGCGTCCTCGCGGCTGAGAATGTAATCCGGCACCATGTCCCCCTCCTTCCAGCCCGCGTTGGGATCGAATGGCACGGCATTCTTTTCGCGGATCAGAAAATGATTGCCCTTGCGTAGCTGTTCGGCAGTGATGGACTTGTAACCGACCTTCTTCGCGTCCCACATGAACTTGGGACTATGGGTCTCCTTGTCGGCGTTGCTGCCGAACATATCCTTGCCCGCGTCGGAGTTGCGGAACTCGAGGACATAACCGTCGTCAGCCATGCCGACCGCGTGGCTGCGGTGCGCACGCCACTGGATCAGATCGACGAAACCGCCGGCCGCTTTGATTTTGGCGATTTCTTCTACGGGCTTGCCGGTCTTCCAGTCGGAAGGATCGATGCGCGTGGCCGGCAGATATTTGCGTACATCGTTTTTTTTGATCGCTTGAAGCAGCGGGTTGGCGGCAACTTGCTCCTTGGTAAATACATTCGCCATGTCGCGCGCGCCATCGTGGCAAGTCAGCCAGCAGCCTTGCTGCGCGAAACCCGCCACCTTGCCATCGTCGATCATCATCGACATGCGGTCCTCGTAAATGCCGGGCTGTTTCCCCTCTCGCACGACCTGGTCGAGCTTCGGGTAACCGTAGATCTTCCACTCCTTGCCGTCGAAACGCAGGTACTGATGCTCCGACCCGGGAAAGGCGTTCTGCGTTTTCCACTGGAAGCGGAAGTAAGCGTTCTTGGTGTCGTAAGCCGCCTGCACTTTCAGATCTACAAAACTGTTCTTGCCCTTCACTGGCGTCGGTTCGAGCGCTCCGCCCTCTACCAGCTTGGTCCCCAGATCGCGTTCCTCGTCTGACTGGTCGTGGCACGAGGTGCAGGCGTCGCCGCGCTTAACCTCCTTCGCGCCGCCTTTGTGCGCGTCGCTGCGCAACCACTCATAAGAAGACTGCGCGGGAAAGAACAAGGGAACGTTCACCGTGGGGATCTTCGACCAGTCGACGGCGACTGGATCGGCCGCCCAGGCGGATCCCGCGCTGAGCGCGCTCCAAACCAGAAAGTACTTCCATCTCATCGCCGGGTCCTCCGATGGTTGACTGTCCAACCGTTGGGCAATCGGCCGCGTCGCTGAAACGTCATCTGGCGCTATTGCGCGAGAATCCAGTTCGCCAGATTCTTTATCTCTTTCGGGTTCTTGGTGTCGATTATCTTGTGCTCTTCTTCCGTACCGTCATCCATCTTCACCTTCGGGCCGGTGGTGAAGTTCTTGATCACCTGACTTTCGCCATCAGGCTTCCCCTTGTACTTAGCCGAAATTTTTTGATACGAGGGGCCCTTTTTCGCCTTGTCGACGGCGTGACACTTGAAACAGCCGTTCCGTTTTGCCAACGCGGTCGCGGCATCCGCGTCCGCTGGCGTGGCGACGGCCTGGGATGAGATAAAGACGGCGGTGGAAAATGCAATTAGCATGCTGGCGAGAATTCGATGCTTCATGTTTTTCTCCGATTTGGTCTCGAGCTAATCACTCCACAAACGACACCGCTGGGAACGCATCTTGCGGTCACTGATTTGGAAACTATCCGCAGCAGTCCGCTCGCACCAAGACTTCATTTATTTTTGTGGAGCATAAAATAGCAGCCTGCGGCGACTCGAACATTGATTTAGATCAAACCGAGCTGAGCCCGCGAGTACTAATTCCCCGGACCGATCGCGGGAACGTTCTTCTACGTTGTGCTCGATGTGTGCTCAAGGAAGATTCGTGGCGCATGACCTGGGATGTCGGTGGCTGTCAAGGTAGTTGAACCTCCCCCGATTTCGTGGACACCTCCCTACGGTGGATGTCGCCTCAACATGTTAAGCCGCCTCTCGTAACAACGTCACCTCGTTCGGGCGTTTTAACTAGGGCTGGCGATCGAGAGCGCACGTTTACTCATAGCCCGCGGGCAGCTCGTGCGCTATTCCCTTATGACAGTCGATGCAAGTCTTCCCACTCTCGCGCACGGACTCGATGGTATGTTTCTTCTGGGCGCTCTTATCTTGTTTCGCCAGATCCATAGAAATCAGCGCGTGGCAATTGCGGCATTCACGCGAATCCGTTGACTTCATGGTCGCCCATACGGATTCGGCGAGTTCCAGACGATGGGCTTCGAATTTCTCCCTGGTGTCGATGGTGCCGGCCATTTTGTGAAACAGCTCGTTCGTGGCCCGGATCTTGCGCGCTATCTTGTAGATCCACGGCCTAGGAACGTGGCAATCCGGGCACGTCGCCCGAACACCCGTGCGGTTCGTGAAGTGGATCGTTTTCTGGTACTCCTGATAGACGTAGTCATGCATTTCATGACACGAGGTACAGAAAGCCTCTGTGTTGGTCGCCTCCAGGACCGTATTAAACCCGCCCCAGAAAATGATGCCTACCACGAACATCAGTATGCCGCCCGACGGGATCCACAGCAGATACCACTTAAATGGTGGGCGCCATAACTTCGGCCAGCGTCTCTCGGGCCTCTCGCCTTCCGTCGGTTCCGACATGCCCTATCCCCCTTGGATCGTTCTAGGTGCAGGTTCGAGATTCACACCGCAGACATGCCGCCCGGTGCGACAGGTTTGAAATTTACACGAGCAAAATTCTTGCACCCGCACTATTTGAAACTCGCGTAGTAATTCAGGAGCGCTTCTATCTCCGTTTTATCGAGCTTGTTAAACTTTGGCTTCATTTTCTTATCCAACAACCGTTTCTCGGCATAGAACGCAAAGAATTGTTGCTTCAGGTAGGGTGTCCACTGGCCGGCCAGAATACCTGAGTCATCGCTGGCAACACTGCCGGCCTGAGAGTGGCATTTCTCGCAGTCACGCTCATGAATCTGCTGGCCCTTCTTGGCCAATTCCGGATCGAAGTCCTGGTTGGCGCGCCTAAATTTCTTGTTCGCATAATATTGCGCTAATTTCTTGATGTCTTCTTCGCTCAGGGGTTTGGCGATCTGGCACATGTCGGTCCTTTTCACCTTCTTCTCCCCGTACAGATATTCAATCTCCGGGCAGGAGCGAATCTTCTTCTGGTACGCCGTCAGGCTGCTGATAATGTACGTTTCGGAATAGCCGCCAATGATCGGCATGTTCGGATCGCGGCTGGCGCCGTCCCTTTCGTGACAGTGGGTGCAGGTGTCAACCAACTTGTTTACGTCGGCCGCCCAGGCACCGGTCGCCAGAGAAAGGCCGAACAAACCAGCGCCTGCCAATAATGCAAATCCGGTGGCTTTTTGCGTCTTCATGTTGATCTCCTGGTTACCATTCTGGCCGATACCCCACTTGAATCGCTTTCGGTGCCGGTTTGCGGTTCACACGAGCAGACACGGCCGCCCGGTCTATTTGAAGCTCCCGTAGTAATTGATCAGCGCGTCGATATCCGCTGGTTCGAGCTTTTCCATCTTTGGCTTCATCTTCTTGACCATCGGGCGCTTGCCGGATATGAACTGCTTGAACTGTTCCTGGAGGTAGGGCATCCACTGGCCGGCCATAATACCCGCATCATCGCTGGCAAGGCTGCCGCCCTCGGAATGGCACATATCACAGCGGCGCTCGTGGATCTCCTTGCCTTTCTTGGCCAAGACCGGATCGAACTTCTGCTGGGCGCGGACAAATTTCCTCCCGGCAAAATGCTGCGCCACCTGTTTGATGTCCGCATCGCTAAGGTCTTTGGCTACCTGGCACATGTCGGTTTTTTGTCCCTTCTTGTCCCCGCTCCGATATTTCGTCTCCGGGCAGGGGCGCTCCTTCTTCTTGTACGCCACCAGGCTGTCGTTCAAGACTAGCGCGGAATAGCCGCCAATGATCGGTACGTCCGATTCAGTGCTGACGCCGTCATGGCCGTGACAGTTAGCACAGTTCTCAACTAACTTGTTTGCGTCGGCCGCCCAGGCACCGGTTGCCAGAGAAAGGCTGAATAAACCAGCGCCTGCCAACAATGCAAACCCGGTGGCTTTTTGCGTCATCATCATTATTCTCCTCGTTTCCATTAGGATACCTGTTTGCGTGCAGCGCGCGCAGTACGTTTGCTTTATCTTCTTTGCCGGCCTTCCCTTCGAATAGGGGACTCACTTCCGTTCGTAACTATAGCTATTGGAAATATTGAAGACTATTGATATAGATCAACCCAATGAAGACTAGTGTGTCGCTCTAAGACAGAAGACACAACTTAGAATGATGAACAATGATCTAAACCTGACTGTAGAAAAACCGCATGATATGTTCGTCTCCTTTAAAAAACCAGACGTAACGGTGGCGCAATGTCGAACGGGGAAATAATGCCATGCACGTACCAAAACTTGTAACGTGGTTAATGGTGGGGGTTATCTCCCTCACAGCAGCTCAGGTTATTTGGCAGACGCAAGCGAAAGCCGCAGAAGCCGCCAAGAGCCATGACGCTGAACGAACCGCCGAAAAACCGGGCGACGCAAGCTGCCTGACCTGCCATAGCGGAAAAAAGCAAGTATTAGCGTTGCCCACTGCAGACGGAAAGATCCGCCCGCTGCGAGCGATACAAAAGGACAAGCTTGCAAAAGGCATCCATGGCGAGATGACTTGCGTGGCGTGTCACCAGGACATTACCGACAACAAAGCGCCGCACAAGAGAGTCGGCGCGCCGAAAGCCAATTGCGTGACCTGTCACGAGGGGCTGTGGGAAACCGTCAAGAAGGAGAATTTGACGACAGAAAAAGCAAGATTGGGACTGGTAGTACAGAATATCGAGGCGTACAAGAACTCCTTCCATGCCCGGCCCAAGGACGAGTCACACGTTAAGGCCGCCTGCGACGACTGTCACGACACCCATTATTTCAATGTTCCTCCGCGAGGCACCTCCAAGCGGACGGAATGGCACCTGACCGTTCCAAACGTTTGCGGCGCGACGTGCCATACCGAGCAACTGGAAGAGTATGTGGCGTCAGTGCATGGCACGGCAGTCACGGAGATGCACAATCCGAAGGCGGCGGTGTGCACGGATTGCCACACCTCCCACGACATCGCCAACACGTCGAAAGACGCGACCAAACTTCTGATCGTCGCAAATTGCGGGAGCTGCCATAAGGAGAACCTCGAGAGCTACCGCGACACCTATCACGGCCAGGTCGGCAAACTCGGTTACGCGTATACGGCGAAGTGTTTTGACTGTCACGGCAGCCACGACATCCTGCGCGTGAAGGATCCGAAATCGAAAGTCCACCCCGACAATCGCTTGAAGACTTGCCAACAGTGTCACAACGGAAAGAAACTACCGCTCGCGACGGCGGGGTTCGTCACCTTCGGTCCGCATGCCGATACCAACAACTTCGAGCGCTATCCGCAAATGTGGGTCGCCTCGAAATTCATGAACGGGTTGCTGTTGTTCGTGTTCACCTACTTCTGGGCGCATTCGCTGCTGTGGTGGCATCGCGAATATAAGCATCGCAGCGGTCGCAAGGTCCAGCCGCATATTCGAACGGACGAGTTGCTGCAAGGGCAAACCAAACATGTCCGGCGGTTCAGGCTCATCTGGCGCATAGCCCACCTGCTTTTCGCCTTGAGTGTCATGACGCTGATCCTGACCGGCATGGGGTTGTTTTACTCGGACATCTCCTGGGCGCCGGTCGTCATGAAGGCGTTTGGTGGCCCGCAGGTAACGGGGATTATCCACCGGATCAGCGCCGCGATCATGCTCGGTATCTTCTTCCTGCATCTCATCCTCGTCCTCGTCAATATCGCCCGCAACCGGAGAACTTTCCGCTGGTTCGGGCCGGACTCGCTCGTGCCCAACTGGAAGGATTTCATCGACGCCTGGGGCATGTTCAAGTGGTTCGTCGACAAGGGCGAGCGGCCGGTGTTCGACCGCTGGACCTACTGGGAGAAGTTCGATTACTGGGCAGTGTTCTGGGGCATGACCATCATCGGCGGCAGCGGCATGCTGCTCGCGTTCCCGTACGTCGCCGCGGCCATGCTGCCGGGCTGGGTGTTCAACGTGGCGACACTCGTGCACGGCGAAGAGGCATTCCTCGCTGCGGTGTTCTTGTTCACGGTGCACTTCTTCAACAATCACTTCCGGCCGGATAAGTTACCCCCACCCGACGTCGTGATGTTCACAGGGACGCAGTCGCTCGAGGAGTTCAGGCGCGATCACGGGGCGCAGTATCAACGACTGGTCGAGACCGGGCAACTCGAGAAGTACTTAGTCGATGCGCCGTCGCAGCCGATGACCTTGGGCTCCAAGATTCTGGGTCTGACGCTGATCGCCTGCGGATTGACGCTGCTGTTACTGGTGGCGGTGGGATTCTTTGGCGACCATCAATAGTCCCCTATACCCGAAGCGTCAGAACAGGACGACCGCACATCGTATGGTAATGGGGCGTGGTACGCACAGCGGCATTCGGTTGAGCCAGTCGTGCGTGCTACGCCCTTCGTCGTACCAAACGGGCGGTTTCCTATCTGACGTGCGCATGAAAGGAGAGAAAGTAAGGCCAATGCAGACGTTCGGCGCGATACGTTGGCGCAACGCTTCGATTCGGACATTGGCGAGGGCGCGGTCCAGCGATTTATATCAGCGACGAAGATAAGCACACAGTGCAGACACTGGCGGGACGCGCAAAGGCGGATTGTCAAATCACGAAGCAGGAATGAAGAAAGGGAACCTCACCGATCACCCGGGAAGGCGCCTTTCCTTGTAATCCCTCTTCCCGCAAGCCGGAGACCCGACTGAGACACGCCGGCCGTTTATTTGAAGCTGCCGTAGTAGTTGACCAAGGCCGGGACATCCGCGTTGTCGAGCTTCTTCAACATCGGCTGCATTTTTTTCGGGGAGATGCGCTTGCCGGCGAGATAGTCCTGCAACTGCTCGGCGAGATAAGGCGTCCACTGGCCCGCGAGAATCGCCGCGTCATCGCTGGCCACGCTCCCGCCTTCGGAGTGGCATTTCTCGCAGTATCCCTCATGGACCTTCTTGCCTTTCGCGGCCAGCGCCGGATCGACTTTCTGCACGGCCCGAACGAACCTCTTCCCGGAAAAATACTTTGCGATGTCCTTCACGTCGCCGTCGCTCAACTCGCCGGCGATCTTGCACATGTCGGTCTTGGCTCCCTTCTTTTCTCCCGACCGGTACTTCGTCTCCGGACACGGTCGTTCCTTCTTCTTGTATGTCGCCATGTTGTCGGCGATGTAGGACGAGGAATGGCCGCCGATATTCGGGACGTCGGATTCGGTGCTCGCGCCGTCTTTACCGTGACAGGTTGCGCAGGTTTCCGCCACCTTCGCCACGTCGGCGGCGCGCGCGCCGCTCGCGAGCGAAAGACCGACTAACGCACTGCACGCCAACAGGATAAATCCAGTAGCTTGTTGCCTCATGACCTCAGTTCTCCGATGCGACCTGGGCTGAATGATACGTCATCGTACGCCGTCGCGGGGTTGAGAGGTTTTTGCTCTCGCCCCCGCGACGGGCCGATAACGGCTGTCGATGTAAAACTCAGAACCCGAACATCGCGCGAATGGTAAACCCGTTGTCCTTGATCCGCGCTGTAGGCGACGTGGACGTGTCCTCGAACTCGTGGGTGCGGAACTCGGCGACGAGCTTGATGTTCTGCTCGATGAGATGTTGCACGCCGATAACAACGTCATGCTCGCTCGGTTGCACCTTCGTGATACCCGTGACGCCATTGACAAGCGACGTAGTGTCATCGAAAGCGTCGCCCTTCACGTAGTCGTAACGCACGTAAGTGATCGAATTCTTCGAGATCTGCCAGTTAAGCTGATGGAAACCGCCGTGCCATTTGAACTCCCGATTAAAGCCGGTGGGGTTGTTTTCGCTGTTCCACATCAGTTGGTTCTCGAGCGACACCGGCACACCAAACGGCGCCAAGCTCAGCGTAAAGTCCAGCCCGAACCGCCGCATCTTGTTGGCGTTCTGGCTTCCGGACATGATGCCGTCCACGTTCGCGGCGATCGATCCGGTCGTGCGCACCTCATCTCCGTAAGAGTCGCCGCTGTTGTAGAAGAACAAGCCGAGCGACTGGTTGTACCAGCGTAGCACGCCGCGGCCGTACAAATCTTTTTTCGTGTTGTTGTCGGCCTTCGCGTTGCTGCCGTTGGTAAGGCCGAGGTGGTACTCGCCCCACAGCGTTTCCTTCTGGCCCACATCCGTTACCGGCTTACCAAACGTCAGCATGCCGTTGACCTCCGCCAGCGTCTGCGGCTCGCTCAGCCGGAACAGGAATTCATTCGGGTCGCCGCCGACAACATTGTTGACTTTTTTCGGACTGATCAGCTCCAACGCCGTGCGTTCGTAGATAAGGTACTGGTTGACGGAAAGTCGCACTTTACCGGGCGCGTAGGCCAGCGGCGGATGCGTGATACCGCCGAGCAAATTGAAGCTGTCGCGGGGTACGCTGTCTCCCAGCGGATTGTTCCAGAAGAACTTCGCCACCTCGAAGGTCGGATTTTCGGTGGTGAACTGGATATTGCGCCCGACGCCGGTGTTGTTCGCCTCGAACTTGCCCGTCGGAGTGAATTCCCACGCCCGCGTTTCGAACATCGGAAACTCGACGAACGCGGACAGATGCGGGCCGAGCGGCGAGGTCAGAAAAATGCTCGCGTCTTCGAGGGCGAGGGTGGATCCTTTCGATGTGCTGCTCGTACCGTTCGAGGCGTCGCGTTTTTCCGTACGGGAGTCGATTCCGACGCCGGTGATGAATGACAACGGCAGCGTCCTCGGCATCGCGGCTTCCTTACCGAGATCGATGTCGTCCAACACCGGTTTGACGTCCTTTCCGTTGATCGCGCGGTAGCCGCTCAGGCGAAATGTAACGCCCTTTACGTTCAGCGCGCCCCACATAGTGTGGCAGGTTGAGCACTCGACCTCGTAACGGCGCGAATACGACGGCACGGCCCAGGCGCTCGGCGCATATAGCAGCAACAATTGAACGAGCGCGGCGGCGAATACGACGGTTCGTACACCCGACGTTGCGGACAAGCTCTGCGTTGTTCTCATTTCCTTTCCCTCTGATTAGAAATCAAAAATATCCGTTCACCGTTACAGGCGCTTAACGCCTCGTCAATCACCGCGACGGCCCGTCCGGCCGTGACTCGCATTGCCAAGGAGAATAGAAGCAAACCAGCGATCAGCGCAAATTCTGGGTGCATGGCGATCCTTGCATCACGAGCCAAACTTTACACCACGGCATGATTGTGACTTTGACGTGGATCAAGCTTTCGCGCAGGTTTCATAGCTGCGCGATTGACTCTAGAGATTGCCGTAAGGAGAGAAATATGTTTGCGCGCCCAAAGGGTGAGCAGACCCGCTAAATGACTTTTGAATAGCGGACGGACTGCTGTCGGTGCAGATACTTGTCGAACGCCATGCAGACGTTACGGATGAGAAGCTTCCCGGCGGGCTGAACCTCTATCATGTCGGGCTCGATCCGCAGCAGTCCATCTTGCTCCATCGTCGACAGCTCCGTTAACTCGGGGCCGAAGTAGTCGGCGAAGTCGACGGCGAACCGGCGCTCGATGCTACGCACGTCCAGACGGAAGTGACAGATGAGATCGCTGATGACTTGCCGGCGCAGCCGATCGTCCGCATCGAGCACGATGCCGCGCGCGATCGGCAACCGTCCGGCGGCGATCGCCTGCGTGTAGCGGTCGATGGTTTTTTCGTTCTGGCTGTAGGTGTTTTCCACCATGCCGATGGACGTCACGCCCATCGCGATCAGGTCGCACTCGGCATGCGTGGAGTAGCCTTGGAAGTTGCGATAGAGCGTGCCGTTGCGCTGTGCCACGGCGAGCTCGTCGTCCGGTTTAGCGAAATGATCCATGCCGATGTAAATGTATCCAGCGCGCGTGAGACGTTCGATCGTGAGCTGTAGGATATCGAGTTTCGCCTGCGCGCTCGGAAGCTCCGCGGCGTCGATCTGACGCTGGGTCTTGAACAGCTCCGGCAAATGCGCGTAGTTGAAAACGGACAGGCGATCCGGGCCGGCCGCGACGATCTGGTCCAGCGTGCGGGCGAAACTTTCAACCGTTTGTTTCGGCAGCCCGTAGATCAGATCCATGTTGATCGAGCGAAAGCCGAGCGCGCGCGCTTCGTTGAGCACGGAAAGCGTCTGCGCCTCGCTTTGGATGCGGTTCACCGCTTTCTGCACCGCTGCGTCAAAGTCTTGCACGCCCATGGACAAGCGATTGAACCCGAGCTCGCGCAGCAGCGGGAGCGTTCCCTCCCGCACCTCGCGCGGGTCGACCTCGATCGAATATTCGCCGCGATCATCGTCGCGCAACCGAAAATGATGCCGAGTCGCGGCCATGAGCGCGCGCATCTCGTGCTCTGAAATGAAAGTCGGTGTCCCACCGCCCCAATGCAACTGCTCGACGGTGCATTCACGCCCGACGAGCGCCGCTTGCATCTCGATTTCGCGGTGCAGGCTTTCCAGATAGGGAATGGTGTGCGCGCGATTCTTCGTGACGATCTTGTTGCACGCGCAATAGAAGCAGACGGTGTCGCAGAACGGCAGATGAAAATACAGCGACAGCGGCCGCGCCGACGGCTCCGAGCGCCGACGCGCCGCGGCGGCGCGGTATTGCGCCTCCCCGAAGCTCGCGTCGAACTGCACGGCGGTGGGATAGGACGTATACCGCGGACCGGGCTTATCGTAGCGGCGGATTAGTGCCGAATCGAATGCAATTTTTTGCGTCCACATGAGCCGACGGGAACATCATTCCGGTGCCACTCGCCATTCAAGATAGGCGGCTCCGGGGACCTGCGCATTGACGCACGTCAACAGCGACCGATTTGAAGGGATGTACCGCCGTGAGTGGCGGTGCGGCGAGGAAAGGGGTGATCGTCAGCCGCGCGCGCGCGCCGTAACGCCCGCGACATCATGCAGCCGTTCGAGATTGAGCAGACGCACCGTCCGTCCGCGGACTTCCATCAGCCCGTCTTCCTGAAAACGCGAGAATAGTCGGCTGATCGTTTCGATCGCAAGGCCGAGGTAGTGCCCGAGATCCTGGCGCGACATGGCGAGGCTCAAATCGGTCGCGCTAAGACCGAGGCGTGCCTGACGGCGCGAGAAGCTGAGCAGACACGATGCCAGTCTTTCCTCGGCGGTCATACGGCCGAGCAGCACCAGCAGCTGCTCGTCGCGCACGATCTCGCGGCTCATGATTTTCAACAACTGATGCTGGAGCCCCGCGACTTGCTGCGCCAGTTCCTCGAGCTTGTGGTACGGAATCTCGCATACGTCCGACGTTTCCAATGCCTCGGCGTCGCACGGGTGGCGATCCGCGTTGATCGCATCGAACCCGAGCAGCTCCCCGGGTAGAAAGAAGCCGCTCACATGCACGCGGCCGTCTTCCATGAGGCCCGTGGTCTTGAACGACCCGCGGCGCACCGCATAGAGCGAACGCAGCGGATCGCCCGTGCGATACAACATCTCGCCCTTCTTCACCGCGCGCTGGCGCTGAATGACGCCTTCGAGCTGCTGCATATCGGCTTCATCGAGTCCGAGCGGCAAGCACAGCTCGCGCAAGTTGCAGGACTTGCAGGCAACCTTGAGGCCGGAAATACTGACAATGGGCCGGGAGGACTGGGAGGAAACCAAAGGTGGTTCCTTTTCTTGCAAGGAAGATATTTAGTCAAATCGTAGACTAACATATCCACCCATGCCGTCCGACCGGCTCCTGCATCCCGGCTCCTGCATCAATGATGCGGCTTTAGCTCTGGACTTTGCTCCCACAGGGAAATGACGGTCAGCGCTTCGGCCGCGGGCACCGTCGGTTCCCGATAAAACCTCATCCCGTGCTTACCCGCGCCCTTTGCTCGATACATCGCTTTGTCGGCGTTGCGCAGCAGCGTCGCGGCATCTGCGCCGTCGTGGGGATAAAGACTCGCCCCGACGCTCGCCGTGATCGTTTGCTTTTGCCCGGCGAGCACGAGCGGGGTTGCGATCAGATCGAGTAATTTTTGCGCGGCCAGAGCGACGTCCTGCAAGTAGCCGACATCTTCCAGCAATACGGCGAACTCATCTCCCCCGAGGCGCGCGACCGTGTCGGTATCGCGCACGGCGGCGCGTAGTCGCCCGGCCAGCGCACGCAGCAATTTGTCGCCCGCTTCGTGTCCCAGATGATCGTTGACGTTCTTAAAGCCGTCCAGATCGATGAAGAGTACCGCGACCACCGAACGGCGCCGGCGCGCGCCGGCGATCGCATGTTTCAGCCGATCGACGAACAGCGCGCGGTTAGGCAACCCGGTGAGTACGTCGCGATATGCCAAGTGTTCCAGACGCCGTTGCGTTTGAATACGCGCCGTCACGTCCCTGCCGACGGAAATGAAGCGCACGATCGCCCCGTTCGCATCGCGCACCGGCGTGATGGTTTTTTCTTCGTAGTACAGCTCGCCATTCTTGCGGCGATTCGTCATGACGTCGCGGAAAACTCTTACGTCGAGCAGCGTCTTCCATAGGCGTCGATAAAAACCTTGACCATGCAGGCCGGACTTCAACAGTCGCGGCGTATGCCCGAGCGCCTCCGCGCTCGTGAAACCGGTCGTTCTCTCGAACGCCGCATTGACATACTCGATTCGTCCGTCACGGCCGGTGACCATCACGGAATCGGCCATCTGCTGCAAGGCATCGGGAATGTCCTGGTTCTTATGCTGCTCCATCGCTTTACCTCCGCACCCACGGTTCTATCGCGGCGCTCAACGCGCTTATTTTCGAAGGTTCACGATACGCCGGCGTCTCGGCTCTCGTCCATGCGAGTCGCGCGACGTTTGCGGCCAACGATCGCACGCATGTCGGCGTGCTTCTATCGCGACCGCCGCCGTCAGCAGCTCGGCAAGCTCGTAGTACGGCGTGCCGATACCCTGCTTCTTTACGCGGCGCACGAGCGCTTCGACCCAGCGGCCTAAGTGCTGCTCGAGAAAAATGCACGCGGCGAACGCGGTCGCCCGTGCCTGCGCCTTCAAGCCGTGCGCGCGCGCATAGGCTTCTTTGGCGAGCAGCCACCCGACAAAGTCGAGCTCGATGCTCAAGTGATCGGGCGGTTCGGCATCGCTTTCGACGACCGGAAAACCGAACATACGGTAGAAGCCCGCGACGTCGGCGAGATCAACCACGCGGCCGGAAAGTTTTGCGTTCCCGTAGGCGACCTCGCGCAACGGTACGGCGGACGAGAAGAAGGCCGCGTAGGCGCGGCTGATGTCGCGCTCGCTGGACGTGTGCCAGGCGCGATCCGCGCTACGCATGCGGCATGATACCCGGTCGAACGAGTCGCGATGATCGTGTGCGAGCTGCTTCAAGGCGCGGCGGACCTCGGCCGCGCGACCGTCGAGCGGGGCCGCGAAACCGCACGCCAGCGTACGCAGCAGCGCCGCGCGATCGATCAGATCGCTCCGATGCCGACCGAAGCGCCGCGCGATCGAACGCCGACGCGTCGGCGTTCGCGTGTCGCGCGAAAACGCCCGATCGCTCTCACGGATCGGGTTAGCCTGCACAGCCGGTAGACCGACCCGCCTGCCACGTGAAGCGTCGATGGCACGCCTCCGAGCAGAAATAGTACGAAACCCCTCGGTACACGACGTATCCCGCGGCGTCTCGTGGAGCCATCCTTTGCCCGCAGATCGGATCGACGACCGCGGGTTCGGGCGACGATTGGGCCGAGCCGTACGCGCTCTCGCTCGATGGGAAATAAGAAAACGACATCAGTGCAGCCATGGTTACCTCCGTCGACGATCGACGAGCACCGGGAACTTTGGAATGCGCAGGCGCTCTCTGCGGTGCGACCGCAAGCGCGGATAGCGCATGCAGGCGGGTAGTCCTGAGCGGCGATCCTGTTCCGCCGATTCCGTCGCACATCGCCATCGATGGCACGCTCACTTGCGGATGCGCTTCGATTGTTGACTCACATACATATGTTAATCGCCGGAACGAGCCGGGGTTTTGACTTAAGTCAAACGCTTGCAGGCGCGCACAACCAGCATTCCCTCAAATCGACGCTCGTGGATTGATCTCCGTCAAAGCGTTGCCGCCGGCCGGATGCTAGCCTTATTTCACAACTGGCCGGCAACAGGGAAGGGGGATATCACATGCACGAGGCGGTACGCATCATCGAAGATGAACATCGCTCCCTGGCGGCTGTGCTCGATGGGCTGCGCCATGTGACGCGCGACGCGTTGAGCGACGCCGTAAAGCCTGACTTCGACGTGCTGCGCGCGATGCTCGATTACATCGTCGCGTTCCCTGAAAAGCTGCATCACCCAAAGGAAGACCGATATCTCTTCAGCGCCATCCGCGCGTGCAGCCTCGAAGCAGGACCGCTGCTCGATGAGCTGAAAGCCGAGCACGCGCGCGGCCATGAGCTGATACGCGAATTGCAGCAAGCGCTGCTGGCCTACGAAAAAGGCGGATCCGGTGAGGCGCGGGCGTTTCGGCGAACCGTCGAGGAATACGCCGACTTTCACTGGATGCACATGCGCCGCGAAGAAGACCTTGTGCTACCGCTGGCGGAGCGGGTGCTGTCGGAAGCGGATTGGCGCGCCATTGCCGTCGCGTTCAAGGAGAACGACGATCCGTTGTTCGGGATCAAACCGAAAGAGGTGCTCACCGGGTTGTTTCGGCGGATTCTCATGCTCACGCCCCCGCCGATCGGAATCGGACCGGAGGCGGCGCCGGACCGTTCGCCACGCATGACACCCTCGACTTTATTCGAAGCAGATGGTTCCCGACCGCGTGAGCGCTATGCCACATAGTGGCGAGTGCAAAAATTCCGTCCGCAATTAGGCGTGCGGTATCTATATAGATAGCTTAGCGAAATCTCCCTCACCCGACCCGCACAGCGCACTAGAGCCGTTTCGAGACCGTCTCTTATCCAGTCGCTGCCGTCCGCGCCGCGATGCCGCCGCTTTGACGCAGATCAAAGCGGCGTACGCCGGTCTCGCCTAGTGTTCGGTTAGACGCTGACAATGATCGGATATCTATGAAAACCTACCGGGTAGTTCTGTTGTTTGCGCTCGTGCTCGGTTTGATCGCGCCGGTATGGGCCGCCACGAAACCAAGACCGCCGGCATCGTATCAGCCGGACGTCAATTTCACGTTGAGGACCGCCGTCACCGAAGGCAAGCTCGCCTTCGTCGGCGTCGGCGGCAAGATCGACGGCGCCGTCAACCCAACGCTGAACGTCGCCGAGAACGCCGTCGTGCAGATCGTGCTGATCAACGGCGACGGTGCCACGCATGACATCGCGCTGACCGATTTCAACACCAAGTCGAATCAGCTCCAGGCCAAAGATTCGAGCACGGCGATCGTGTTTCGCGCGACCAAGAGCGGAGCGTTCCCGTACTTCTGCACCCTCCCCGGCCACCGCGCCGCCGGCATGGAGGGTAAGCTGATGGTCGGCGTGGAGAAGGCGCAAGCCGCGCCCTCAATCCCGAGCGTCACGATGGACCCGGCCGCGGTGCCCGCACCGATCGGTAAGCGCGGGCCTACGCAAGTGCGCGTCGATCTGGAAACGGTGGAGTTGCAAGGGCGCATGGCGGACGGATCGAGCTACCACTACTGGACATTCAACGGCAAGGTGCCCGGCCCGTTCCTGCGCGTGCGCGTCGGCGACCGCGTGCACGTCACCCTGAAGAACAATGCCGGTAGCGCCATGATCCACTCGGTCGACTTCCACGCCGTGACCGGACCGGGCGGCGGCGCGGTCGCGACGCAGACGACGCCGGGCGGCGAGACAAGCTTCGACTTCAAAGCGATGAACCCGGGCATCTACGTGTACCACTGCGCGACACCCATGGTGGCGCAGCACATCGCAAACGGCATGTACGGCTTGATACTCGTCGAACCCGAAGGCGGTCTTCCGAAAGTAGATCGCGAGTTCTACGTGATGCAGGGCGAGCTGTACACGCGCGCGTCGCTCGGACAGCTTGGCAACCAGGAGTTCAGCGTCGACAAGCTGCTTGCCGAGCGTCCGGAATATTTCGTCTTCAACGGCGCGGTCGGCGCGCTGACGAAGGAGCTGCCGATGAAAGCGAAGGTCGGCGAGACGGTGCGCATCTACTTCGGCGTCGGCGGGCCGAATTTCATCTCTTCGCTCCACTTAATCGGTGAAATATTCGATCGCGTCTACAACCAAGGTTCACTGACATCGCCCGCGAGCACCGACGTGCAGACGACGCTGGTGCCGGCCGGCGGCGCGACCATGGTGGAGCTGAAGCTCGATGTGCCCGGCCGCTACATACTGGTGGACCACGCGCTATCGCGCCTCGAGCGTGGCCTCGCGGCGTTCTTGATTGCCGAAGGTCCGGACAATCCCGAGGTGTTCAAGGCGGATCACATTTCAACCGCAGGGCACTAGAACGAACGTTAGGCGGTCCACGAGCGCTCTACGGCGTGCATTTCGGTAATTCGTCCCAGCGTCAAAAGCGACCGACAAGTGCCGTCGGCTAGGTAAGTGCCTGGCCAGTCCCGATTCGTCCCCGAAGGTTCTCATTTTGTTGGCGTTTTATAGGGCATCGTGTTCATTTCAATCGCAACCCCTCCACCCGGAATCGTCTCGGACTAGCACTTAAGTGCCATTTTGTCACCACGCTAAGCCTGATAGGTTTCCAGAGAACGACGAGCAGCCAAGCGTGGGCGGATCAACGGCGCGGCGAAGCGAATCAGTTGAAACGGATGGACCAGGAAGGCCAACGGGTTATGGGAAGGAAAAAAACATACCAGATCTCTGGGAGTGTTAGTGATGCATACCGGCGAATTGAGTACCGACACGAAGTCCACATTTTCTTCCTCGCCGTCAACGGAAGAAGCGAGTCTTGCCAATGAGACTGAACGCTACCCGAAATTAAGCGCTAGAGAGATGAATGTGCTCGCTTGGCTTGCGCTTGGAAAGTCGGGTATTGAGGTAGCTCGGATTCTCAACATAAGTGTGTGCACGGTTCGCGTACACATTCGCAACATTATTCGCAAACTCCAGGCATCCAATATACCGCACGCGGTTGCGGAGGGTTTTAAGATGGGGATCTTGGAGAGATAACGCCATCGTCCGGTACGACCGTTTCCTGGGACTGGACGACAATAGCGGAGGCTTCACGTTCTAATTGCCCGTTGCGGCGATAGGTCTGGTCTACGGCGCACGCCTTGGGGTTGGACCGGGGCAATTTCGACGGTCGGGATGAGTGTGCGGTTTGGCGACTGGTTACACCCATTTGCAATTCCCCAAGTGACCGTCACAACTGCTCCTCTTTCAAAGAAATCCTTGTTCCTCGGAATCGCCGAGCGTCCCTATTCGCTCTGGCCAAATGCGTCCCTCGCCAGCCGCACCGCCGACATCGCGTTCGGCCATCCCGTGTAGAAGGCGAGATGCGTAATGAGCTCGATTATTTCCTCTTTCGTTACACCATTCTCAATCGCCCGTTTCAGATGGAAAGGCAATTGTTCGGTGCGATTGAGCGCAACAAGGGTCGAGACCGTTATCAGGCTGCGGTCGCGCTTCGCCAATCCGGGGCGTTCCCAAATATCTGCAAAGAGCACCTTCTCGGTAAGTTCCGCGAGTTTCGGTGCGACGGCGCCGAGCCACTCCCGCGTGGTCGGTTGAGATTGCTGCTGCGATACCATGGATCTCTCCTTGCATGAGTGAAAACAGAAGGTCCCCGACATTGCCACAACCGGATGAATCTGGCTAACTTCTTTTTCGTTCTCCGCGCGCAGCTCATCGATAGTCCAGGAGCACCTATGAAGTACTACGCCGTTGCCGAAATTGACGTCACCGATCGCAGCTGGGTTCGGGCATAGGTGGACAACGTGACCCGCCTCGTTGAGCGGGCCGGCGGCCGCTACTTGGCACGTACGTCGCGCATCGAAAAGATCGAGGGCGAGCGAAAGACACCGCAAATATTTCTGATTATTGAATGGCCTTCCAAAGATATTGCAGACACTTTCTATGCGAGTGCTGAGTACGGACCGTATCGTCAAAGGCGGATAGACGGAGCTAGGAACGAGTTTGTGCTGGTTGCGGGAGAAGACGTCAACAAAGTCGCACGAATCGCTGACTACCGGGGTCGGCGCGATGCACTCGCTTCGCGCCGCAGCAGACCTGGCCCTACAATGACGCTGTTATCCCGGGAGGTGGTATGAAACGCGGCTGGATACTGCTGGCGCTGGCGTTAGTCGTGGTCCCCGACTTTTCGCGGGCACAACAATGGCCCGAGCGTACGGTCAAGATCATCGTCCCCTTTCCGGCGGGTTCGACGCCCGATATTACCGCGCGGTTGATCGCCGAGAAGCTGCGCGCGCGGTTCGGACAACCGTTCATTGTCGAGAACAAACCAGGCGCCGGCGGGAACATCGGCACCGAAGCGATCGCCAAATCGGCGCCGGATGGCTACACGATCGGCGTCTCGATCACCGGGCCGTTGGTGAACAATAAACTCCTGTACAAGAAAATGGGCTATGACCCGTTCAAGGATTTGACGCCGGTCACACAGCTCGTTACCCAACCCTCGGTACTCGTCGTTACCAATGAACTTGGCGTTAACAGTGTGCAAGAACTGATTGCGTTGCTTAGGAAAAATCCTGGCAAATACAACTACGCGTCTTACGGCAACGGATCCATCTCGCACTTGGCGATGGAGCTGCTCGCGTCGCAGAGCGGCGCCCAGATCGTTCATGTGCCCTACCCCGGTTCGCCGCAAGCCGTACAGGCGCTGTTGTCGGGAGACGCGAACATGGGTGCGCTGGCGCCGGGGCCGGTGATGCCGCATGTCAAGACCGGTAAGTTGAAGGCCATCGCTGTGACCAGCGCCGAACGTTTCCCGTTGCTTGCCGACGTGCCCACCTTCAAGGAGAGTGGCGTGCCGAACGTCGAGGCGACGGCGTGGCAGGGCGTGGTCGTGCCGGCCGGGACACCGCAAGCGATCGTCCGCAAGCTCCATCAGGAAATCTCGGCCATATTACGCACGCCGGACGTCGCCGAGAAACTGCGCGCGCAATACATGGAGCCGGTCGGCAGCACGCCGGAGAATTTCGCCGCCTTCATGAGGGACGAGCTGGCGCGATGGGAGCCGATCATCCGGCACGGAAACATAACGCTGGACTGAACGCGATGCCGCCGGCGAATTCATCGCCCGCGCGCGCATGATCGTTCTACCCTGTCGAGCAACGGCATCGTCGCGTTGTCCGTCGGCGGCGCTCGCGGAACGAATTGTTCAGAACTTCCCTAACTCAATCTGCGCGTGCTAACGCTTCTTCTTCTCGACCTTGTGGGCGATGGGTTTGAGGGACTTGAGATAAGCGGCGATGGCGTCCAAGTCGGCATCGGTGACATTGCCGTAGCCGGCTTCGATCATCTCACCCATCGCGCCGCCCGCGACGTCGCCGTCCGGCCTGCTGCCCGTCTTTAGAAAGAAGGCAATATCTCGTGCGCTCCATGAGCCGATGCCGGTCGATGGATCGGGGGTGATGTTCGGAGCGAGCTGTCCTTCCGGACCGTCGGCGGAACCGGCGAAGGCCAGTTCCGGCTTGGGCGCGCCGGCCAGATTGCGCGGCGTGTGGCATTCGGCGCAATGCCCGAGCGCCTGCACGATGTAAGCGCCGCGGTTGATCTTTGGGCTCTGGGCTGGGTCGGGACGAAATGGCCCTTCGATAAAGTACATCGCTTTCCAAGCGCCGACGCTGAACCGCATGCCGAAGAGTGGGAACAACTTGTGTTGCCGGTTAACGTTGCGCACCGGCGGTACGGTGCTCAGATACGCCCACAAGTCCTTCAGGTCTCGCTCGGTCATGCGCGTGAAAGAAGTGTAAGGGAAAGCGGGGAATAAATGCTCGCCGTCCTTGCGCACACCCTGAGTCATTGCACGGATGAAATCCGCCTCGCCCCAGGCGCCCAACCCCGTGTCCGCGTCGCGCGTGATATTAGCGCCGTAAAACGTCCCGAAGGGAGTCTGGATCGCCCGCCCGCCGGACAAGAACGCACCTTTGTTCTTGATATCGGTGTGACAGCTACAGCCACCGCTGAGTCGGAACACGTATTCTCCGCGCCTCTCGGCGGTGCTCGCACCGGCCCGATCGGCGGCACGTGCGCTCAGGTTCGTCAGCGCCAGCAAGACGAGCGCGAGGCAACCGGCACGCCACGTAAAACGGCCGATCCGCGCCGGCGCTCGCAAACGCGGCGCGCGACGGAACGTACACCGGGACCCGCAGGGGCGACGGAGATCAGCCATACGATGACTCGCCGGAATCCTCTAACCGTGAATGAGGTCGCTCTCCTAGGAAAGTGTATAGGCCGGCTCGCGCCGCGCGGCCGTAAAAGTGACCTCACGCAAGGCTGGATCGCGCGAGAAACCCCGGAGGCGGATGGCCTCCGGGGGAACGCGGAGCCGAGGCCGATCTATCCTGTCTCACTTCTTCCAAGACTCCTCCTTCGGCTTGCGGAAATCGTCGTGGCAAGATTTGCAGCCACCCGCGACTTTCTTGAACTGGTCGGCGATCTCCTGCGGGGTACCCGACGCTGCCACTTTTTCCATCTTACCGACCTCGGTGTCGAGAGCTTTTATCTTGTCCTCGAACTTGGCCCAATCCTGCCACACGACCGGCTTGGCGTCGGTCTTCAAATCCGCCGTCTTTTGCTTGAAGGCGCTGGAGACCATGCCGATGTTGCCGTGAAGAAGCCGGGCATGCTCGGCGATCCGATCCTTGCTATAGGGCAGTTGGTTCTTGAGGATATCGCCGATGGCGCCACAGTTGGCGCCGTTTGCGGTCATTATTTTCTGCCGGTACTGAATGAACGCCTCGTCGCCTTCGGCTCGAGCCGAGCCGAAACCTGACGTTACAAATATAAGAACGGGAACGACGAGCCTGAGCGAGCTTTGCAGGGATTTCATGTGAACTCCTCCATGTCATCGAATGTGTTATAGGTGTCGTGACCCGACAGCTTGCGGGAACCGCAAGCCATCATGGCGCGAAAAGTGTACGGGCTCATGACGGTGACCAACATTGATCCAGATCAATTCACGTGCAGACTCCCGAATGAGTATCTGACTGAACCGATCGGGTTTATGAACTTCTAGCGCCCGAATGCGGGCGCAGTTTTCTCCGGCGTGTGGATGCGGTTATACGTTGGTCGCGGATCTCATTTACTTTGGATAGGTTGCTTACTTCGCCAGCGTTGGACAACCAGACGAACATCATGACGGCGAGTATTCATTACTCCCAGCACGACCGGAGTTAGCCTGAAACCGAAGCAGCAGACAACGCAGACCGCACCTTGGTCGGGATGTGGCGCAAAGTGATTGATGAGGCGCTTACTCGTAACGACGGTTGTGCGCCAAATTGGGGTGAAATATTCGACGGCCGAGATCGAAGCGTAGACCGGATCTTGGGCAAGGACCCTATAATGGACTGCGGTTTTATGCTCTCAAACGCGTCGCGCCGCCGCCGCAAGGGCTGACTATGCATCGCACCATCGCACTTCTGCTTGCGGCGTTTCTCGCCGGCTGCGGAAAAACGTCGAACGATTCCTGGCAGGGCTACGTCGAGGGCGACTTCGTCCTCCTCGCATCGCCTTTCGCCGGACAGTTGCAGCAGCTCTTTGTACAGCGCGGAGATCGTGTCGATGCCGGCAAGCCGCTGTTCGCGCTGGAGCAGGAGGCGGAGCGCGCGGCGAGGATGGAAGCCGAGGAGCGATTGAAGGCGGCGCAGGCACGCGTCGAGAATCTACGCGTGCCGCGGCGGCCGACGGAAATCGACGCCGTCCGCGAGCAGGTGAAGGAAGCGCAGGCTGCGCTGGAGCTGGCGAAGGCGAACCTAGAACGCGAGGAGCGGCTCCTCAAGGCCGGCTACACGGCGCCGGCGCGCTACGACGAGGCGCGCACGGCCTACGAACGCGACACCGCGCGCGTCAACGCAGCGGAAGCGCAGCTCAAGAGCGCGATGATGCCGCTCGGGCGCGACGCGGAGCTTAAGGGCGCCGAACGCGAGGTGGCGGCCGCGCGCGCGGCGGTCGCGCAGGCGGCGTGGCGCGTGCAGCAGCGGAGCGTGAACGCGCCGGTTTCAGGACTGGTGCAGGATACGTTCTTCGTCGAAGGCGAATGGGTGCCGGCGGGACGTCCGGTGGCGTCCGTGTTGCCACCGGGAAATGTTAAGGCGCGTTTTTATGTCGCCGAGAATGCGCTAAGCGCACTGACGACGGGACGAGCCGTCGAGATCCGCTGCGACGGCTGTCCCGCGCCGCTGGCCGCCAAGATCAGTTATATCTCCGCTCAAGCCGAGTACACGCCACCCGTGCTTTACAGTAAGGAGTCGCGCGCGAAATTGGTGTTCCTCGTCGAAGCGCGGCCGGAGCCGGCGGACGGCGCGAAGCTTCGTCCCGGTCAACCGATCGACGTGAGCTTGAAGTAGCCCCCCGATGAGCGGCGAGCTTGTCATCGACGTGCAAAATCTGAATAAGTCGTTCGGCGACAAGCACGTCGTCAAAGATTTTTCCTTGCAAGTGCGGCGCGGCGAGATCTACGGATTCCTCGGCCCCAACGGCAGCGGCAAGACAACATCGATCCGCATGCTGTGCGGCTTGCTGAAGCCGGATTCCGGACTAGGCACCTGCCTCGGCCACGATTTGATCCGCGAGACGGCGGCCATCAAGCGCGAGGTCGGCTACATGACGCAGCGCTTCTCGCTATGGGAGGATCTCAGCATCCGTCAAAACCTCGATTTCATCGCGCGCATGTACGGCATGAAAGATCGCGCCGAGGCGGTGTCCGCCGCGATCCGCCAGCTCGGCCTCGAGGCGCGCCAAGATCAAGTGGCGGGCGCGCTTTCGGGGGGTTGGAAGCAGCGGCTCGCGCTCGCCGCGTGCCTGCTGCATCGGCCGCAGCTCTTGCTCCTCGACGAGCCCACCGCGGGCGTTGATCCGGTGGCGCGGCGCGATTTCTGGCAAGAGATCCATGCGCTCGCGGCGCACGGCGTTTCGGTGCTGGTCTCGACTCATTATATGGATGAAGCCGAGCGCTGCCATCGCCTCGCGTACATCGCTTACGGAAAACTTCTCGCCACCGGCACGCCGGACGAAGTCCTGCATCTCTTTCCGCTCGTGACCTGGGAAGTGAGCGGACCCTCCGAAAAGCTGACGGCGCTGAGCGCGCAGCTCCAGGCGCGGCCCGGCGTCGTGCACGTCACGGCATTCGGTCATACGCTGCACGTGACCGGAGAGGACGCGGCGGCGCTTGAGCAAGCGATTGCCCCGTACCGCAACGAACCCGGGCTCAAATGGAAACATGCCGAGTCGATCCTCGAAGATGTATTCATTCATCTCATGGCGAAAGCGCCGGACAATTTTTCATGAGCGAGCGATTCTCCTGGTCACGCTGGGTCGGGATCATTATTAAGGAGTTCATCCAGCTCAGCCGCGACCGCCTCACTTTCGGCATGATCATCGGCATCCCGGTGATCCAGCTATTGCTCTTCGGCTACGCCATCAACGCGGATCCGAAGCAGCTCCCGACCGCTGTGCTCGCCGCCGATTCGAGCGAATATTCCCGCACTCTCGTCGCGGCGCTACAGACCAGCGGCTACTTCCGGATCGATCGCTACGCCGCCAGCGAGGCGGAGGTAGACACGCTGCTCTCGCGCGGCGACGTGCAATTCGCGATCACCATCCCCGAAAATTTCGGCCGCAAACTCGTACGCGGCGAGCGACCCGTGCTGCTCATCGAGGCCGACGCGACGGATCCCTCGGCCACCGGCAACGCCATCGCGGCGCTCGGTCAACTTGCGAGCGTCGCGCTCGCGCGCGATCTGCGGGGACCGCTCGGCGATCTCGTACCCTCCGCGTCTCCCGTCGACGTGCGCGTGCACCGCCGCTACAACCCCGAGGGCGTGACCGCCTACAACATCGTTCCCGGGTTGATCGGCGTTATTCTGACGTTGACGATGGTGTTGATGACCGGCCTCGCCATGACGCGCGAGCGCGAGCGCGGCACGTTCGAAAATCTGCTGTCCACCCCGGCGCTGCCGGTTGAAGTAATGACCGGCAAGATCGTGCCGTACATTCTGATCGGACTGATTCAGGTGACGCTCATCTTCATCGCCGCGCTGCTGCTATTCGAGGTGCCGATGCAAGGCAGCGCGCTATTGTTGTACGGCGTGATGCTCCTCTTCATCGCGGCCAACCTGACGCTCGGCATCACGTTCTCCTCTCTCGCGCGCAACCAATTGCAAGCGATGCAGATGACGTTCTTTTTCTTCCTGCCATCGATTCTGCTCTCCGGCTTTATGTTCCCGTTCCGCGGCATGCCGGAATGGGCGCAGTGGGTCGGGTCGGCGCTTCCCCTCACCCACTTTCTGGTGTTGGTGCGCGGAATCATGCTCAAAGGTAACGGCCTCGCGGAGCTGTGGCCGCAGATGTGGCCGATCGCCGTCTTCATGCTCGCGGTCATCGCCATCGGCCTGCGCTTTTATAAGCGAACTCTCGACTGATCGATCTCCGAGAAACTTGCTCGCCGCCGTCGGCGCAATGGCGCAAAATAGCCGCCGTATGAACGCACGCGGTTTCATTCTCCAAACAAGCTATCGCGTTATTTCCGAGCCGAATGGGCAGCGTGCTCCGGTCGTGCATCTTTACGGTCGGCTCGAGGATGGCGAAACGTTTCTCGTGCGCGATTACCGGCAGCGGCCGCACTTCTACATCCGCGCGGCCGATGCGGAGCGCGCACGTGCGCTCGGCGCGCGGGAGCTACAACTGATCGACAAGCGCACCTTCGATGGCGCGGCGGTATGCCGGATCGAGGTAGAAACACCGCCCGAGGTGCCGAGCTTACGCGACCGATTGCATAAGGCCGATATCGAAACTTTCGAGGCCGACGTGCGCTTCGCGGTGCGCTACTTAATAGAGCGCGGTATTAAAGGCGGGTGCGAGATCGAGGGCGAAGCGGCGCCGGGGACCGGTGTCACGTGGATCTTCGACAATCCGACGCTGCGGCCGGCGAGCGTTCGGATCGAGCCGCGCGTGCTGTCGTTCGACATCGAAACCGATGCCAAGGGCGAACGCCTGCTCGCCATCGCTTTGTACGCGCCCGGTATCGATGAAGTGTTGATCGTCGACGGCGGCGATCGCCCCATGCCCGAGAACGCCACGCGCTGCGCGGATGAGCTCGCCGCATTCGATGCGTTCTGCGATCGCATCAAAAAGCTCGACCCCGACGTATTGACCGGCTGGAACATCGTCGATTTCGATCTCAGCGTGCTCGCGCGGATCGCGCAGCGCGTGCATCATCCGTTCACCTTGGGTCGCGACGCCGGGGCGATCCGCATACGCAAAGCCGAAGGGTATTTCGGTAGCGGCAACGCCGTCATTCCCGGCCGGTTGGTGCTCGACGGCATCGACCTGCTGCGTGGGGCGTTTGTGCGCATGGACGACTATTCGCTCGATGCCGTCGCGCGCGCGGTGCTCGGCGAAGGCAAGGCCGTAACGGGCGACGTTCACGACCGCATCGGCGAGATCCTCCATAATTACCAGCACGATCTCGCCGCTTTCGCGCGCTACGCGCGCACCGACGCACGGCTCGCGTTCGACATCGTTCAGCGGTTGAATCTCGTGCAGCTCGCGTTCGCGCGTAGCCAATTGGCCGGTATGACACCGGATCGCGTGGCGGCGAGCATCGCGTCGTTCGACTTTCTCTATCTGACCGAACTCGAAAAGCGCGGCATCGTCGCGCCGACGGTGCGCTCCGACGATTCGCGCGTGCACGCAGCACAGCAAGGCGGTCACGTGCTGGAACCCGTGACCGGTATGCACAAGAACGTCTGGGTGTTCGATTTCAAAAGCCTGTATCCCAGCATTATCCGCACTTTCAATATCGACCCGCTGACCTATGTGGCGGACCCAGCGCCGGACACCGATCTGATTCATACGCCGGGCGGCGCGTTCCGTCGCGAACCGGCGATCTTGCCGCGCATGCTCGATGAATTGTTCCCGCAGCGCGACGCCGCGAAAAAATCCGGCGACGACGTAGCGTCGCACGCCATCAAGATCTTGATGAATTCATTCTACGGCGTGCTCGGCACACCCGCTTGCCGCTTTCACAACACCGCGCTCGCCAACGCCATCACCGGCACCGGCCGCGATCTATTATTATGGTCCAAGCGCTGGTTCGAAGCGGCCGGCTTTAAAGTACTGTACGGCGACACCGACAGCCTGTTCATTAGTTCCGGCGCCGACGATCCGGAAAGTGCGCGCGAACAAGGACCGAAGCTTGCCGCTTCATTGACTGGCGCGCTCGATTGCTACGTTAGCGAGCGCTGGCACGTCGAAAGCCGCTTCGAGCTAGAGTTCGAGAAGCTTTACTTGAAATTGTTCCTGCCGCGGGCGCGCCATAGCACGCGCGGCGCGAGCAAGCGTTATGCCGGCCTCCTCCATGGCAAGGACACGACCAACGTCGAGTTCATCGGCATGGAAGTCGTGCGGCGCGACTGGACCGACCTTGCCAAACGCGTCCAACGCGAGCTCTATCATCGACTTTTCGCCGGCGCGTCTGTCGACGACTATCTCGCCGACATCGTCAAGCAGGTTCGCAACGGTGAGTTGGACGACGCACTGATTTATCGTAAGAACTTGCGCAAAGACACCGACGACTACACTGCCACCACACCCCCGCACGTCGCCGCTGCCCGCAAATCGACCCAGCCGCTTGGCCGGCTGATCAGTTACGTGATGACGACCGCCGGGCCCGAGCCGCTCGACAACGTGCTACATCCGCTCGATCGCGAACATTATATCGAGAAGCAAGTGAAGTCTGTTGCGGAGCCGGTGCTTGCAACGTTAGGACTCGATTTCGAGCGCGTGATCGGCGATAGCCGGCAGCTGGATCTGCTCGCTCTTCAGTGAAGCGCGAGTTGCTTTGTCTCGGATGTATAGAGCAGCGCTTCTAGTCGGGACTCGAAGTCGTGTCGGCGTGCTCGCCGAAGATGCCGGTGAAAATGGCGCTGCCCGGGTGTTCTTCCCGGGCTTGATAAACTTTCGGCACTTGGCGCGCGAGCAGTTCGCTTACCGTCACGAGGGTAAAACCCCGTAAACGCAAGCCGTCGATAATCGCCGGCAGCGCCTGCGCGGTGTGCCAGCCACGACGGTTGATGTGCATGACGACGATTGAGCCCGGCCGCGCGTTGTCGACCACGTACTTGATCAACTGCTCCTTGGTGATATGCACGTCCGGATCGCCGGAGGCCAAGTCGAATTGAATGGTCGTCATGCCGGCTTGCGCCGCGTAGTCAACGACCCGATCGTCGTATTCGCCGTACGGCGCGCGAAACAGCGTCGCTTGGCGACCGGTGACCGTGTATAGCAGCGCTTGGTCCCACGCGAGCTCTTCGCGCAGCCGCGTGTCCGACACCTGGGTCAAATGCGGGTGCAAAAACGTATGGTTGCCGAGCTCGAATTGCGGCAAGGAAGCGAGATAGCGCGCGTGCTCGACGTTGTCTTCGATCCATTTACCGCCGAGGAATATCGTTGCCGGCACCTTTTTGTCGATCAGCACTTGCGTCACCCGCTCATCGTAGTGAGCGCGCGCGCGCGTGGAGCAGGCGTCGAAGGTCAGCGCAATCAGCTTGCCGTCGCGCGACCCATGGAACACCACGCGCGGCGAAACGGGAGATAGCGGCAGCGGAGCGACGACGCGCAGCTTCGGCGGTTCGTACGGCAACGCGATTTCGTGGTCGTAGATCACAGTTGGAATTAGCGGCACTGATGCAGTCGCCACGCTGCCGGCGCAGAGCAACGTCACGATCGGTACAAACAGCGAAATAATTTTGCGTCTGTTACTCATCGTCTAAAACAACCGGCACACGCCGGGTTTGTTGTGCCATCCATTTGACAACCGCCTACACCGCGCCGGGCCGCTCATGCCGACTGTCGACGCGATCGTGATGTAGATCCTTCCGGTCACACCGCGCCTACCGCGGCAATGATTGGTTTAAACATGATTACCTCCCGAGTCCTATTTTATAAGAGCGCTGCACTACATGAGTACCAACGTGAGAGTGCAATTCCAGTTGACATGGTGCGAGCCCCCACTTCTTAGTTATTGACGTCGAAACTTGGAGGTCGAACGAGTGATATGTCGCTTATTTCAGTATTAGGTCGCGGTATTTCTTCGAAGACGCGTAGTGCGGCTGATAAGGTGACATAACGACGGACGCGATCAGCGCCGGAAAATTGACGCGCGTGGCGCGTCACCGCCAAATAGTTACGTTAACCGCTGAGGCCTACGATGGCGTCAGGGTCGTGGCGAATCAGCACGACAACTTTCCAAACGGCGTCGTTCTTTCGAAGCGTGTACGTGACACCGAGCGGTTCAAGGAGTTCCCCGCCGGTTTTGTACCGCGCTCCCTTAACGCTCAGTAACGCAATGTTGTCGCTAAGCAGCGTTACACGAACGTCGCTGAAGTCGCTGCGCGCATAACCTTGCGCTTTAAGGCGCTCCATCACGCGCGCGAAACGAGCTTCAACGTCCGCCGAAGTCGCCATTACCGACACTCCCTCCGATGCGATCGATAGGCACGGCGTATGGTAGTACGGGACCATGGCGCGCGGATTGAGCGTTTGGAATGACTCAAAGATGTTTTTCAACGTTTGAACGATCAGCTCTTTGTCACCTGTCATGGACTACGTGCTCCGATTGTCTGGCCGGAAAATCGGCCTCCCCCTGTCGCTCCAGCGACAGGCGATCCCAACCGGCCAATTCCGCCGCCGCTTCGTATGTGCTTTGCGCAAACTCGAGCAACGCGGTGTCCGGCGAGCGCGCGCTTCGCACGTCGTCGTACGGCAGCACGAACTCGCTCAACCCGGTGTGATACGTCGCTGCCTCCGGCCGAGCCTTCGCGGAGGCAAAGCCTTTCGGTTCGGGATAGGCGTACGCATAAAATAATGGAAACGGCGTGGGCCCGCCGCCCGGCCAGAATCCAAGGCTGCTGACTTCGTGCGAATACGCTTCGCGCGCGACCCAGTCCGGCAGGTTCGGTACGTTGCCGGGATGCGGCGGAGCGCGCCGGCCGGAAAAACGCGTGACGGCGAGATCGAAACTTCCCCAGAAGAAATGCACCGGGCTCGACTTCCCCAGGTACCGCGCGCGAAATTGCTGGAAGACGCAGGTCGACTGTGCGATGACCCGCCAGCAGCGACCGGCGTACTCGGCGTCGTACGCGGCGTGCGTCTCGTCCTGGTCCAACGGAGTCGCGTCTTCCAGCTCGTTCGGTTTGGTATAAATGCGGACGGGAAGATCGAGCTCTTTGAGTTTGCTCATTACCTCGCGATAGAAATCCGCGACGCTGCGCGGCCGGAGCGCGACCTTCGCTATCCGTCCGTCGCTCGATTGTATGAGCAGATGATGATCGATGAAGTCGAAGTCGATTTGAAACGTTCGCGCGCCGTGGCGCATCGGAGACGTCGTCAATCCGCGCGACGTTGGATAAAGCGTCACATGCCAAGAGTGGTTGATCCACGGTGTCTGCTTCAACCGAATCTTGCCCACGATCTGCGTCCATCGATGAAGCGTCTCGTACGTATCCTTCCATTCCCGCAACGGCAAGCTCGGCCACTGCTCGGCTTGAGACGACATGAGCACCTCCGACTCGTCCTCGTGGCCGTTCAGCGTAGCGCCTCGCTTCAACCGGCGCCATACGCCTCGCGGCGCTTGCCCAACACGATTTCATTTGATCACCCTGCACCGCTTATCGAAGCACGAGCGTATACTCGTCTCGGCAGTAACGCTCAGTCCACCTCTCCCACCGCCCGCGCGGATCTGCGGGTTCGAATTCGACATAGGAGGTTGCAATGTCCAAGACCGTAATGCTAATCCACGGAGCCTGGGTGACGCCGGCATCGTTTGATCGATTCCGTACCCGTTTTGAAGCTAAGGGCTACACCGTCATTGCGCCGCCCTGGCCGCTCGAAGATCGGCCGATCGAAGAATTGCGGCGCTCGCCGCATCCGGATCTCAGCAAGCTCACGATCAAGAAGATCGTCGATCACTACGAGAAGCTGATTCGCGATTTGCCCGAGCCGCCGATTCTAATGGGTCATTCCTTCGGCGGACTCTTCGTCCAGCTCTTGCTCGACCGCGGCCTTGGCGCGGCCGGCGTTGCGATCGACCCCGTGCCGCCTCGCGGCGTTCCACCCGGCCTCACTACATTGCGCACGTCGCTACCCATCTTCACCACCTGGAATGCGTGGAATCGCATACTGACGATGTCCCCGGAAGATTTCGGCACCGGCTTCGCGCAAACGTTGCCCGAGTCGGAAAAACGCGCGGCCTATGACCAGTATGTGGTACCGACGCCCGGGCGAATTTTCTTCCAAGGCGCATTCGGCATCGGCAGCGGCGCGAACTTCAAGAATCCCAACCGCGCTCCGCTCTTGTTGATTGCAGGCGAGAAGGACCGAACCATCCAACCGTCGATGGTCCGCGCCGACTACAACAAACACCGGAAGTCGAAAGCGGTCACCGCGTTCAAGTCGTTCCCCAATCGCTCGCACTGGCTGATTAACGAGCGCGGGTGGGAAGAAGTCGCGGACTATGCCATCGAGTGGGCGAGCAACAACGCCCGCCGGAGTGTAGATACAATCGCAGCGTAAATGCTTCGAACCCCGCTGAGGTAGACACGTGTACGAACCCAAGGCGCGACCACCTCTGCCCCGGAAACGCTTCATTCGGCGGATCCTGCTCCATTTCGTCGCCGCAGCGGCCCTGTTGTTGGCCTCGCTGGTACTTGGCATGGCAGGCTACGAGTACTTCGAGCATCTCCCATGGCGCGATGCGTTCTTGAACTCTGCAATGCTCCTGGGCGGGATGGGACCCGTGGACGCGCCGCGAACCGACGGGGGTAAAGTATTTGCAGGATTGTATGCGCTGTACGCCGGGTTGGTGTTTCTCGTCACCGCGGCACTCGTCTTCGCGCCGGTGGTGCACCGCTTGATGCACAAGTTCCACTGGAAGCAAGACCGGTAGTGTCCATAGTCTCCTCGCGCACGCGCGGCGGATATTTCAAGGGATCGGGGTGCTGGCGTGCGTAGACTGTCGAGAATCGTAGTGCCTCTCGCAATCCTGGTTGCCGTCGTCGTTTGGATGATGCGGGACGAGCAGCCGGCTACGCCCGTTTCCTCGCGTGAGCCCCTGCCGGCGAAGGATTTCCGTGCGACGGATTCCACGCCGGGCTCCGCGCGTCCGAGCCCGGCGGGAAAAGAGAACGAAGCAATCCGTCGGAATCCCAGCCGGAACACAGGCGCTCCCGAGCCGCCCGTAAAGACGGAAGCGCCGGAGTCACTCGGATCCTCCGCCACAACCGCGCCGGGTAACAGCGTCGCTTCGCAACCGGCGCATATCTGGTGGGACGGACCGACGATTGCCAGGGCGGGATTGCCGTTCACCGTTGTGCTGCGCCTGACTTCCGAGCAGCAGGTTCGCGTGGTTCCCATGCAGCTTCGATTCGACCCCGAGATCCTCGCGTTGGTGTCGGTGCGCGCGGGAGATTATTTCGGCGCCGGCGGCAGCGCCAATTTTGGGTACCACGTCAACCGGGCGGGCTCGATCCGCGTCGGCGCATCGGCGCAGGCGCCCGCATCGGCGGTGGACGCCGCACTCATCGTCGTCACGTTCAAGCCGATCAAGGCCGGAACGTTGGCGGAGCTGCGTATCTCGGCGCTGGATCTCGAGGGGTCGGCGGGACCGATCGCCTACGACAACATAATGCCGTTCATCGCGACGATTACGCCCTGACGGGGCGTTATGCCGCAAGACATCCTTTGGACGTTACGGTCGTGTAGATTCGTACGCATACCGTCCGCACTACCACTGAAGAAGGTAAAACCGAACTTTCTTATAACTTTCTTATCCGGTCGAGTCTCTCGGTAATTCCCAGCAGGACATGAACTGCATACATGTTTGAAAAATCGAAATCGAAACAACGACCGCCACTTGCGCGCGCCGCATGCCGTATATCGGGTTTGTTATTTTGACGGATGTAACGCCGATATAATTCCAGTTGCAAAACCATCGCGAACTATTCCTGAAGCATAAATAAACGACAGCGCGAATTTCACGAATCAAAACATTAGGAGGAAAAGCACCCGCAGAAGGAATGACACGAACGGACGTTTTCCAGGTCCGTATTGCCCGATGAAATTATAAAATACCGAACGGCTATGACCGTGCGGAAACTGACGAATCACTATTATTACTTTAGGAGGGGCACCCATGCGTTTATTAAAATACCGTTTCACCAAACGTCAACTCGACGTTCTAAAAAATCGACAGGACCTCATCAAGGAAGGCATAAGCCGGCGCGATCTGCTCAAACTGGGGCTCATAACAGGGGCCGGCGTTCTCGTCGACGGCCTCAGCGTGAGCAAAGCCTTCGGAGGCAATACGTGCGGCAGCCGCGGGAGCAGCCTGTGCACGGTCAGCCCGCCGATACAACCTTTCCTCGACCTGTTGCCGACACCGCGTGACGGAACCTGGCCGGTCCAGACGGCGCTCGACGTGAGCGCGCTTGGCTCGGCGCCGACCGCGGCGCCGAACACCGCCGCCGGCGAAGGCCGCACTATCGCGCACCAGGCGTTCACCCAGTTTCCCCCGCAGAAGTACCACGGCATTACGCAAAAGGCCGGGCAAGTGAAGATAACGTCTGATCCGACCATCGCGCTGCAAAATATGTGGGGCTTCGCGGTCGGCACGCCCACGATGAACAACCCGATCAGCGTGCCGGGACCGCTGTACGTCGAGAGCTATAACGTGCCGATCCTCGTGCGCAACTACAATCGGCTGCCGGCCGACAACGGCGGGTTCGGGAAAAACTCGGTGACCACGCACCTGCACAACGGCCACACGCCCTCCGAAAGCGACGGGAATCCGTGCACGTACTTCGAGAACGGCCAGTTCTACGATCAGCACTACCCGAACGTCTACGCGGGGATCAACTCCACACACCCCGGCACCGGTGACATCAAGGAGGCGCTGAGCACGCTCTGGTACCACGATCACCGCGTCGACTTCACCGCCCAGAACACCTACAAGGGATTGGTGGGGATGTACTTGCTGTTCAACAACTCCGACACCGGCAATGAGACAACCGGCTTTCGTCTGCCGAGCTTCCCGCAATTCGACATCCCGATGGTGTTTAACGACAAGGTGATCGATCCGAGCACGGGGCAGATTTTCTTCGATCTGTTCAATCTGGACGGCGTGCTGGGCGACCGGTTCCTGGTGAATGGGAAGGTGCAGCCGGTGCTGCACGTGAGTCCACGCCGTTACCGCTTGCGCTGGCTGAACACCGGCCCGTCGCGGTTCTACCAACTGTTCCTGACCGATCTGACCAACACCGGCGCCAACAATACGTTCTGGCAAATCTCGACCGACGGCAATCTGCTGGACAAACCGTACCAAGTGTCGAGCGCGCGCCTCGGCGTAGCGGAACGCGTGGACGTCATCGTCGACTTCACCGGAAAAGCCGGGAAGACGTTCTACATCGAGAACCGCATGGTGCAGACCGACGGGCAGGGACCGAGCGGCAGCCTGAGGAGCGCGGGACAGGGCGACCTGGTGCTCAAGATCGTCGTCGACGGTCCGCAGGTGGCGGATAACAGCGTGAACCCGGCGAACATCACCGCGTTCTATGGCCTGCCGGCCACCACCGCCACACCACGGGTCGAGCGCACGTTCCTGTTCCAGAACCGCGGCGACTGGCGGATCAACGACAAGCTCTTCGCCTGCACCGACATCCGGTTCAAGGTGTTAAAAAATTCGGTGGAGATCTGGAATCTGGAGAACGATGGGTCCAGCTGGCACCATCCGGTGCATACCCATTTCGAGGAATTCCAGACGCTCTCCATCAACGGCAGCGCGCCGCGCACTTCTCCGCTGGTCCAAAAGGGCCGCAAAGATGTGGCGAGGCTCGAGTCGCGCGACAAACACCGATTGTTCTTCCGCTTCCGCGACTTCGTCGGCAGGTACCCGATCCACTGCCACAACGTCGTGCACGAGGACCATGCGATGATGGCGCATTTCGAGATCGTCGAATCCGGCGCCGACACCAACACGCGGCCGTAACCAGAGCGAGGAGGATTCGAACATGAGCGAAATATCCAGAAGAGCATGGCTGGGAATGGCGAGCGCCGCTGCGGCGGCTGGGCTGGTCGGATTGCCGGCATTGCAGCGGGAGAGTCGGGCGGCGAGCTTGTCGCCGCGCGAGGCGATACAGAAACGGAACTTTCCCAACGTAGCGCTCGTTACGCACGACGACGAGCCGGTCCGCTTCTACGACGACCTCATCAAGGACAAGTTCGTGACCATCAATATGATGTACACGAGCTGCAAGGCAACCTGCCCGCTGACCATCGCCAACCTCGTACGCGTTCAGAAGCTTCTTGGCGACCGCGTCGGGCGCGATCTTTTCATGTATTCGATCACGCTCGACCCGCCGCACGACACGCCCGAGGTGCTGAAGCAGTACGCCGAGACCTTCGGGGTGGCCAAGGGTTGGAAGTTCCTCACCGGAAAGCCGGAGGATATCGAGCTCCTCCGTCGCCGGCTCGGCTTCTCGTGGGCCAATCAGGAAATGGACAAGCAAAAGGACTTCCACACCGGCAACCTGCGCTACGGCAACGAGCCGAACATGGTGTGGGGGGCGGTGCCCGGGATGGCCGAACCCGAGTGGGTCAAGGAGTGCATCCTTTTCGCCGACTGGCCAAAGAAAGTCGCGCGGGCCTGATCGATAGGTAAGCGCAGAAAGCGGGCCGGGAGAAACTTTTCTCAGCCCGCTCGACGCGGCTTGGTCCTTCGCATCGGTGCTTCAGAGCAGACTTCTCCGCGCGGTGACGCGAACCGTTATTGCGGCCAACCTTGCGATTCCATTTTTGACGCGAGCCGATCCGCTCACGGAACCGGCGAATCTAGCGTGGGCGGAATCTCGCGGAAATATTATCTACACAGCCGGCCGGAGTGCTTCCGGTCGCCAGCTCATGTTCCGGCTGCTGGGGGCCGGGGAAGGTTTGTTGCCGGCCAAAGGGATCGTCTGCGCGAACTGCCACGGAGTGGACGGCAAGGGCGGGCGCGAAGGCAATATCATCATGGCCGACATCCAGTACGCGACGCTGACCCAACCGTTGCCCGCCACCCCGCCGTGGCACAGGGCGCGAGCTCCCTACACTGACACCCTCCTCGCCCGCGCGATCACACAAGGCATCGACTCGTCCGGACACCAGCTCGACGCATCGATGCCACGTTGGGTGCTTTCGGAATCCGAGTTGCAGGATCTCTTGGCATATCTGAAGCGTCTCGGACGTAAATAAGCGCGGCCTCAGCGCCGATTGTTCGTCGCGAACGGGTCCACGTTCGGTTCGCCAGCATCGCGTGTTCGCGCCCAAATCGCCTTGACCGCGTCGGAAGCGAGATAAACGCGTCCGTCCTTCTCCGTCGCCGCAACGAGCAGACCGGCGTCGACCAAGCCTTTCAGATCGCCATCGGCCTCGTCGGCAGAGACGCCGGCCGCTGATTGATACTCGGCGCTCGTGAAGCGACGGCCGATCGCGGCCTCCGCAAGCGCGAAGATCGCGCGCTCGGGCAACCCGCGACGCGCGACTTCGCGCTCGATCGCTTCCCACAACCGGTCGTACTCCCGGCTCCGCCGCTGCAGCATCGTGGCCTGGTAGAAGTGCGCGGTAAGGCAGAAGCGGATCCACGGACGCGTGTCGCGTTCGGGCTGCCAGGCGCCGCCGTGGACTTCCGTGAGAGCCTTGTCGTACTCGCCGACGTTCACGCTCATATACTCATCGATGCTCGCGAACGGCGGCGCGGTAATGCCCTCGCGCGCAAGCACCAGTGTGTGCAACGCGCGGGACATGCGTCCGTTGCCGTCGAGGAAAGGATGGATCGCGGCGAGATTGAGATGCGCCATCGCGGCCCGGATGATCGCAGGGCTCTCGTTCCTCTCATTGAGCGAGGCGATCAGCTCCGCCAAGAGCGACGGAATCAATTTCGGAGGCGGAGCCGTATACAGTATTTCGCCGGGAGAACCCTTCCGCACCCATATAGCCCCGCGCCGCCAGCGGCCGGGCTTCTTCTCGGCATCGTGGCTCGTGATCATGTAATGAAGCGCGCGAAAAATTCCTTCGTCATACGTGAAGTGCGAAGCATCCGCGAGATGAAGCGCGAAGGTGAGCGCGGCGCGATAGCCGGAAGCGGCCGACCAGATCGCTGCGCTCTCGGCGCTCGGTTCCTCCTCCGCGGCCTCGATCGCGTCCTCGAAGAGCGCGTTTCCGCCGCCGACGCGCGCCGACATCCGCAGGAGACGGTCATTGATGGCTCGCCAGGTCAGCCCCGGCCACTGCTGCAGCCGGGGTAGGTTCAATTGTCTGCGGATCGTCTCGATCTCGCCGACGACTTCGGTTTCTCGCTCGCTGAGGGACGGCGTCTGGAACAGCATAATTAGGATTGGAGGCGCACTCGGCCGAGCTTACCGCCGCGAACCCTTCTGCGTCCACTTCGCGCTTTCAGCGCTAGCGCCCGCAAGATCAGTTAGCGCGCCAACGTTTTAGAAAGGATCGCGAAAGCCAGCACTCATGTCACCAACGTCAACGCGCCGGAGATCATGAACAACTGTGCGCCGAGGAAGCGGTACAGGAAGCCCCCGACCAGCAAGCCGATGATGCCGGCGACGGCGGCAACGCTGCCGGCGAATCCTTGCACGGTTCCCTGCACGTTTCCGTCCGCCGTCTTCGCCAGAACAGAAAGCAATGAAGGCCACATGATGCCGTTACCCAGCGCGAGCAGCGCGTTGCCGAGGTAGAGCGTTATCGTGTCCTCCGCGCTGAAGAACGGAAAGCTCGCCGCCAGGACGAGACTGCCGCCGAGGTGCGACCCTGATACCGCAACCCGCCGGACTCGCGGCAGCGCGCATCGGTCCGGTTTCCGGTCTCACAGTCCGATGCGCGTTTATCATGCGGCGCAATACGCTTCGCTATTGCGCAACGTGAACTCGACGATCCTCGCGTTGTCGGCGCCCACCCCTCCGAGTCGGCCCGCACGCCTACTAATTGACAGACGTCAGTCGGCGCGTCATGATCCGTCGCGCTTCGCGGCCACACCTCCATAGGGACAAGGAATCCAAACATGAAAACCCGCCTCGCCGGTTTGCTCGTCGTCGTGCTCGCCCTCGCCCCCGATTGGTCTCAGGCAGCGGAGTTCAAGCTCGCGCTACCGGCGGGGCTGCAAGAGCAGGCGGCCCGCGTGCCCGCCGACAACCCGATCACTCCCGAGAAGATCGCCCTCGGCAAGAAATTTTTCTGGGACAAGCGCTGGTCCATCTCGGGGACGGTGGCCTGCGTGAGTTGCCACCAGCCCGACCACGGCTGGAGCGATCCTCAGCAGTTCTCCACCAACTTTGCGGGAAAGCCCACGGGGCGCCACGCGCCCACGCTGGTCAATCGGCTGTTCAGCGAGCGCCAGCTCTGGACCGGTCTGCGCGGCACGCTGGAGGAACAGGCGACGAACGACAGCAATCGCACCGTCGAGAAGGTGATGGAGCAGCTCGGGTCCATCCCCGCCTACCGGCAGGAGTTTCGCAAAGTCTTCGGTCGCGACTTCGACGCCGACGGTGTCGGCCAGGCCATCGCGGCCTACGTGCGCACCATCGTGTCCGGGAACGCGCCCTACGATCGCTTCCGCGCCGGCGACCGCGGCGCCATGTCGGCGTCGGCCCGAAACGGCCTGATCCTGTTCGAGGGTAAAGCGCTATGCGTGCAGTGTCACGCCGGCTTCAACTTCACCGACGAGACCTACCGCAACATCGGCGTCGGCATGGACAAGCCGAACCCCGATCTCGGACGCTACGTCGTCAGTAAGAACGACGCGGACCGCGGCGCGTTCAAGACGCCGACGCTGCGCGACGTGGCGCCGCGCGGACCGTACATGCACGACGGCAGCGAGAAGACACTGGCCGAGGTGGTGGCGTTCTACAACCGCGGCGGCGTGAAGAACCCGTCGCTGGCGTCGAACATCCGGCCGCTCGGACTCACGGCGTCCGAACAGTCCGATCTCGTGGAGTTCATGAAAGCGCTGACGGGAACGATCGACCCGGAGGTGGGCCGGCCCCCGAACCTTCCTCTATAGACGCCGCCGAGCTCTCAGCCGGCGTAGCCAATGTAGCCCGGATAGAGCGGAGCGGGATCCGGGAAATTATTTCCATATCCGTCATGCGATTCTTCAGTAACTACAACCTGGATTGCGCTCCGCTTCATCCGGGCTACATCGCTCGCAAATAGGCGGCAGCGCACAAATCAGCGCGACCGCTTACCGGCTGCGGCACCAGTTTCTGGCTCAACCCTGTGCCACACCAACCACACGCTACGAAGTCCCTAGTACCTCTGCGCTACCGCCGGCGTCGGATGCGAAGGAACTGCGGAGATCGCATGTCGCTCGTTAGAAACTACCCGGCGCTTTCGACGCGCACGAATGAACGTATCGACGCGTTTCAGCGGGATATGATCGCTCGTGTCGCGGCCGTACCAGATGTCGCGAATCAGACCGTACTCGTCCACGAGGAAGTCGGCCGGCACCAGCGTCGGATGTGCGTTTATCAACGGAACCCCGCCCAAGAAGGCGCCTCTGATCACGCGCGGCAGCTTGAACAGTAGCGCCTTCAGCACCGCCGCAGCCGACTGTTCCACGCCGTAGCGGTTGTAGATACCAAGACCGGGGTCGCTGATCATCCGAAACGGCCGCGGATGTTTCGCCACGTATCTGAGTACCTCGTCCGCCGGCGAGCTAAAGACCGCGATGATTTCCAAGTCTTGCGCCTGCCAAGCGCGGTACCGATGCGTCAGCTCGTAGATGCGCAAATTGCAGAAAGGACAACCCGCGTTCCGGAAAAATGACAGCATGACCCGTTTGCCGCGATAGTCTGCGAGCGCGACGGGCCGGCCGTAGATGTCCTGCGTGTTGAAGTTGATGCTCAGGGCCGGTGGTACCAGGCGCATCGGTCAGTCTCTCCCCAGTTATTCGGACAGGTTCTGACCCGGAGATACGCGGAGGGTCTGTCGTCGGATGCGGCCGTTACGGCATGCCGGTCCGCTTAATTCGCGTACTCCTTCCCGCACAGGATCAAGTGCGGGTATATTTCTAAGCTGTAACAATGGTTTTTTGCCGAGTCTTCAGCGGGCTGCTAGCTTCCGGCACGATCAACAGGGTTTGACGATGGCAACACACACCCCTACTTCGAACCATTCTCCGACAGGATTCGACTTATCCCCGCCGGATGCCAGCCAACGTCGGCAGCTCGTGGCAGCGCTGACGCCCGAGGAGCGCGAAGTCGTCTTGGAGCACGGCACGGAGGCGCCGTTCTGCGGAACGCTGCTGGACAACAAGAAGCCCGGCACCTACTGCTGCCGGCTCTGCGGCTTGCCGCTATTCAGAGCCGGCGAGAAATTCGAGTCCGGAACCGGCTGGCCGAGCTTCACGGCCCCTTTCGACAAGACCCATCTCACGTACGTAACAGATACGAGCGACGGCATGGAACGAACCGAGATCGTGTGTGCGCGATGCGGCGGCCACCAGGGACACGTCTTTCCGGATGGGCCGCCCCCGACCGGCCAGCGCTACTGCATCAACTCGGTCTCGCTCGAGTTCGTCCCCGACGGCGAACCGTTTCCCGACAAGCTCGGCAGGCGCGAACCGAGCAAGTAGCATATCTTTCGTTACCGTCGGCGAGCCATCGACCTTCCCGCCGCTCACGGGCTATACATAATCGCTTCCCTCTTGTCCAACACCGGGCGCGTGACCAACGTTAGACTCAGGCGCTCGTTGAATATGCGGGAGCATGAACGCGGCTGCGACCGACTTAGCGTCGCCATCGCATTTCGGCGTGAATGAGTCGCTGGGGCTAAACGCCGAACGGCCGCCCGCTTTAACGCGGAATTTGGCTATATATAAGGAGTATGTCCTTCATGGCGTATTGCAATCGTTCGCGCGCATCAAAGCGCTTTGTTTTCGTTGGCCTGTTAAGTCTGATGCTGACAGCCGCAATGCCGGCGGTGGCACAGCAAACGGCTCAGCCAACGAAGCCCAACGCCAAGTCCGCACACCTCACCGCACCGGTCAACGTCACTTCGGTTGAAGGCATAACCGAGTACCGCCTCGCCAACGGTCTGCGCGTTTTGTTGTTCCCCGATCAATCCAAGCCTACGGTGACCGTTAACGTAACCTACCTGGTGGGCTCGCGGCACGAGGGCTATGGCGAAACCGGAATGGCGCATTTGCTCGAACACCTGATGTTCAAAGGCACGCGCAAAAATCCTGATGTCCCGAAGCAATTCAATCAACGCGGCGCGCGTTTTAACGGTACTACCGGCCTCGATCGTACGAACTACTTCGAGATTGTGCAGGCTTCACCGGACAACCTTAAGTGGGCCATCGAGCTCGAAGCCGATCGCATGGTCAACTCCAACGTCGCACGCAAGGACCTCGCGTCCGAGATGACCGTCGTGCGCAACGAATATGAGCGCGGCGAGAATAATCCTGGCAGTGTGCTGTACAAACGCATGCAGAGCGTAGCGTTCGATTGGCATAACTATCAACACTCGCCGATCGGCAATCGCTCCGACATCGAGAACGTGGCAATCGATAACTTGCGGGCGTTCTATCGCCGCTACTATCAACCGGATAACGCGGTGCTTTTGGTTGCCGGGCAGTTCGATGCGGACGCGGCACTGCGTTTGATCGCCAATTCTTTTGGAATGATTCCGAAACCAACGCGCGCGCTTCCCACCTTGTGGACGGTAGAGCCGACGCAGGACGGGGAACGCATGTTCGCCGTGCGTCGCGCCGGCAATATTCAGATGGTCATGTTGGGCTACAAGATTCCCAGTGTGTTGCATCCGGACGCGATCGTACTTTCTTACGCGGACACTATTCTCGATCACGCGCCCAACGGTCGCCTGTATAAGCTATTAGTCGAGACCAATAAGGCTGTCTCCGTGTCCGTGGACACAGCCGGCAGCGTCGACCCCGGCTTGATGACGATAACGGCGACGGTACGAGAAGGCGAATCGTTGGAGGACGTGCAACAGCTATTGATCGACGCGGTCGAGAATTTCTATCGGACGCCGCCGACGGACGAAGAAATCAGCCGCGTACGCGTGCTCCGTGAAAAGACTTTCGATGAAACCATGAGCTCACCGGTATCCTTGGCGATCGCGCTGAGCGAATCCATCGCCGCGGGTGATTGGCGCTTGTGGTTTTATCAGCGCGAGCGCGACAAAGCCGTGACATCTGCGGACGTCGCACGCGTAGCCAAAACCTATCTGCGTCGCGACAACCGCACCGTCGGACGCTTTTTCCCGACCAGTGAACCGGAGCGCGTGCCGGTACCCACCGCGCCGGCGGTCGCCGATGTGCTCAAAGATTTCAAGCCATCGCAAGCGATAGCCGCGGGCGAAGTGTTCGATCCGTCACCGGCGAACATCGACGCACGCACGCGACGCTACACGTTGTCCAATGGCATGAAGATCGCGCTGCTACCCAAGAAGACACGCGGCGAGACAGTTAACGTGGTTATGCGATCGCACTTTGGCGATGAGCAATCGCGCTTCGGTAAATCCGCGCTCGAGAGCGTCGCGGGACAAATGCTGACGCGCGGTACCACGCGCTATACGCGGTCGCAACTGACCGATGAATTCGACAAGCTCAAAGCGTCGGGCAGCGTTGGATTGGGCAGTGTAAGGATGCAAACCACCAAGCCGAATCTCATAAAGATACTGGAGTTGGTTGCGCACGTAATGCGAGAGCCGGCATTCCCGCAAACCGAGCTGGATCAGCTGCGCAAGCAATGGATCGCCGGTCTCGAATCCGATAAGAGCGAGCCTGCGGCGCTCAGCGGCGAGGCGTTGGGGAAACACTTTAATACGTATGAGCGCGGCGATCCGCGTTATTACGAGTCGCGCGCGGAAACCATCGAAGACCTCAATGCCGCGACCGTCGACAAGCTGCGGCAAGTGCATCGCGAATTCATGGGCTTCTCGAATGCAGAGATCGCCATCGTCGGCGACTTCGATGACGGTGAAGTGCGTGCCGTGCTTGACCGATTGTTTGCCGACTGGATAAGTCCGGTTCCGTACAAACGCATCGAGGAACCGTATCGGGCGATAACGTCCGTCAACCGGACGATTGAGACGCCGGATAAAGAGAACGCGGTGTTTCGCGCACAGATGTTGATCGAGATGCGCGAAGACGACAAAGACTTTCCTGCCCTGACCTTAGCCAATTACATATTCGGCGGCGGAGCCGGATTGAACGCGCGCATCTCCAAGCGAATTCGCGGCAAGGAAGGGTTGAGCTACGGCGCGAACACGTCGCTCGCCGTATCCAACCTCGATCGTCGTGGCATGTTCAGCGCGTCGGCAACCGCTGCGCCACAGAACATCGCCAAGCTCGAAGCGATCTTTCGCGAGGAGCTCGATAGCGCGCGGCGCGACGGCTTCACGGCGGAAGAATTGTCAAATGCCAAGTCCGGATTGCTCGCTTCCCGCCGCCAAAGCCGCGCGCAAGATGGTTTCGTGGCGAGCTATTGGCTGGAGCGTCTTTACCGAAACGAAACATTCCTCAAGGCCACGGAAATGGACGCCAAGCTCCAGGCTGTCACGTTGGACGAAGTGAACGCGGCGTTTCGCAAATATATCGATCCCGACAAACTCGCTATCGTGAAAGCGGGCGACTTCGCCAAGACGGCAAGGATCAGTGCGGCTGGAAAGTGAGTGGAATTGCAGACAAGGCAGGCGTGAACAAGGAGTGGTGCACTGTCCTTTACTTGAGCGACCCATCGACTTCCTCCCACATCGCGCTGGTCATGCGCATGCGGCGCAATCCGTTTCGCTATTGCGCCTACGTGAACTTCCCGCTTTAACGGATGTGCGACAAGCGCCTCATTTCCGAGACGCTCGACGAACGTCAATCTTGTCTCCCACATCGATCACCATCAAGTCTTCGCCCAGCTCGAGCGGCCCTGAATAAGTTTTTCGCGTCGGCGGGATCAAGTCTTCTTCCGTGGCGGTCGGCAGCACGATATGCGAATACACCGCCAGTCTCGGTTTCACTTTGGAAAAAACCTCCCCGGCCTGCTCCGGCGTCACGTGATGGGCAATAATGCTATTAGCCATTCCGAGAGGAGTGCCGGCCCGCTGCAATGTTTCCGGCGCCACCACCTCATGGATCAAGACATCCGCCCCTTGAGCGCGGCGAATGAGATTTTCAGAAACGCGCGTGTCCCCGGAGAGGACCACCGAGTGGCCCGCGTAGTCAATTCGGTATCCGAAAGCCGGTTTAACCGGTGCATGATCCACCTCGAAGGCGGTGATCTTCACCCCGCCTTGGTCGTACACCACTCCTTCGTTGATATCCTCGGCGAGGACGACGACCCCGTCCGCCGGCGCTCGCTCGTCGCTCTGTCTCATCTGAATGTCGAATTCGTACGCCTGCTGTAGGTGCGACATCATCTTTACAGTTCCTTTCGGGCCCCACACACGCAACGGCGTGTCGCGCCGTGAGACCAACCAACCGGTCAACCATAGATCCGGAATGCCGACCACGTGATCGGAATGGAGGTGCGTCAGAAAGAGACCGCGCACATCTCGCCACCGAACGTTGATTTGATTGAGGCGTTGCAGTGCTCCACGGCCCGCATCGAACAGGAATTTCTGCTCCCCGGCTTCTATCAAAATACTGGGTCCGAATCGATCCATTACCGCCGGTGGGGAACCGGTACCCAGTAGAGTGACTCTGATTGTCTCGCCGTAGGCGATCGCCGGGGCAAAGACGATTACTAGATGCGCAACTACAATCACTCTACGAAAACGGGTCGAGACCATCTCGATCCTCCACTAGTTGAGATTCAAAAGGACCTCGCGAGGAATGCCGCATTACCGGCCGCGACTCCCCCGCCTCCCTTCACGCACTGACACGAGTTATCCCGCTTGCTGGTTTGGATTGCGCTTTCACCTGCTTTGCATCGAAGGACTTCTTTGCCTTCAGCACGTCGCCGACATTCGTTGCAACCCATCGCTCGAGGCTTTCGACTTCTTTGGCGAGCGACGCGCCCATCTTGGTGAGGCGGTATTCGACTCGCGGCGGCACTTCGCCGAAGTCGAAGCGGTCGATCATTCCGTGGCGCTCAAGCTTTCGCAGCGTCTGGATGAGCATTTTCTCCGACACGCCGCCGATTTCGCGGCGCAGTTGGGCGGTGCGGCTGGGTTTGTGGGCGAGGCGGAAGATCACGAGCAGCGCCCATTTTTCGGCGAGCAGCTCCAACACGTTGCGGGATGGGCATTCGACGCTGCAAATATCGGGTCGCGCTTTCGGCATTGGGGTTCTCTCTTCGTGACACTTACCAGAAGGTAAGTACTTTTCTATTCGTAAGTGTCCCATTAGATTAGCGCCTCGCGCAATCGCCATCGCAACCGCAACCGCGATTGCGTCAACTCGAAAAGGAGAAACGAATGAAACTGTATTACTCGCCCGGCGCTTGCTCGTTGTCACCCCACATCGCTCTGCGCGAAGCGGGCGTGCCGGTGGAATTGAAGAAGGTGGACCTCGCCGCGAAGCAATTGGACGGTGGCGGCGATTATTTGCAGGTGAACGGTAAAGGCCAAGTGCCGGTGCTGGAGCTACCGGACGGCAGCGTGCTGACCGAAGGTCCGGCAATCGTGCAGTACATCGCGGATCAAAATCCGGACAGCAAGCTCGCGCCGAAGGCCGGCACGCTGGAGCGCTACCGCCTGCAGGAATGGCTCAACTTCATCACGTCCGAGCTGCACAAACAATTCAGCCCGCTGTTCAACAAAGCCGCGGCGCCCGAATGGAAAGCGGGCGTGATGGCGAACATCAGGAAGCGCTTCGACTGGCTCAACAAGCAGCTCGACGGCAAGACGTACCTCATGGGCGAGCAATTCACCGTCGCCGACGGCTACCTCTTTACCATACTCAACTGGGCACGGCACGTAGGGCTCGATCTGGCGGATTGGCCGGCGATCAAGACTTACCACGAACGCGTTCGTGCGCGCCCGAAGGTGCAAGAAGCGTTGAAGGCGGAAGGATTAGTTAAGTAATTCGCCGCGGAAGCGATCGGGGACGAGCGATCGTCTCCGAATCGCGGAAGCCAAGGCAAGTCAGCACGTAGGGCGCAATACGCGAAATACGATCCAGGCATGCCTAACGATCCATTATCTCGATACCTTTGTTATCGAGTACGGCCTTCAAATTAGGATTTGCTACAGCGAAAGCGGTGAGGCCCAACGATTTCGGCGTTACCTTCTGCGCAGCAACATAGCTCTCTACCGCCGTCGTTTCATACATTAGCTTCATGCTCGGGTTAGTTGTGCGAAAGGCAAGTCCGCTGAAGGCGGCAGCTTTTAATGCCAAAATCTTCGAATCATTCGTTTTTGAGGTAGCCACGTTGAATTGAGCGGCGGCGTTGTCAAAATCCTTGATTGCGAGGTAAGCCGCTCCGAGTGTCTTCGCTGGCAACGTAGGATGGCTCGGGTCTGCGGATACCCTCGCGAGAAGTATCTTCAAACCTTCACTTTGTTGAGCGCTAAGTTGCACGGGATCCAAGTTTTCGATAGGCGCAACAATCTGAGCAATTTGTCGCACAGCGCGCCATCTTTCCTCATACACTTCATAAAGTAATCGAATACGAGTGACTTCTTTTGTATCGGCTCGCCTTTCGGCGGAAAATATTTGTGCCGTATAGCTCTTGGCTATCTCATCATGCTCGTCAAAAGGCTGTTTGAATTTCGACGCGTCATGAGCCGTGTAAGCACCCCATGGCCCAGCTACTCCACCGACAATCGCAAACGCTATAGTCAAATATTTTTCGATTTTGTTCATCGTCACAATCTCTCAGACCGTTTTTCTCCTAGCCGATCATTCTAGGTATGTGCCCACAACAAGGGCGCAACGCCCTTGTTGTGGTAACGCGTCACGATTTATGCCTTAAGGTACGTCACTTCCGCAGCTTGGTAACAAGCTTGCCATACAAGCGGCGACTTACCGGTCTTCGAGGGATTCTTTGCATCAAGCGCGAAATTTCCAATCGTGTCGGCCAGCTTCAGACCTAGAGGACCTTCCAACAGTTTGATGGGGTCCAGATGCTTACCCCAGATATAACGTCCACTTTTCTCCTCCAAAATGGCGCGAAATGCTCCAAGGATGGGATAGACAAATCCCGAAGGCACTCCATATGAAGATTCCTTGTTAACGAAAAGCAATCTCGTTTTGTGCTTTCCCTTGTAGACGGAAGCCATAGGGGGACAAGCGATCGTCCCCCTATGGCGAAGCTTTTAACGAAATGGACTGCGCGCTGCAGCTCAATACCGTTCGCACCGCGTATTCGGCCCATCGATCGTTTCTAGTCGGCGGAAGTCCGCGGTCGTGATTCCATTTCCGGTCAGTTGTGGCGAAAGGTAAAACACTGGCCTTTAGCGATGATATTGAACAATGTGTGGGCGAAGGGTGTTCTCAACATCACCTATTATCCTGTCGAGCCGTTCTTTGAATTCATCTGTCTCCCCATACCCTCCGTATAAAACATCATGACGTTTCTTCACCAATTCTGGACCAGGACTCTCGTAGCTAGAGCTTGGATTTCGTGCCTCGACTGTTTCTTGAATGGCAAAGAGCAATTCTGCAATCAACCGATTCAAAGGATTTGCCTTCGTGCGAATTTCTGATCCCCAGACTACTTCCGCTTCAAGAAGGCTTGCATCAAGTTTCGCCTTCGCAGTTGAAATGGGTTCCCATCTTCTCTGATAGGCTTGCGCCAAAGCGTGCCATTCCTTCTCTTTCTCGGATAGTTCTCTTAGTTTCTCTTGTGGAAGGTCCGGTGCGCGTGAATATTGCATAAACGGATTTCGAGCACCGGCGATGGCCTCCCGCAGTTCATAAACAGCAACCAGCATGTGTTTTGCCAACTGATATTCCGTGTTTCCTCGTAGCTGACGTCGCCACACGTCCAGTCCGCGCAAGCCCACGAAGGCAGCGACGATCGCTGCGACTGAAAGCGCGACGTCTTTGACAACAGCAATTGTAACTGCTTCAGCTAACACAAGTGCACCACCAACAGTGACCCACCCAGAGCCTTCCTTCAACAGCAAACGTAGCGTGATGCCATGCGCACGACTAATCCGTTTCCCGATCGCCGTCGTGTTCGTCCAGTACGCTTGCATGGTTTGATCGTAGGGTGATCGTGCGCACGGCACACGCTACCCTTGCTGATGCGATCAAAATTTTCGCTCGCTCGGTTCGCTTTTCTCGCAGCGGCCAGAGATGTCGGCACCACCGCCCTTCAGATATCGAAGTTTACTTTTTAAGGCGCCAGTGTGCCTATCTATGAAATACTCAACCGTGAGGTCATCCTTCTTTATTTGGAACTCTATCGCGTCCTCAGTGATTCGATGCTCGCCAGGGAAAGGGACCTTATTGGCAGATCGGACGCGTTTTTGGTTCTCATCGATGACGAGTACTAAATCGTCTAGATTCTCTGGCGCCTTTGCGATGGCAATGAACTCGATTCGCCGTGTGCAGCGTAGACCAAAGAGTGGTTTGAGTTCCCGTTCGCTCGCCTTACTGCCGAAGGTCAACAGTGTAATGAGCTTGTTCTTCTCTCCTAATTTCTCCGCGGTGGCTGTCTTGAGACCACCGCACCTAAAAGTTGCGCGCGTCGACCCGATGTTCCATTGACTCACTTTGTCGACAATTTCAACCCAATTCCCTGGAGCAACTAGATCGAATTTGTACGTTCCATCAACCACAATTCTTGGTTGTCCAAATCGTTGCGAAAGCCAACTACCGATCTGCTCGCACTCATCATTCGATAATTCGATAGAGTTGATCGATAGCAGGTTCTGCCGCCCTGGTGTTTCTACGACGATGAGGTACGCGTGCAAATTCTTTCCGTCGATCTCCACCAGGCGTTCCATCGTAAAAACCTGCCCCGGCTCTTGCTTGCCTTTAAAAGAGTTCCATCCGCTCATCGTCCAGACTTTGGACTGCTCCGCCTTATCCCACACGAGCGCTTGCCAGTACGCCTTGCTTCCGATTGAGTCGGCTAGTGGTTCCGCGGTGGCGCCGGTCGCGACCAGTATGGCAACGCTTGCGAATATAAAGCGATTCATTCTTTTTCTCTGTTTCGAATTGATCATATCCATGCAGCGATAAATGCACCGTGCAACCACGGGATATTGGAAATTCGAACTGAAAAACGTCGAGGGATGACGTTCGATCATCTAATCCTACGTGGCAGGAATTGTTTGCGTTTCATAAAGAAGTGTAGACGGTATTCTCTAACAATATTGGAATTGAGCGATCCTCATCAGGGTCAAATGCTCACAGAATCTCTAGCGTTCAAGTCACCGTCGAACTCTCGCTATGCAGCGATCAGCGCGCATTTGCCACGCTTCGACCGCGAGGCGCGCCAGCCCCAGCGCTACGACCTCCGCACGGTTACCAACGTTTTCAGTTTCGTCACCAGTCCGAGGACTGCAGGATACCTTGCAGCTACGCTCTCCAGGTGGTGGATGATCGCCTGCGCATCGTCGAGACGTTTTGTCTGTTGATATTTCACGGCGGCGCGGTAGTACCACTCGATCGCTTTCTCTCGATCTGCCGAAATGCCGATGCCGTTCTCGTAGATGTAGGCGAGACTGTTGGCCGCCTCTGGCATGCCCGCCTCGGCCGCTTTCTCGTAACAGTCGATGGCCTTCACGGAGTTGCGCGGCACGCCGCGGCCATCTGCGTACATAGCGCCGAGTGCGTACCGTGCCGCTGTGTGACCGCGCTCCGCGGCGCGCGCGTATAACTCCACGGCTTTCGATTCGTCTCGCAGCACTCCGGACCCGGCGGCGTATAGCTGAGCGAGCGCGTAGAGGGCGCGGGTATCGTTCGCCTGCGCAAGCGGTTCGAGGTGTTTAAGCGCTTGCTCGTACTCGTGGCGATCAATTGCTTCGATGCCGAGTTGATAGCGTTCCCGCTTTGGGCGGTCGGCTTGGCGCGAGCGATAGATTTGATAGCCTGCGGCAATGGCAGGGCTTATCAGCAGTAACTGAACCCCGAAGTTCTTTACGAAAAGCACTACGGCCGTGACCAACACGAACGTCGCGATAACAAAAAGAGGTAGTATTGCTGACGAAGCCGCAATGAAATTGAGCTTGGTTAGCCAGGTCTCTTCTTGAGTGAGATCAACCTTCTCTAACACTAACTCCTTCGCCCAGCTTCGCTTGGCGCGGAAAAACACAAGACCAATGGCAAGTCCAAATGCAGCGCCGGAGAGATGCGCAACAAAATTGATTCCGCTTTGTGGTTGCGACATTTGGTAAAACAAATTCCAAGCTACATACCAGATCGCAACAAACCAAGCGGGTACAGCGAAAGTACCAGCGGAGAGAAGAAACCAGAACGCAAATCTAATTTTCGCGTGCGGGAGGAAGTAAACGAAAAGTGCGAGCATCCCCATTACAACGCCAGAGAGCCCAAGGGTCGGATCGAGATCGTCTGCCCAGCGTGAGATGGCCGTGTCGAACATCCCGATACCGAACGAGAGTCCTATGATTGCGCCGAGAAACAGTACCGGCCCCAGAATCAATTCGACCGCAGCAGCAAAAGCGAAGAAAAAGATGAGATTAAAGATGACGTGCTCCCAACTCACGTGGGCGAACGACGACGTAAGCATGCCGACGGGATCAAAGCGGGAGCGGTCGTGCCACAACCGCGCGGTAAGAAACACCGGCGCGTGTTCAGCGAAAGCGCGATATTGCATGCGTAGACGTTCCGCTGCTGACGCATCGACGGCGCGAATCATGTCATCGGCATGCCACACCAAGTGCTTTTCTGGATCGGGGTCGAAATAGATGTGAAGCACGGCCTGCTCACACGAGAGATCCGATTTTCCCACGCGGTAGCCCTCCGCTGCGGACCCACCCTCGCTCGATGCCGCAAGCTGGGCGCAGGTATTCTTTGCATGTACCGCGACCCGAGCTTCGTTCCGCTGTTGCAGGAAGTAAATGAGAAGACAGGCTATCGCCACGGCAATCGTGGCGATAGGAATTTTGTGGAGCTTGATTTGGGCACGGTAGGGAAATAGAAACATGAGGGCTGAATGTGACTCTTAGTCGTGACTTTAGAGTTTAGTAGATGGTGTGCGCCGACTTTCGTGATACGACAGATTCGCATGACATGCGCTGTCCGAACCGCACACCCGGGCAGGCTCCACAGTTGCACGCACTAGAAGACCGACAAGGCATAGATTTATTTGATTGAGAGCCTGTAAGTCAGGTAAAAGACCGATTTGTTGTCGCATTCCGGCACGAAACCCAAGGAGGCACCTATGCCCATCCAACTCTATTCCTGGCCCCGAAGCTCCGGCACCCGCGTTTCCTGGGCGATCGAGGAGCTGGGTGTTCCTTATGAGTACGTCGAAATCAATCGTGAGAAGGAAGAGAATCTGGCGCCGAAGTACCTGGCGATAAATCCGCAAGGGAAGGTCCCGGCGCTGGTCGATGGCGACCAGAAGTTTTTCGAATCAGGTGCGATATTGCTGCACCTGGGCTTCAAGTACGGTGTCGAGAAGAAACTCTGGCCGGGACCTGGCAGCCAGGCGCGTGCCGATGCGCTCTGCTGGACGGTGTGGGCGATGGCCGATTTGTCGCCGCACATGATGCAGTACCTGTATCACGGTCTCGACACACCCATGTCGTACAGCCCAGAGGACCGCAGCAAAGCGCACGCCGAGTACAGCCTGTCGCAGCTCAATCGACAATTGGGCGCGCTCGAAGCGCGCTTGCAGGGGCACGACTATCTGCTCGGCGACTTCTCGCTCGTCGACGTTGCGGTCGCGGGTGTGGCGGGCTTCGGCATCAGGTTGGGTGTGAACGTCGAGAAATACCCGCGCGTCGCTGCGTGGGTGAAACGCTGCTTCGAGCGGCCGGCGTTGAAGCGGGCGCGGTAGATCGGGCGCAGCGATTACTATGTGGTGCGGTACGCTTCGCGCAGCGCACTACTTGTGTTGAGCTGCACGTCTAGGTTTGGTGAGACCACGAATGTCTTCGAAATATCGCCGATGGGTTAGACGTAGCGCATCTTCCGACGCAGCATCGAGAAGGACCACCTCCCGATCGATTCCTTTGCTCTTGAGCGACAGCTCTAGTTCCAATCGACGGTCTTCGGCATTCTGTCGATCCGACTCATCAAACGGACTCAACTTTATCAAACGACCTTTCGAGCGGTCATATTCGATTAAGAAAATCATTCCTTCTTTCTCCTCTTCTCCAGCTCCGCTATATTACCTTGTAGCAGATCGGCGATTCGTTGCTTTACGATGGGAAGTTTGGTGCGTAAAGCGCCCATTTTCTCTTTCGTCTGGCCGTCAGCGAATTCTCCTGTCTGTTTCATAACATCTTCGAATGTCTCTACTACTTCCACTGCCTCTACAAGTTCTGCCAATTGCACAAGCAACGACCGGGCTGTATCGTCACCCGCGCCGTATTTGATGGCTGGGTCGATCACGTCGGAAAACTTTTCCGAAAGCTCTGCCCACTGGTGCTGCAATGCGGTCCGAATCTGTATTTCAACCAGTTTATCTTCGACAGAAACGATCACATGCACCGCGCGATAACCATAGCTCGGACGGCTGCGGCGATCCACCACTACGGACCTTGGAAACAGGTTCTTTAATAAATCAACAGCAAGCCCCGCCACGATGACACCGCCTTCGATGGCGCAAATTCGGCTCTTCGGCGTATAGTTACGCACCTTCCAAGCGCTGGCTCAATCAAACCGGATTGCTGCGAGCCGTGCTTGGAACAAGAGGCACTAACTTCGAATTCGGTTTCAACGAACAAAGGGCGGTCGCGGGCGCGACTGGGGTTTGGTTTCTTATCTCGGGGGAGAACTTTATGCGATATCTCTATGTCGGTTTGCTGCTGGCAGCTTTTCCCATGGCCGCTTTTCCGGGACCGACGCAGGTGCTCACGACGATCAAGGAAATCCGCACGGGGTGGGACTCGGAGCAGTTCGGCATCGTGACGCACGAACCGATCAAGAATCCCGCAGGATGTCCGACGGCGGACGGCTACGTCACCGACCACAAGCAACCGGGTTACAACACGTACTACGCGGCGGCGCTCACGGCGTTCGTCGAGCGCGCGAAAATTGTCGTAGTCATCGCCGAGCAAGGATGCATTTCCAGTCGGCCGAAGCTCATCGGCGTCAACATCAGGCGTTAGTGCCCCGTCGTCGTTGCGAAACGAAGGTCGTCCACGTGACTCCGATCTATCTACGCGTCCCCTCTCCCCTTGCGGTGACGTGCAGGGACGCACTAAGGTCGCGGGAGACAGGAAGTCGCGAGCGACCCGAGGGACAGGGAGAGGGGAGAGATTTAATATGATCACCCCTCTCCCCTACCCCTCTCCCTCAAGGGGAGAGGGAGTAAACCAGAATTTCTCTGGCGCCACGTTGATGCGAGGCGGAAAGCGGGTTCGACATTTTTTTGTTCTCGCGGTTCTTTGCGCTAGCGCCGCGGTTGCCGACGAGGATCTCCAAGGCGCCGTCAAACTGCCGGGCGGTAACTTCATTCTTCCGGTGCGCCCGCCCGCTTCGAACGCCCTCCCCGTTAACCCGGCGGGGCCCACCGACGTCATCACGCAGCGCAACAACAATCTGCGCACCGGTACGACGTTCCAACGCGGGCTGAATCAAGCAGCGGTTTCCGGCGGTCGCTTCGGGCTGGTGCACAAGTTCGACGTCGACGGCGCGGTGCTGGCCCAGCCTCTATTTATGGAATCGGTTCGGTTCCCGAACGGCCGGCGCTCCGCGATCTTCATCGCGACGGCGACGAATTGGGTGTACGGGTTTGATGCCAACCCGCCGTTCGCCAAGCTTTGGGAGCATCAACTGGCGGCGCCGTTCCGGGTGGACGATCCGTGGAACGAGAACAACCCGAATCCCGAGCGCCAAAGCTGTCTGGCGCAAACGGCCAGCACGGAGCAAGACGATCACTCTCAACATCAATTCGTGACGATCGGCATCGAAGCGACGCCGGCGATCGTTCCCGTGCACAACCGGATGGTGGTCAGCTATCGAAGAGCGGAAGGCGCGCGCGGCGGCACGCAGTGGATTGCGGCGTTGGATATACGCACGGGTCACTTCGCCAAAGGACCGGACGGAAGCGATTTGAACCGTCGCGTCACCGACAATCCGATTTGGAACAATCTGCATCGCAACCGCACGAGTCTGTTGATCGAGCAAGGCGTCGTGTATGTCGGCTATTCCGCGCGCTGCGAGTCGTTCGCGCCCGGCTTCGACAAATCGTACCAGGGCTGGATCTATGCGTTCGACGTCGGAACGCTGGCGTTCGCCGGCCGCTATCGCACGACGGAAAATCCCGTCGGCCCGGTGCCGCAGGAACCTTCCGACGATCCGGTCGACGGCGGCGGCATCTGGCAGGCGTCGACGGGCTTGGCGTCCGATGGCAAGGGGAATATTTTCTTCTCGACCGGTAACGCACGAAAGAGCCCCCGAATCCCCGATGCGGCGGGGAAGAATCTCTCGAGCAGCGTCATTCGATTGCAGGTGCAGCGAGATGAGACGAACTCGCCACGACATCGCGTCACTGTCGCGATGACGGCGGCCGATTGGTTCACGCCGTACCGAAAAATATGGCAAGACAAGATCGATCTCGATTTCGGGTCCGCGGGCGTTGTGCTCGTTCCGAACACGCGCTACCTGACGATGGCGGGAAAGGAAGGCATGCTTTACGTGCTCGATCGAAACAACCTCGGGCGATTCGACGATCTTACCGAGTTCCATCTCGCCGACGTTTTCTGCAAAGCGAAGACGGCAGGCGACCCGGGGATGCAGGACGATCCGGAGCGCGACCGCGTCGTGCAAAAGATCCAGGTCGGCGAAAACCAATACTGTAAATCTCAAAAGAACTCCCTGTTTTGCTCCGGTGACGCGCTCGCTGAGTGTCCGAAGTATCCCGACGGGCCCGCCAGCGGAGTGTCGATGGACGACTGGATATCGTGGCCGCACGTCCACGGAACGCCGGTGTTCGGCGCGTTCCTCGAAGGCAGAGCGTTCTTGTACATATGGCCGGAGAAGGATTCTCTGAAGTCGTATCAATGGTGGGGCGGCGGCCTCGAAGCGACGCCGACGGTCGCCACTCGCCTGCCATCCCAGGAGCACAAGGTTTTCGCGCCGCCGTACCTGCGGCGTGTTCCCATCGCCGTCGGCATGCCCGGCGGAATGTTGTCTCTTACGATCGACCCGTCGAAACGCGAAAGCGGCGTTCTCTTCGCCTCGGTCCAGCGATGCAGAATGCGCGATACCGATACCGAATTCCACGAATGCGATCCGCAGTGGTGTGCGCGCGCGGTGGACAACTGCCGCGAGCAGCGCTACGGAATGCTGCGCGCATTCGACCCGATCACGCTCGCCGAGCTGTGGAATAATCAAACCGATCCGCGCGACGGCGAAAGGAACTACTGGTTCGCGAAGTTTGTCCCGCCGACCATCGCCAACGGCCGCGTGTACCTCGCTACTCAGTCCAAGAAAGTGCTGGTTTACGGGAGGCGCTAGCGCACGACGGCGCTTGTACGTAGGACGATTCATCGCGCACGTACGTGTCGCGACTCCCGGCAAGATAGCAATTTTCCCCAAGTGCCTACGTCCGTGCGCCTTTATGATCTCTCGAGCGCGATGTTCGTATCCCTTAAATGAGCAACTACCGCCACCAGGCGACCTCCGCCTTCAAGGAACGCGCTGATGTCCTACCGACTCCCACCGATCGACAAGGAGCGAACCCGGATGCGCGATTCCTCGAATACGGCGACGCATCCCTGTTGCAATGCTTCTTCCATGGTCGGAAGGTTAAGTAGCAAAAGCGCGAGCTGCTTTTCCGGTTGCCGGCTCGATTCTCGCCGGAACAGGATGACGGAAGGTTTAGGAAAGCTCTGATTGATTCCCTCTCCCGAGGGGAGAGGGGAAATAAATGAGAGCTTCCTTGGCCTCGTTTCTTAAAGCCAGCACAATGCCAAGATCGGTATCCACGGAAGCGACGATCCGGTCCACTTGTGCCGCGCGCGCAAAAATCATATCGAAGTAATAGCAACCATCAACGGGAAATGGGGGGAGACTGTTACTTCGGCCTACGTGAGCTTGGACCCAAATAAAAAGCCCTCCCCCGCTTCACGGAAGAGGGCCGTATGGCAACAACTAAACTTCTACTTCCCGGATTTCGGCTTGTCGGTGCCGGGCTCTATGTCTCGCCCATCGGGCGTGAGCCCGCGCCCCGGTCGGAAATGCAAGCCGCCGAAGTTTTTATTGATCGCATCGATCTCCTCGCGCGTGGGCGTCGGCGCGGCGATGGGTTTTTGACCGTACTTGATAATACGACTGTAATCCTTCTTGGTTGGCGCGCCGGTTTCCAGGCGACCGGACTCTACGTCCTGCTTTAGTTGCGCGGGACTGATGGCGCCTTTTCTTGTTGGCGTCGTTAGCAGCCGCGCGGCGGACGCACCGGTCACGGCGATTACGTGGCCGCGGATGTCGTTGACTCGGTCGACGGCGAGTGGCGTTGCGCCGAATTGCACCTTGGCCGAGGTTGAGTTGCAATTGCGCCTTGAGCGGAACGTACAAGAGATTTCCCGCGCGTAAGGTGGTCTTCGGTTTAAGCGGCGCCCATTTGCCGTCGTCTCCAAGAAATTGCACGCCCCTCGCTTGCGTGACGGTTGTGCCCTCCCCCCACAACGCCAGCACACCGGAGTCGTTAATGTCCGCCGGTTGCCGGCCGCAATAGTTTGCGCCGGCGCTACCGCGCGGATCGCACGTCGGCTGAAGTACGCGGCATACTTCGACGGTCGCCTTCATTATCCCGACGATGGGTTTGCGGAGTACTAAGTCATCTTATGACTAGGGCCGTCCACGTTTCCTCAATACCCTCCTCGCTATTGCGCCTTGCGTGAGCTGAAAATCGTGGGCTGAAGTAATTCCGATTCCGCGACATCTAAAGACGCCGAGCAGAAACATGCACGGGTGCAAAGCGAATGTACGCCACCGCACGGATCAAATGCACTTCCGCGCCCATACTGTGTTTCGCGAATTGAGGTAGTCATGAACAATTTCCCGTGCACCTGATGTCTGACAGAGAGGTATGCCAAATGAAAACGATACATGCATTTTCAATCGGTGCGGTTCTCGCCACGTTAATGCTTGGCGGTTGTGGCAGCATGGCGAAGGACACCGCGATCGGCGCCGCTGTCGGGGGCGTTGCAGGTAACATCATCACGGACGGCAGTACCGCCGGAACTCTCGGCGGCGCAGCGGTCGGCGGCATCGTGGGCCACGAGGTCGACAAATCCAAGAAGTAATGAGTGAGGGAGGCGTCTTGCCTCCCGTTCCCGTGTAAAAAAGGAGAATTGCTATGTTATACACCATCGCTGTTGTTCTGATCGTCTTGTGGCTCCTGGGGCTCGTCTCGTCTTACACCCTGGGTGGTTTAATTCACGTTCTGCTGGTGCTCGCCATCATCGTCATCTTGCTCAACTTCATCGGTGGAAGAAGAGTTGTGTGAATCTTGGAACCGGGCATGAATATCACGTAGCAGGGAATGACGGGCCAGTGTCCTTCCCATGAACTTTATCTTGAGAAGGAGAAGTGTCATGTTGAAGCTGAGTATTTTGATCGGCATACCGTTGGCGATCACATACCTGGCATCGACCAGTTCTCATCACATAGATAGTATTTTTTATATTTTCGTGCTGTCCGTAGCGGCGCTGTTGGTGGCGATCCTGGCGCAGATCACCGAAAAATCCAGGCCATAGCGATTATTGAGGAGTTTTTCCGATGGACAAAGCAATCTCGCTCGCCATTCTTGGCGGCGGTATCCTGCTGCTGATCTTCGGTGTCAATGCATCGAATTCATTCAGCTCCGACATTTCTAGAATTTTCACCGACGCGCCTACCGACAAGGCGATATGGATGCTGGTCGGCGGCGTTGTCGTGACGATTGTCGGGCTGATGGGACTGCTGCGTGGTTCGAGAAGTTGAGAAGGCTGGCTTGATTTTTCATCGGCACCGGCTGCCTCCGATACCGTCTAAAGCCAGGTAGCTGTTTTCGGTGAGTATCAGCGCGAGCATTGTTCGACGCATAACTGCCTCCGTGTCACTCGTTGTTGGTCTGCGGCGTATGGGTATTAACGCTCCGAAGTATAGTATCCGTGGTGAAATTCACGAGTGGTGAAAATGGAGTTTTCGATGGAAACGGGTTCTGACCTAAGCTCCAGTGGCGGCACGCCAGGCCGATCAGTATCATTGCGGCGCTTTCAAACGATAATTCACTACCCTCACGATGAACCGTCGCTCTGATATCGACGTTGCGCGCGCGCTTGCTGGTAGATTCCTGACGCCGTGCGCTCTTCTTGTTGTCATCGCGCTTCCGGATCTAGCGGCGGCCGGCGATGTGGGTTGGGCCGCCTATGGCGGCGATTCGGGCGGCTCGCGTTACTCGCCGCTTGAGCAGGTCACGGCCGCGAACGTGAAGCAGCTGAAAGTCGCCTGGACATTTCGGACAGGCGATCTCGGCGGCGATTTCATTGGCGGCAAGGCCCTGACCTTCGAGGCCACGCCGATCCTCTACAACAGTGTGTTGTACCTCACGACGATGGAGACCAACGTGGTCGCCATCGATGCCGTCAGCGGCAAACTGCGCTGGCGCTACAACACCCGCACACGCCGCGATTTACACTTTGCCAGTCCCGCGTCCCGCGGCGTGTCACTGTGGGTGGATTCGTCGACTCCGGAGGCCAACGTGTGCCATGCGCGGATTTTCGCACCGACGCTCGACAGCCGGCTGATCGCACTCGACGCCGCGACCGGCAAGCCGTGCGATGACTTCGGCGATTACGGCCAAATCAACTTGAGCGAAGGCATCCGTTCCAAGGATTCTCCGGGAGACGATTGGCGAAACTACGCCGTGACTTCCCCGCCGGCGATCCTCGGCGACAAGGTGATCGTCGGCTCGGCCATCGGCGACAACCGCGCCGTAGAATTAGAACTTGGCGTCGTGCGCGCGTTCGACGCGCGTAGCGGACGGCTCGTCTGGAGCTGGGATCCGATTCCCCGCGATCGCTCCAATTCGGTGTATCGGGAATGGAGCGAATCCGGCGCGAAGCGAACCGGCGCCGCTAATGCATGGGCGCCGTTGTCGGTCGACACGCAGCGCAAGCTCGTGTTCGTGCCGACCGGGTCGGCAAGCCCGGACTATTTCGGCGGCGAGCGGCCAGGCTCGAACCGCTGGGCGAATTCCGTGGTCGCGCTGCACGGCGATACCGGCAAGCTCGCGTGGGGGCAGCAGCTCGTGCATCACGACTTGTGGGACTACGACATGGCCTCGCAGCCGGTGCTGGTCGATCTCGTTCACGACGGCAAGCGTGTGCCGGGTGTGATTCAGCCGACGAAGATGGGATTGCTGTTCACATTTCATCGCGAGACCGGCAAGCCGATTTTTCCGATCGAAGAGAGACCCGTGCCGCAGGATGCGGCGCCTGGAGAAACGCCGTCGCCCACACAGCCCTTTCCCATCGCGCCGCCGCCGCTCGTGCGCCAGTCGGCCGTAACGCCGGATGATGCTTGGGGCCTCACCTTCTGGGATCGAGGCAAGTGCCGCGCGCTGATCGAGCAATATCGATTCGAAGGCATGTATGCGCCGCCGTCGGTCACAGACACGATCACGGTACCGGGCAATGCCGGCGGCGTTAATTGGGGCGGCGTCGCATTCGATCCCGTGCGCCAGGTCGCGGTCGTCAACAGCATGAACCTACCCTTCGTCGTCGCGCTCGTGCCGCGCGCCGCGCTGCGCGACGCTTACCAGTCCGGCGATTACAAAGGCTTCGAATTCGCCCGCCAAACCGGAACTCCGTACGGCATGCGTCGGAAGCCGTTCCTTTCGCCTCTCGGTATTCCGTGCGTGAAGCCACCGTGGGGCACGCTGTCCGCCGTCGACATGGTGAGTGGCACGATCAAGTGGCAGGTGCCGCTAGGCGACGCGCCCTATCTGCGCACGAATCTTGGCGTGCCGAACGTTGGTGGATCGCTCGTTACCGGCAGCGGACTGATCTTCATCGCCGCGACGATCGACGATCGCTTCCGCGCCTTCGATACCGCGACCGGCAAATTGCTGTGGGAGGTCAAGTTGCCCGCCGGAGGCCAGGCTTCACCGATGACGTATTCCATCAACGGTCGGCAGTACGTCGTCATCGCGGCGGGCGGCCACGGAGGCGCGCGCACCACTCGCGGCGACTACGTCGTCGCGTACGCTCTGCCCCAATGACGCCGTGACCGTCCCCGTTCCCTCGATGCGCGACTTTCGGCGGCGGCGGCTTTCGAGCTTATCTGCTACGACGCTGAGCATACCCGTATCGGGTAAGCTCCCCATAGGAACGCGCGCAATCGCTGACGCTGCGATCCGGAAGGTGCCGCCACACTCCCCACTTGCCGCTCCGCAACGCGATGGTGACTCCGCGGTCCTTGGTTTGGTACAGTCGGCCGAAAGTAACTAGCAACGCATAGGTCGCCGTGAAGCCCACTCCTTTCGTCGTCCGCATTGCGGATGAAGTCCTCATCGATCTGCGCGAGCGTCTAGCTCGCGTCCGTTGGCCCGACGAAATTCCCGGCGCGGGCTGGCAGTACGGCACCGACCCAAATTATCTGCGCGAGCTCGTCGATTATTGGCGCGCGCAATATGACTGGCGCGCGCACGAGGCGCGTCTCAATGCGTTCCGGCAATTTACCGTGCCCTTGGCGGGGATCGATTTGCATTTCATTCATCAGCCGGGCGTCGGTCCCGCTCCCCTGCCGCTACTGCTGTTGCACGGTTGGCCGGGCTCGGTTTGGGAATTTCACAAAATAATTCCGCTGCTCACCGATCCCGCTCGTTTCGGCGGCGATGCGAAGGATGCCTTCACCATCGTCGCGCCGTCGCTGCCGGGCTACGGATTCTCGTTTCGTCCGAACCAACCGCGACTCGACCGCACCGCGATGGCGGACATGTTTGCGACGCTGATGACGGAAGTCCTCGGGTATAGTCGCTTCGCCGCGCAAGGCGGAGATATCGGCGCGGGAGTGACGACGCGGCTTGCCACCATGCATCCTGAGATTCTTTACGGCATTCATCTCAACTTTTTCGGCGGAATCCGCGAGATGCGTCCTCCGGAACATCCGACCGAAGAGGAAGCGCAGTATCTTAAAGAGTTGCAGCACTGGCTCGCGGAAGAAGCCGGATACCATTGGATCCAGGGAACCAAACCGCAGACGCTTTCGTACGCGCTGACCGATTCGCCCGTCGGCTTGGCCGCGTGGATCGTCGAGAAGTTCCGAAGCTGGAGCGATTGCGGTGGAGACGTCGAGCGATGCTTCAGCAAGGACGAGCTGCTGACGGGCATCATGCTCTATTGGGCGACCGGCGCGATCAATGCATCATTCTGGCCGTACTATGCCGGCCGTCACGGTGATCGATCCTCTCCCACAAACGCCCGCATCGAAGTGCCAACCGCCCACATCGCCTTCCCACACGAGATCGTCAGGCCGCCACGCTCGATGGCCGAGCGCGTGTATAACATCCAACGCTGGACGACGATGGCGAGCGGCGGACACTTCGCCGCGCTCGAGCAGCCGGAAGCGCTCGCCGCGGACGTTCGCGCGTTCTTTCGACCGTATCGTGCGAACAAGGACTAAGGCGTTCGCATTTCTTCCGCGCGCGTGTCCGGGTCCAGACGGGTATGGGCGGCACTCAAACCGGATAGTCCAACTCCCGTTGGTGCCGTATTGCGAGGATACGAACTTGATCCTGCGCAGGCAAAAAGCGGTACAGCGCGATATAGCCGGTCTTGCCGTAGGAAATTACCAGCTCGCGCAGATCGCCGACGACGCTTCGGCCGATCAGTGGATGATTGGACAGGGTTTCGGCGGCCTCGCTGATAGCCGTCGCCGCTGCTAACGCGGCGCGCGAGTCGTGCTCGACGAGAAATTCGAACGCGCGCTCAAGATTAGCGAGTGCGTTCCCCGAGTAAACTACTTGCGCCACGGCTTGGGCCGAGCCGCCCGACGGTTTCGTGCCAACCGCTCCAGCCACGGATGTACGTCCTCGGCTCGATACACCGCGGCGCCTTCCTCGACGGCGATATCGGCAGCCAGCGCCTCGCGCACAAATTCGCGCATCCGTTCCGCGCGTGCGACCTCGCGTTCTAACGCCTCAATCATGAGACTGTGCGGAGAGCGCCCGGTCTCTTTAGCCAGACGGGCGATGCGTGTTCTGAGCTTCTCGGATAGCTTGAGCGTAGTCGGGCTGGTCATGGCAACGCCAATTCACTGAAGTAATACCATAGTAGCACCGAGCTTCCGCTCGGACAAACGCGGCCGCTTCCGACCAACTATGTGGCAATCGCGCGCAATCTAGCCATGACTTGCTCATCGACCGCAGGGACGATTTGCAAGGTTCCAAGGTTTTCGTTTATTTGCTTCACCGTCTTCGCACCGAACAAGACACTGGAGATGCGCTTATTCCGTAAACAATAGGCGAACGCCAGTTGCGCGGGCGTGCAACCGATCTCGCGCGCGACAGCGGTGACTTGCTCGGCCTTTTGCAACATTCCCTTCCGATGCAACTCTTCAAGTTGCGCTTTCTCCAAGCGGTTCGCCGCGCTCGCCTCAACGCGATTGTATTTTCCGCTCAGCAGCCCACCGTGCAGACTATAAGAAGCGACGACACCGACACCGCATGCATCACACACTCGCACGATCTCAAGGTCTTCGACAGGAGCGCGCTGCAATATGCTGTACGGCAATTGCGCCGCGCACGGCGGACGCAGCCCGTGCGCCTTCGCCACCCGACAGGCTTCCTCGATCTTCACCGCCGGCCAGTTCAAAACGCCCCAGCTCCGCAATTTACCGGAGGCGATCAAGCGATCGACCTGCTGGAGCATCTCGATCAGGGGCAAGGACTCCGGCAGCTCCGCGCTGTAAACGATATCCAGATAATCCGTCTGCAGCCGCGACAGCGAGCCGTCCAATTCCTCGGCGAGGGTTTGCTTCGGATAAAACTCATGCCAGAGCTTGTTCGCGATGACAAGCTCCGCACGTTTCCATCCGCCTTTGCGCAATAGACCACCGAAGACTACCTCCGAATAACCCGTGGCCAACGGCGCTTTCCCGGTTCGGTCGTCGTAGCGAGCGTCATCCAGAAAATTAATGCCTTCGGCAATGCCGCGCACAATTACCGCCAGCGCCTCCTGCTCATCGATATATTCGAAAGTGAGCCACGATCCCAAGGAAAGCGCCGACACGGAAATGTCCGAGTGGCCTAATTTTCTAAATTCCATATCGCAAACTTGCTCGCGGCATTAAGGAACCTCTGATTAATTCAGGCGAACCGCTGAGGCATTCCTCAAAAAAGTTGCCCATACGCAAACCGCCTGACGCACGGTGGATCACGGCACCTCCGCCATCGCCGCGTAGGAATGACGTCGGAAATGACGTAGCGCAAGGAGCGTGGCCACCGCCTGCAGCGCGGCGCAGAAAAAGAACGGCGCGCCGACGCGCCAATCGTTACTCGGAAAATGAGACACCGCGCCGAGCAAAGGTGCGCTGATCATCGGCGCGAACACCGACGCCAAACTGGTGAGAGAGGCGACGGCGCCCATCGTCTGACCTTGCGTCGTAGCGTCGGCGGCATTCGAGACCATGCTCTGAATGGCCGGTACCACGGTATAGCCGAAGAGATTGCAGACGATGAGCACGTACATCATCCATCCCGACGTAGACAAACCGTACAACAGAAAGCATAACGTGCTCGACACCAGCCCGATGGCGGCCAGTCGCGACGCGCCGAAGCGATCCAATAGTCGCTTCAGTAACACGCCTTGTACTACGACCGAACTGAGGCCGACGGCGAACAACGCCCAGCCGTTTTGCTGCGGCCCCCACCCGAAGCGAAAGCCGGTGTAGAGCACCCAAGTTGTCTGCAAAATAAACTGCGTCAAGCTTCCGAGAACTATTACCGCAATAAGACCTCCCACATTTTTCAACTGCGCGAGCTGTACTAACGACGAAACCGGATTTGCCGCGCGCCACGACACGGCGCGCCGACGATCGCGCGGCAGCGACTCGGGCAACACAAAGTAGCCGTACATCAGATTCGCGAGGGCAAGGCTGCCGGCGACAAAGAAAGGAAGGCGAATGTTGATGTCGCCGAGCAGTCCGCCCATCGCCGGACCGAGGATGAAACCGAAGCCGACCATCGCTCCGAGTTGCCCGAAGCGCCGCGCCCGATCCTCGGGCGGCGTGATATCGGCGGTATACGCGTTGGCCACCGCAATATTGGACATGAGCGCCCCGCTCACCAACCGCACGAGGATAAGCATCCACAACTGTGTAGCCAGCGCGGTCACGAAGAAGCTGACCGCCATTCCGCAAAACCCCAGTAACAAGACCGGGCGGCGCCCGTAGCGATCGGACAACGCTCCGAGAATCGGTGAAGAGAAAAAGTTGGCCACGGCGAATGTGAACATCATCGTGCCGAACCAGAACGCCTGCTCGGCGAGATTGGCGGTGAAGTCGCCGACTAACACGGGTAACACCGGGATCATGAGACCGATCGACACCATGTCGATCAGCGCCGTGAACATGATGAACCGCATGGCCGCCGGGCGAACAACGGGCGATGGCATCGGCGAATGTGGACTTGAGCTCAAGATTGTATGGACACGGGCGCGCGCCCGGATCGCTCCACGTTACTCAACTACGCACGCGCAGAATGACGACGTTGCCAAGCACGGACACCGCGATACCGATCCACGTCAGCACGTGCCAGCGGAAACCCTCGAACGCCGCCGAGATGACGAGCGCCATGATCGGCACCATCACGCCAATATAACCGGCGCGCGCGGGGCCGATGCGCTTTAGCAGCGTGAGGAAACCGGCGAAGGCGACGATCGAGCCGAAGATCGCGAGATAGAGCAGCGAGAGAACATACGCGGATGTGGTTTCGAACGTAAGCGTCTTACCGCTGGCGAGGGTCACGACGAGCGCGACGAGCGCGCCGTAGAGCATGCCCCACGCCATCGACTGCCATAACGGGAGGCGCGCTTCCTGGTTGCGGTACGCTACCAGGCTACCCAGTGTGGAGACGATTACGGCGACCGCGGTGTAGATCGCGCCCAAGACCGGGTTGCCGCCATCTTGCAGGCGCGCGAATTCGGGCGAGAACACCAGCACGATGCCGGCGATCCCGAGCAGCGAACCGGCGGTCACGCGTCGCGTCATCGGCGTACCGAAGAAGAGCCGGGTGCCGAGCATACCGAGCAGCGGACTCGCGGAATAACCCACCGCCACCAGTCCAGACACCACCTGCTGCTCGGCGTGGTACACGAAGATGTAGCTCACGCTGAACATGAAGATGCCGAACAGCACGAGCCACGCATGCTGCCGAAGCTGGTAGCGCAGCGACAACCCGCGCGCGAGACAGTAGGCGAAAAGGAGAAACGAAGCGAGCAGGAAGCGGTAGAACACGCTCGCCTCCGGCGCGACGCTGCCAAGCTGGAACGTGATCGCGATCCAGGTCGAGCCCCAGATCGCCACGCACGCGAGGAAAAGTTGCAGATTGCTCATTAGGGAGGTCGCCGCCCACCCGGGGGCGTTATTTTTATGGCGATAGGGTATGAAGCTAAGGAAGAAGGAGTGATTAAACGCTGTTTATCGTCCGATTCCAACTCGCCCCGCCGTCTCTCTCTCGCTTTGCTACACTTTCCACCAGCGGACCCGGCCCTTGCGATCTTCCGCGTACAAAACAACGACCCGAAGCCGAGGTACTCTGTCCGTGCCGTCCATAAACCGCGTCAAGCAACAGAAACGGGCCATCATCAATCAGCATACCCAGGCGGATAACGTCAAAGGATTTACGCAAGTTCTTACGACGCTGGTACCTCTCTCGGCGCTTTGGTATGCGGCTCTGCTGAGTGCCGGCATGTCGTACTGGCTAACCGCCGGTGTGACGTTGCTGATGAGTTTGTTCTTGTTGCGCGTCTTCGTGCTGATGCACGAATGCGGTCATGGCAGTTTGTTTCGCGTCGCTCGGCTCAACAAGACATTTGGTTTTATCTTTGGCGTCGTGTCGGGTATGCCGCAGTACGTTTGGTCGCAGCATCATGCCTATCACCATGCGACCAACGGCAATTGGGCAAAATACCGCGGACCCTTGAATACCGCGTCGGCTGACGAATACACGGCGATGACCGGCCGGCAGCAGCGCAGGTATCGACGTGCGCGCAACATCTGGTTGGCGCCTTTTGCGGGATTTTTATACTTGATCTTTAGCCCTCGTTTTACCTGGCTGAAGGGCAGTGTCAGCCTTGTCGGTCACATCCTCAAAAGAAAAGTCGCTCAGCCGAGCATATCCGCTAAAACGCATGCCGCGGATTTTAAAACGCCCTATTGGGCTTCCGCTGAAGAGTATTGGCATATGTTTTGGAATAATGTCGTACTGTTGAACGCATGGGTGTTGATGTCTTGGTATATCGAACCGGCGCTGTTTATTGTCGTATACGTAAGCAGCGTGTCGTTGGCCGGAGGGGCCGGGATTGTACTTTTTACGGTGCAGCATAATTTCGAGCATTCCTACGCGAGCGGTGATCAGGGCTGGGACTACGACACCGCGGCGATACGAGGGACGAGCTTTCTGGTCTTTCCGCGCTGGTTAAACTGGTTTACCGCTAATATTGCTTACCACCATATCCATCATTTGTCCGCCAAGATTCCGAACTACTGTTTGGCTAAGTGCCACAACGAAAACGAAGATCTATTTTCGGACGTTACGCGCGTCAAGTTGTCTCGGGTTCATACAGCGCTAAAGTATGTTCTGTGGGACACGCGCGCGCGTCGAATTATTTCCGTGGCTGAGTATGAACGACAAACCAAACAACGTAGTTATGCTTGACCTCCTCTCTTAGCTCCGCGTTGTCCACGCGCCAACGGGAAAGCGGCACAGTAAAAGGAATGGTTCGCACTCGCGCAAGCGCGGCAACTATTGCGCCACGAGGAAAGCAAGAAGGCCTTGGCGCTCGCCGAAGCGAAGCGCGTTCAGCGGTCAACGTAGCGGCGGTTCGTATTGTGCTTGCGACTCTCCGCCCGCGCCGGCCGGGCAAACGTTCTTGCGCGACATCGCATGAAGCGAGCGGATCACGTATCAACGAGCCGCCCCTATAGAAAGAAATCCCGCGACAGCGGCGCTCCCGGAACGACGGCGTACCGTTCCAAGTCAGTCACGCCCGCCTCGGCGAGCACTTCATCGTCGATGAAAAAGTTACCCGTGCAAACGCGACTGTCCTTCGTGAGGATCACGTGGGCGGCATCGGCCACGATCTCGGGTTTCCTGCAGCCGCGCATCGCCGCCTCTCCGCCGAGGAGATTTTTCACGGCGGCGGTAGCGATCGGCGTGCGCGGCCAGAGCGCGTTCACGGCGATACCGTCGTTGCGCAGCTCTTCGCTCATGCCGAGCACGCACATGCTCATCCCGAACTTCGCCATCGTGTAAGCAACGTTCGGCGCGAACCAGCGCGCTTCCATATTGAGCGGCGGCGACAAGTTCAAAATGTGCGGGTTTTCGGCGTCTTTCAAATACGGAATGCACGCTTGCGAGCAGGCGTACGTTCCGCGCGTGTTGATCTGATGCATTAGGTCGAAGCGTTTCATCGGCGTGCCGACCGTGCCCGCGAGGAAGATGGCGCTCGCGTTGTTCACCAGGATGTCGATGCCGCCGAAGGCGGCGATCGTTTTCTCGACGGCGGCGCGGATCTGGTCCTCGTAACGGATGTCGACCGCAAGCGGTAACGCTTTCCCTCCAGCAGCTTCGATCTCCTCCGCGGCAGTATATATAGTTCCCGGCAGTTTCGGATTGGGCTCGGTCGTCTTCGCCGCGATCGCGACGTTCGCGCCGTCGCGCGCCGCCCGCAGGCCGATAGCCTTGCCGATACCGCGGCTCGCGCCGGTGATGAAGAGTGTTTTGCCGCGCAAAGTTGCCATCGTCTTTGCTCCCATTCTGATTCCTGAAGAATTCAACCCCGCGAACGAATCGGGTGAGCCGGTAAGGATACACCTCCCCGCCCGCGCGCGTGTGGCGACTCAACGCGGAGTTCGAATCTGCGATGCGCGCCGATCGATTCCATAGAACAACCCGACACCCGCGGCAAGCAGCACCGCGACGCCTGCGAAGGCGACTCCATAACCGGCAAGCTCGATCACGATACCGAAGATCGGCCCGGCGAGGAGCGGGCTGAGCAAGTCGATGGTGGTGTAGAAGGCCATCGCCGAACCGCGCTCGCGGGGCTTGGCGCGTTCCACCAACAGACTGAAGAGCACCGGGTATGTGTAGCCGTGACCGGCGCCGCAAAGAACGCCCGCCAGCAGTACGTGCAACGGCGTCTGCGCCGCCGACAAAACGACAAAGCCCAGCGCGTAACACAGCATCGCGATGCCGAGCATGCTCCTTGGCCCGAGCCGGTCCGGAAGCCAGCCGAGGAACAGGCGCAGCGACACCGCGACCGCCGCGTACGCCGTGAAAAAGCCGCTGACGCCGCCCAGGTGCAAGGTCGGCACGAAGGTCTTCATGAAGATGAAAAGCGCGGCGAAAGAAATGAAGAACGCGGTTGCGGCGATCCATATCGGCAACAGATTCGGTTGAGCGGTGATCGCGACGAGGCCGCGTGCGGGAAGACTGAGCGCGTCGTGCGGTTGGCGCACGTCGCGCAGCGGCAACGACAGTATCAAACCGAGCGCGGCGAAACCGAGAGCACCGAGAAATAGCTCGCGGTAGTTCGCGTACGCGAGGATCGCGTCGCCGAACTGCGCGCCGAGCCCGATCGTGACCAACCCGGCGATGCCGAAGATGGCCAGTCCTTGTGTTCGGCGCTCGGCCGGGACCAGGTCGGCGCCGTAAGTGAAAAGCGCCGTGTACCACATAGTGTGGGCGACGCCCTCGATCACGCGCACGGCGTATAGGAACCATCCGAGCGAGTCGATGACAAGGTAAAACGCGATAACGACGATAAAGAGCGCGGAACCGCCGAGTATCACCACGCGCCTGCCGCGCGCATCCATCACGCGCCCTACCAACGGCCAGGCGACGATCGAACCCAGGGCTTGCGCCGCCATGATACGGCCGATTTCGGCCTCGCCCGCGCCGAGCTGCTGCAAGAATCCTGGCAAATGCACGAACAAGAAAGCCGCGAGGCTCAACATCATCGTGGCGAGCGCCGCCAGCACGAAAGCGCGAGTGAACAAAGGTTGTTTCGACATGACTGAACTTGTCGGAGAATGGTTCGCGCGCGACACAGCATTAGGAACGCCGCTTCGCTTCCAGCGCCGCTTTCACCGCGCTCCACTCGCTCTTGATGATGCTAAACATCACGGAGTCTCGAATGCGACCGTCGCGCATCACCATGTGACTGCGAACGATTCCTTCTTCCTTTGCTCCGAGACGGACGATGGCGTCGCGCGACTGGGTATTCAAGACATCCGTGAGCAACTCCACGCGGTTGCATTGCCACACCTCAAACGCATGCCTCAGCATCAGATACTTTGCTTCCGTGTTGACGTGCGTTCTTTGCCACGACCGACCGAGGAAGGTAAAACCGATCTCGACTCTTTTGTGAGCGATATCGATGCACCGGAAGCGCGTGCTACCGGCGATCCGGTTACTCGGCTTATCGATCGTGGCGAAGGCCAGTTCTCTCTGCGCGAGAAAAGCCGACTCGGCGGCAACCAGGAAATTGCCCAAACCTTTGGGATGTGGAACGACGGTGACGGGAATTTTCCATAGCGCGCCGTCATCTATCGCTTCCGCCAGACCTTGCAAATGATGCGTCGCTAGCGGCTCAAGCCTAACGTTTTCACCTTCCAATATTATTTTTTCTATTTTCATCTACGGTTGCCTTCTGGTGTAGTGTCCCAAATTCCGCTGCACAAATCCCGCTACAAAAATGGCTCTCGGGTAGCCCGGATGAAGGCGCGTAGCGCCGCAATCCGGGGCATTCTTACGTCCCGGATTTCGCTGTCGCTCCATCCGGGCTACATATTCGTCGTACGGGACAGGACACCAGAACCTATCTCAAAATCTCCATGTAGGATGGGTGGAGCGAAGCGCAACCCATCAAAACATTATTTTGTTGGGTTTTGCCGCTCACGCGGCTCCACCCAACCTACACTAGAGGCAATTTTGAGATGGGCTCTAGATTCATGACGTGCGGTTTGATTGCGCTGCTTCATAACCACGTGCGAACTCAACCTTGCTGCATGCTAGGATCGACGTACGCGACAAGTCAAACATCGCCGACTATTGACTGTCGGCATCAAGCCTCGCTGAGCTATCCCTAAAGGAGCGCCCTTTTGATAGGCTTCGCGCCGATGCCGCCTTCTCCAATTCAATTCGTGTCGCTCACGCCTCATCCTGAAACTCGTAGCCGGGCCGTGCATCGCATCGACGCGCGCATATCCCAAATGCCGGATGGAACGCTGGGCGTAACGTATATCCTCGAGGGCGATATCCCGGGACTGCGCATCCCACCGGCGGGACCCGCGCGCATCGCCGATGAACTTTGGCATCATACTTGTTTCGAAGTCTTTGTCGCCCGCAAGGGCTCGCCCGCGTACCATGAATTCAACTTGGCGCCATCCGGCGAATGGGCGGTGTACGCGTTTCAGCGCTATCGCGCGCGCGCGCCGCTCGACGCCGACGCCGCGGACATGAGCCCGCGTATCGCCGTCCGCGCCGACGCGAAGACATTGGAGCTTGATGCCGTGATCCGCCTCGATCGCCTATCCCCGACGCACTCCGGCGCGAGGCTATCGCTCGCGCTCTGCGCGGTCGTCGAGGATCAAGACGGCGCGCTTTCGTACTGGGCCCTCAAACATCCGCCCGGTAAACCAGATTTCCATCACTCGGACGCGTTCGCCCTGGAGCTCGATGAAGTTCGGGATTGACCGCCTGCGCGACGATCCGCGGCTGCGCAAACCGCTCGCGGGCCGGCGTGTGGCGCTGCTCGCGCATCCGGCATCGGTCACGAGCGATCTCGTACATACTCTGGACGCGGTCGCCGCGCTCAAGGAGGTGAATCTAACGGCCGCGTTCGGTCCACAACACGGATCGCGCGGCGACAAGCAGGACAACATGATCGAATCGCTGGACTACACCGATCCGGCGCACGGTATCCCCGTGTTCAGCCTGTACGGCAAGGTTCGTCGCCCCACCGCGGCGATGATGGATAGCTTCGACGTCTTGCTTGTCGATCTGCAAGATGTGGGCTGCCGGGTTTACACCTATATCACCACGCTACGGTACGTCCTCGAAGCGGCCGCGAAACACGGCAAGACGGTTTGGGTGCTCGATCGCCCGAACCCGATAGGTCGCCCGATCGAAGGGCTCAAGCTGCGCGCAGATTGGGAGAGCTTCGTCGGCGCCGGACCCTTGCCGATGCGCCATGGTCTGACGCTCGGCGAGCTTGCGAAGTGGTTCGTGCACGCGCTGCGTCTCGATGTGGCATGCGAGGTCGTGACCATGGAGGGTTGGATGCCGGCGAGCGCGCCCGGATACGGGTGGCCCGTCGGCGAACGCGCGTGGGTGAACCCGAGCCCGAACGCGCCCAACCTCGGGATGGCGCGTTGTTACGCCGGAACCGTGATGCTCGAAGGCACGACGCTCTCCGAAGGACGCGGCACCACGCACCCCCTCGAACTTTTCGGCGCCCCCGACCTCGAGCCGCGCGCGCTACTCGCGGCGATGCAATCGCTCGCCCCGCAGTGGATGCGCGGTTGCCGCTTGCGCGAAAGCTGGTTCGAGCCGACGTTCCATAAGCACGTCGGCAAACTCTGCGCCGGATTGCAAATCCACGTCGAGGACACCGCGTACGATCACGAGGCGTTTCGCCCATGGCGCTTGCTCGCGATCGCCTTGAAGGCGCTGCGCCAGATTCATCCGGACTACGACCTGTGGCGCGATTTCACGTACGAATACGAGCCCGGCCGTCGCGCCATCGACGTCATCAATGGATCGGACCTGCTGCGCAAATGGGTAGACGATACCTCGGCCATCGCGTCCGATCTCGACGCACTCGCCAAACCGGACGAGCAAGCGTGGCGCGAGGAACGTGAAACCGTGCTGCTTTACCGCTGACGCGCGCGACTTGGCCCTAGCGCAGGTTAACTCCAATATCCCGTGGGAGTGCGGTATAAACCTCTTTACAAGATACGAACGATTATCGACTTATCCAATTCATGAGCGGAAACTACTTTCCCATTCCTGCCCGCCCGGATATCCAATATCCCGTGGATGCGCCGTATATTTATAGTTATGCGGCAAATCAATGCCTGAACGATGCCGTGACACGAGGGCAGCACTTTGAGTCAAGAGTGGAAAGGCTACTGGCCGATTCTCGAACGTCTAGAACACGAAGTGTGCGAGTTAACGTTCGCTGTTGCCTTCTCGGACGATCACTTGGGTGTCTATTCGGCGAGACTCGCGGAACTCCTGCTCCGGACCTGCGCCGAGTGTGAGAATATCGGAAAGTCTCTTTGTGTCGGCAGGAATCTGGGACCGACCGGCTTAAAAGTTCAGGACTTCAATTTTCCGGCCGTTGGAAATGCGATCTGTTCGCGCATCGCAATTCACACCAAACAACTTGTGATTGTCTGGCCATATCAGTCCTTCACAGCCACGAGCATCACGCCGTTCGACACGTGGCGGCCAACTGGAAGCACAAATCCCATTTGGTTCAACGCGTACAATGGGATCAAGCACGATAGGATCGCCAACGCGACAAAGGCGAATGTCGGGAATGTGATCCATGCGCTCGGCGGCCTGTTCCTTCTCAACCTATGGCCCAGAGACGCAGACATTACGCAGCATTCTGAGCACATCAACTTGGCTCAGATGCGGATCGCGAGCTATTCACGGTTCTTTTCTCCTGCGAGAGTTTTGAAGCTCGAATCACGAAATGGGTTGTCCGGGCCCATGTCTGGAAGCAACCTGAGAAACCTCGTCTTCGATTGGCAGTAGATTCCCGACACGATTCGATGCCGCCGCATAACAACAAAATGGAGCCGACGCGCCTGACCGTCCGTGCGATCATGGCGCTGTGGCACGCGGCTCATTTTGAGCGTTGGCCAGTTAAGATAATGGAACTCCAAAATGACGCAGCAGTTCAAACTTTCTAGCACATTCGTGCACCTTAGGGACGGCGGCGATGCCGAACGGGTGGAACTCACACCCGCGTTTTGGAGCCAGAGTTCATCTGGCAAGAAGAAGCATGACCGCGTAGTCGGTGTCTTCGAGTTCAAGTTAGCGAGTGATCTGCACTCCTCCATGCAGGAAATGCATCCCGAAGGAGATGAAGTTATCTATCTCGTCACGGGGTCAATCGATCTGATTCTCGATGAACCCGGCGGTGAGCGCGTCGTTTCAATCAAGACTGGAGAAGCCTCGATCGTGCCACGTGGCGTATGGCATCGTTTGGTCATGCGTAAACCGGGTAAACTCTTGTTCATTAACAGCCGAACCGGAATGCAAGGACGAAGAGCAACGCGCAACAAGCCATTGCAGCGGAGCGCGCGTAAAACGCGCTCCGGCTGAATGGCAGCGTTAGCCGGCCTGCGATGACTGAGTTCAAAACGCTCCGCAGACTCCTCGATGGCGAAGCGCCAGATGAAGGAGTGAACACTTTGTACGACAATCTCTCTGGAACCCAGCTGAGCGCCTAGTCGTTGGGCTGCAATTGAAACACCTATACTTGCCGAGTCCGATCAATGAAGTGAATGGAGGTATCGATGACGACCGAACTTTTCTATCTCTTGCTTACCGCTATTCTCACCGGAGTTCTTTGGATTCCCGTTGTCATAGGCTACGTATTGTCTCGCGGACCCCTGAAACCTTCCCACTACAAGGTCGCGCCAACAGCGCCCCTCCCCGCTTGGGTCAATCGCGCCAATCGGGCGCACGTGAACGCAGTCGAAAATCTCGTGCCTTTCGCAACGGTTGTTCTCATCGCTCACGCAGTCGGCGTGTCAACGTCCGTTACCGCGATATCCGCTGCTGTGTATTTCTATGCGCGTGCCGCGCATGCCGTGATTCACATCAGTGGATTCAGTCTCTTCAGGGCCCGAACCGTATTGTTTACGGTTGGCTGGGTCGCGTTTATCACATTCGCCATTGAACTGCTACGACATACGATATGAGGAATGTTCGGCGTTGATCCCGCTTAACCCGATAGTGCAGTCGACGACCACCTCCGTGATCGGCGGGCACGCAAGGCTACGCGGAGGAAGCTGAAGAGCTCTCCAGCGATACGAAAGCATTCCGTTCGCGGAGAAACACAAAGCTGTTCTTCATTTAGTACCGTGCGCGCCGTGTAGCGTGCTTGATATCGGCGCCGGGACTGGCGCCGACGCGGCTTACTTTGCAGAGCTGGGGCATCGGGTTGTTGCCATCGAGCCTACTGACCCACTTCGAATACCCGGGATGGCTCTACATCCGTCGACGTGGATTGAGTGGGTTGACGACAGCTTGCCGGATCTGATGGTGACGCTGAAGCGATGGCAGAAGTTTGACGTCGTCATGATCACTGCGGTATGGATGCATCTGGACGAGTCGGAACGCCAGCGGGCGATGCCGAAGGTTGCGTCGTTGATCCGAAGTGGCGGTGTCCTGATTATGTCGCTACGACATGGACCATCCTCTCCGAAACGGCGCATGTTCAGGGTATCGGCAGAAGAGACGGTCCAGCTTGCGAAGGCGCACGGCTTACGCTCCATACTGAACGTCCGCACTCAGTCTGTTCAACCGGTGAATCGCCAAGCGGGTGTTACATGGTCGTGCCTTGCGTTCGAATCTGAAGGCCCTAGCTCAGGTTAACTCCGATATCCCGCCTGTGGATGGGGCCGTATATTATAGGTAGCAAAGCAAAACGGCGATGAGATATGCTTCTCGTTGAGTACGTTTGTAACGCCGACATTTTTCAACGGAGGTAACCGTGAATCGACGCGTCCCGATCCTTTTGGCGCTGTTTTTGGCTCTCGGCGGCTGCGCGAGCGAGCCGCCGAAGCCGCAGTTTGTGGAGTCTGCCAACCAGACGCTGTCGCCCCCACCCCCGGATAAAGCGCAGATCGTCTTCCTCGAGCCAATCAATTCCATCCAGGGTATGGTTCCGGTCGGCATCTTCGAGATGAATGGCGACAACCGCACGCTTCTCGCCACGACCGGCGCACACAGCAAGGTTGCGATCCTGTTCACGCCGGGCCATCACCTGCTGATGGCGAACCAGTCCGGCGCGGTGGCGCACTTTCTCGATGCCAACGTCGAGGCCGGCAAGCGTTACTACGTGCTGCTGCGCTTCATCTACGCCAACGGATTCCAGATGCGACCCGTGCGTCCCTCGGGATCATCCTCGGACTACACCATCGCGAACAAGAACTTTCCGGCCTGGATTTCCGAAACGCGCTTCGTTGATAAAACACCTGACAGCGACGCTTTCTTCGAGAAGTACAAGGACGCAGTGACCAAGAGCCAAACCTCGGGCTGGAACTCCTGGCTGGCGAAGACTGCGCAAGAGCGAGCCGAGCTGACGCTCAACCCGCAAGACGCGATCGCGCAATAACCGCACGGTGCGGAACTAGGCACGTCGTTGCCCATCGATCCGCGAAGGGCCGTCGGCGAACCATGCTTCGCCCGCGCCGTTCCAGCGAGCGTAGCGTGCGCTATGCGCACGATTGAATTATCTCGCCCATCTGCTCTTGCGGTTGGCTGCGTACCGGCGAACCGGATCTCCAACGGAATCGTACTTCCTATCAGGCCATGATCCGTCGGCTTGTCGATCGTTATGCTTCACTGCACACGAAGCCCCTAGCCCGGCCTTCGAGCGGAGGCGCCAAACGACGGCGTGCCGCTTAAGGTGGCGTTTATGTTTCAACTTGAAGAGTTGGCTTGGGGAGCAGGTTTCGAACCTGCGTTCTCAGATTCAAAGTCTGATGTCCTACCCATTAGACGACCCCCAAACAAAAAACCCCGAAAACGTCTGTCTTCGGGGTTTCATTGTCCGGAGGGCAAACGTCATCGGCCCTCCTAAGTATTTAGGCGGCCTAAAACGGCGTCGGTTGTTGGCTCCGGTTCATGGCGCGTAGGTTAAGCGAGAATACAATACTGTCAAGGCATATGTTGCAAAAGCGGTGGCCTCAAAACAAGTTGACGGTTATTCGATGAAATCACAGAAACACAAGTTGTTCGAAGCGGACGTGGTGAGACCACAGCAACCTTCGGTTCCGTTCGTACACCGCGCCGTTCAACACATTCGTTTAGGCCTCACCCTCAACGTGTCTGTACTCAAAGGAGTGTCTCAATGAAAATTACCAAGAACCTTGGAATGTTGCTGTTGGGCATCTGGCTGATCGCCACCGGACTGATACCCATGCTCAATATCAGCTTTTCGGGCCTAGGCACTGTCATGGCTGTCCTTGCCATTGCAGTCGGTGCCTTGATCCTCGTGGGTAGGTAAACGAGCAGCCGCCTGGCCAACGCTTGAAGCTATCGGCCCGCGGCGGCCGCTGAGTTCAAGCGCTAGAGCGTATCGAGATGCAAAGGCAGAGAACCGAGCCGCGAGGCCCGTTACCTTCGCCAAACGCTCGCGAGCCACGGCTGCTGTTCGCGCGGCGCGCCCTCGGGACGGTAGTAGTGCGTGACTTCGACGAACCCCGCTCCTTTCATATGATGTCGCCACGTTTCCAGATCGTGATAGGCGCCGTAGCGCTCGCGGCTCCAGCCTTCCTCGTTATTGCCTCGCGGGTTTGAGCTGAACAACACGCCGGCTGGTTTCAGCGTCGCGTGCAGTTGACGCAGCACACGCGACAATTCCTGGCTCGGAACGTGAAACAGCGCGGCGTTGGCGAAGACGCCGTCGAAATGTTGGTGCGGCAAATCGAGCTTGAGAAAATCCTGCTCCCACACTTCACAGCCGCTGTGAGCGCGCGCCATCGCCGCAAGGCGGGAAGCACCTTCCAGGCCGATGGCGATGTGGTGGAGCGCGGCAAACGTCTTCAGGTCACGCCCCGGCCCGCAGCCAAAATCGAGTATCGTGAACGGCGCTTGCCCTTGGATGTGTTGCAATAGCGCGGCGACGTTCTGGCTGACATCGTGATCTCGCGTGCCTTGCCAAAAATCCTCCGCGTGCTCATCGTAATGCCCGAGCGTGACGCGAGAAATGTTTTTAAGCTCTTCTGGATTTAGTTTCATGTCCATGCCGCGAACCCGACGGCGCACGGTATTCCTCACATGCTCCGAATTTCAGACGCAAGTAGGTAACTATCAAAAAACATGTAGCCCGGATGGAGCAACAGCGTAATCTGGGACGTAAGAATGCCCCGGATTGCGGCGCTACGCGCCTTCATCCGGGCTACCCGAGAAACATTTTTGTAAACTGGATTTATGCAGTATATTTTCGCGACACCACACTAAGGATACAAACCTCGCTGCGCTCTGACCGCCAGTACGCGGTGTCATGCGACTACGTAGTTGGGCAGTCCGACGCCTCCGGTGGTCATGGAACCTCACTCGCAGAGACGCCGAGCGACGTAAGGTCCTCGGAGATTTACCGTGTGGTTTCAGAGACGCAATTGTTCCAGGTGGTTTCAGTTGCTGCCCACGATTACAGGAGGCCTTAGAGTATGAAGCAATTTCGTCGAGCGAAAAAGCGGGTGGAGGTATCGGTAGGAGAGTCCGTCCGCATTATTCGAGAGCTACAGAGCTTGAGCCAAAATCAACTTGCCGAACTGACCGGCATCTCCCAGGCTACGATCTCCGCGATCGAAAACGATCGAGTGAGCTTGGGTGTTGAGCGAGCGAAAATTCTAGCGCGTGCATTGAAGTGCCACCCCGCGGTTTTGGTATTTCCTGGCTGGAATCTCGAGCGATCGGCCGCCTAACCATATTTTTCGCTACATCACGCTAAGGATACAAACCTCGCTGCGCTCTGGCCGCCAGCAGCCGGTGGCACGCGACCACATAGGCCGCGGTGCGCAGAGTAATCTTCTTTTGCTGCGCGACCTGCCACACCGCGGCGAACGCTTCGGTCAGAATCCGTTCCAACCGCATGTTGATCTCATCCTCCGTCCAGAAAAAGCTGGAGATATCCTGCACCCACTCGAAGTAGCTCACCGTCACACCGCCGGCGTTCGCCAAGACGTCCGGTACCACGGTTACGCCGCGATCTTGGAGAATGCGGTCCGCTTCCGGAACCGTCGGGCCGTTCGCGCCTTCCACGACGAAGCGCGCGTTGATCTTGGCGGCGCGCGCGGCAGTGATCTGCCCTTCCAACGCGGCGGGGATCATGAAATCGCACGGCACTTCCCAGAGCTTCTCGTCGTCGAGACGTTCGCCACCCGGAAACCCAAGCAGGCTCTTCGTCGATTCGCGAAAGCGCTTCAGCGCGCCGACGTCGAGACCGCGCTCGTTGAACACGGTGCCGCTGTCGTCTTGTATCGCGACAATTTTCGCTTTGTGCTCGCTGAAAATTCGCGCCGCCGCCTCCCCGACGTTCCCGAAACCCTGAACCACCACCTTTGTACCTTCGATGGCGACGGAGAGCTTTCTTGCCGCTTCGCGCGCCACGATGAACACACCGCGACCGGTCGCGTCCCGCCGGCCCAGGCTACCGCCGAGCGACACCGGCTTGCCGGTGACGACACCCGGGCTGGTGCGGCCTTGGTTCACCGAATAGGTGTCCATCATCCACGCCATCACTTGCTCATTCGTGTTGAGATCCGGCGCCGGAATATCTTTGTCCGGACCGATGAGCAAATTTATTTCGCTGGTATACCGCCGCGTCAGCCGCTCCAGCTCGCTCAGTGAAAGACGTTTGGGATCGAGACGGATACCGCCCTTCGCGCCTCCGTACGGTACATTGACGACGGCGTTTTTGATCGACATCCAACCCGCGAGCGCCATCACTTCCGCGAGCGTGACGCTCGGGTGATAACGAATGCCGCCTTTACCGGGACCGCGCGAGAGGTTGTGCTGCACGCGATACCCCTCGTAATGCACGACGACACCGTTGTCGCGCTTGATCGGCACGTCGACGATGAGTATCCGCTTGGGCCGGCGCAGCGTCTCGATCCACGGCTGCAGCTCCGGGTCGATCCACGGCGCGACTTCCTCGATTTGCTTTAGAAACGTTTCCCAGGGGCCGAGATGATCGCGCGACAAGTACGAAGGCAATGCAACGCGCTGTTCCGTGCTTTCTCTCATCACTTTCATTATCCCTAACGTTGTGGTCAACGCAACTCGTACGACTTGGAATTATCGCTTCATGCTATGAGCGTGTTGCGGCGGATGTCAAACAACCGCGCTCAATGCAGGCGCGAACGGTTACTTCGGCTGCTTGCCTCGAAGCCAATAGCGATGCGCGAGATAGATGAGTAACCCAACCGCGGCCGCCGCGTCGACCAAGAGCGCTCGGGCCACGGACGGTGAAGGTCGCCGGCCCCACCTTGTCGTCGCGGCGCAGCTTAATTAGAGCGATGCACGTGACGGCGTAAATAAGCAGCCGAATGATGGTGCTGATCTTGAGGTCGCGTCCCCGGCCCGCAGCCGAAATCGAGTATCGTGAACGGCGGTTCACCCTCGATGTCTTGCACTAACGCAGTGATATTCTGGCTGACGTCGTGGTCGCGTCTGGTCTTGTTTTGGCTGCGGAACCAAGGCTGCCCCCAAGATTCGCTTACTTTAACTTTGCCCAATCCGCGAGATAGACGATCCGCCCGGTATGCCGGGCCTTGATGTAGTAGCGCCTGTCGGCGCTGATAAGCGTTGCGTCGTTCTCCAATGCAACGGCGTGATACAGCGTATCGAACAAATGCTGCTTAAGCGCGATGGAGAGCCGGCAGGCGCGCTGCATCAGCTCCGAACTGTCGACCACATCGAGCTGGAGCCCGCTCAATAGTGCGATGTCGCGCGCGGCGGTTTGCGGTGTCGCGCGCGCCAGGACCACGCCCACTTCGGCCAACCAGTGAACCGGCTGCGATGCGCTGAACCGACCTGACACCACCGCGTCCAGCACGGCGGTTGCTTCCTCGGTCAGATCTTCACGGGCGGAATCGGCGAATAACCATTTGAGAATGACGCTGGCATCCAGAACCACCTTCAAGCGCGGCTTTCCTTCCTGAGCCGGTGCAGCTTCTTGTCGCTCAGCTTCGGCCGATTCTTTCGGCCTTCGACCAGCAACCGGAAGGCCTGCGCCCGTTGTTTGTGCCGCACGCGCTCGTCTATCGCTTGTTTCATCAGGCGCGCCAGCACCGCACTTTTGTTCTCGCCCGCAAACGCCTTGTTAAAGGCCTTTTTGATTTCTTCGGAAACGCTGAAATTTACCGTGCCCATGCGTGAACCCATCTTTGTTGAATATTTCAACAAAGAGTATAAGGAAAGAGATTCGCCGCCGCCAGCGGTCCTCGGCGCGGTATCACCGCACTCCCTTCAAACTGTCCTTTCTTTGGCTACTACATTTGGAGCTGGCCTTGACGCGCTCGTAATACTTGCCGCGTTCGAGACCTTTCGGATCTAGGGAAGCTCTGATTAATTCCGTTCGTCCTGAGCCTGTCGAAGGACAACCCACACAAGCCATTGAATTCCGGGGATCGCTCTTGTGGTTCGACAAGCTCACCACGAACGGCGGGGAATTAATCAGAGCTTCCCTAGCTTCATGTCCGACCTCGTCTCGAAAAGGGGAAACGGCTTCCAGGGAGGAAGCGTCGCAAGGTCGATCCCGGAAGACGGCACGAGCGCGTCACGGCGTATTCCTTCATCAGGGGTCATGCTATCGTTTAACCCTACAACTATCGATGGATTGAAGCACGGGACCCGTTAAAACGGAAAAAACGATAAGGAGAGCGTCATGGAATTGATCATAGGATTTGTGATTACCGCAGTCGTTTTTGCGCTGGCCTGGTTTTCCAAAGTTTGTCGGCCTATCTTCGCAGCGCTTTGGTTGTGCATTTTCTGCCTCCTCGGTGACCTGCTCGCTATCGGCTTGATAGTTTCTCCGCAGGGGCAGGATTTCCTGATTGCCTTCAGCGCCTCCGGCGACCGCTGGCACCGGTTCTGGTTTTTCTCTTCGCTGGTCGCTCTCTCGCTCAGCAGTTGGGCCTGTGCGCGCGCCTTGATGTATCGGCTCGGCCAAGGCATGCCGCACTGGATCGTCGCGTGGTTTCCCCGAATACTCGGGCTCGCCCCGCTGGTCGTCGTTCTTTTCGTCTCCAAGTTCGGGCTGCGCGACCAACGCTTCACGAATATCACGATCATATTAACCCTGCTGTTCACCGCGTTCGTGTTTTTGCGACGGCCGGTGGTGGAGAAGTTCGGCAAGTCCAAGACGCCGATGCCGTTTCACGGCACCGAAGTCGGGCCTGGCATGAAGTGGACGCTTGGCGTGGCGCTCACGGTGTCGCTCGTCCTGTTCGTCCTGTTCTGGATCGATCCGGTTCGTTACCCGCAGGCATTCGGCGCTCCGAGCCTGGCGTTGCTCGCTGCTACGTCATGGGTGCTGTTCGGCAGCGTCATTCTGATGTTGTTGCCGCGTTCGTACGGTTGGCCTTCGATCGCGTGGCTTCCGATCGTGCTCGCGTTCGGCGCGAGCTGGTCAAATGAAAATTTTCGTGTGCGCGAGCTTGCGCCCGCGGCTACCCCGCCGGTACAAACCGCGGCGGCCAAGCGAGCGAAGAGCCTGGCAGCCGACTTCGATGACTGGATCGCGCAACGCCGTGGCGAGATCAAGAAACCCTATCCCGTCTTCATCGTCGCGGCGGAAGGCGGCGGCGTTCGCGCCGCCTACTGGACGGCTTCGGTTCTGACTCGACTGCAAGCGGAGGATCCGGCGTTCGCGCGGCACGTGTACGCGATCAGCGGCGTGTCGGGCGGGAGCCTCGGTGGCGCGACCTTCGTGGCGCTACTTCAGGCGCAGAAGCGAAACCAACTGAAGCCCTGCAAGAATCCCGATGACGATCATCCGCCCGCGCCGCTCTACGATTGCGCGCAAGCATTCCTGGGGTACGACTTCATGTCGCCGGCGCTCGCTTATCTGCTCTACGAAGATCTGATGCAGCGGTTCTTGTTTGTTCCGATCCCCGCGCTGAGTCGCGCGAACGCGCTGGAGCAGGCTTGGGAGCGGGGTTGGACGGAAGCGACTAAGAGCGACATCTTCGCGGAGCCTTTTTCCCGTCTCTGGGAAGGCGACAATAGCCGGGAAATTCCCGCGCTATTTCTCAACGGCACGATCGTGGAAAGCGGAAACCGAATCATTACCTCCAACGTTCCGATAAATAACTACGATCTTCCGGACGCCATCGGCACGTTCGACGAGGACGTGCTCAATCCGCGGGAGCTCGCGCCGTTTAGCGCCCGCATGCGCGTGAGCACCGCGGTGCACATGAGCGCGCGATTCACCTACGTGAGCCCACCGGGACGATTGATGTACGGCGAGAATAAACGCTGGGGGCACGTGATCGACGGCGGATATTTTGAAAATTCCGGAGGCGCCACTGGCACCGATATTTTTTGGCGTTTGATGGAGGAGAAAAAAACCTATCCCAACATTGTCCCGGTTCTGATCCTCGTCACGAACTCGCCCGCCTCATTCGCCGAGAAAGGCCATCCCGTCGCCGGCAAGCCCGTGGAGTCGCTCGAGTTCCTCACCGATCTGCGCGCGCCGCTGTTCGGTTTGACAAACACGCGCGAGGCGCGCGGCCGATACGCCGTGGCGCAAATCAGGAACGGCGAGACGGCGACGCCGCGGCGGTGCGTCGTAAACTTTGGTTTGCGCGCGGCCGACGGCGACGGTCACAACCCGATACTCGGCTGGTTCCTGGCGAAGGATTCGCGGATGGAGATGAGAAACCAGTTGAACGCGCTCGACGGCGAGGTACAGAAAGTTCGCACGCTATTATCGAGCGGACGCTGCCAGTGAAATCGATTCAAGACGTGACCGGAGACTAGCGGCCAAGATCGTTAGTCGGGTCGATCGTACCTCAAATCGTCGGCGCACGGGTTGCGGTGTTCATCGTGCCGCTGGAGCTTTTTTCGAGGTCTTGCGACTTAGCTTGATCGTGCGGCGCAATTGAAACCGGCCGCGCGTGCCGGCTAGCCGGCACGCGAAATAGATGAGCAACCCCAGCGCTGCCGCGATCGCTACCAGCAATGCTTCATTCCAGGTGCTGCTCAAGAGCAGCCACGCGCTGAGTGCCGTTGCGGCGATCGCGACCACCGGGCCGCCGGGCACGATGAAGGTCGCGGGCGCCACACCGCTATCGCGGCGCAGCGTGATCAGCGCGAGGGATGTCGCCGCGTACGTAATCAGCCGGATGATGGTGCTTATCGTAAGCGCGGCGATGAAACTCGCTTGCAACGCAAAGACAAGCATCACGACTGCGGTAATCGCTATCGCGACGTAGGGTGTGCGGAAACGCGGGTGCGTGGCCGCGAAGACGCGCGGCAGCTGCCCATGCTCCGCCATGGCGAACAGCAAGCGCGGCGCGGCGATCACGCCGGTGTTCAACGTGCCGGCAATGGAGATCAGCGCACCCGCGGTAATAATCGAAGCGCCGGCTGCACCCAGAAATAGCGCCCCGGCGTCAGCGAGCGGCCGTTCCGATTGCGCCAAGTTGGGCAATGTCCCGATGCAAACCACCTGGATCAACACATACAGCAAGGTAGCGACGCCTATCGCCGCGAGCAGCGCAAACGGCATGTGGCGCCGCGGATCACGCACTTCGCCCGCGGGAATGAGGGCGACCTCGAATCCGGTGAAGGCAAACACCAAAAGCAGCACGGCGTTCGAGAAAGAGGACTGGCTCGGCGGCGTCGCGAACGAATAGCTCTGCGGATCGATGAAGAACAATCCCACCGCCACGAATAGTATCAACGGTATCAACTTGCCGACGGTGAATACATTGCTCACGATCGCGCTCGGCCGGATGCCGATGACGTTCACAAACGTATAGCCGGAGACGATCACCGCGATGCTAACCGTGCGCCACAGCCCGGAGCTCACGCCCGGCAAAAAGTAACCGAGATACCCGACGAACAGATTGCAGAGTGCGGCGAAACCGGTCAACCGTGTGAGCCACATCAACCATCCGATCTCAAATCCCAGCAGCGAACCGAATGCCGTCCGAGCATAGAGATACGGACCGCCGGTGTCGGCGAATCGGCTCGCCACCTCGGCAAAGCAGAGAACCAGCAACCCGATGAAAAAGGCGCAGACGACAAAGGCAAGCAGGCTGTACGTCCCGGCAAGACCATAGACTTTCGCTGGCAGGCCAAAGATGCCCGCGCCGATGACGCCGTTGACCACGAGGGCAAGCAGGCTCCATCGACCGATCCCTCTTATTAAATGTGTTTGGATCGCTTGCTCCCGAGAAGGCGAAAACGCGCGCTTTGAACCGGCACGGTAACTTAAGGTACCGAACTCTGTTGCCCGACGAACTTTCGCCAGGCTTCAATCTCGATCCGATGAGCCGAATCGTGCTGAAACATGAAACTCGGCATGTCGCAGAGCGATACTTGTCCGACGCCCTCTTGTATCCCGTTGCGAACCCATGCTTCAGGCGGGACGGCGCGCAAGGTCGCTATGTTTCTCCGGCGTGCCTCGGCGAACGCGACGAGCCCCTGCGCCAAAGAAAGCGAACGGTAATCCCGCTCGGCCGCGACCCTGGTTCCGTCGAAGTCCGGCAAATGCGGCTCCAGTTCGGTTGAAAGTCTGCGAATTCGTTCGCCGAACCCGTCGCGTTCCAAATCGGCCAGATGCCAGACTTGCTCGACTGGCGAAAATGCTCCGTCCGCGCCAGCAGTATGTGCCTCCTCGGACGTCAGGGTGGCGAATGTCGTTCGGAGATATTCGGACATACCTGCCAACGAAGCTAGCAGCTCCGCGCGTTCCATCGCGCTCAGTCGCATGTATTGCATGAATCAATTCCTCCCGTGGCGAAATTCGCGTGACTACCGGAATGTACCGTTGCGCTCATCGTGATCGCACCGATCCTCGCGGCTATCGTCTCGGCGCTCGTGACACGTAACAACACTCGGCTCACGTGCGCGCCCGAACCGAAGCCTGTCCTCTTGCTCTACGAAACGCACTGGGACTCGCCCCGAACGCTTGATGAAATTGGCTGTTGAACGTCGAAAGATCGTTGAACCCGGCGTCCAAGGCGATGGTCGCGACCGGCGTGGGCATCGAGCAAAGTTCGATCGCGGCACGGCGCATGCGCACGCCGAGCAGGAAGCGGCACGCGTGCCTTGGTGGAAGACCATTTGCCAACGATCGTCGATCAATCTCCATATGGAACTCCGCAGGGTCTGGATTGGAGATTCGCCGGAGTCGTAATATCGTGTTGCGCGGTAGGTAACCAAGGCTGCGTCCGGCACCAAACCTCTAACGCTGAAATCCGCCATGGAACGACGGCATGGCGCTTCACTCTTCAGCGCTTCGACGATTTCTTCCTTATTCCATACGCGACCTGAAGCTCCAAACTCGACGAATTCATCGGCGAGCAGCGCTCGAACTTTCTCAGCGCAAGTACGAACCTGCGATTGCAGCAACTGCTCCTCGAGATCGCGAAGATGTTGTTCGAGCTGCGGGTCCACGCGCGTACGTTTCAGCCCAGTCGGTTCGCCGTCTCCGAATACAGCAATTGATTCTACGTCGACTGGCATTGCCGAGGTGTACGGCAAATCAGCTTTGCTTCCGGTCCGGTTGGTCCTTCAATTGATCTACGGAAGCTCTGGTTTATTTATTGTCCCTCTCCCGGAGGGAGAGGGAATTAATCAGAGTTCCCCTCTAGCTCGCGAACGCCACGCCGCCATCAACGGTAACGGTGGAGCCCACGACGAAGTCGCCGGCACGCGAAGCGAGAAAAATCGCCGCGCCCGCGATGTCCGTGTCGGTCCCGACCCGTTTCGCCGGAACGCGCGCCGCGACCTCCGCTTCGTGATCGCGCGCCCAGATGTTCATATCGGACTTGAACGGGCCCGGCGCGATCGCCGTCACGACGATGCCATCCTTGATCAATTTCGACGCCATGAGCCGCGTCAGCTGGATCAGTCCCGATTTGCTCGCTACATAGGAGTAGGTCTCGTTCGGCGTTAGAAAAATTCCGTCGATGGACGCGATGTTGATGACCTTGGCAGGCTTGTCCTTCGTCGCGGCCGCGCGCAGCGCGCCGACGAACGCCTGCGTCACAAAGAACGGCGCCTTGACGTTCAAGTCCATCACCTTATCCCAACCTTTCTCCGGAAACTTATCGAATTCCGCGAGCCACGCGGCGCCGGCGTTGTTGACGAGGATGTCGAGCTTCGGCTCGCGCGCCGCGTACGCGCTTGCGAGCGCCTGCGCGCCCTCGACGGTCGACACGTCCATCGGAAGCGATATACAAGTTCCACCGCCTTTCGACAATTGCGCGGCGGTCTCATTGCAGACCTCCGCCTTGCGTGAGGAAATATAAACGCGCGCGCCCTGCGCGATGAAGCCGGTGGCGATCATCCTGCCGATGCCACGCGAGCCGCCGGTGACGAGCGCGGTGCGGCCTTTGAGTGAAAATAGTTCCGTGGTGTTCATACGTTCCTCATTTCAGTCGTTGCCGACGCAAGCGTTGCCGAGCCGGCGACCATCGTTTCGGGAAGCGAGCCATTCTATCATCAGAAAATGTAGGGTGCGCTCCGCGCACCGATCTATTACGTGGTGCGTGGGACGCACCCTACATCGAATCAGTCAGGGTTTCCCCGGGACTCTATGGAAGACCTTACCGGGATTCAGAATGCCGAACGGGTCGAGCGTTCGCTTAACCGCGCGCATCAATTCGATTTCCTCCGGCGTGCGCGTATGTCCGAGGAACTCGCGCTTGAGCAGCCCGATACCATGTTCCGCCGAGACCGAGCCGTTCCACTGCCTGACCAAGTCGTAAACGACTTGCTCGACCTCATGCTCCATCGCCGCGCTCGCGACGGACTCCTTATCGACGTGCACGTTCAAATGAACGTTGGAATCGCCGATGTGACCGAACGCGACGGTTCCCGCCTGCGGCCAGCGCTGCTTCAGCGCGGCAACGGCGGCTTCGACGAAGCGGCCGATGTCGCGCGTCGGAATGCTCACGTCGAACTTCGCCTGCGGCCCGAAGATCTGTGTCAGCTCGCCCGAGGCGTCGCGAACGCGCCAGAGCGCTTGCGATTCGGCGCGTGACTGGGCAATCACGGCGTCCGTTATCAACTTCTGCTCCAACGCTGCTTGCAGCATCGCTTCGAAACGCGATTGATCGTGCGCTTGATCCGAGCCGAGCGCTTCGATCAGCACATAGCCGCCGGAGCCGTATGGTAACGGCGGCGACAATCCCGGGACTTTCCGCGTAACGGTCTCGTAAAAATCTGGCCACATCATTTCGAACGCGGAGAGCGTCTCGGCCATTCCCTCTTTCACGTGGCGCAACAACGCCAACGCGCCCGCGTAATCGTCGACCGTGCAGAGCGCGGTGCATACGCTCTTTGGCTGCGGATGCAGCCGCAGCACGACCCGCGTCACCACGCCGAGCGTTCCTTCGCTGCCGATAAAAAGCTGCTTGAGATCGTAACCGGTGTTGTTCTTGATCATCTTGTTGAGCGAGGTGATGACGGTGCCGTCGGCGAGCACCACCTCGAGCCCCAACACTAAATCCCGTGTCATGCCGTAGCGAATCACGCGGTTGCCGCCTGCGTTCGTCGCGACGTTGCCGCCGATCTGACACGAGCCGCGCGCGCCCAAATCCAGCGCGAACAAGAAGCCCGCCGCCGCGGCCCCTTCTTGTATGCTTTGCAGCGGCGTTCCCGCCCACGCGGTCAGCGTCGCCGCCGCCGCATCGACGTCCTCGATGCCGGTCATGCGCTCGAGCGAGAGCAGCACGCATCCATCGACCGGCGTCGCGCCGCCGGCCAAACCCGTCAACCCTCCCTGCGGCACGACGCCCACGCGGTGCGTGTTGCACAGGCGCAAGACCGCCGCGACTTCCGCGGTCGTGCGCGGTCGCACCGCGGCGAATGGCGCTCCGCTTTCTATCTGCACGAACCAATCGCGCAAGCGTCGCGCGTCGATGTCGGCACCCACGCGCACATGGTCGGCGCCGACGATTTTCGCCAGCTCGGCGGATACCGCGTCTCTATTCACGTTCCGTCTCCGATCGTTCGGATCTCCATCATGCCGCATTTCACGCGGTTGCAACACTCACGCGACCGCGACGAGCCGATGCAACGTATCCGGATCGCGCAGCAAACGCTCGCTGTCCGATCGGTGCACGATCCGCCCGCGATCGAGCACGATGACCTGTCGCGTCAGCGACAACGCGAGCTTCGCGTGCTGCTCGACGAGGATGATCGTCATTCCGCTCTGCGACGCGAGATCGCGAATGACGCCGATCAGATATTGAATGACAATCGGCGCCAGACCCTCCATCGGCTCATCGAGCAGCAATAGGCTCGGATTGAGCATCAGCGTGCGCGCAATGGCGAGCATTTGTTGCTCACCGCCCGAGAGTTGATTGCCGAAGTTGCGCCGGCGCTCATCGAGCCGCGGGAACAGCGCGTACACGCGCTTCAGATCCCAATGTCCGGGGCGCGCCACCGCGCGCAAGTGTTCATCGACGGTAAGCGAAGCGAACATCCCGCGCTCTTGCGGCACCCAGCCGATACCGTACCGCGCGCGCTCGTGCGGCGGCCGCGAGGTAATGTCGCGGCCCTGCCAATGGATGGAGCCGGCGCGCCGGCGCGTCAGCCCCATGAGCGTCAGCAGCAGCGTGCTCTTGCCGACTCCGTTCCTGCCGAGGAGCGCCATCGCCTCGCCGGCTTCTAAGGCAAACGACATGTCCTCGAGCACCACCGCCTCGCCGTAGCCGGCGCTGATGGCGTCGACGCGCAGCGCTTCAGTCATGTTGCGCCTCGCCCAGGTATACCTCCCTTACCCGCTTATCCGCGGCGATTTCCGCCGGCGTGCCTTCGACCAGCACCCGTCCGCCGACCAGAACCGTGATTCGCTCGGCGAAACGGAACACAATTTCCATGTCGTGCTCGATGAATAGAATCGTGACGTCGTCTGGAAGTTTGGCGATGATCTTCAAAAGCTCGGCGCTCTCCGCCATCGGGATTCCCGCCATCGGCTCATCGAGCAAAAGGATTTTCGGTCGCGTCGCCAGCGCGAGCGCGATTTCCACCACGCGCTGCTTCCCGTAAGGCAGAAATCGTGTCGTGGCGTCGGCGTCGTCCGCCAGCCGCAGCGAACCGAGCAGCGCTTCCGCTTCTTCGATCTCGACTCGATAACTCGCCACCGCTTTGCCCGGCGCACTAGCTAGACCTTTGCGCTCGCAAATCGCCAACACCACCGATTCCAGCACCGTCAAGCCGGGGAACAGCGTGCTGACTTGAAACGTGCGCGCCATGCCGCGTTTGACCCGTTGGTGTTGCGGAAAATCGGTCACGCGCTCATCGCCGAGAAATATTTCGCCCGCGCTCGGACGGTGAACGCCGGTCAACAAGTTGATGAACGTGGTTTTGCCGGCGCCGTTCGGTCCGATCAAGGCATGACGCGCGCCGACCGGAAGCGCGATGCTGATTTCGGTGTTCGCGTGGAAGCCGCCGAATTGTTTCGACAGCCGTTCGGTTCGCAAGGCATATTTCACGTAGTTCTCATTCTTCACTGGATCTCTAAATCCATTTCTTACCCCTCTCCCCCCGGGAGGCGAGGCGGGGCTTTCGCGAATGCAGCTAACCTGCATTTGCGCCGCCGAGCGGGCGCACGCGCTTTTTGTGCGCCCCGGCGGGAATAGGTTGGGGTGAGGGAGCAGCGCCAATTCTCCGCAAAACTTTCCCTCACCCTCGCCCTCTCCCGGGGGGAGAGGGAATTAATCTGAATTTCCTCACACGCTCCGCGAGCGTCGCGACCGCGCCCAATATTCCCCCGCGCGCGTAGAGCACGATGACCACCAACAGCAAGCCGAGCCAGAATTGCCAATAGACCGGGTTCAATCCCGCCAGATAACTTTGCGCCAGCATGAAAACGGCGGCGCCGACGAATCCGCCGTAAAGACGCCCGGCGCCGCCGAGCACGAGCATGATCAGTAGCTCGGCCGAGCGCGTGAAGCTCAATACCTCGAGACCGACGAACTGCGTCGTCTGTGCGAGCAGCGCGCCCGCCACGCCCGCCACGGCGGCGCCGATGGTGAAGACAGCGACTTCGCGACGACGAACCGGAGCGCCGATCGCCGCCATCCGCGCCGCTCCTTCGCGCATGCCGCGCAGGCTCAAGCCGAACGGCGAGTGGACCAAGCGACGCAGCACCACAAAAAACAGAAACACCACGACGAGACTGTAAAGAAACGCCGTTCGACCGTAGAGGTCGAATTTAAATACCCCGAGAAGCGGCCACATCGCAACGCCGCCGAGGCCGTCGACGCCTCCGGTGATGAACGCCGCCTTGTTCGCGGCTTCGTAGAAAAGCAGACCGATCCCAAGCGTCACCATCAATCGCGCCAAGTCCTGCCCGCGCACGGCGAGGAAGCTCGTAAGGAAGCCGACGATCGCGGCCACCGCGCCCGCCAAGAGCAATCCGCTGAGCGGCTCGCCCCAGCCGTGCACCGCGAGCAGGCCCGCGGCGTACGCGCCGACGCCGAAGAAAGCCGCGTGACCGAGAGACACGATGCCGGCGTAACCGAGGATCAAATCGAGCGAAAGCGCGAACAGGCCGACGATAAGAATTTGGCTGCCGAGCACGAGATAGCCGGGAAAGAGGAAAAACGCCGCGACCGGCAACAGCCAGAACACGATCTCCAACGGTTGCCAACGATCGTGCGGCAACTTGTGCTGCCCCGCCGTCAATGTCGAAAGCGTCGCCGACTTATCGCTCGTCACGCCCGCCTCCCGCGCAATCCCGCCGGAAATAGAACGAGCAACACGACCATTACCGCATAGATCACGAACGCGCCGATGGCGGGTACATAGTATTTGCCCGCAACGTCGAAAACGCCGAGCACCAGGGCCGCCGCCAGCGGGCCGGTAATCGTCCCCGCGCCGCCCACCGTCACGACCAACAGAAAATACACCAGATACTTGAGCGCGAACGTCGGATCGAGCCCGAGCACATCGATACCGAGCGCGCCGCCCAATCCGGCGAGCCCGGAGCCGACGGCGAACGTGACGCTGAAGACGACGTCGACGTTGATCCCCATGCCGCGCGCGACTTGCTGATTGTCGACGGCGGCGCGGACGTGAGCGCCGAAACGAGTCTGCTTCACGACATAGCCGAGCGTCGCCGTGATCGCGATGACGAGTGCGATCAGAAACAGTCGATACGCGCCGAGATCCAGTCCGACGACATGAATTTGTCCTTGCAAGAAAGACGGCAGTTCCACCGGTTGCTGCGCCGAACCGTAGACGAACGTCGCGCCCGCGACCGCCATGAACGTGAGACCAATGGTGAACAAGACTTGATCGAGGTGACTCGCCGCATAGAGCCGCCGATACAGCGTCCGCTCCAGCACCGCGCCCGCGAGCGCCGCGACGACGAAAGCCGCGGGCAAACACGCCAGGAATGGCAACCCGGCCCACTGCATCAACGATACGCAGACGTATCCGCCCAACATCGCGAACGCGCCATGCGCGAGGTTCACGAAATTCATCAACCCCATCGTGACCGAGAGCCCGATACCGATCAGAAACAGCAGGCTGCCATACGCGACCCCGTCGAACAGGACGCCGATGAAGTTGGTGAACATGTGAAGCCGTACTCTGGCGTAACCTGCGGGTCGGTGGCAAGCTCCGCTCGTGGAGTTCCTGAGCTTGAAGGACCAGGACCGGGGCCTGATGAGGGCCGCGACCACGATGTCCGAGAGGAGCTTCGCCAAGGTGTGGGAGAATCCGGACGACGCCGCGTATGACCAGCTTTGAGTTCGGCGATATCGTCTTAGTCCCATTTCCCTTCACGATCAATCAACCACCAAGCAACGCCCGGCCGTGGTCGTGAGTGCGAGCGCTTATAGTGCCGAGCGACCCGATCTTATCGTGATGGCGGTGACGAGCCAGGTGCGGCCCGAGAACCGCTTACAGGCGCTAGCGGATGGGATCGAGCGAATCTTTCGGTGAGCCGCGCTCGTTGCGGTTGCGAGAATAGTTGCTGGGGTTCGCTACGTTCACCGCAATCTCCTCGTGCTTTCCCCGCGGTGTGACACGTGGTCGAGCGACTCAGCGTGTCGCAATCTTCCTGGCGTCAGGGCGACGTGGCGGGCGTGTCACGAGTTTGCGATGCTCCTGTTGTTCGCGAGCTTGCAAATGCTTGCACAGCGCGCGCAGGTCGTGTTGATGTTCGGCCGCGATTTGTTCGCGGATGTCGCGCACTTCTTTCACAATCGGATCTTCCCAGGTCATGTCAGTCTCCGGTGAGTTCGTCGGGGGTACAGATAATGGGTGGCTTGTACCCGTGGTCCACGCAGACGCTAGCAATGGCATCGAAGCGCTCGGCGTTGGCGATATGCTTGCAGTTCCACGTGATCAGATAGTGAATACCGTTCACGACGGCCACGGCCACGTGCACGGCATCGGCATTCGCCGCCGCAGGGATAGCATGGCGATCGACGAGCGCTTGCGCCAAAGCTGCTACGTCTTCGCTGATACGAAGCAAGGCAATCCCGTCGAGCAGCGCCAAGCGCTTTTGCGCAGCCTCTTCCAGGCCGCGGCTCGCCTCAGCAATCACCAACTCCGAAACATACAGATCATAATTCTCACGGCGCGTCTCCCACCAATCGCGCGTCACCGCTTGATGTCCAGCGACAATCAGATCGCGCGAGGGGCGATTAGTGAGGTAGCTCACGACACTGGTTTCGAGGTAGACGGATTTCTTATCCATCTTGCAAGTTTACTCGGCCGGCGCGGCGTCGTCTTGGGCGTTTTCTCCGGGACAACCGCCCTGCTCTTTCGCCTCGGTCGCTACAGTCAGAGGCGGAAACCTCAGGGACGCTACCCTTTGCCCCTCGCCAGCGGTATACCGCCGGGCGAAAAATGGCGTATCGCAATTACTCTCGACCTCTATGTCGGAGTGACTCGCAGAAACAAGGAGGCTTCAACCGGTGCCCGCGTAGTTGGATAAGTAGGTGCAAAAATAAGGGTTCATTCATGATCCTTGAATGAGCCACATCCTGGGCCACGCAAGCATTCTGACCTAGTGTAGAGTTGGGACTTGGTCCCACGATGATACAAAAACGCAATAAATCCGGTACTGCAGGATTGGCAATCGACGTAGCGAGGAAGTTAGGTGCGCGCGTTTTCGCCTATGGCATCATGCCGGGTTTTGTGGCGACCGCAGCTCTCGTAGTTATTGCTATCGCACTCGGGATCGGCAACCCTACTACCATCAATCAAACCATTACCGCTGTAACGGTGATCGTATCTGGCTACTACGGTGTAGTTGCGAGCAAGCGCTCGTAGTCATACACCACGCTGCCGTGCGCATCGAGGATGGGCACCACGAGATGGTCGGCGAAATGTTCGTGGCCGGAGATGCATGATGCCGACACGATTACGCCCAGCAACGCAACGATTTGTGCAGCGACGCCGACCGCGTCTGCTCGCTCTAGAAATCATGCTGCCATATCTGATGATCGTTCTTCCTGAACTGCCACACCGGAGTTCCGGTCTGGCTGAACTCGTCGCGGGCGGTGGTGCCCGACACCGATGCAATGACGATTGCGTTCATGGTCCAGTTGTCGGCGTTGATGTCGCCGCCCGCCGCGTTGTGCCGGATGCGGACCGACGCGACGTCGCCCCACGTCGTACCGGCGCCCACGGGCACGTCCCGAACGTGCGTCGTGTGCGCCGGCCACTCGGTGCCCTCGTTGAGGCTCACCTCGAAAAACGTTCCGCTGCTCAGCGTGACGCGCGCAAAATCGGCGCTCACGTCGTGCCTCAGAATGTCGGTATCGCCGAGACTGTCGTCACCGACGGTGACCGTGAACCGCACGGCGGTGATCGGTGTGTCGTCCAACGGCTCCAGGTTGTAGGTCGCGGTGAAATTATTGCTGAACGTGGTATTCCTCGCGCCGCCGCCGCGAATGAGCTGCGTCAGCTTGCGCCTCCAGGTGATCAGATCGCCGCCGTGCAACCGGCGGATGTCGAGCGCAGTGTACGTGCCCATCAACTGTCCCCAGTGCGGCACGCCGTTGTGCGCGATCGCGGCGCGCTGGACGCGCGAAATGAACTCGACGTTCCCCGCGAAATTCCGGATGACCGGAATTTCTATGTGGCACGTGGTCCGGAACTTCGACATCCCGATGAGCGCGGTGGTGTTGGTCGTGTACCGCAGCGCGAGCAGCCCAGCGACGGCGACGTTCCGGTTGAAGAGGTCGTCGAATATCATCAGCACTTCGTCGATGAACGCCAGATAACCTCCTCCACCGGTAGCCGCCACGTCGAAGGCGATCTCCATGGAATCCACCTTCTGGCAGAAATCTTCTCCGGCGTAGCCGTACGTGTCCATGATCTTCCAGCTGACGCCGGTTTTCGAAACGATGGGATACGCGGAGTTGAATAGCAAAGTCAGCAACGCCTTCATCAGGTTCTTGAGCCCGAACGTATAGGCGAAATTGGCGATCGCGGCGATCAGCTCTCCCGCCGTCAGACTGCCGGCGACGGTTAGGTAGGTGATCAACGCGGTCAGCGCAGCGATGGTCGCGCTGAGCGCCACGATCGCCGCCATGGTCACCGCCCACGCCGCGAACATCGCCGCGGCCAGCGCCCACCCGATGAAGGGAATCGCGGCAAGAGCGCCGGCGGCGGCGAGTTCGGCGCCGGCAAGCGCGACCAGGGCGCCTACTGCGGCAAGCAGCGCCGCGAGCAACACAAGCAGCACGGGAAGGAAAATCCTCACGTCCTGCCGTCCGCAGATGAGCGACATGACGTCGAAGCCGCCCGCGCCCATGCCTTCGTTGGGAGCCGAGCATTTGACCTGAGCTCTCTCGGCGACTTTGCAGTCGTGCCGACCGCCGTTTCCGAACGGATTGATCAGCACTTGCAGGAAGTGCTTCCCCGCGGCGAAGCCGGGGAAGCTCGCCGCGGTGAGATTGGCCCTGAAGGTTTCCCACGTCTGGTTGGACCGCGTCTCGTGCAGTTTGAAGGCCGCCACACTTTTGATGACCAGCGAATAGACGAATCCCATACGGCCGACGGAAACCAGCACCGACCTGAAGAGATCGTTGTCCTTCTTAACGAAGATGTCGCGGCACATCTCATTCGCGGCGCCGGTGACACTGGCCGCGATCGACCGCAACCGGGCCTGGACGTCCGCCTCCGTTCCTGCCGTCATCCCCGACGCCCGCTCGATCCACCACTCTTGGCCGCCCGGTCCGATCAGGTGAATGGCCATCACCGCATCCGCGATCGGGGGGAGGAATATATCTCCACCGTGCGAGCCGGTGGCCATGACTCCGGCAACGGACTGCCCCCCGCTGCCGCCAAGCGTGGGCAGCGCTCTCGCCCCTGCAATGCATTCGAGATTCGTCTCATCGGCGCCGCCGCCGTTCGCCGCCGGCGCCAGCCCGTGCAGGATGCGATTGACGTTGAACACCTTCGTTCCGCCGCGGATGTGAACCAAGCTTCCCGCGAGCGACGGATCGGCGAGGGTCAACCGATTGAGAATCAGCGCGCTGTCGATGGCGCCCGTGATCGCATCGCTCTCGATCACCACGTCGTTGGAAACAAAGACCCCCATGAACGACCAGATGCTGCCGGTCCACTTGACCCGCTGTCCGGCATCCTCCGCTTGCCGGATGATCCCGACGATCTCCCCGCGCGAGGAAGGCCGAAACGCTCTCGCCGCCGTGAACGTCAGCGCCCGGGCCCAGTTAAAGAACGTCTTCGGAGCGGTGCGCGGCGTGGTGTCGATAGGGGACGGACAAGGCATGGCGGGTCTCCCTTTGAAACAGCGCAGGTGGTGTTAGTTGTTAGCAGTGCTACTTATACAACCCATCACTGCCGATTCCGTACGCGCCAACAAAAGCAATCGACACTGTGAGGACCAGAAACGAGATATGAGTTGTTGATACCGTGAATGTACCTCGCGACACACCATCATCAGCAGACGATCGCGAAGCTCTCATTAGCTATCGGGCAAGACCGTGATTCCCCGGATCACAGTTTTTGCACCACGACGCGTCCCTGCGCGTTTACAAAAACATGATAGCGATTGCCGTCTTTGCACGTAGCGGTGTAGTCGCTGTCGCCGTTGCGCTTAACATCAACCACCTGATCACAGGACATCCCCTGCAATGCGATCGTGGCTTTGAGGTCTTTGCTAAACGACGCATCGTCAGCGCAGAGCGAAGGTGCGCCGTAAAATATTGTCGTTGCGATGGTTGCAAGAACGGCTATGCGCTGGCCCATAAAATCTCCTGTCATCCAAGTTCGATTTGTGAAAACTTTTTCGGATCTTTGAGAATATCCCAGATTGCTTCACGTGAGGATGAGATGGCTGCCGCGAGTGCCGCGTCGCTGTCCTGCAGCAGTGAGAGGACCTTCATCAAAAGCAGGTCATACCGTTGCCGAAGATCCGTCAGCCGGACCTTAATTTGCCCGCTATAGAAGGCGCGAAACTCATCGAGCAAATCATCAACCTGATTCTTGAGAGAAAGTTTCGTAAACACGCCAATGGCGTGAGTGTCCTTGAGGCGCTCTTCGAGAGACCTCAAATCGAGCGGCGGCGCTGCCGGCGTTTTTTCCGGAGCGACCGCACCATTTGGTTGCTTTGCAACCGGCGTCGCACTCGCAAGAGACGCAGTGGGTTTCACCGTCTTGGCGCTGGGCGGTTCCTGTTTTGCAGTGGGTGGGGCGGAATGGTCCGGTGATTTGGCGGCCTGCGACGCTGCTGGTCTTGTCGGAACGCACCCGAAAAATGAAACGAGGACAAGGCACCCAATGATCGTTATCAGGTGTCGCGAGCTAGTTTGACGTTTGTACAACTCGCACATCGCAACTGGCCTCCACAATTGGAACAATCTATCGACACCGCACGCCCCTATCAAAAAGTCCTTGGCCGCTGTCGATTCTGCTCTTAGTTAATATCACTTGTCCCAGGGAAATTAAAGAGGGAAGTTAAAGGGGCCAGGCTCAGAGCCTGGCCCCTTTAACCCCTCCATCAAGCGCGGGAAGTTGAAGAAGAAGGTGGCGAGTGGTTGGGACGAAGAGGCCGGCGCGAGAGCGCCGGGCTTCGTTTTTCAATCGCATGCGGCGGGTTACGCTTCGCTAACCCGCCCTACACTCGCTACGTTTGCTGTCCCTCAGCGATGATTTCGCGTACCCAATCTGGACTCATAAGAGGATCGCGTTCGAAAATTCTCAGTAAGATTTTAGCGCCAGATAAGTACTCGTTCCGTGCCGAGAAATACACAAACCCGTCTTGTATTCCGAGACGCTGGCCTGCATGGCTATTAGATGAAACGATGTACGCGTGACACTCGAACAGCAGAAATAGATATACCAGGTTCGCGATGAGCAACTCAGTATTTCGATTAGTCGTTCTATCGCTTGCAAACCTAAAAAGCAAAGTCTTCGGGTCAGAGGGAGTTGGTGTGCCTGAGCCAAAAAGCAGTCTGTTAAACATCGAACGTTGATCTAGATCCAATGAAGTCGAGTTATCAATCTGAAAAATCTTCCAATCGCCACGAGGGAGCCAACCGGCCACATGTCTTGAAAAACAGAAGAGCTCAATCGACTTTTGCGGCGCCTGATATTTTATTGAGGCACTTTGCGTCTGGAGGTTGGCAAAGTCAGTCAATTGATTCCAATTGCCAACCTCCATACCAATTTCGGCTAAGTACTTATTGGCGTCCTGAATCGTCAAGCATTCCATTTAGATTGACCGCGCCATCTTACGAATCAAAGTCCAACCGCCGAGGAAGCGGTCCTACCCGTCCAAGCGAACATGACTGGTCTTTCCTTATATGCAGTGAGGCCGTCCATATTCATCCTCCGAAGGGCATTGCTGAGATTCTTTAATGTCAGCAATTATTCCAGTAATTGTACTAACGATCCCTAGCACTCCGAGCGTGCTGCCGCCACTGAAGCGACCACCCGCACCACCGCCTCCTGAATGGGCCTTTGCCGCGGTAATTGAAGTCCCAGCCATGGAATACCGGTTCCATCCGCGCTGGCCTGGCGATTGAGTTTTCCAATACGGTTGTTTTGCGTCCGGCGGGCCTCCATTCGCGCTGTCGGGCACAAATCTACACGTCGCACGCGGCCCGTTGGGCTGTGGCGGCCCATAAAAAGTACCCGGTGGCTGACCAGGTCCAGCGGCTGTCCACGGGCCGCCAGGAACCACGCCGTTTGGATCCGGTATTGTCGGCTGACTATTCAGGCCCTCGGTATCGATCCATCTTACCGGGTTGCTCCCGACGTACGCATACGTGTTGAGCCCACCACCCAGTCCGATCGGATCACTGGTGAGGTATGCACGGGTCGATGCGGTTTCATCATTCGCGGCCGAGTTTTCTTTATGCAGATCAGCGGCTAAATGCGCGACAGCGATGAAGCGATGATCGCGTAATTTCTCCCGAGGCCCGGAGGCGAGTTTTGGCTTAACAGCGAG
>JBGPKL010000008.1:0-102818 GCA_041485885.1 Sulfurifustaceae bacterium
CACGCGGCATTGCTGGATCAGGGTTGCCCCCATTGTCCAATATTCCCCACTGCTGCCTCCCGTAGGAGTCTGGGCCGTGTCTCAGTCCCAGTGTGGCTGGTCGTCCTCTCAGACCAGCTACGGATCGTCGCCTTGGTAGGCCTTTACCCTACCAACTAGCTAATCCGACGCAGGCTCATCTGATAGCGCGAGGTCTTGCGATCCCCCGCTTTCACCCATAGGTCGTATGCGGTATTAGCCCGGCTTTCGCCGGGTTGTCCCCCACTACCAGGTAGATTCCTACGTATTACGCACCCGTCCGCCGCTCTACTCGGGGTTGCCCCCTTTCGCGCGCGACTTGCATGTGTTAGGCATGCCGCCAGCGTTCAATCTGAGCCAGGATCAAACTCTCCAATTAAAACTTGGAGTCCCATTGAAGGGACAAAAAACTGCTAAATGGCCTCGTCGGCTAAGCCGACTCGGCCACCTCTCATTGGATGACCAAAGCTCAACGTAAACACCCACACAAATTACTTGATCCGAATTGTAAAAGAACAAACCGGCGCGACTGGCCGGCTGTAGGGTCGCGCATTATACGCGCCTGCCCTTAGGGGTCAATGGGTTTACTCAATTCCTTCAACCACTCGTCTCCGGGGACGTTCCCTGTCCGCCACGGTCATTTCTCCCTTTTTTCGACGACCGTAACCGTGGCCAGCCCGTGCTTGCCTACCTGAAACACGTATGTCGAACCCGAAGCGACTGATGTCTTTGGGTCCGTGACTTTCTTGCCATCTATTCGTACTCCGCCTTGTTCTATTAGCCGATACGCGGAGGAAGTGCTCGTAACCAAATCGGCCTCCTTAAGTAAATTGGGAATCGCGATCGTTTCACCGACTGAAACCCAAACAGTCTTTTGCGGAATATTCTCCGGTAACTGGCGCTTTTGGAAACGCGTTATAAAATTCCGCATCGCGGCGTTTCCCGCTTCGGACCCGCCGTGGAAACGGCTCACCATCTCCGTTGCCAACTCCAATTTCATATCGCGTGGGTTTGCTCCCTCCTCCGCACGACGTTTCATTGCCGCAACCTCGTGCGGGTCCTTGGAAGACAAAAGATCGAAATAGCGCCACATCAGATGATCAGAGATTGACATCAGCTTTCCGAACATTTCGTCCGGCGGCTCGTCGATGCCAATGTAGTTGCCGAGGGACTTCGACATCTTCTGTGTGCCGTCGGTACCTTCGAGAAGCGGTAACGTCATGATGATTTGCGGACGCTGACCATAGTGTTTCTGCAATTCGCGCCCAACCAAAAGATTGAACTTCTGGTCGGTGCCGCCCAGCTCCACGTCCGCCCTCAGCGCTACCGAATCGTAGCCTTGCACGAGCGGATACAGAAACTCGTGGATCGCGATGGGTTGTTGCGACTTATAGCGCTTGTTGAAATCGTCGCGTTCGAGCATTCGCGCCACCGTGTACTTGCCTGCAAGTCTTACCAGGTCCGCCGCGTCCATCCCATTCATCCACTTGGAGTTGAAGTGCACTTCCGTGCGCGCGCGGTCGAGAACCTTATACACCTGCGTTTCGTAGGTGCGCGCGTTTTCTAGTATCTCCTCGCGCGACAACGGCGGGCGCGTGGCGCTCTTACCGGTCGGATCGCCAATCATGCCGGTGAAGTCCCCGATCAAGAAGAGAACCTCGTGACCGAGATCCTGAAAGGTGCGCAGCTTCTGCAGTAACACGGTATGCCCCAGGTGCAAGTCGGGCGCTGTCGGGTCGAAACCCGCTTTCACGCGCAACGGTTTCCCCTCCCCCAGGCGGTCAATCAGCTCCTGCTCAAGCAGAATTTCCTCGGTCCCACGCTTGAGCAAGCGAAGTTGCTCCGCCATTTTAGTCGGTGCCATCTCTCAAGCCATTGTTCGGAATGCGGCCAAGCCTACCATCCGCCACCACCGTCTTGCCAGCGCAACTAGGAACAAACCGGAGACACTTTCCAGTTGATTTCCGCTTCGGAGTTTTTGACGGCGTGATTGCGCACGGTTAGATTAGCGATATCGGGGAACGCATAAGCATGTTTGCAATAAAGAAGGGTAAACAAAAGCCAGCTCGCTTTTCCGAATCTCCTCGCTCCAATACTTTGGAAACGGTCCGCTTTCGAAGGCGGATGTGGCTAGCTAACACCGGCGTCATCGTCGCTTCCGCCGCTCTGGCCTCCATTCTCCCCGCGCAACCCAATTTCACTCCGTCTTCCATCCCCTCATCCACGCAAACCGATCCGGGCGAAATAATTCGTTCGGCGTTCCTAGTGGGCCCGCTTGATCGCTTGCGGGACATGGGGCTTGAGGCAAGCGAAACAAACTGGTCGGGGGTAAATTCTGTGCTCAGCGCGGTAGGGGTGCAGCGGATTGAAGGGCTAAGCGTCGACGCGAATTCGTACCCTCCGGGTAAGCACCTCATCATACGCACCGGATCAGCCGATCTTGCACAGCCGATTCTTCAAGCATTGGCGTGGTCTGCGCAACTCACTCCGCCGACTCCGCCCTACACTGCGGTTGGTAGTGGTAACTTCGAAATACGCCTCACCTACCGAACGGGCACGATCGAGCGATCATTCTTACGAGACTCTCGGGACGCGGGCCTCTCCGATCCACTCGTCCTCAAGCTCGCCGAAATCTTCGGATGGGATATCGATTTCGCCCTCGACGTACGAGAGGGCGACAGTTTCGTTGCAATCTGCGAGGAAAAATATTGGTTTGGTCGGAAGATTGCCGACGGCGCGATCGCCGCCGCCGAATTCTTCAATCGCGGACGCGTCTACCGTGCCATCGGCGTTCGAGAAGCAGACGGCACGATGAGTTATTTCACACCCGAAGGTAAAAGTCTCAGGCGCACTTTCCTGCGTACCCCGGTTCGATTTAGCAGCGTGAGCTCGCGGTTCTCCAACGCCCGCTATCATCCCATCCTAAAGACGTGGCGGGCGCATAACGGGGTCGACTACTCGGCGCCGATCGGGACGCCGGTACGCGCCACAGCGAGCGGGCGGGTTGTTTCGATCGGTTGGAATGGCGGCTACGGAAAGACTGTCGTCATCAAACACGAAGGCATCTATGGCACGTTGTACGCTCATCTTTCCGGCTATCGCGCAAATCTACGCGTGGACGAATTCGTAGAACAGGGCAACGTGATCGGCTATGTCGGCCAGACCGGACTCGCAACCGGCCCGCACCTCCACTATGAGTTTCAGGTCGCGGGTCACCATCGAAATCCGCTCACCTTCAACTTTCCCGAAGGGGAATTGGTGGCACCTGCACTGCACGAAGATTTCTTCCGCGCAGCACGCGCGTGGAGCGCTCGACTCGACTTGATTAGCGGCCGGCAACTCGCGGCGCGCTGAACCCGCGACCCTCTCGTCGTCTCATGACCGCAATCGGTCCACTCCCACCGCTGCATGTTGGGTGGCCGCGCGATTTGTTTCCTAGGTTGGTGGCACAAACGAAAGAGGAGGCGAGCGCCTCCTCTTTGACAAGAGCCGGCGGATCGAATTTAAGTAGCGAAAGAAGAGCCGCAGCCGCAAGTGGTTTTCGCGTTTGGATTCTTGATGACGAACTGCGCCCCCTGCAGATCCTCCTGATAGTCGATCTCCGCTCCGACCAAGTATTGGAAACTCAACGGATCGATCAGAAGGGTCACTCCGTCCTTATTGACGCGCGTGTCGTCCTCGTTCGCCGCTTCTTCGAAAGTGAACCCATATTGGAAACCCGAGCAACCGCCGCCGGAAACAAACACGCGCAACATGAGCGCCGCGTTGTTCTCCTCCGCAATAAGCTGTTTCACCTTCATTGCAGCGTTGTCAGTGAAGATCAGCGGGTCGGGCATGGTGGGTAGTGCTGCGGTCATACCGTTACCTCATTCGTCAAGCCGGTCAAATTATGGGAGCCATCACTCGGATAGTCAATTGATCAACTTTCTTCTTCGCTCGCCGCGGTTCCGCCAAGGGGCTTCAACCGCGCAACGGTGGCCCTATCCTTACCGGCCTCGCTCACTTCGCGCACCAAATTCCCATTGATAACGGCCCCGACTGCGACTTCCAGGATCTTGTAGTAGACATCGCCCGCGATGTCGGCCTTCGGCTGTAGCTCGATGCGCTCGGTTGCTCGCACGGTGCCTTTGACCGTGCCGTTGACGATCATGTGCGGAACCGTCACGTTACCTATAATCAGCGCGTTTTCGCTCAAGATGAGCGTGCTGTTTCCTTCGCCCTTTGATGTCACGTTACCTTTCAGTTTGCCATCGATACGCAGGCCGCCGGAGAAGGTGAGGTCGCCCTTTAGCTCGGTGCGCGCTCCGATCAACGTATCGATGGTGTTGCACGGCTTCTCGTTTGGGCTCTTTCCGAGCGAGCTTAACATGGGGTCTCCTTAGTATCGTTTATACCGCTACGCCTGAGGCCAAGCGTAACTCTCTTCGACGGCCTGTGCACCGCTCGTAGGTATGACGTTTACTTTGATACGTCGCGGCTTAAAGTTCTTGGGCAGCTCAAACTGACCTTCGATGTCCTGAAAATACTTGAAATTCACCTTAATCGTCCGATCGCCTGCGCCGGGGATGGAGATAGTCGAATCCTGACCGCCCTGGACACCGCTGATTTCGAACGACGCCGAACCATTGATCGTCTGCTCGTGCTTTAGCGCTTGAATCAACACCAGCTTGTAGCGGTATTGGTTGGCGGCGCCGGTAGTCGGCTCTATATATAGATTCTGTATGCGCAACCCGCCCTTCTTGTCGACGGGAGAGATAATATTACGATAAAAATTGAGCTCTTCCCTGAGCTTTACGATTTCTTGTGCCGACGCCTTCAGGGAGCGATCCAGTTCCTGAAACGCCGTCTCGTTCATCTGCACACTGCGTTGCGCATGCGCCAGTGATTCGTGCAACTCTTGATTCTCCGTTGCCCGCTGGCGAATCTCCTCGTGCAACTTCTGCTGCTCTTGAGCCGCCGAAGAGCGCTCAAATCCAGCCATGCTGAGGCCGTAGTTGTATATCCAGCCGGCGGCGGCCACAACCGTGGTCAATACTCCACCGACGAGCAAGAGCTTGGTGCGAGAGGAGAGCCGCGGTTTGACCACCAGCTCTCCGGTTGTTCGACGCTTAAACATGAGCTCCGAGCCGCTCTTTGGCGCAACGGCGCGATGAGCGAATTGACTTCTGTCGTCAATTATAGCGGCCGAACAGCGTCTACAACGTGAGTTGTATGGCAATTGGTAGAAACCGCAAAGATCGGCGGGCCGTTCCCGTCTGGCGCTGATGCGCGCGTCGCAACCGGATCTGACCAGCGATCGCGGGAGTGGGGCAGCAGCTACGCCGCCAAATAAAGAAGGGGGCCGTAGGCCCCCTGAGTAGTACCACGTAAGTCTTTTATTTTTGTTAAACCAACCTCACCAAATGTTCCTGAAACCGAGATCAGTCGGTCGGGCGAAGAGCTAGATAAGGAACGGGCGCCCGAAGGCGCCCGTCAACATTACGAATCAAGGTCAAAATTACTTTTAGTACAGATGCGTGAAGCCGAGATAGAGCTGCGTGGCGTCCTCTCCGGCAGCCGTCGCCGTAGCACCGTTCGCGGCCAAGGCGAAGAGGTCGTAGGTAGCACGAGCTTTATTGTCGATCTTCGCATAGAAAGCGCCAACAAACGTGCGCTTCGACAGCGCGTGATCCCAACCTAACATCATCGCCTGCGCGTCCGTGTCGGTGTGGTCCGTTCCAGCGGCACCGCCACTCGTCTTACCCATCTTGGCTATTGTCGCGTACACCGAGTCGGCACCGAAGCTAAAGCTCACAGGCAGCAGTAAAGCGGTGCGCTTTGTCATAGGCGCACCTGCGGTGACGCGTACCTCCGATGAGTCGACTCCGAAACCCACCTTAAGCCCCGCCGCGTTCCATCCGAACCATGCGCGGTTCGACTTCTGGTCGCCCAAAAAACCGCCAAGCGTGCTATCCGCAGTGCCTTCGGCTTTCCAATCCCAAATACTTGCGCCTGCCGATATCGGTCCTGCGGCATAGCGAACTGCAGCTGTCAAAGCTCCATCCTTACTCTGATTGCCGACGCCGGTTCCTTCATTCGCGCCAGGATTAGTGGAGTAGCCGACACGGATAGTGACACCGCCGAGGTCCGCGCTATCCCAATAGATCACGTTTGAACTGCGAGAACCTATCGCAACGGTCGTGCCGTTAACCTGAGAGACCGGACCCATGCTGATGATATCTTGCAACGATCCTGCACGAGGGGCGTCGAGCCGTGCCAGTTCGTTATAGTGAAGATCCTGGCGACCAATGGCGAGCTTGCCCCAACCTCCCGCAAGACCTGCTTGAGTATTGCCGGTTGCAGCGAGGGTGCCAAGATCCGGCGCGAAACGCTCGTCAATCTGGAACCAGGCCTTCATACCGCCGCCGAGATCCTCTGAACCAGAGAAGATCAAACTGGACGACTGATCTGAAACTCGTTGTTCAGTGCTATAACCGAGCACGTTGGGTGGATTTCCGCCGGACAACTTGTACATTTCCACGCCCACTGCGACTCGGCCGGAAATATTTACGTTAGCGGAATCGGCGAACACCGCTGCTGGCACTGCCAGCAAGCCGCCGATTACGGCTGCAAGTACTTTCTTCTGCATTTGAAATCTCCTCGTCTCTTCTGATCGAAGGTGTGTACGGTAAGCGCAAACAGGCACGTACTGGTGTCGCCCGTGGGCGCATATATATCACGGCCTTTTGCGCGATTGCAACTGATTTTTCAAATTCGCAACAACGGTGCTTCCGTTTGTAAGAATACAACAAAAGAGCGGCTAGATGGCTGGGGGACTAGGATTCGAACCTAGGTTAACGGAGTCAGAGTCCGCTGTCCTACCACTAGACGATCCCCCAACGATTAGACGTACCCCAAAACTGCTGGGGGCCGCCTTTGCGGCGGAAATCGCGGGCGGGCTAGCGCTTGGAGTATTGGGGCCGCTTCCGCGCTTTATGCAGGCCGTACTTCTTGCGCTCGACGGCCCTGGCATCGCGGGTTACGTATCCAGCTTTGCGTAGTGCTGGCCGTAGGGCGCCGTCATACTGCAGAAGCGCGCGTGTAATTCCGTGACGAATTGCACCGGCTTGGCCGCTTGGGCCGCCGCCCTTTACATTCACCGTGACGTCGAACCGATCCAGCATCTCCAACGTAGCGAAGGGCTGGCGGACAATCATGCGCGCGGTTTCTCGACCAAAATATTGATCAACTGGACGATCGTTAACCGTTATCGATCCCTTACCCAGCACCAAGTGAACACGAGCCGTCGATGATTTCCGACGTCCCGTACCGTAATAGCTTTGTCCTTGAGGCATATGAAACCGGCTAAATTTGAAGCGGTTTTGGACCTTGTGCCGCGTGCCGGTGATCCTCGCCCGCGTACACCTTTAGCTTCCGGAACATCTCCCTTCCCAGTGGGTTCTTAGGCAACATTCCACGCACAGCGTGCTCGATCACGCGCTCGGGCCGCCGATTCTGCTGATCCGCGAAACTGACTCGCTTCAACCCGCTTTGGTACCCCGAGTAGCGGAAATAGTACTTGCTCCGTTCCTTATCGCCGGTCACGCGAACCTTGCTCGCATTGATCACAATGACATAGTCACCAGTGTCAACGTTGGGAGTGTATTCCGTTTTGTGCTTGCCGCGCAGGCGGCGAGCTACCTCAGTGGCTACCCGACCAAGCACTCTATCGGCAGCATCGATAAGGTACCACTGGCGCTTGATCGTGCCGTTCTTGGCGACGAAGGTTTTCATTCGAAAACTGCTGCTGCCTTGGTGAAGGCCGCGCATGGTACAGAAAGCGGCTAACAGCATCAAGTTCTGAGGGCGGCGTAGCGGCGTATTCGTTGTCCAAAAAAAAATGGCGTGGCTATTTCTGCCACGCCCGAACCACCACTAGGAGGATGGAGGAGCCTTACATTCCTGACTTCCCATTAGAATGAGGGGCCAGGGAAATGCTCGCCTCCCTTCAGAGTAGCAAAGACTTCGCGAATTTCACGCTTGATGAGATTTACTTGAGTAAATCTGGGAAGGCCACCCGGCCAACTTCTTGAACCAAAGGCCTTTTTGGACTAAATTCGAAGCCGCTCTACGATTCGGCCATTTACTAGATGTTCCCGGATGATTTCATCGACGTCTTCCTTGTCCACGTACGTGTACCAGACACCTTCCGGGTAGACGACGATGATTGGTCCTTCCTCGCAGCGATCCAGGCATCCGGCCGTATTGATGCGTACTCGTCCCTTACCGGCGAGACCAAGCGACTTGATGCGCGCCTTCGCATAGTCGCGGATCGATTGCGAGTCATGATTCGCACAACACGCCGAGCCGTCGTCGCGCTTGTTGATGCAAAAAAATACGTGATATCGATAATAAGCCATAGGGCGCAAAGCAATTATAGGGAACCGCCCCCATCAGGGCACGGCCTATATTGCTATGCGCCTTCGCCGACGATATCTTCGACACGATGAGCCGCCAACTTTCGGTCCTTGATCGTACGCTCGGATGTTTGGACGAAGGCTTGCGCGTGGTCTTCGGACCCCCGCCGGTAGCTAGTCGGCCGAACCCGGCCGAAAAAATCGCTGACGCTGAATTGGATAGTTCAGCTCGTGAGTTTGCCGGACGCTTGATGCGCGTCAACCACGCGGGCGAGGTCTGTGCACAAGCGCTCTATCGAGGCCAGGCACTTACGACACGTACCTCGGAAGTACGCACGAAGATGGAACGCGCCGCGCGAGAAGAAAGCGATCACTTGGCATGGACCGCTTGGCGAATTCGTGAGCTACAGACTCGCACGAGCTATTCTAACGTTCTGTGGTATGTGGGCTCTTTCGTAATCGGTGCGACGGCAGGACTGATCGGCGATCGATGGAGTCTCGGCTTCGTGGCTGAAACGGAAAGGCAAGTCGTCGAGCATCTCGACAGCCATCTCTCGCGATTGCCCGAGATGGACGGTAAGAGCCGAGCAATTGTCGAACAGATGCGCGAAGACGAAGGCCGTCATGCGACCGCAGCGGTGGAAGGAGGCGCAGCGACTATTCCGCGGCCCATCCGAGCTCTTATGCGCTTGATGGCGAAAGTAATGACGGAGACAACATACTGGCTTTAGTCGTACGGGCTTCAGTCGTCGAGCGCTTAACACGAACGAAAACGGGCGCCAACGGCGCCCGTCTAGCTTCAGCGACGAGATTCGAGCTAGAAGCTGTGCGCTATGCCGAACCAAAGCTGATTTATCGACTCTCCCACAAGCGTTGCGGTGCCAGTAACAGACACGCCTGCTCCCACGGCAACCGGTCCTGTCGTAAAGAGGTTGTAAGTAGCGTTTGCCTCGTTGTCGAGCTTCGTATAGAACACGCCTAGAAATGTTCTCTTCGACAGCGCCATATCCCAGCCCAGCAGGATCTGCTTAGCGCCGGTATTGTCGTGAGTAGCAAGACCGTTCTGGAAAGCGCCTGACGTCTTACCCGCAGTCGCGTACTCCAAGTAAAAGTTGTGAGCACCCATTGTGTACGTCACTGGCAAAATAAACGCTGTACGCTTTGCGAAGGCACCGCCGGCAACGGGTCGAACTTCGGAATTGTCGTAACCGAGGCCGACCTTGAGTCCAAATGGGAATCGGTATCCGACCCACGCGCGATTGGACTGCTCTTCGCCTGCGGGGCTCGAGACAGCGCTATCGGTGGCAGTCGCGTGCCAGTAGCTAACGCCACCCATCAGAGGGTTGGCGGTCACGTAACGAACCGCCAAATGCTTGCCGTCACCCTTACTTGCATTGCCGACGCCTGTCCCTTCGTTGCCGACCGGGCTAGTAGAGTAGCCTAGGCTTGCGGTAACTCCGCCCCAGTTCGGACTATTCCACACGACGAGGTTACTAGTGCGGGTCGGGATTACCAGATACGCAGACGTGCCATTGACTTGTAAACCAATTCCCATGGACAGGAAGTCTTGCAACGTGCCCGCGCGCGTCAATTCGATGGGCACAAATTCGATGTAGTGGATACTATCTCGGCCCACCTTAATCTTTCCGAAGGCCCCTTCAATACCCGCCCACGAGTTACCGGTTGCGGTGAGTCCACCCAAGTCCGGGTTAAAGGGCATGGTAACGAGGAAGATTCCCTTAAGTCCCCCGCCGAGGTCTTCCGTTCCGGAAATGTTAAATGCAGAACCCTGGTCATCTACCCTAACCTCATTGCTATAGCTCCGAGCTATCGCGGCATTGCCTTGGCTCACTTTATAGGTATCAACACCGACGATGACTCTCCCCGCGATGCTGACGTTAGCTGAGTCGGCAAATACCGTTGGCGCAGCCAACAGGAAACCGATCGCGACTACGAGTAACTTTTTATGCATGGACATCTCCCTCTCTGGCAAAGGATATTCTGATGGGTGACGTACTCTTGTTCGTCGACGGGGCAATTTACAGGGGCATTTGCAAACTTACAACTAGTGTCGGTAATTTCACAACAATTTCGAAACAAAGAGTAGTAATTTTTGAACAATCGATGGTCTGGAGCGTTTTACACAGGGTCCCGTTGCAACCGCGGTAACCTACTTTACTTCAATCGCTTCGCGGCGGCGCTCCGCATCCTTATCACCGCGTAGATAGCAACCGCCGCCAAAATCACGAACCAAACCAGCGCCCATTCCGGAATCGATAGTCCCAATAGTCGCCAGTCCACTTTGCTGCACTCCCCCGTACCTTCGAAGATCGCGGGCAATGCTCTCGCGAGCGGAAAGGTGTTAAGCAAGTAGCCGAGATCAGCGCCACAGCTGAACGATGGCGCCGGGAAGTGTTGTAGCCACGAGTGTCGAATCGCGACGCCGCCACCCGCCGCGGCAAAGAGCACGACGAGACCGCCGTACACCGTAAGTGCGACACCATACGGATTTTGGATTGCCGCTACGAGCGCCACGATCGCGATTGCAATGAACGCATAGCGCTGAAGAATGCACATGGGACACGGTTCCAATGCCTGTGCATGCTGCAAATACAGTGCAAACGCGATAAGCGCCACACACACCGCGAAGAGACTCGCGAAAACACCGCGCGGCGTCCATCTGCTAAACGCTTCACGCACGCTCGCCATTTGTATCTCCAAAGACTATCCGTTTGACCGCGCGCCATGTACTCACTCCGAAAGCGCGTCGAATGACTAAAGGGATCGCGATCGATCCCACCGACAGCAGGCGGTCATGAAATGATCGTAGCGCGGCGCCCGATTTTTTATCAAGCACATGATTGCGCAAGGCGTTGATGATCGCCCAACCGATAGCATAGCCGAGCGGCACGGTGGGCGAGCGCGTGTACCACGCGACGTCCGCCTCGGCTTGCGAGCGCGGGAAACCGAGCGCTGCAACCATCCGATCCGCCGCCGCGTCGAACGTCAGACCGCGCGTGTGCAACTCGACGTCGAGCATTATCCGCAACGCCCGCCACAATCGGTCGCGCAATAACAGAATCCGACTCTCCGGGCGATCGAGAAATCCCCGCTCGTGCATCAATTGCTCGGCGTATAGCGCCCACCCCTCGTAAAGGCTCGCTGACGCATTAAGCAATCGCGGCCATGAATGCGCCGCCGCGTTGCGATTCGCCGTGACAAATTGCAGATGATGCCCAGGATACGCCTCGTGCACGCAGGTATGCGCAATTCCGACCTCCTCGTGCTCCGCAAGCTGCTTCGCGTCGGTCGGGGGCGTGACGTAGTAGCGGCCGACTTGCTCGGGATCGTTCGGCGCCGGCTCCGAGTAAGCTGCAAATGGGATTTCATGACGCATGAAGGCCGGCGTCTCGACCACATCCAGCCGCTCGCGCTTAGGCACGGTAACGAGCTTGCGGCTAACGACGAATTTGCGAGCCGCGCGCATACGCGCACGATAGACGCCGAGCAATTTATCAGCGGCGGGATGCCGCGTCTGGATCTCTTGCACCGCCCGCAGATAATCACCGTGTCCGAAACGTTCCTTGCATTCAGCCACCAATTCGTCGCGCGTGCGCTCGAACAGGCGCTCGCCAAAGGCATGCAATTGGTCGGCGCCGACATCGATGAAATGCCGATGCCGCAACAGATGCTCGAAGTGCTCGGCGCCGCAAGCGAATTCGCCGCGCGCCCGAGGCGCGATATCGCGCTCCAGAAAATCGGCAAAGTGCGTCAAGGCTTCGGCCGCACGCTCGGCAAGCTCGGCTACGTTCGCTCGAGCAGCCAGCGGCGCGACTCGCGGGTGGCGCACGACGCCACTCACGAAATCCGCGCCTCGACGCGCCGCGAGCGCCGTCGACCTTGCCCACAACGAAGGAACACCGTCGACCTTCGCGGCTAGATCGGTCTGCGCGTTTCGCAAGTGCTCGGGAATACGTTCAAGACGCGCGGGCAGCGCGTGCTCGATATCCTCCACTTGACGAATCGTGAGCTGATAAATCGCATTGACGGGGAGCCAGCGCCGCGGATCGGGCCGCCACTTCTCGATATCGACGAGGTATCGATTTTCCAGCTCGACCGCGCCGCACAGCAACTCGTAGTCGACTCGTCGATCGGCGTCGAGCCGCTTCGGGTTCAGCTCTTCGAGCGACACCCGCAGCTCATCGTTCAAGCAAATCAATGTACCGCTCGCTTCATCCGAACCGGGAGTGAGCAAATGCGCATACCCGGACACGCCGACGTCGACCGCCGCTTCGGGATGAAAGCGAAACCAGGCGTGATAGTACGCCTGCACCAGTTCATCGAACTGGCCGGTCGTGGCTTTGGGGCGGGTCACGGGGTCTCGATCAATTCGAAGTCGTGGGTGATCTTCGCGGTCTTGCCGAGCATGATGGAGGCGGAGCAATACTTGGTGGCCGAAAGCTCGATCGCGTGGGCAACCTTTTTTTCATCGAGCGCCCGCCCGGATATTTTGAAATGCACGTGGATGCGCGTGAAAACTTTCGGATCGACTGCGGCGCGCTCGGCTTCGACCTCGGCGAGGCAACTGCCGACGTTCTGGCGTTGCTTGCGCAGAATGTGCACGACGTCGAAAGCGGTGCAGCCTCCCATGCCGATCAGCACGACCTCCATCGGCCGCGAGCCCTGGTTCTCGCCGCCGGTCTCCGGCGCGCCGTCCATTAGGATCTCGTGACCGCTGTCCGCCCGGCCGATGAAACTCACGCCACCGGACCACCGTATGCTCGCCTTCATGATCGCTCCGCCACTGACCCTAGGTTAAACAGCTCGGCAAGGCGCGCGCCCGGATCGGGCGCACGCATGAACGCCTCGCCAACAAGAAACGCGTGCACACCGTTCGCGCGCATAAGTGCGACGTCCTCGGCCAGCAGAATTCCGCTCTCGGTAACGACGACATGGTCCTTCGGAATCATCGGCAACAGCTTCAATGTCGTGTCGAGGCGCGTTTCAAAAGTATGCAGGTTGCGATTATTGATGCCGATCAGTGGCGTGTCGATTAGCAACGCGCGCTCCAGCTCCTCCGGCGAATGCACCTCGACCAGCACGTCCATGCCGAGGCGACGGGCGAGAACCGCGAGCTCGCGTAACGGCGCATCCTCGAGGACGGCGACGATCAGCAGCACACCGTCGGCGCCGAGCGCGCGCGCTTCATATACCTGATACGGATCGATAGTAAAATCCTTGCGCAATGCCGGCAAACCGCAAGCGGCGCGCGCGTCTTGAAGATGCTCGTCTGCTCCCTGAAAGAAGTCGACATCGGTCAGCACGGATAGACAAGTCGCTCCGCCGCGCTCGTAGCTGCGCGCGATATCGGCGGGATGAAAATTCGGCCGCAACACGCCCTTGCTCGGACTCGCGCGCTTGATCTCGGCGATCACCGCGGGACGCCCTTGGGCGATGCGGGCGCGCAACGCGGCGGCGAACCCGCGCGGCGCGGAGACCGTTTCAATGCGACGCTGCAATTCCGCGAGCGGCCACCGTTTGGTCCGCTCCGCGACTTCCACGCGCTTTCGAGCGACGATGCGATGCAATATGTCGGACACGCGCGCCTATTTCCCGTGACGCCGCGTGAACGCTACGAACTGCTCGAGCTTGATGCGCGCGGCGCCGCTCGCGATGGTATCGCGCGCCTTGTGCACGCCCTCGGCGATCGAGCGTGCGACTCCGGCGGCGTATAGCGCCGCGCCCGCGTTGAGCACGACGATATCTCGCTCCGGACCCACTCGACCGGCGAGCGCTGCCAATAGTTTTTCTTTCGATCCCGCCGCGTCGGCCACCTTCAACCCGTCCCCGTCGTAGACCGGCAAGCCGAACTGCTCCGGGTGTACCGTGTATTCGCGCACCTCGCCGTTCACGAGCTCGCCCACCATTGTCTCGCCCGCGAGCGATATTTCATCGAGACCGTTCATACCATGGACGACGAGCACGTGACGGCCGCCGAGCCGCTGGAGCACGCGCACCTGAATCCCGACTAAGTCCGGATGAAATACGCCCAGCAACTGATTCGGCGCCCCGGCCGGGTTCGTCAGCGGCCCGAGGATGTTAAAGATCGTCCGCACGCCGAGTTCCTTGCGAACCGGCGCCGCATGCTTCATGGCAGTGTGGTGGTTCGGCGCAAACATGAAACCGATGCCGGTCTCGGCGATACAGTCGGCGACTTGCGCCGGCGAGAGATGAATATTGGCGCCGAGCGCCTCGAGCACATCGGCCGCGCCGGACTTGCTCGATACGCTGCGCCCACCATGCTTCGCGACCCGCGCGCCCGCTGCCGCGGCAACGAACATGGCGGCCGTCGAAATATTGAAGGTGTGCGCGCCGTCCCCGCCGGTGCCGACAATATCCAGTAAATGCTCCTGCTGCGGCACCTCGACCTTGGTCGCGAACTCCCGCATCACTTGGGCGGCGGCGGCAATTTCGCCGATGGTTTCTTTCTTCACGCGCAATCCGATCGTGAGCGCCCCGATCATGACCGGCGAGAGCTCGCCATTCATGATCGCGCGCATCAACGCGAGCATCTCTTCGTGAAAAATTTCGCGATGCTCGATGACGCGTTGCAGAGCTTCTTGCGGAGTAATAGACATAGTTTCCTCGCTTCGACGCTTGAGTCATCTCCTTCGGACAATAGACGCAACGTCGCTCGGGCGATTCTGTTGCTCGACAACACCCTGGTCAAGGCGTAGTGGCGCCGTGACGCACCGGTACCGGTGGATACCACGCGTACAGTGACCAAATTGCGAGCGAAAGCAGCGCGAGTACGAGGGCCCCGGCCGCGAGCCACTCCAGTTGCGCGGAGAGCATTGGTACGAATACACCGGCCACGACCGCCATCACGATCATCTGCACGCAACTCTGCACCGCTGCGGCGAGTCCGCGTCGGTTCGGCAGACACTCGAGCGCGAGCAAGCTCATGTTCGGCATGGCGAGCGACATACCGGCAGCATAAACCGCGACCGGCCCGACCACGCTCGCGAGTGTCGGCCTCATCCAGATCGATACCGCCACGTTCGCCGCGGCGGATACGAGCATGATAGTAAAGCCAAGCCAAACCGCCTGCGCGTGCGTGTAATGTCCGGCGAGTCGCCCCGAGATAAAAGCGCCCAGCATTAGCCCGACCACCAGCGGAACGAACAGATAGCCGAAATCATCCGGCGCGAGGCCCAAGTGCTGATAAAGCACGGCGGGCGAGGCAGCAACGTAAAGAAAGAGCCCGCTGAAGTGCAGCGCCGCGCTCACGACCAGCAGCACGAACGCCAGGTGGCGCAGCGCACGCCAATAGGCCACGGCGATGTCGCCTGGGTGCGCGGTCTGGCGGTCAGTGCGTGGCAGTGTCTCGGGCAGCATCACCGTCGTCCACACCCACAAAAACACTCCGAGCCCGGTCAGGAACCAGAACACCGAGCGCCAACCGTACGCGTCGTGCAGATAACCGCCGATGATGGGCGCGACCGCCGGCGCGACGCCGAAGAGCAACATTACTTGGGCCATCACCTTTTGGGCGCGGGCACCGTGAAACGCGTCGCGCACGATGGCACGTCCGATGACGACAGCGGCGCTGGCCGACAGGCCTTGTCCAACGCGCGTGACCAATAACCAATGAATATCAGAGGCGAGCGCGCAGCCGACGGAGCTGACCGTGTAGAGCGCGAGCGAAACCAGAATGACGCGGCGCCGGCCGAAGGCGTCGGAGAGCGGCCCGTAGATGAGCGTGGTCGCGCCGAACGCGATCAAGTACAGACTCAGCGTCTGCTGCAGCTGCCAATCCGAAGCGCCGAACTCGAGCGCAATGTCGGGGAACGACGGTAGAAACGTGTCGATCGAAAACGGCGCGAGCATCGCCAGCACCGCCACGATCAGCGAGAGACGATAACCGCGGCCGTGGCCGCCGGCATGCTTGGCGGCGACGGCGCTCACGCGTGGCCCGGCGCGCGGGCCTTCAAAAAATTCTCCAGTATCTGGTGGCCGTGCTGCGTCAATATCGACTCCGGATGAAACTGCACGCCTTCGACCGCGAGCGTCTTATGACGCACGCCCATGATTTCGCCGTCTTCGGTCCAGGCCGTGACGTCGAGACAATCGGGCAGACTCGCGCGTTCGATCGCGAGCGAATGGTAACGCGTTGCCTCGAACGGGTTTGGCAATCCGCGAAACACCCCTAGTCCGGTGTGATGAATCATCGAGGTCTTGCCGTGCATCACTTGTTTCGCCCGCACGACTTTGCCGCCGAACGCCTCGCCGATCGCCTGATGCCCCAGACACACACCGAGAATCGGCGGGCCGCCGGCGAAACGTTCGATCGTCCCGAGGGTAATTCCGGCCTGGGCTGGATCGCACGGACCGGGCGACAAACAAATGCGCGCAGGCTTCAACGCCGCAATCTCGGCGAGCGTGATTTCGTCGTTGCGATGGACTCGCACGTCTTCACCCAACTCGCCGAAGTACTGCACGAGGTTGTAGGTGAAAGAATCGTAGTTGTCGATCATCAGTAACATGTCACGCCTCCCCGTCCAGACCACCTTGCACTTGCTCGGCGGCACTCAGCACGGCGCGCGCCTTCGCCTCGGTCTCGCGCCATTCGCTCTCGGGGTCGGAGTCGGCGACGATGCCGGCCGCCGCCTGGACGTAGAGCATGTCGTCTTTGAGGATACCGGTGCGGATCGCGATGGCGAGATCCATCGCGCCGCTGAAGCTGAAGTAGCCGCACGCACCGCCGTAGATGCCGCGCTTGACTGGCTCGAGCGCATCGATGATTTCCATCGCGTGCACCTTCGGCGCGCCGGTGAGCGTGCCCGCGGGAAAGGTGGCGCGCAGCACATCGATGTTGGTCATCCCCGGGTTCAGCACGCCTTCGACGTTCGAAACGATGTGCTGCACGTGCGAGTACTTCTCGATCACCATCTGCTCCGTGACCTTGACGCTGCCGATCTCGGCGATCCGCCCGATGTCATTGCGCGCGAGATCGATCAGCATCACATGCTCGGCGCGCTCCTTCGGATCGGCGAGCAACTGGCGCGCGAGCGCCTCGTCTTTCTCCGGGTTGGCGCCGCGCGGGCGCGTGCCCGCCAGCGGGCGGATGACGACGATCTCGCGTTTCGCGTCGTTCTGCTCGCGCGTTTCTTGCCGGACCAGAATCTCGGGCGAGGCGCCGACCACGTGGAAGTCGCCGAAGTGGTAGAAATACATGTACGGCGACGGATTGATCGAGCGCAGCGCGCGATAGAGCGAGAGCGGCGCATCGCGAAACGGCATGCGAATGCGCTGCCCGATCTGTACTTGCATCATGTCGCCCGCGAGCACGTATTCCTTCGCCTGCGCGACCGCGCGCAAGAAATCGGCTTTCGCGAATTCCCGCACCGCTTCGGTGCGCCGGCTCGCCCGCGCCTCCGGCACGGCGATCGATTCGCGGAGCTGTGCGCGCAATTCGCGCAATCGGCCATGCCCGCGCGCATAGGCATCGGTATCGTTGGGGTCCACGTAGACGATGAGATAAAGCTTGCCCGTGAGGTTATCGACGACCGCCAACTCTTCGGTGAGTAAAAGCAGGATATCGGGCACGTCGATGCCGCCCGGTTTTTCCGTCGCCGCGAGCTTCTTCTCGATCACGCGCACGGTGTCGTAACCGAAGTAACCGGCGAGCCCGCCGCAAAAGCGCGGCAAACCGGGGCGCATCGCGACGCGGAAACGCTGCCGATACGCCTCGATGAACGCGAGCGGATCGCCGGTGTCGCGTTCCAGCTCCTTGCCGTCGCGCGTGACGACGGTAACGCTCCCGCGCGGACTGATGCGCGTCGCGAGCCGCGTGCGCGCCGGCAATCCGATGAAGGAGTAACGCCCGAAGCGCTCGCCGCCGACGACCGACTCGAGCAGAAACGAGTCCGGCGCGTCGGCGAGCTTGAGGTAAAGCGACAGCGGGGTTTCGAGATCGGAGAAACTTTCCGCGATCAGCGGAACGCGGTTGAAACCTTGACGACGGAAATTATCGAGTTCGGTCTGTGTCAGCAACATGAATCACCATGAGTAAACGGGTTGAACGGAACAACGCCTGCGTCAGCAGCCTGTCGGCCACCATCGCCACGCGTTCGATACCGTTACGCTCCCGTGTCTCATGGTCATTCAATCGTGTACCGCCGCAGATATTGCGGTACTTCGGCAGCCGAATCAACCACCAAATCCGGATTCAGCTTGTGTACGCCCCTGATTATAGCCGCAGGCAACGGCAATCGACGGCATACCGGCGAAGGGACGCCATTCAATGCCGATCAGGCGAGCCGCGTGCGGATGTCGATTTCGGACGTGAGCGTGCGGTGCACCGGGCACTTGTTCGCAATCTCGAGCAGCTTCGACCGCTGCTCGTCATCGAGCGATCCGGCAAATGCGATCTCGCGCTCAATGCGATCGACCATTCCGATCCGGGTCTGGCACTCCGCGCAGTCTTCCGCATGGATCTTGGAATGACGCAGGCGAACCGTGACCGATTCGAGCGGCCATTGCTTGCGCCGCGCGTACATGGCAATGGTCATCGACGTGCACGATCCAAGCGCCGCCAAGAGAAGATCGTACGGATTCGGACCGCTGTCCGTGCCGCCGACCGCTGCCGGCTCGTCGCTGCGAAGGCGATGCGCGCCCACCGTGACGTCCTGCGCGAATCCGGACGCGGCGCCGCGTACCACGATCCATTCGGCGTCTACCATCGCGGAGATCGACTAGACGCGCACGGCACCGGCTTTCGCCAACTCCGCGCGCATCGCCTTGATGATCGAGTCGTAACGATGCGGATCGCCCGGTTTGCCGGCGTTGAAAATCGCCGAGCCCGAGACGAAGGTATCCGCACCCGCCTCCGCCACCGCGCGTAGATTATCGAGCTTCACGCCACCGTCGACTTCGAGACGAATGTTCCGTCCGCTGTCATCGATCAGCCGGCGCGCCTCGCGCAACTTGGTCAGCGCCGCCGGAATGAACTGCTGGCCGGGGAAACCGGGATTGACCGACATGATGAGGATCATGTCGATCTTGTCCATGACGTAGCGCAGATAATCGAGCGATGTCGCCGGATTGAACACGAGCCCGCTCTTGCAACCGTGCTCGCGCACCATCGAGAGCGAGCGGTCGATGTGCTCCGTGGCTTCGGGGTGAAAGGTGATGTAGGTCGCGCCGGCCGCGGCGAAGTCGGGAATGATGCGATCGACCGGCTTCACCATGAGGTGCACGTCGATCTCCGCTTTGATCCCGTGCTTGCGTAGCGCCTCGCACACCAGCGGCCCGACCGTAAGGTTCGGCACGTAGTGGTTGTCCATCACGTCGAAATGCACGATGTCCCCGCCCGCGGCGATGACGTTCGTTACTTCCTCGCCCAGGCGTGCGAAGTCGGCGGAGAGGATCGACGGGGCGAGCTGGTAGTCTTGCTGACTCATCGTGCGGCGGCCGTTCCAGGAAAGCCCACTGTAGCCGATCGGCCTCGGGTTTTCAGCCGGGCCCAACAGGATACCGAAACAGTTCCGCCACGGATTTTTTCCGTTCGCGAGTCGCGGCGCAAGCGCTCGCCCAACCCTGAGGCTCGCCGCTTCGCGGCCGGCTAAGGCCATTCAATCGCTCGCCGCGAATTTGTCCGCGCCTCGCTCGCGGGCTCTCGGCCCCGGTCGCTATGTTAAGATGGCGCGCTTCCTTTGCAGAGACACGACGACCCTCGATGCACGCCGAACCGAAGCCGCTGTCCGAGCGCGTTGGCCTCCGACGTTTCGTTTACGATCTCAAGTACAACCGCCACCGCTCGCGGCAATTCGTCGGCGTCGCCTTCCTTATAGTGCTTACCGTCGTCGGCGCCCCGATCGCAGGTCTCTACTATTGGGGTGTAGGCGCCGCCGTGCTCGGCATTGCCGTGCGGCTGTGGGCATCGGGCCACGTGAAGAAGGATAAAGTTCTGGCAACGACCGGCCCGTACGCCTACGTGCGCCATCCGCTGTACGTCGGCAATCATCTGATCACCGTCGGCTTTTGCTTGGCGTCGAGTTTGTGGTGGAGCTTTTTCGTCTGGATCGCCCTCGCGCTCTACTACTATCCGCAAACGATCGCGCACGAGGACAAGGTGCTCGCGCGCCTTTTTCCCGGAGAGTGGGAGGCGTGGGCGCGCGAGACGCCCGCGCTGACGCCGCGAATCAAACCGTATCGGTCCGGGCAAAAAGCCGAGTTTTCGTTCCAGCAAAGCTTGCGTAAAAACGGCGAGCCGATCATCGCGGCGCTGCTGGTGCTGTGTTTGTACATTCTTTACCGGCGGCTTTCGTAACGCTCGGCTCCATGCCCGCTCCGCTCGACACACCGACCGAGCGCGCGCTGATCGAGTGGATCGAAACGCGCGCGGGGGGCGTGCAACCGCACGCGCGCGGGTACCAGGGCGCCGTTTATTTGTATGAGGCCGATGGCCGGCGCTACATCGTTAAAGCGGCGCTCGGCACGGGGATAAGCGGCGGGTTGCGCCGGTGGATGCTGCATCGAGAACGTGAGACCTATCGTCGCCTCGATGGCTTTGCCGGCAGCCCGCGGTGTCATGGATTACTGAAAGGCCGCTACTTAGTGCTCGACTACATCGACGGCGTTTCGCTTCGCGACGCGCGAATCACCGATCGGCAAACATTCTTCGATACGCTGTTCGCGCATATTAAGGAGCTGCACCGCCGCGGCGTTGCGCACGCCGATCTCAAGCGCCGCGACAATCTACTCGTGATCGACGGCCGCCTGCCTTACCTCGTCGACTTCGGCGCCGCGATCGTGCGCAAGCCCGGCTTCGCGCCGATCAATCGTTATCTGTACGCGCTCGCCGCGCGTTTCGATTTCAACGCCTGGGCGAAGCTCAAGTACCAGGGCCGGATGGAGGAGCTGACGCCGGAGGATCGCGCGTACTACGGGCGGACCGGAATCGAAATCGTCGCGCGCGCGATCAAACGGTCATACCTTAAACTCAAACGCCGGGTTGCCGGCTGACGTCAACGGAGAAAATCTTATGGCGCTCGCGATCACTCTGCACATCTTATGCGCCGTCATCTGGGTCGGCGGCATGTTCTTCGCCTACGTCGCGCTGCGGCCGGTCGCTGCAAGCTTGCTCGATCCGCCGCTGCGTCTGCCGCTCTGGTCACAGACGTTCGCGCGCTTCTTTCCGTGGGTGTGGGTCGCCGTCGTCGTACTGCCGGTCACCGGTTACTGGACCATACTGAGCGTCTTCGAAGGGTTTGGTAACGCGGGCGCGCATGTCCACGTGATGCAGGCGACCGGCTGGGTCATGATTTTGATTTTCCTGCACGTCTACTTCGCGCCGTTTCGGCGGCTAAAGAAATCGGTCGCCGCCAAAGACTGGGCCATGGCCGGCAAGCAACTTGGTCAAATTCGAATGCTGATCGGCGTCAATTTGATCCTTGGCCTCACGACTGTCGTGGTCGCTACCGGCGGGCGGTATCTCGGCGAGTATTTGTTCATACCCCAATAGCCTTGTTGTGCCGCTACCCGTGTTCGCCGGTCAACGGTTCCGCCGGTCGCACGGTGCATCCACTGCGGCGGCGACATCAAGTTAAGCTGACGGATTTAGTGGCGTCGGAGATGGTGCTGCTCGAAGACGGTCATTGCTTGCGCGATCAGGCGATCGCCTTTTGCGCGCCGAACCGGCGCGGCAACATCAAGGAGCTGCTGCTCGCCGTCAACGATGACAAGCGGCTGAAGCCGCTCGTCACTTATCGACGGTTGGCGGGAAAAACCGCCGCGCGATCGGTCGTGCTGGTATGCCGCGATCGCTTTCCGCGCAAACGCGAAGTGGAGCTTCTCGCCAACTTCATACGCACGCATTTGCTACGCGGCGCGGTGGAAAAAGCAGCGCGTCCCTAGCCGGTCGGAAATCAAAAATAAACCGTGCCGAACGCACCGATCACGTCCTGACGACTTTGCGGCTGAAAGACGATGATCGAGCCGACCCGCTCGTGATCCGATTCGGCAAAACGGTAACTGTCGTAATAAATGCCGAAACCGCCCCTCGTTTTCCCGGCTCCCACAAAATCCACCGTAATGCGTGCGAAAAAGGAAAGTCGCCCTTTGGGCTCGAGCGTAACGTCGACTGAGTCGGGCGAGTTAAGGGCGAGGATCGGGTATTTGAGACCCGCGCGCCCGTGGTAGCGAGCTGGCCCGTTGCCCCAGTAAACGCCACCACCGGTCACCGCGTAGAAAACGGTCCAGTCTTCGATCGCTCCATCGACCGGCCCAAGCGCGCTGTCGCCGCCCTTGATATCGCGTCGCCACGTATCCACACCGCCGCCGCCGAACACCTCAGTGACGCGCGACGCGCCAAAGCGTTGCGCGAAAATTCCTTCTACTTGCCGGCCTGAGTAGTTCGCCTTGGTTTTGAAAGGAGTGCATACACCGGACAAAGTGCAGGCCTGTCCGTCATAGTCGATACGCGCGATATACCCCGAGCCCCGGACTTCGATCAACGATCTCTGGTTCGCGCCAAACTCGTGTCGCCAGTCGACGGTTCCACGAAGCCGCGGCCCATCCTCCGTGAGAAGACGCGCCCCCGCGTTGTATTCGCGCCAACGAAAGCGCTCGATACCCAATTCGGCACTAAACTCCGCCGCGGCGTATTCGATCACCCCGAACCCAAGCGCGAGGGAGACTATCGAACGTTGCCACCAAGCGATCATGAAACCTTCCCCTTTTGTTGTCGGTGTCGCCGCCATTATATTCAGCCCCCGACGAAAGCGCCTCGGTACATTACCGATCGCATAGCCGACGTCGGCCCGCTAGCGCCAGCGCGCCGCTGATGCGGTCGCCGACCATGCCGAGACTCGCTGTGTGCACGGCGATGGTCACGTGGCGCTTACCTGGTAGTAACGTCCAGCCCAACAGTATCACCATCGACGCCATGACGGCGGTCGCCGCCCAGCCCAGCACTTTCAATCTCGGCGAGATCACAAATCGCCCCATGAGACGACGGTCGGAGCCCATGCGCATCATCACGACCATCATCGGCACGGAAATGACGCCGTTGATGATAGCGCTCCACAGCAGCGCTTTCATCGGAGGGATGCCGCTAAAATCGAGCATCACACTGAACCGGCGATGATCACGTTGATCTAGTTGCGGCTGCGCAGGCAATGATCCGCGACGGCAAGCACCCGGGTCTTGATGCGAGAAGCCGTTGTGATCCTGGCGCCAGACGTGTGACCTGAGCAAATAGTTGAGCGATGCAATCGGGCGCCGCCACAAAACCTTCTTGCTGACCCCGAGCCACTAACTTCCCGTACCCGCCACGTGCGTACGCTGCCACTTCACATATACCTCGGGCGGCCATAACGCCTGGAACCAGGCAATCACGTCGGCAATCTCGGGATCGGTCAAGCGTTCCTTCCACGCGGGCATGACCAGCACGCCGTTGCGCTTCGCGCCGTTTTGTATGGCCGCAATGAGTTGCTCGCGCGAGCGCTTCCAGTCGTTACCCGTGCCGTTCAGCGGCGGCGCCGCAACGACGCCGGGAGTCAACCAATCCGGATGCCCCTGTGCTTCGGGTCCGTGACATCGAGCGCAGTGCTCCTGAAACAAGCGCGCCCCGCGGTTGAGTGCGGCGAGTGACGGGGTGGACTCGAGCGTGGAAGGAACGATCGACGATGACGCCGGAGGCGTGGTTTCCTGGCGACTGCAGCCGAGCAACCACAGCGCGCATCCCACGACCAACCATCTGAGGTGTTTCATTGCCACGCGAAATAATAGTGCCGGACGTGGGTAAATTTAAAGCGCCGTAGGGCGGTTCGGCGCAAAAATACCGCCGTGCTCGCAACCTTAAGGTGGAGCGCGCCTTTGTCGCGTTTCTCAAGAATGCCTTGGACCGCTATGCCCGAACCGCCTCGGTCGATGCCCCGACTCGTCTTAAGCTCAAGACCATAGCGCAACGGCTCGACGTCTTGGCCCGATCGATGTCCGTTAGACAACCGGCCCCCGAATGGCGCGATGCGGCGGCGCTCGAACAGCACCTCATTGCGCTGATGTGGGCCGCACGCAACCCGGCGACGCGCCCCCAGCCGCCCACGGCGGCGGAAGCATCCGAAGACAGACTCCAGCCGTTGCAACGGACGCTCGAAGGCCAGCTCGACAAAGCGATCTTCACCAATCTCGACAGCATTGCGTCGCTCGGCAGCATCGAGCAAACATTGCGCGGCGTACAACCGGGTGAATTGGAGGAATGGCGCGAGATACTGCGCGACTCGGCGCGCGAGATCATAGAGAATTACCGCGCTCTCGGCGAAAACCTACAACAAGCGCGCGCGACGCTTGCGGACATTCATCGAAGTTTTCGCGCGACGGCACACGTTTCCGCGGCGGCGCTGGGACTCGATCGAGACTTCCTGCTCGAGCGCCTGAACGCCGAAATGCGTCGCGCGCAACGCTACCGACATCCGCTTTCCCTGGCTCTACTCGGCCCCGATCACATCGATGATATTCGCCATCTCATCGGCGCCGAGGCGGCCCGCGAGGTGCTGCGCTATTACCAGCAGAATTTGTCTTCTTGCGCCCGGGCGTACGATATCGTCACCAGTTGCAAGCCGCATCGATTGGTTTGGTTGCTGCCGGGTGCGAATACCGATCAGGGAGTCAGCGCGCTACGCAAGGCACAAGAACGAATTACCGCGGCGCATTATCACTACGCCGGTCGTCTGCGGCGGTTGCCGACGTTTTCCGCGGCCGTCGTCGGCTACGGGCCGGGCGATGACTCCGCGCACCTTCTCGCTCGGGCGGAAACTCTGGCGGCGCACGCGAAGCGCGCCGGCCCGAGCCACATCGAGTGGGAACAGCGGCGCGCGGCGACGCCTCCGGCGCGCGTCGTCTAACCGGGTGTTAACGCGTCAATCGGTCGAGCGCTTCCCGATATTTTTCCGCGGTCTTGGCGACGACCTCGGGAGGAAGCGCCGGGGCCGGCGGCGTTTTGTTCCAACCGAGACTTTCCAGGTAATCGCGCACGTACTGCTTGTCGAAGCTCGGTGGATTGGAGCCGGGCCGGTATTGATCGACCGGCCAGAAGCGCGAGGAGTCGGGCGTCAGCGCCTCATCGATCAGCGTGAGCTCGCCCGCCTCGTCCAACCCGAACTCGAATTTGGTATCCGCGATGATAATCCCGCGGCTCAACGCGTATTCCGCCGCGTCCTTATATAACGCCAGACCGACCGTCCGCACGCGCCGCGCCACATCGGCACCGAGCAATTCTTGCGCCTTAGCGAAGCTGATGTTCTCATCGTGCGCGCCGACCGCGGCTTTGGTGGACGGCGTGAAGATGGGCTCGGGAAGCCGATCCGCTTCGCGCAGCCCAGCCGGTAGCGCGATGCCGGACACCGTCCCCGATTGCCGGTACTCCTTCCAACCCGACCCGACCAGATAGCCGCGCACGATCGCCTCGACCGGCAGCGGCTTGAGCCTGCGCACGACGATCGCCCGACCCTCGACGAGGCGGCGCTCGGCCGGGTCGCCGACGACCTCCGCGAGCGATCGATTCGCCAGATGGTTCGGCACGATGGAGCGAGTGCGCGCGAACCAGAAGTTCGAAAGGCCGGTCAGCACTTCGCCCTTGCCCGGAATGGGCGTCGGCAACACAACGTCAAACGCGGACAAGCGATCCGTCGTGACGATGAGCATATGCCGATCGCTGACCGCATAGATGTCGCGCACTTTCCCGCGATGCAGGAGCGGCAGACTCTTTAAATTGGACTCGAACAGGACTTCGGTCACTACGTCGCTCCACGGCACACGGCGGCGCATTCTAACCGCGCCGGAGGTCCAGGCAAATGCGCGGCGAACGGAAGATCGGACTCCTCGCACCGACGACGCAACTAGGTACCGCTGGAGACTCCATGTTATTCTTAGCCCATTCCGCTCACTCGTATCCGGTCGGTAAATTTTTTCTTTAGCGTAACAAAATGAAACACGTCGCTTCCCCCACCCTGACTCTAGCGCGCGACGCGGGGCAGGGAACGGGAGGGGGTGCTCATTTCGTTACGGGCTCTTAGTCTCGTGACGGCGCTTGATCTGGCCTATGTGGCGGTCCTTGCCGCTGTTCTCTCTGGTGTCGCGGCGCTTGCGGTAAACACGCGGCGCCGCTACGTACAACGGATTCCCTTCCTCTTGCTCGGCGTCTCCGGCGTCGCTACCGTCGCGGCCGGCGGCTGGGCGCTGCTCGGCGATGTCATCGCCACGGGGCAACTGCCGCTCGGGCTGCCCTGGCTCAAATGGCACGTGCGGCTCGATCCGTTGTCCGGGTTCTTCTTCGTGCTGCTCGGCACGCTGGTCGCTGCCGTCGCGCTCTATGGACCGCGCTATGCGCGCGAGTTCGCGCGGGCCAGCCGCGGCTTTGGCGGTACGCTCGGCGCGTTCACGGCTGTGTTCGTTCTCGGTATGCAGATGCTGCTGCTCGCCGACGACGCCTTCACGTTCATGATTTTCTGGGAGCTGATGTCGGTCGGCGGGTACTTACTCGTCGTCTACCAGCACGAGCATTCCGCCAACCGCCAGGCCGCCTTCCTGTTCTTGCTGCTCGCGCACGTCGGCGCGCTCGTCATTCTCGTTTCCTTCGGTGTGCTCGCCGCTTTCGGTGGCGGCTTCACGTTCGATGAGATGCGCGCCGCGCCGCTCACGCCACTGTGGGCGACGCTCGCGTTTGCGTTCGCGCTCGCCGGCTTCGGCACCAAGGCCGGCATCGTGCCGCTGCACGCGTGGCTGCCGGAAGCGCACCCGGTGGCGCCTTCGCATATTTCCGCGCTCATGAGCGGCGCCATGATCAAGATGGGCATCTACGGCATGGTGCGCGTGACGTACGACTTGATCGGGACGGTGCGCTGGGAATGGGGTGTCGTCGTGCTGCTGCTCGGCACCGCCTCGGCGCTGCTCGGCGTGCTGTACGCACTGATGCAGCACGATCTTAAACGCTTGCTCGCGTATCACTCGATCGAGAACATCGGAATTATTTTGATGGGGCTCGGGCTGTCGATGATTTTTTTGGACACCGGTCACGAAGTGCTCGGCACGCTCGGGCTCGTTGCGGCGCTGTATCACACGCTCAATCACGCGCTCTTCAAGGGACTGCTGTTCCTCGGCGCGGGTGCGGTGCTGCATCGCACGCACGAGCACGACCTCGAGCACATGGGCGGGCTGATTCATCGCATGCCGGTGACCGCGTTCATGTTCCTCGTCGGTTGTGTCGCGATCTCGGCGTTGCCGCCGCTGAACGGGTTTGTGTCGGAGTGGCTCACGTTTCAAACCGCGCTGCAGGCGGCGAGCCTCGAGAACGGCGTGCTGCGCGCCATCATCCCGATCACGGCGGCGCTACTCGCGCTCGCCGCCGCGCTCACGGCCGCGTGCTTCGTCAAGGCGTACGGCGTCGCATTTCTTGGGCGGCCGCGCTCGCGTCACGTCGCGCGCGCGCGCGAAGTCGGGCCGGGCATGCTCGCCGGCATGGGGTTGCTCGCGTTCGTCTGCCTGCTGCTCGGCGTCTTGCCGACGCTCGTGATCGAGGCAATGGCGCCGCTCACGCTAATGCTCGTGCAGGCGCGTCTGCCGGCGGCGACCACACAGGGGTGGCTGTGGCTGACGCCGATCTCCCCCGACGTCGCGTCGTACTCGGCGCCGTTCGTGGTGCTCGCGATCACGCTCGTGTTTCTCCTCGGCTATGTATTTTTGAAACGCGGCGCTAAGCCGGCACGCAAGAGCGAGGCGTGGGATTGCGGCTTCGGCGGTTTGACCTCGCGCATGCAGTACACCTCGACGGCGTTCGCCATGCCGATCCGGCGCGTGTTCGGCCCGGCGTGGAAGATCGAGGAAGAAATCGAGATCACGAAGACGGCCGGACCGATTCCGCGCGCGCAAACGATTCGCTACCGGCTGCACGTCAGCGATTGGTCGTGGCTCAAAGGCTACGTCCCGATCGGACAGCTGGTGCTCGCGACGGCGCGGCGCATCGGCGTCATTCAAACCGGCAGCATTCACACATACCTCATTTACTCGCTGGTCACTTTGCTGTTGTTTCTATGGATCATCAGCTGACCGCCTGGATCCTCGCGGGCGTGCAAACGCTCGTCTTCATCGCCGCCGCGCCGCTGCTTGCCGGCTGGGTGAAGCGCGTCAAATGCCACATGCAGAATCGCGCCGCGCCGGTCTTGTGGCAGCCCTATCGCGATCTCGCCAAACTCATGCGCAAGGACATGGTGCTCGCCGCGAATGCGTCGTGGCTGTTCCGCGCCACGCCCTACATCGTGTTCGGCGCCATGCTGCTCGCCGCCGCCGCGATTCCGCTATTCGTCGTGCAGCTGCCGACGGCGGCGATCGCCGATGTCATCGTCATTGTCGGTTTTTTCGCGCTGGCACGCTTCTTCACCGCGCTCGCCGGCCTCGACATCGGCACCGCGTTCGGCGGCATGGGCGCCTCGCGCGAGATGATGGTAGCGGCGCTCGCGGAACCCGCGATGTTGATGGCGGTGTTCACGCTCTCGACCACCGCCAACTCCACCAACCTCGCGACCGCCATCGACTATGTGCTGCAGGCGGGGTTGGTGCTGCGGCCGTCGTTCCTGTTCGCATTGCTCGCGCTCGCCGTCGTAGCGGTCGCGGAAACCGGGCGCGTGCCGGTCGACAATCCGGCGACACACCTCGAGCTCACGATGCTGCACGAAGCGATGATTCTCGAATACAGCGGGCGCCATCTCGCGCTGATCGAGTGGGCCGGACAGATCAAACTCATGATCTACGCCGTGCTGATCGCCAATATCTTCTGGCCCTGGGGCATCGCGAGCGATTTCACGCTGGGCGCGCTCGCCATCGGCGCGTTCGTCGTCGCCGCGAAGCTTGCGTTGCTTGGGGTCGCGCTCGTCGTCTGGGAGGCGGTGCTCGCGAAGATGCGTTTGTTTCGCGTGCCGCAGTTTCTCGGTTTTGCGTTTCTGTTGTCGCTGCTCGGCATGCTGACGCACGTCGTGCTCGAGACAGGGGGCTAAGAAAATGGAACCGCAGATAAACGCAGATGAACGCAGATTAAACGAGAAAACGGAAAAAATTCTCGGGTGTGCGTTTGCTGTATCCAATGGTCTGGGCTGTGGATTTCTAGAGAGTCTATGAAAACGCGTTGATGCACGAACTACGCAAAAGAGGATTGACAGTTGAGAATCAAAAGCCGATTACCGTGAAGTATGACGGAATAGTCGTAGGTGAGTATGTGGTCGATGTACTGGTAGGGGACGAAGTATTGGTTGAGGTTAAGGCGGTTAAAGCGATCGATGACATTCACGTCGCTCAATGCATGAACTATTTGAAAGCGACTCGCCTAAAGTTGTGTCTCTTGATCAACTTCGGGACACCGAAAGTATCGGTAAAGCGAATCGTAAACAATTTATGAAATCTGCGTTTATCCGCGTTCATCTGCGGTTCCAGAAATAGTATGGACCTCGCGCAACTCAGTCTCTACGAGCAAGCGATCATCGTCTTCGCCGCGTTGGTGCTCTTCACCTCGTTCATCATGCTCGCGCAGTCGCGCGTGCTGCCGCTCATCTACGCCTTCGCCTGGCAAGGGGCGCTGCTCGCGGTGGCGACGGCGCTGGTCGCGTTCGTGTCGAACCATCCGCATCTCTATATCTCGGCGGGTCTTACGGTTGCGCTCAAAGTGCTTCTGATCCCCATGCTGCTACATCGTCTGGCGCTGCGGTTGAACATTCATTACGACGCCGAAGTGATCAAGCATCCATCGCTGCTAATGCTCTGCGGCGTAGGTCTCGTCATATTCAGCTATCACGTGGCGCTGCCGATCGTGCGCCTCTCCGGCCTCGCCACGCGCAACACCATCGCGGTCAGTATCGCCATCGTGCTCGTCGGCATGCTGCTCATGATCGCGCGCAAAAAAGCCGTCTCGCAGGTGATCGGCTTCATGTGCATCGAGAACGGCTTGTTCTTCGCCGCGGTCGTCTCGACGTACGGCATGCCGCTCATCGTTGAGCTCGGCGTCGCGTTCGACGTGCTGGTCGCGGCGATTTTGTTCGGCGTGTTCTTCTTCCACATGCGCGAGTCGCTCGACACGCTCGACGTCGATCGGCTCAATCGATTGTCCGAGAGGCACGGGGCGATTCTGTCGCATGAGGAAAGTCACGACGCGCCGACGGGAGGACGCACGTGATGCTCGAAGTCGTCTTGCTCGCGCCGCTCGCCGGCAGCGCGCTGTTGACTCTGCTCGGCCACCGGCCGATCGGCGGGTGGATCAACGTCGCGGCGAGCGCCGTCACGTTCGTCGCCGCGGTCACCATGGCGCTCAACGTCTTTGCCGACGGGCCGCAGCTCTCGACGGGCAAGCTCTTCTACATTGACGCGTTCAACGTGTACTTGGTTGTACTCACCGCCTTCGTCGGTCTGACCACCGCGATCTTTTCGCGGCCCTATATGCGCCACGAGGTCGAGCGCGGGCGCGTCACCGATCGACGCCTGCGGCTCTACCACTCGATGTATCAGGGCTTCTTGTTCGCTATGCTGCTCGCGCTGTCGACGAACAACCTCGGCATCCTGTGGGTGGCGATGGAAGCGGCGACGCTCACGACGGTGCTGCTGGTGTCGCTCTATCGCACGCCCGAATCGATCGAAGCGGCGTGGAAATATTTCGTACTCTGCGGTGTCGGCATCGCGCAGGCACTGTTCGGCACGGTGCTGGTTTATTTCGCGGCCGAGCAAAAGCTAGGCGCGGAACGCGACGATACGTTACTGTGGACGGTGTTGCATGCTTCGGCCGCCAGCCTCGACCCGACGGTATTGTCACTCGCGTTCGTGTTCCTGCTCGTCGGCTATGGCACCAAGGTCGGTCTGGTGCCGCTGCACAACTGGCTGCCGGACGCACATTCGGAAGGCCCGACGCCGATGTCCGCGGTGCTCTCGGGACTGCTGCTCAACGTCGCGCTCTACGCGCTGGTGCGGCTCAAGATGCTCGTCGACGCGTCGCTGCAAACGAATCTTGCGGGGCACCTAATGATGGGCTTCGGGCTGGTATCGTTCATCGTCGCGGGGCTCTTCTTGCATCGTCAGCACGACATCAAGCGTATGTACAGTTACTCCTCGATCGAGCACATGGGCCTCATGACCTATGCGTTCGGCCTCGGCGGCGCGCTCGCGACGTTCGGCGCGTTGCTGCACATGACGGTGCATTCGCTCACCAAGTCCGCGATCTTCGTGACTGTCGGTCATGCGGCGCAGGTCGCCGGCACGCAGCGCATCGACAAGATCCGCGGGCTGATCCGCACGCAGCCGGCGGTCGGGTGGGGGCTTTTAATCGGAACCATCGCTATCGCGGGTTTTCCGCCCTTCGGCATATTCGTCAGCGAATTCCTGTTACTGGTCGCCACGCTCAAATCGTGGCCATGGCTCGCGGTGCCGCTGCTTGTCGGCTTCGGCGTGGCGTTCGCGGGTGTGTTCCGTCATCTTCAACCGATGGTGTACGGCGAACCGCCGATCGGCCAAAAGCCGGTGCAAGCCAACATGCTGCCGGTGATGGTGCACCTGGCGCTCGTGCTGTGGTTGGGACTTTCGATTCCCGCATTTCTCGCGCGCTGGTTCGAGCAGGCCACCGTGCTGATCGCAGGCGCCTCACCGCTATGAACTCGAAGAATTGGCCCGCGGTTTTCCTCGACCAGCTTGGCGTGAGCGGTGTGCCCGTCGAAACCGGCACCGCCCCCGGGCTCGCGCCGGCGCGACTCATTCGCGTGCGGCTCGAAGACTGGGGCCGGCTCGGCGCCGAAGCGAAGACGGCGGGATGTCGTTGGGTCGCGGGATTCGGCGAGGACACCGGCGAGGAAATTCTGATTAACGCCTGCTTCGAGCAAGCGGGCGTCTACCTGCTCGCGCGCACGGCGGTGCCGCGCGCGACGCCGGTGCTGTACTCGCATACACCGTACTTCCCCGGCGCGAATCGCCCGGAGCGCCACCTGCAGGATACGTACGGCGTGACGTTCGCCGATCATCCGGATCCGCGCCGCTGGACGCGTCATCAAGCGTGGAGCGAACACGACTATCCGCTGCGCCGCGATTTTCCGGCGAGCGGTCGGCACGGCGGCGCACGAACGCCCGCCGATCGTCACTATAAGTTCCTCAGTGCGCAAGGCAGCGGCGTCTACGAAATTCCGGTGGGGCCGGTACACGCCGGGATCATCGAGCCCGGCCATTTCCGTTTTCTCGCCGTGGGCGAGACGGTGCTGAATCTCGAGGAGCGTTTGGGCTACGTGCACAAGGGCATCGAGAAGATCGCCGAAGGCCGCGACGCCGCCGGTCTCGCGCGCCTCGCTGCGCGCGTGTCGGGGGACACGACCGTGGGCCACGCCTATTGCGCGTGCTTGGCGATGGAGAAAGCCGCCGCGATCGACGTCCCGCCGCGCGCGGTGGCGCTGCGTGCCGTGATGGCCGAGCGCGAGCGCATCGCCAATCATCTGGGCGACATCGGCGCGATCCTGAACGACGTGTCGTTCACGTTCGGGTTTTATCAGTTCGGTCGGCTGCGCGAGCAATGGCAGCGCACGTCCCAGCGGGTGTTCGAGCATCGCTTCATGATGGACCGGATCGTTCCCGGCGGCGTCACGCACGACATCAGCACGGAGCGGCGGGAGTTGATGCAATCCGATATCAAGGCGCTGCGCGCCGAGCTGACGAGCCTCACGGCGATCTACACCGATCTTCCGAGTGTCGAGGATCGGCTCGTCACGACCGGCTATCTCGATCCGGCGCTCGTGCGCGCGGTCGGTGCGCTCGGCTACGTCGCGCGCGCGAGCGGCGTCGACTTCGACGTGCGCCGCGACGCGCCGTACCCGCCCTACGATCGGTTGAAAGTTGACGTGCCGATCTACAAGTACGGCGACGTCGCCGCGCGCACGCGAGTTCGCGCCGAGGAGATCCTCGTTTCCTGCAATCTGCTCGAACAGCTTCTCGCCGACCTACCCGACGGTTCGATCGCCAACCCCTGGCGTGCGCCCGCCGACGGCGCAGAAGGCATAGCGATGATCGAGGGCTGGCGCGGCGAAATCGTTGCCTACATTCGCTTTGGCGCGGGCGGACGAATCGCGCGCTATTTCCCGCGCGATCCGAGCGTCTTCAATTGGCCGGCGCTCGAGCTGCTGATTCACGACAATATCGTTCCTGATTTTCCGGTGTGCAATAAATCAGTGAACGGATCGTACTCGGGAAATGATTTGTAAGATTATTGGAACCGCAGATAAACGCAGATGAACGCGGATAAAAGCAAAAAAGAACTTTCCTTTTTATTCATCTTTATCTGCGTTCATCTGCGTTCATCTGCGGTTACAAAACTCTTATGTTGAGAGTATTAGGCAAGATACAACGCATCGGCGTCATCACGGAGTCGCCGCCGACGGATCTCGAACCGGCGCTCACGGAAATCGGCGAGCGCGTGAAGGCCAAGGTGGGCAAGCTGTTCGGCGGCAGCCTCGCGATCCGCCAAGTGGACGCGGGCTCGTGCAACGGGTGCGAGATCGAGATCCACGCGCTCGCGAATCCGTATTACGGCATCGAGCGCTTCGGCGTGCACTTCGTCGCCTCGCCGCGGCATGCCGACATGCTGCTCGTGACCGGGCCGGTGTCGCGCCACATGGAGGAGGCGCTGCGCCGTACGTACGATTGCACGCCGGACCCGAAGCTCGTCGTCGCGGTGGGGGAATGCGGCGCGAACGGCGGCGAGTTCGGGGTCAACTACGCCTCGTGCGGCGCGGTTTCGAACGTCATCCCCGTCGACGGCGTCGTGCGCGGGTGTCCGCCGACCCCGCTCGACCTCCTGCGCGGCATTCTCGAAGCCGTCGACCATCACGCGCTGAAAAAGCACCGCTGATTCCATGCCTGACCCGGCAACGGCCACCGGCCTCGAATCCTGCCGAACGTACGGCGTTCCATTTTCTTATAACAATATAAAAAAAGATTTCGTCGTTTCCGCCGTCGTCGCGACGTTTTCCATTGCGGCCGGCTATAAGATAGTCAATCGACTTCGTTGGTAATCCGAATACATGCGGTACAGTCCAGAAGCGCTCAAGCGCAAGAGTGCCGCTCTCGAATCGGCCACGCCCCAGCAGATCTTGCAGTTCGTGTTCGAGACGTATCCGAACGCCGCCGTCTCCACCGCCTTCGGCTTGGAAGGCTGCGCTCTAGTCGACATGGCGGTGCGAATCAAACCGGACGTGCCGGTATTCACGATCGACACCGACTACCTGTTTCCCGAGACAATCGCGCTCAAGGACCTGCTGGTGGAACGCTACCGGCTGAATCTGAAAATTTTCAAGCCGCTGCTAACGATCAAGCAGCAGGAAAATCGGCACGGACCGAAGCTCTACGAATCGAATCCGGATCGGTGCTGCGGCATCCGCAAAGTCGAACCGAACCGCCGAGCGATCGTTGGCCTCGATGCGTGGATCGCGGGCTTGCGGCGCGATCAGACCGGCGAGCGATCGAAAGCCGACATCATCGAGCGATTCGATCACGACGACGGCAAACCGTACGTGAAGGTGAATCCGCTCGCGAACTGGACTCGCCAACAGACGTGGGACTACGTGGTCGACAAGGCCGTGCCGCACAACGAGCTACTCGACCGTGGCTACAAGAGCATCGGTTGCTGGCCGTGCACGCGCCCGGTCGCCGAAGGCGAGAGCGAGCGCGCCGGCCGCTGGGCCGGGCGCGGGAAAACCGAGTGCGGCATCCACACCTTCGCGCAGAAGCGCGGGTAAAACGCTTCATTTGATTTTGGAACCGCAGATGAACGCGGATAAACGCGGATGAAAACATAAAAAAGATATCTCCTTGCTTTTATCCGCGTTCATCTGCGTTAATCTGCGGTTCCACCCATATTAAGTAATCCACAAAATGAATATTTTCGATTTGAAGAACAAAGTCGCCGTTATTACCGGCTCGACCCGCGGTATCGGCCGCTCGATCGCCGAGCACATGGCGTACGCCGGAGCGAAGGTGGTGATCTCGAGCCGCACTGCCGCCGACTGCGAAGCAGTGGCGCAGGCAATCAAGAAACAGGGCGGCGAAGCCATTGCCGTGCCGGCCAGCATCTCCAAGTTCCCGGAGCTGCAAACGCTGGTGCAGAAAACGCGCGACGCCTGGGGAAAGATCGATATCCTAGTTTGCAACGCGGCGTCGAATCCGCATTTCGGCTCGATGATGGATCTACCCGACGAGATGTTCGACAAAACGATGCGCAACAATATTCTGAGCAACCTCTGGCTATGTAAACTCGTCGCGCCGGAGATGCGCAGCCGCAAGGACGGTGCGATCATCATCGTCAGCTCCATCGGCGGATTGCGTGCGACGTCCGTGCTCGGCGTATACGCGCTGTCGAAAGCGGCGGACATGCAGCTCGCGCGCAATCTCGCGCTCGAGTTCGGCAAAGACAACGTGCGCGTCAATTGCATCGCGCCGGGGCTGGTCAAGACGGATTTCGCGAAGGCGTTGTGGGAGAATCCGAAGCTACTCGCGGAGCGCGAGGCCGGCACGCCGCTCAAACGGATCGGCGAACCGGACGACATCGGAGGAATCGCCGTGATGCTCGCTTCGCGCGCGGGCGCGTTCATCACCGGCCAGACGATCGTGGCCGACGGCGGCGTGACGATCGCCTAAAGATTATTGGAACCGCAGATAAACGCAGATGAACGCGGATAAAGGCAGCAAAGAATTCTTCTTTTTGGTTATTTTCATCGGCGTTTATCCGCGTTCATCTGCGGTTTCGAATTGGTAGATTTCCTTATTTGTCAGGCGCTCTTCCTCGCCGCCATCTGACGCTCGATCTCCGCCTTGCGGTCGTCGTTCACTTTCATCGCGGTCGCGCGGGCCTTGATCCGATCGAGGCAGGCCGCGGCCTGCGGAATGCGCGCGACGAAATCCTCGCCGTAGATTTTCTTCGTTGCCTGCGACACCAGCGGCAGATGGACATAGGCGGCGCAATCGGCGTACGTGAAATCGGTGCCGGCGATGTAAGGTGAGAATTTCGCCGTCTGGGCGAGCGCGCGGATGCCCTTTTCGAGATCTTCACGCGTGCGTTGCTTGATTTCATCGGACACCGAGCCGCCGAAATAAACTTCCGGATAGAGCCGCCGCGCGGGCAATTCGAGATAGAGCTCGAGGAAGTCGATCAACTCGCGGCACTTCGCGCGCTGATACGGATCGCGCGGGTAGAGCGACGGTTGCGGCTGCAGCTCTTCGATGTACTCGATGATCGCCTGCGACTCGCAAAGTACGCCTTGCGGCGTTTTCAAAAACGGTACCTTGCCAAGCGGGCTGCCGGAGTCGATCGAATCCTGGCCGGTCGTATGGCGCTCTTCCTCGAAGGGCACGCCTTTTTCAAGGAGCGCTAGCTTCACCTTGTTGTAGTAGTTGCTAATGGGGAAACCACAAAGCTTCAGCATAAATGTTCCTCAGTTACGGTAAGAAGAATCTTCGCGATCCAGCAGCCGCAACAACGGCGGCCAGTCGCGTTCGCCCACCCGCATCGGGCCGTTGACGACTTGATCGTGCACGCGCTCGCACAGCGACTGCGGCAGTAAGTTCAGCTCGGCACCGCCCGCCAGCGCCGCGATCTGCATCTGGCACGCGCGCTCCAAATAGAACATGCGCACATAAGCGGCGGGAACGGTGTGGCCGACGGTCAACGTGCCGTGGTTGCGCAGGATCAGCACGTTCTTCTGGCCGAGATGCGCCACCAAGCGCTCGCGCTCGGCGAGATCGAGCGCGATGCCTTCGTAGTCGTGATAGGCGACATCGCTATAAACGACGAGCGCCGTCTGCGTCAGCGGCAGCAGTCCCTGCTTCTGCGAGGAGACGGCGACACCGCCGGTGGTGTGCAAATGCAATACGCATGTCACGTCGCTACGCGCGGCGTGCACGGCGCTATGGATGGTGAAACCGGCCGGGTTGATCTCGTACGGCGTGTCGCTCACCACTTTGCCGTCGAGATCGACTTTCACCAGCGACGACGCCGTAATTTCGCTGAAGAGCATCCCGTACGGATTGATCAAGAAATGCTTCTTCGGGCCAGGAACCGCGGCCGAGATGTGGGTATAGATGAGATCGTCCCAGCCGTTACGCGCGACCAAGCGATAGCAGGCGGCGAGATTGACTCGCGCTTCCCACTCGGCATCGGTCATGTCTTTCGGCCGGTGCGTGGGTTTCGAGGCGACGACGGCATTCATAAGTAACCTCCGGGATCCAGACTGAAACAGACCGATGCAAGTTAGCATCGGTGGCGCCGGACGACAACCGCCCGGCATACAATTATATTGAGGCGACCGCGTCCGACACCCGCAGAACCGCATCGCGGAATGTGATCCTTCAACAAGTTTAGGCTCATTGTTAAAGCAGGCTCCCGCTGACATGGCGGGCGCGGGCGCGTAAAATTTCGCGCCTTCCCACCTGACGTTAATGACCGGCCTCCGGAGGGCCAGAACCCATGAATATAGCCGAGCTACAGGCGACGGCCAAAGCGATGGTCGCAAAGGGCAAGGGCCTGATCGCCATGGACGAGAGCGGACCGACTATCGCCAAGCGCTTCAAGCAATACAATATCGACAATACCGTCGACAATCGCCGCGCGTATCGTGAGCTGATCCTGAAGACGCCGGAGCTGAACAAGTACATCAGCGGCGCCATCCTCTACGATGAAACGATTCGTCAGACGACTTCCGAAGGCGTGCCGTTTGCGAAGTACATGGAGCGCTTGGGAATCATCCCGGGCATCAAGGTCGACACGGGCGCGAAAGACTTGGCCGCCTTCTCCGCGGAAAAAGTCACCGAGGGCCTCGACGGGCTACGCGAGCGGCTCGCTGAATACCGCGGCATGGGCGCGCGCTTCGCCAAGTGGCGGGCGGTGATCGCGATCGGCGAGAGCATTCCCACGCGCACCTGCATCGAAGCCAACGCCCACGCGCTCGCGCGCTATTCGGCGCTCTGTCAGGAAGCCGGCATCGTCCCCATCGTCGAGCCGGAAGTGCTGATCGATGGAAATCACACGCTCGAGCGCTGCTACGGAGCCAGCGTGGAAACGTTGCGCGCGGTGTTCCGCCAGCTCGCCGAGCAGCGCGTCGCCTACGAAGGAACGATTCTGAAAGCGAGCATGGTGATTTCCGGACTCGAGGCAAAACCGCGCGCGAGCGTCGAGCAAGTGGCCGACGCCACGGTGCGCTGCCTGCTCAACGCGGTGCCGGCGGCATTGCCCGGCGTGGTGTTCCTGTCCGGCGGCCAGGCCAACGAAGAAGCGACGGCGCACTTGAACGCGATGAACGCGCGCCATCCGAATCTCCCGTGGCCGCTCAGCTTCTCGTACTCGCGCGCGCTGCAACAGCCGGTGATGGACACGTGGCGCGGCAATCCGGCGAACGTGACGGCGGCGCAGAAGCAACTGCAGCGACGTGCTCGCTTCAACTCGCTCGCGGCAACGGGCGGTTACCAGCCACAGATGGAACGCGAAGCGGCGTAACTATGGGTTAACTACAGGAGCTGCTGTCCCGGCGTCTGTGATGGGCAGTTACACCGAACTCGTGTTGAATCTTGGTTTTCGGTATCGTGGCCTAATGCTTGCTGGTCTCCCAGCCCTAAACGAACGGACAGCCGGTCTGATAGATAGGGTGTGGATTTGTTAGGCTATGGTGTATACATAAAAAGTACTAGGACGGCAGAAAGTGGTGAGAGGCTATGGCGAACGATTTGGATAAAGAGCTGAAGTTCTTCGATGCACACAAGAAAGAGTGGCTGACGCATTACAAGGATCAATTTGCTCTAGTAAAGGGCGAGGGATTTTTTGGTACGTTTACTACGTTCGAGGAAGCTTTTAATGCGGGCGTCGATCGGTTTGGCAATCAGCCGTTTCTCGTCAAGAAGATCGTGGAAAACGAGCCGAAGATGCAGTTCCCAGCACTGGCTGTCGGCCTAATTAGTGTCCGTTCATAACTCGCACTTTTACGTCCCGCGAGCGGACGGTAGTGTCTCTCAGCCCGACCCGAACGGCCTGCTTGCTGCAGGGCCAATTCTCCAAATCGAGATTCACGTCCCGAAGAAGATAGCGCAAGTCCTCGCGAGCCAAGGGAAGCCTGTGCCCGCGCCACAGACTGGAATAGCACTGATCGACACGGGCGCCACGATGACGTGCGTGCACGAACCGATTTTGAAGCTACTGACTCTTAATCCTATCGGGGCCGTAACTAGCGGGACAGCAAACGGTCCCGTGCAGCAAAGCCTGTACCCGGCGTCCTTGCATTTCACAGCATTAGGTTTCGGTATCGAACTGGATCAGGTGGCCGGAGTAGATCTAGCGGGCCAGACAGTGCCCCTGAATCCACCTCAGAATGTAGTTGCGCTTATTGGAAGGAACGTCCTGAGCAGGTGCATCTTCATCTATAACGGGCCGGGCGGTTTCTGGACTCTTGCGATGTAGGTCGATGTAGGCAAGCCGGCATAATTCCTTCCATTCCTTTCGCATCCCGGGGTTGGAGTGAGTCAGCGCGCAAAGATTGCGGGAATACGTATGGGGGGATATCAGTTTGTGCGCGATATCCGTTAACGTATTGAATAGGCCACTGGAGCCACTGTCGGCGTTGTACACAAAAACTAGGCTGCGAGCCATCTAAACTTCCCTCTCTTTCGCTTGCTTCACGTGACCGTGCTTGACCACTGACGATCGTGCGCATGGCGCACGCTACGCTGGCTGACTTACCTCGCGCCGCAATTCGAACAAACCGTCGCCGAAGGCGCGCGTACGGAAGTCGCAAGTTCGGGCCGTGCTCGATCAGAAGTTCGACGATGCGCGCGTAGTCGGCGACCACATCCACGGGCCAGGATTCAAAAAAATCGGGCTAGGTCTCGCGGTGACACATTTGATTTGTTTCATTGCAAGACCTGGCCCGATTTCGACGGTCGGAAAAGATTATCGTGTCACCATTTCAGCCGCTTGCTCCAGAACCCCCACGCGATCCCGTAAAACGCGCCGAGCACGAAACCGGCGACGGTGAACGTCACCAATCCGGTAACAAATGCCACGGCACTACCGTAGATCGGCCAGGGACTGGCCTGCGCCAGCCAGCGGATCAGGCCGAACGGCGGAAATAGCGCATCGAAAATGGCGCAGAGGACATACGCCACACCCACGGTTGTCGCGAGCGACGCCGCGTACACACTCCAACGTGAATCTTTCATGACATCCCTCCTCGAATGAACTGCGTGCAAAGAAGTGGCCCCACCAATCTAAACAGCAAATCGCGCCCGGTTAAGTGAGGCTCTGCGGTTAGGCTGCCGGCGCGAGCGGCAGCGATTCGAAGTACACGGCATCGGCTGTGCGCCGGTCAAGCGCGGTGTGGGGTCGACGCCTATTGTAAAATGCGAAGTAGCGTGCCAGAGCAGAGCCGTCACTTAGCCGGCTGTATCAATAAGTGGGGCCACTTCTGACCTATCATGTCAACATGCGGCTCGGGAACAGGTTCATACAGCGCGAGGCCATTATCGGTGCCGTGGATACTTTTGAGCTGATCGAGTCGTATCCCGATGACAAGTACTATCCGAGTTATTTGTTGCTCGGTAGGTCGGGGGCCGATGCGTTTCATGTACTTTTTGGCGTGGATGTTGCGGGTCATAACGTTCGCGTGGTAACGGCATATCGGCCGAGTCGCGATGAGTGGTCGGACGATTTGAAAACACGAAGGAGTAATGGATGAAATGCACAGTGTGTGGTGCCAGCATGAGCCCAGTGCGTACGGATCTTCCGTTCAAACTGTCGGAGCAGCGTATTGTTATCCTCAAGCAGTTGCCGCTTCTGCAATGTAGCGCATGTCGAGAGTACCTAATCGAGGATCGAGTCATGCAGCGCATCGACAGCCTATTGGCCGAAGCTCACGGGACAGCGGAACTTGAAGTTATCCGATTCGCGGCGTGATACACCGCGTGGGGAGGAGCAGGGGTCACGGCAAGGGACAAGTTTTACGCCTTTTTGCTGCCTCACTACAGCGCAGTGAGTCGGGTGGTGGGGCAGCGGAAGGTGCGATGTTTCAGCGCAAGACCTGATCCTATTTACTCGTAAAAACCCCATGTAGGGTGGGTGGAGCGAAGCGCAACCCACCGAAATAATACTTACCTCTCTTTCGTTTGCTCCACGTGACCGTGCTTGACCACTGATAATCATGCGCATGGCGCACGCTACGTTGGCTCGCGTTTAGGCGCTGCCCCGCGCGTACAATCCTTCGGCCCGCAGGATCGGCTCGATTTCCGAAAAACCGCTGACGTGGAACGCATTGATTCCTACGGCGCGCGCGGCGGCTACGTTCGGCTCCAGATCGTCAAAGAAGTAGACCGCGTCCGCAGCGACACGAAGTTCGCGCAGCGCGTGCTCATAGGCCTCACGATCGGGTTTCATGAATCCGGTCAGATGAGAGGCAAAGCATGAATCGAACAGCTCCGACAACTTAGGAAGGCGTAACCAATGCACTGCGTTGGTGTTGCTTAGACATGCCACACGATGCTGAGCCCGAAGAGACCGAATGAGCGCCGTGGCGCCGTCAAAGTAACCTTTGACCCAAGTTGCAAAGAACTCAATAAACTCCGACTCACTCAGCGGCAATTCCCATTCTTTGATGAACGCTCGCGCAAATACCCGGGTTGATGTCTGACCTCGTTCGAAAAGATTCACTGCGCGAGACCGATGCCAACGTTCGAGCACTACACGCGGGTCGTTCATCGAGGGGAGGAGTGTTCGCAAAACGTCGCGGCCGGTGGTCTCAACGAGTACACCACCGAGATCAAATAAAATTACCTTTTCGCTGCGCATTGAGAGAACGCTCACCGCTCAGAAACAATCGTGCGCATGGCGCACGCTACGCTGGCTACTTGAGAAGAATGTCGCCGAACCCCCAAACGAAAGTTCCGACAACCACGAATACGTGCGCGGCAATACGCAACCGTGGGAACGGTGGCGGGATGTCTAGGTTAGAGATCATTGGGCCACCCCAGGTACCAAGACCAGCAACGCGATTGTTCAATACCTCCTGTTGCACCTGCAACAGCCCATACTCAGCCGCGGCGCCAAGCAGCACAACAATCGAACCACCGCGAGCAAACCACATTGAGTCGACTTTGATTCCTAGAAGAAGAAAAATGAAAAATGCGATGGCGCCAGCAATGAGGCAACCAAACGGGTAACGATAGTTAATGGTGAGGCTGTTCATAGCGATGCCCGAGCGTTAATAACTCAGCCTTCGTTAGGAGTAAAAGTCACTAGTGGTCCATCCATTGCGTCGCTGGAGCATGTCTCGATGCGCAAGGTTTAGAGCTGAAATTTCATCCAAATACTCTTGAGGAACGGATGTAGCTTCGTTCCATACATTCTCGGGATCATATTTGGCTCGAATAGCTCGGTGCTTTCCTTCATATTCCCAGAACTCTGCCTCATCCTTCTCTTCTCGCTGTTTTTCCGCTTTCCGTTTCTTCCGCTGCTCAGGAAACTTGGCTACAAGCCAATAGCAGCTATATAGAAAAAAACCACCGATAGTTACCAGGAGGATCGTATTCAAGAAACCTGGATAGAACTGCCTCGCCAGAATTAGGAGAATGATGCCAAGTAGGAAGTTCGTGACGTTCATATGCCACCCGATGAAAATGCCCAACTATGATTAGACGGCATAGTACCTAGTACCCGCTAGTACCGGTTCCTACTATGTAGTACCAAAATACTACATCCAGACGCTGGCGCGCGAGTCATTAAAAGCCATCTCAAAAACCCCATGTAGGGTGGGTGAAGCGAAGCGCAACCCGCCGAAATAATATTTTGTTGGGTTCCGCCGCTCGCGCGGCTGCACCCAACCTACATAGAGGCACTTTTGAGATAGCCTCTACTCAATCGAGACCGAGTGATCCGCACCGTCGTTTCGGTGCGTTGCGCTCTCTACACACTGCCTCTCGAAAACCACGAGCGGTGCCTGGCCTCGATCACGGGCGCCGTCGGCATCACGGCGTTCCGGCTCGTCTTCCTAACCCGCAGCTATTAGCCATAGAGCGTTTTGACGTTATAGCGTCTGAACGCTATGCTGCGGCACGAGGTAATACATCATGAGCGAAACGTCCAAGCGTGCCACTGTGTACTTTGAGCCGGCACTGCACAAAGCGGTGCGCCTAAAGGCGGCGCATACGCATCGGTCGGTATCGGATATCGTCAACGATGCGGTGCGCGCGGCGTTGCGGGAGGATCAGGAAGATCTGGCGGCGTTCGAGCAACGTGCGGCCGAGCCGGTGATTTCCTACGAAGCGCTGCTGAAGGATTTAAAGGCGCATGGCAAATTATGATCTGGTATTCAAGAAATCCGTCACCAAAGATCTGCGTGCGTTTCCCAAACAAGATGTCAAACGCATCATGCAACGAATCCGTTCGCTGGCGGAGAATCCGCGACCGGTAGGTTGCGAAAAACTTTCCGGTTATGACAGATATCGGATTCGGCAGGGTATGTATCGGATCATCTATGAAATCGAAGACAAGAAACTGACCGTGCTGGTCGTCAAGGTCGGTCATCGACGTGAGGTTTATCGGAATAGCTAGAAGCCATCGCAAAAACTCCCTGTAGGGTGGGTGGAGCAAAGCGTAACCCATCGAAATAATACATTGTCGTTGCTGCCCAGGGTGCAACAACACCGGTTGCACCCAACCTACATGGAGGCATTAGCACCGGATTTCCCTGTGCGCTGCACAGGTACCCACGCAGCGGCAATCGGCAGGTCGTAATTACCTTGCGCCGGCTCGTAGCACGCGTGCGGGATGCGGCGCTGTGGGCGTTTGCAGCTTCGCCTTCAATTCTTCCCGGCGGGCGCGGACCTTTTGGATATTGGCTTGCTTGATGTGGCCGAAGCCGCGGATTTGCTCGGGGAGATGCGCCAGCTCGATGGCGTCGTCCAGCTGTTCCAGCGCAAGACGCGCGATGATGGCGTTGAGATCCTGTCGATACTCTTCAATCAAGCGACGCTCGGTGCGGCGTTCTTCGCTGCGGCCGAACGGATCGAACGGCGTGCCGCGCAGAAATTTCAACTTCGCGATCACGCGGAACGCGGTCCACATCCATGGCCCGAACGGCCGCTTCACCAGGTGTCCGGCGGCGTCGCGCTTGCCGAATAGCGGCGGCGCCAAATGAAATTTGAGCGCTACCGTTCCGTCGAATACGTCCGCGAGCTTGCGCTGGAATTCACCGTTGGTATACAGCCGCGCGACTTCATACTCGTCCTTGTACGCCATGAGCTTGAAGAAATTTTGCGCGACCGCGCGAGCGAGTCGGTCGTCGCCGCCGATCGAGCGTTCCGCCGCGTGCGCTCGGCGCACGAACTCCTCGTACTGCCGCGCGTACTTTGCATTCTGATACGCGGTGAGAAGCGCGACGCGACTCGCGATCAACGCCTCGAGATTCTGCGGCAGCGACACCACCACCTCGCGCCCCGCCGTCGCCACGCGCTCCACTTTTTCCAGATCGACGGCTGCTCGCCGTCCCCACAAGAACGCTTGCTTATTGGCGTCGACCGCGACGCCGTTCAGCTCCACCGCGCGCAGCAGCGCTTGTGCCGACAACGGCACCAGCGACTGCTGGTACGCGAAACCCAGCATGAACAAGTTCGTGGCGATGGCGTCGCCCATGAGCGCGGTCGCAAGCCGAGTCGCGTCCACAAAGTGCGTGCGATTCGCGACGGCTTCCGCGATGAGCGCGCGCACCTCAGCGGTGGGAAATTGCCAGTCCGGATTCTGCGCGAATTGTCCGGTCGGTTGCTCGTTGGTGTTGATAACCGCGACCGTGCGCCCCGGATGCGTTTTCGCGATGGCATCGTGCGCGCCGGCCGTCAGCATGTCGCAGCCGAGAATCAAATCCGCTTCACCGGTGGCGATCGCCTGTGCGTGAATGGGTTGCGTCGACGCCGCCAAGCGTATGTGCGATGTCACCGCGCCGTTTTTCTGCGCCACGCCGGTCATGTCGAGCACGGAGACGTTCTTGCCTTCGAGATGCGCCGCCATGCCGATGAGCGCGCCGATCGTGAGCACGCCGGTGCCGCCGATGCCGGTGACGAGCACGTTGTACGGCCGCGTGAGCGGCGGCGCGCTGGGCTCGGGCAGTTGCCCGAACAGCTCGCCCGCCTCCTTGGTATCCGCTTTTACGTTGCGGAGCTTGCCGCCCTCGACGGTCACGAAGCTCGGGCAGAATCCTTTCAGACACGAGTAGTCCATGTTGCACGACGACTGGTCGATCGTGCGCTTCCTGCCGAGCTCGGTGTCGAGCGGCAGAATCGACGTGCAATTCGACTGCACGCCGCAATCGCCGCAGCCCTCGCACACCGCGTCGTTGATGAACACGCGCCGCGGCGCGAGCGGATACTCGCCGCGCTTGCGCCGGCGGCGTTTCTCCGCGGCGCACACTTGGTCGTAAATAAGCACCGACACGCCGCGGTATTCGCGCAGCTCCCGTTGCACCGCATCCATGTCGCGCCGGTCGTTGACGGTGACAAATGAAGGCAAACCTAATCGGTCGCGGTAACGACTCAAATCCTCCGTCACCACCGCAATATGCTGCACGCTTTCCGCCGCCATCTGTTGCGCGATGAGCGGCACGGACAGCGGGCCGTCCACCGGCTGGCCGCCGGTCATCGCCACCGCATCGTTATACAAAATCTTGTAGGTGACGTTCACGTTGGCCGCGACCGCCGCGCGAATCGCAAGATAGCCGGAGTGGTAATACGTCCCGTCGCCCAAGTTCACGAACATGTGCGTCACGTCGGAGAACGGCGCCTGCCCGATCCAGGTCGCGCCCTCCCCGCCCATATGCGTGATCGTTTTGTTCTGGTCCGGATATATCGACGTCGCCATGGCGTGGCAGCCGATGCCGGCGAGCGCGATGCTGCCTTCCGGCGTTTTGGTCGACGTGCTGTGCGGACAACCGGAACAGTAATACGCCGGGCGCGGCGGCGTGTTCACCGTTTTCGTCAGCACCGCTTCCTTCGCCGTGAGAAACGCCAAACGCGCTTTGATGAGATCGCTTTCGTGGAAACGCGCGATGCGCGAGGCGATCACCCGCGCGATCTGCGCCACCGAGAAATCGCCCTTGCTCGGGAGCAGCCACTCGCCGTGCGGCGGCACCCATTCGCCCTTCTCGTCGAACTTGCCGATCACGCGCGGGCGCACGTCTACGCGCCAGTTGTAGAGCTGCTCCTTCAGTTGATACTCGACGACCTGGCGCTTTTCCTCGACGACGAGAATCTCTTCGAGCCCGGTCGCGAACTCGCGCACGCTCTCGGGTTCGAGCGGCCAGGGCATCGCGACCTTGAAGAGGCGGATACCGATGCGCTTCGCTTGCGCGTCGTCGATGCCGAGCTCCTCCAGCGCTTCGCGCACGTCGAGATACGATTTGCCCGAGGCGATGATGCCGAGGCGCGCGGTCGGCGCGTCGATGACGGTGTGGTTGAGCTTGTTGGCGCGGGCGTAGGCGAGAGCGGCGTAAATTTTGTAATCCTGCATCAGCGCTTCCTGCTCCATCGCCTGCGCGCGCACCGAGCCGCCGTACAGCCGCGCGTTCAGACCGCCGGGTGGCACGACGAAATCTTCCGGCAACTTTATTTGCACGCGGAACGGATCCCCATCGACCGACGCGCTCGACTCGGCGGTGTCCGACGTCGCTTTGAATCCGACCAGGCACCCGGAGAAACGCGACATCGCCCAGCCGTGCAGGCCGAGGTCGAAATACTCCTGCACGTTGCACGGATAGAGCACCGGGATAATAGCGGCGGCGAACTGGTGATCGCTCTGATGCGGCAGCGTCGATGAATACGCGCCGTGGTCGTCGCCCGCGACCAGCAGCACGCCGCCGTGCTTCGCGGTGCCCGCGTGATTCGCGTGCTTGAAGACATCCCCGCAACGATCGACGCCGGGCCCCTTGCCGTACCACATGGCGAACACGCCGTCGTATTTCGCCGGCCCGATGATGCCGATCTGCTGCGTCCCCCAAACCGCGGTGGCCGCCAGATCTTCGTTGACGCCGGGCCGGAATTTCACGTGATGCGCGGCTAGATGCGGCTGCGCTTCCCACAGCGCTTTGTCCAGCCCGCCGAGCGGCGAGCCGCGATAGCCGGACACGAAACCCGCGGTGTTCAGCCCCGCCGACGCGTCGCGCAGGCGCTGCATGATCAAGAGCCGAACCAACGCTTGGATTCCGCTCACGTAGACACGCCCGGAGGTGAGGACGTATTTGTCTTCGAGACTGACGTTAGCCAACGGTGCGTTCATGGCCTGACTCCGATTGTGGCGGCGGCGCGCGGCCGACTCTTCTATGAAGTGTAGACGCGCCGCGCGGAGCGCCGATGACGTCGCTGAGAAACTTAGACCGCGACAACGCCAAGACGGTCGAACCGCGCACCGGGACGGAAAACCGACGCCGACGCGAGTAGACCGGTGAGTAGGCTTGAACTAAGCGAGTACTTTCGCCGGCAGTGCGGCGTTAGGACGATGCCGGACCGAGGTGCAGATCCGCGACGCGGATAACCTTCATCGTGTTGGTGCCACCGGGTTTCTTGAGCGGCTCGCCGATGGTGAGAATCACCAGATCGTCGTCGCGCACCGCGCCGCGGCGGCGCAGCTCGTCGATCGCCTGCGCCATTACCGTGGCCGGATCGCTGCTCTTCTGCTCGAACGCCACCGGAAACACGCCGCGATAGAGCGTCACCTTGCATTGCGTCTGCGCGAGCGGAGTCAGCGCGTAGATCGGCACCGCCGAGCTGATGCGCGACATCCAGAGCGCGGTGCTGCCGGATTCCGTCAACGCCGCGATCGCCTTCACCGGCAGGTGATTGGCGACGTACATCACCGCCATCGCGATCGCTTCATCGACACGCTTGAACAACATCTCGCGCCGCTGGCGCGGGTGCACCATCTCCTCTTCGTGCTCGGCGACGCGGCACACGCGGTCCATCGCCGCGACCGCGGCGACCGGGTGCTTGCCGCTCGCGGTTTCGGCGGAAAGCATCACCGCGTCGGTGCCGTCGAGCACGGCGTTCGCGACGTCCGATACTTCGGCGCGCGTCGGGATCGCGTTCTCGATCATCGACTCCATCATCTGTGTGGCGGTGATGACGACCTTGTTCAGGCGCCGCGCGACGCGGATGATGCGCTTCTGGATCGGCGGCACGTCGGCGTCGCCGATCTCGACCGCCAAATCGCCGCGCGCGATCATCACCACATCGGCCGCCTCCGTGATCTCGTCGATCGCGGTAACGGCTTCGGCGCGCTCGATCTTGGCGACGATGCCGCCGTGACCGCCGGCCGCGCGGAACAGCTCGCGCGCTTCGTTGATATCGGCGGCGCTGCGCGGGAACGAAATCGCGAGGTAATCGGCGTCGAGCGCGGCCGCGTGCTTGATGTCCTCGCGATCCTTATCGGTGAGCGCCCTGGCCGAGAGGCCGCCGCCCTGGCGATTGATGCCTTTGCTGTCGCGCAGCTCGCCGCCGACGACGACGCGGCAAACGATCTCGTTGCCTTCCACCCGATCGACCCACAGCACGATGCGACCGTCGTCGAGCAGCAACGTCGAGCCGCGATCCACGTCCTGCGGCAACCCCTTGTACGTAACGCCGACGCGCTCGTTCGTGCCGGCGTCGAGCGGGAGATCGGCGTCGAGCATGAACGTGTCGCCTTCGAGCAACTCGGCCTTGCCCTGCTTGAAACTGCCGATGCGGATTTTCGGTCCCTGGAGATCGACGAGCACGCCGATATGGCGATCGTGGGCACGCGCGACGTCACGCGCCATCTGCGCTCGGCGCGCATGCACGGAAGCGTGACCGTGGGAGAAGTTGAGCCGGATCACGTCCACGCCCGCCTCGATCATTTTGTTCATGATCTTCGGGTCATCGGTCGCGGGCCCGAGGGTGGCGACGATCTTAGTGCGTCGAAACATAAGCGAGTCGTATTAGCGCATGTCTGAATAATTCGACGTAGGGTGCGCTCCACGCACCGTTTTGTCGATCGGCGTACGCCGCGCACTCTGCATCTTTTGAATCAATCAGAGTCTCCTTGGCATGCTGGCGGACATTCAGCTCGCGCTCGACAGGGTTACGTCGCGGCGCGCGCTTCGAGCATGGCGACCGCCGGCAGTTGCTTTCCTTCGAGGAATTCGAGAAACGCGCCGCCGCCGGTCGATAGGTAGGAAATCCGGTCGGCGACTTTGTACTTCTCGATCGCCGCGAGCGTGTCGCCGCCGCCCGCGATCGAAAACGCCGAGCTGTGCGCGATCGCCAGCGCCAGCGCTTTCGTGCCTTCACCGAACTGATCGATCTCGAAAACGCCGACCGGCCCGTTCCAGACGATGGTCCCCGCTTGCTTCAGCAAGTCGGAGAAACGGCGCGCGGTATCGGGCCCGATGTCGAGAATCAATTCGTCATCGCCGACCGCCGTTGCCGACTTCACCGTGGCTTCGGCGGCTTCGCTCAATTCCTTACCGACGACAACATCCGACGGAATGGGAATATCCACGCGGCGCGCCCGCGCCGAGCGGATCAACTCCTTCGCGGTATCGATCAGGCCGGGCTCGTACAACGATTTGCCGACCTTGTAACCCGCCGCGGCAATGAACGTGTTCGCGATCCCGCCGCCGACGATGAGCTGGTCGACCTTCTGGATGAGATGCTCCAGCACCGTGAGCTTCGTGGAAACTTTGGAACCGGCGACGATTGCGACCAGCGGCCGCCTTGGATTCGCGAGCGCCCGGCCGAGCGCGTCGAGCTCTTGCGCTAACAGAATGCCCGCGCAGGCAACCGGCGCGTATAGGCCGACGCCGACCGTCGACGCTTCGGCGCGGTGCGCGGTGCCGAACGCGTCCATCACGTAGATATCGCAGAGCGTCGCATACTTTTTCGCGAGCGCTTCGCTGTTCTTTTTCTCGCCCTTGTTGAATCGCACGTTCTCGCACAGCACGACCTCGCCATCACCCACGCTCGGCGGCCGTTCGAGGTAATCCTTGATTAACGGCACTTTCCTGCCGAGCAGCTTCGACAGCACCGCGGCGACCGGCTTCAGTGAATTCTCCTCGCTGTACACACCCTCTTCGGGCCGCCCGAGGTGCGACATCAGCATCACTTTCGCACGCGCGCGGATCGCGTATTCAATGGACGGCAGCGACGCGCGGATGCGCTGGTCGCTCGTGACTACGCCGCTTTTGACCGGAACGTTGAGATCCTCGCGGATAAGCACGCGCTTACCCGCGAGATCGAGGTCGGTCATTTTTCTTATTGCCATGTCGCGGTAAAGGTCGCCGTTTTATCTAAAGCGATAGCGCCGCAGCTTGCGTCGTCGCGGCGTTGAGTTATGACCACCGCTGCCGAACGTGGAGGATTACTTCGCATTCATCAATGCAACGGCGGTATCGAGCATGCGATTGGAGAAACCCCATTCGTTGTCGTACCACGCCAGCACCTTCACGAGTTTGCCGTCGACGACTTTGGTCAAGCCCGCGTCGAAGGTGGAAGACGCCGGATCGTGATTGAAGTCGATCGACACAAGCGGCTTGTCGGTGTAGTTCAGAATTCCGCGCAACTCGCCGGCGGCGGCCGATTTCATGATCGCATTCACTTCCTCGACACTCGTCGGCCGCGCGGCGGCGAACGTGAGATCGACCACGGAGACGTTGATCGTCGGCACGCGGATCGCGAAACCGTCGAGCTTGCCGTTCAATTCCGGCAGCACGAGGCCGACCGCCGCGGCGGCGCCGGTCTTGGTCGGAATCTGCGACATCGTCGCCGAGCGCGCGCGGCGCAGATCTTTGTGCAATACGTCGATCAGCACCTGGTCATTGGTATAGGAATGCACGGTGGTCATTAATCCGTGCACCACGCCGATCTTGTCGTGCAGCGGCTTGACCAGCGGCGCCAGGCAATTCGTCGTGCACGAGGCGTTGGAGATCACCGTATGGCTAGCCTTGAGTATCTTATGGTTGACGCCGTACACGATCGTCGCGTCCACGTCCTTTTCGCCCGGCGCGGAGATAATCACTTTCTTCGCGCCGGCGCTGAGGTGCGCGCCGGCTTTCGCCTTGCTCGTAAATAGCCCGGTGCATTCGAGCACGACGTCGACGCCGAGATCTTTCCACGGCAGCTTTGCCGGATCGCGCTCGGCGCAGACGCGAATGCGATCGCCGTTGAAGACCAGATTGCTGCCCTCAACCTTCACGTCGCCCGGGAACTTGCCGTGCACGCTGTCATACCGCGTGAGATGCGCGTTGGTCTCGGCGTCGCCGAGATCGTTCAGCGCGACGAATTGTATATCGTGCTTCTTACCGTCTTCGTAGTGCGCTCTCAGAATGTTGCGCCCGATGCGGCCGTAACCGTTGATCGCGACCTTGATTGTCATTACCGAATCTCCAACTCGTTGTTGCCGGTCTTTAACCAATGTCGATAGGTGCGCACAGCGCACCCTACATTTTTAATGTAGGTTGGGTGGAGCCGCACCAGCGGCGCAACCCAACAAACTAATATTCTCGGTGGGTTCCGCTTCGCTCCACCCGCCCTACAAAATCTCTTCAACCACCGTGGCGATATGCTCGCCGGTAAACCTGAACTCTTTCATGAGCGCGCCGCCCGGCGCGGATTCGCCGAAACGATCGATGCCGACCACGCGCCCGGCGAGGCCGACGTATTTGCGCCAGTAATCGCTCACGCCCGCCTCGACTGCGACTCGCTTCGTAAGCGACGCCGGCAACACCGACTCGCGGTACGCGACGTCCTGCGCGTCGAACGCCGACGTGCACGGCATGGACACGACGCGCACATGCCGACCTTTCGCCGCCAACAATTGCTGCGCCTGCCTCGCTGGCTCAACCTCCGAGCCCGTGGCAATAATCACCGCCTCGGGACGGCCGTTCGCCGCTTCCGACAAGACGTAACCGCCGCGAGTAATGAGAGCGATCGTGCGCGCGTCGTGCTTCTGCGGCGGTACGTTCTGGCGGGTGAGTACGAGACTGGTCGGCCCGTCTTTACGCTCGAGCGCGATCTTCCACGCGACCGCGGTCTCTACCGCGTCGCACGGTCGCCAGAGCGTCATATTCGAAATGTAGCGCAGCGACGCGACGTGCTCGATCGGTTGGTGCGTCGGTCCGTCTTCGCCGAGGCCGATGGAGTCGTGCGTATAGACGAAGATCACGCGGATCTTCATGAGCGCCGCCAAACGCACGGCGTTGCGCGCGTAATCGGAAAACACCAGGAACGTGCCGCCGTATGGAATAACGCCGCCGTGCAACGCGAGACCATTCATGGTTGCGGACATACCGAACTCGCGCACGCCGTAGTAAATGTAATTGCCACTCGCATCCGCCGCGGTGACAGCCTTCGCGCCCTTCCAGAACGTCTGGTTCGATTCGGCAAGATCGGCGGAGCCGCCGATCAGCTCGGGCAACAGCGGCGCATAAGCGTTCAACGCTTGCACTGATGCTTTGCGCGTCGCGACTGTCTCCGCCTTCGACGCGGCGGAGGCGATGTATTCTTGCGCCTTGCTTGCCCACTCCCGCGGCAGCTCGCCGCGTATGCGCCGCTCGAACTCGGCCGCAAGCTCCGGGTACGCCTCGCGATACGCGGCGAATCGCTCGTTCCACTCGCGCTCGCGCGCGGCGCCGTCGTTGCGCGCATTCCAAGCATCGTAGACGTCGCGAGGAATCACGAACGGTTCATAGTTCCAGCCGAGCTGCTTACGCGCGGCGGCGACCTCGTCCGCGCCGAGCGCAGAACCATGCGTCGACTCCGTGCCTTGCTTACTGGGCGCGCCGAAGCCGATCACGGTCTTGCAGCAAATGAGCGTCGGCCGATCCTGTTGGGCGCGCGCTTTCAGGATCGCTTGCTTCACGGCGTCGGGATTGTGGCCGTCGACAGTCGGAATCACCTGCCACCCGTAAGCTTCGAAACGCTTCGACGTATTATCGGTGAACCAGCCGCTGACGTGCCCATCGATCGAAATACCGTTGTCGTCGTAGAACGCGATGAGCTTGCCGAGGCGCAGATGGCCCGCGAGCGAGCCGGCCTCGTGCGAGACACCTTCCATCATGCAACCATCGCCGACAAAAACGTAGGTGTAATGATCGACGATCGCGTGCCCGTCGCGATTGAAGCGCGCGGCCAGCATCTTTTCCGCGAGCGCCATGCCGACCGCGTTGCCGAAGCCTTGACCCAACGGCCCGGTCGTCGTTTCGACCCCCGGCGCGCAGCCGTACTCCGGATGACCCGGCGTCTGCGAATGCAGTTGGCGGAAATTTTTTATCTCGTCGATGGAAAGATCGTAGCCGCTGAGATGCAACAAACTATAAAGGAGCATGGAGCCATGACCGTTCGAAAGCACGAACCGGTCGCGGTCGATCCATTTCGGATCGGTGGGGTTGTGCTTCAGGAAATCGTTCCACAACACCTCGGCGATATCCGCCATGCCCATCGGCATGCCCGGGTGGCCCGAGTTCGCTTTCTGCACCGCGTCCATCGCCAGCGCGCGGATCGCGTTGGCCAACGTGCGGCGCGGTAACTTGGAAGCGGCGCCTGCCGGTTGAGCGTGCGGAGGTGCGTTCACGAATGATTCTCTTTACCTAGAAATGCTCGCCGCGCGCTTGGCAGTGCCGCCCGGCGTGATAGGCATGCGCAAATGAGGAAGCTCCTTTACTGCGCGGTTAATCGACGGCAACCGATGGGCTCGCTTACGCGGCTTCTTGGCTTCGCGGTACGCGAAACGCACGTATTTTCGCTCACGGCTGCGGGCGCGGCAATACCGCGTCTTCCTGAACAGCACCGAGGAACCGTCACGCCGTTTGCCGCCATTTTATGGAACAACCCACGCTCGCGATCTGTTCGCGCGGTCCGTTGCCCGTTTGCGCGATTTCCTTCATCGCCTCGAAAAGCTCGCGCCGCGCGTTCGGCACCAGCTCCCTTCGCGAGGCGTCCAAGTGGCCGCGGTACTGAAGCTTCAGGTCTTTGTTGTAACCGAAGAAATCGGGCGTGCACACGGCGCCGTAGCGCTTCGCGACTTCCTGCGTCTCGTCGTAAACGTACGGGAATGGATAGCTATACTCCCGCGCCACGCGCTTCATATTGTCGAACGAGTCGTCCGGATAATCCGTCGGATCGTTCGAGCTGATGGCGATGGAGCGCACACCGAGCGCGCCGAGGTCACGCACATCGCGGATGATGCGCTCGCGCACCGCCTTCACGTACGGACAATGATTGCAAATGAACATGACGAGCAAGCCGTTCGGACCGCGCGCGTCTTCGAGCGTCCAGGCCCGCCCATCGATACCGGGCAATTTGAAATCCGGCGCCGCCCGCCCGAAATCGCAGATCGAGGCTTCTGTCGGAACCATCGAACGTCTCCTTACGTTGCGTAAATGCCGCCATTATCCGTCGATCGCGGCCCGCGGTCACCACGACGGCATCTCGACAACCCTCTAACCGACCATGGATTAGACTCAATGCGTGAGAACGGAAATAACGTCAACGATCGATCGAGCAAGAACCGCGGGTCCTTTGCACGCGAAAACCCGACGTTACGCGAGTCTGTGGCTCGTTGCCTTGTTCTTATTGCCGCGGCTCGCCGGCACGGACGAGACGGCGCTCGTCTTGCTGATTCAGCCGCTGCCGCGCGAGGAACGCACGTTTCGAAGCTATCAACCGCTCGCGCAATACATCGAGACGCTCACCGGCCGCCCGTGCACCATCCAAATACCACCCAACTTCCCGGCCTATTGGAGCGTGCTCCACCGCAATAGCTACGACATCGCGCTCGATGGCCCGCACTTCACCGATTACCGTCTCAATAAATTTGGTTTCAGCGCCATCGCCAAAGTCCCCGACAGCGCCAGCTACAGCCTGATCACGCGCGACACCGCGCGCATCGTCGATCCCGCGCAACTCGTCGGCCGCCGCATCGCATCGCTGGGATTGCTCAGCGGAGGCAGCACCCGCCTCAACGCCATGTTTCCGAATCCCGCGCGCCAACCCGTGCTTATAGAAGTGCGAAGCTCGGAGGAGGCTATCAACTTCTTGCTCGCCAAGAGAGTGGAGGCGGCGTTCCTCCCCACCGCGGTCGTCAGCCAAAAGCTACAACGCGGCGGCTTGACGGTGATGTTGACCACCGAGCCGATGGCGCGACTGGTCCTCTCCACGTCGCCGCGATTGAGCGCCGAGATGAAAGAAAAGATTCGCGACGGATTGCTGCAAGCGCATCAAACCGACACCGGTCGCGCGATGCTGCAAGGCGTCGGCCTCGAACGCTTCGAGCCGGTGACGCCGGAGAGTTTTGCGAATCAGCGGAATGTGTTGAAGAGTTATTGGGGATACTAAAGCCGGGGTCGCTCATAGCGTTATTCAATAACCGGCCCCTGCGCACTTCGCCCCCGATTGACACAACATCGACGGCGGCTACAATGACCATAATTCTGGTCAATTCGGATTCGCCATGAAAACCCTGCCCCTCTCGGAAGCTAAAGCCAAGCTCAGCGGACTTGTCGACGAGGTAGATCGTCGGGACGAAGAAATCGTGATTACCAAGAACGGGCGTCCGGCCGCGGTATTGGTCAGCCCCGACGAGTACGACAGCTGGAAGGAAACCTACGCCGTGCGTTCGGACAAGAGCCTGATGCAGGAGATCAAGCGCGGACTCGCCGCGCTCAAGACCCGCAAGGCCAAGCGGTACACACTCGACGAGCTCTTTAAGTAATCACTGCGCGATGGCGACCGCGGGCGGATGAAAAGCTCGCTTCATAAGCTACGCCTCCCGCGCGACGTCGCCGACGTCATTCGCGGACTGCATCCCCGGATCAAGCGCAAACTGCGCGCCGCGCTCGAACAGGTCCTGGCAGACCCGCGCACCGGCAAAACCCTCAAAGACGAACTCGCTGGACTATGGAGCTTGCGCGTCGGCAAATTTCGGCTGATCTATCGCTTGGGCGGTAAGACGGTAGACGTAGTCGCCTTCGGCCCGCGAGATCGTATCTACGAAGAAACGTATCGCTTGATCGCGAGCGCGGCGAAGAAAGAACGATAAGCGCGATCGACTATTCCCCTCTCCCTCTCCCTCTCCCTCGCCCTCTCCCGCAAGGGGATAGGGGACAAAAACTAATTCCTGCTTTCGCGGGGATGACGAACCCGTCTACACTCCACGCTCCGCAAAAAAATATGGAGCACCACCTACATGGACAACCGCAGCCTCTCCCAGCGTGATCTCGCCGTCGTCTGGCATCCGTGCACGCAAGCGCACGATCACGAAGAGCTCCCGCCGATTCCGATTCGGCGCGGCGAGGGCGTTTGGCTCGAGGACTATGCGGGGCGGCGCTACATCGATGCGATCAGCTCTTGGTGGGTTAATCTGTTCGGCCATTCGAATCCGCGCATCAACGCGGCGATAACCGCGCAGCTTGGGCGGCTCGAGCATGTGCTACTCGCCGGATTCACCCACGAGCCGGTCGTCGCGCTCTCCGAGCGCCTCATCGAACTCGCGCCCGCGGGGCTCGCGCGTTGTTACTACGCGGACAACGGCTCGGCGGCGATCGAGATCGCGCTCAAGATGAGCTTTCACTATTGGCGCAATCGCGGCGAGCGCCAGCGCACGCGCTACATTTGTCTCACCAACAGTTATCACGGCGAGACGCTCGGCGCGCTCTCGGTCGGCGGCGTTGCGCTCTATAGGGAAACGTACGAGCCGCTGCTGTTGAAATCGATTCCGGTACAGTCTCCGGATTGTTATTTTCGCGAACCGGGCGAATCGTACGCGGATTACTCGCGGCGCGCGTTCGGCGCCATGGACGAGGCGCTCGCGCGGCATGCGTCCGAAGCTTGCGCGGTCATCGTCGAGCCGCTGGTTCAGTGCGCGGGCTCGATGCGGATGTATGACCCGGTGTATCTAAAATTGCTCCGCGATGCGTGCGATCGTCATCGCGTGCATCTGATCGCCGATGAGATCGCCGTCGGCTTCGGGCGCACGGGCACGATGTTCGCCTGCGAGCAAGCCGGCATACGGCCGGATTTTCTTTGTCTCGGCAAAGGACTCACCGGCGGCTACTTGCCGCTGTCGGTTTGTCTGACGACCGACGATGTTTACCAAGCGTTCTACGCGGAGTACACCGCGCTAAAAGCTTTTCTCCATTCGCACAGCTACACCGGCAATCCGCTCGCCTGCACCGCCGCGCTCGCGACGCTCGACATTTTTCGCACCGACGACGTGATCGCACGCAACCGCGCGATCGCGGCACATATGGCGCGCGCGATCGCGCCGCTTGCCGATCACCCGCACGTCGCGGAGGTGAGACAAACCGGCATGATCGCGGCGATCGAAATAACGCGAAACAAGGCGACGCGCGAGGCGTATCCGTGGCAGGAGCGGCGCGGGCGGATCGTGCATCGCCACGCACTGGAGCAAGGTGCGCTGTTGCGCCCGCTCGGCGATGCGATTTACTTCATGCCACCGTACGTGATCGCGCCGGAAGAGATCGATCGGCTTGCGGCGATTGCAGCGGAAGGCATCGCGCTCGCGACGGGCTAGCAGGAACACCCTCCCTCACCCCATCCCTCTCCCGGGGGGAGAGGGGGAGTTGGGTCGCTGATGCGATTTATATTCTACGGATAAAACGCTTGGCGCAGCGCGTCGAAGTCGGGAATAAACAGGAGCCGTCCCTTGACGCGCACGCCGGCCGCGATGAAAGGCGTGTCGGGGAGGCGCGCCGGGTCTTCGGCTTCGAGCGAGTCCGAGGTGATCGGCTGCGGACGCGGCTCGGCTAGGGATAGTATTCCGTAGAATTCCCAGTCGCGCGGACCGGGAAGAGGATAAAAGATGACGATCTTCGAACCCGCCGAAACGGACGGCATCGACTGACCGATCAACCCCTCGAACGAAACCACCGGCACCGGTTGCGCGCGCCAGCCCATCACGCCGAGCAACCACGGCGGCGCGCCGGGAACCGGATGAAGCGCGGTCGGATTCGTCACCTCGGCGATGGCGGCGCTCGGCACGAGCAACGTCACGCCCTGGAGCGGGATTTCGAGGCTGTGGATACGATCGTTCGCGCTCGATGGGCTCACGTCCCGGCTCCGAGGCTTCGCAGAAATCCGAGCAGGCTGCGCGGGTCGATGACGAGCGTGACGCGTTGACCGTCCACCCACGCGGCGTTGAACCAATGTCCGAAGCGCGTCGGGGCGGCGCCGAGCGGAGCGAACGGCGCGACATGCATGTCGGTACGGCCGAGCAGATTCACATCTTCCGCGACGAGACCGACCGGCTGACCGGCCGCCTCGAGAAACACGGCGCGTTGCCAGCGGGCGGGCCGCGTCGGTCGGAACGCGGCGTCGAGCCCGTACGCCGGCCACCGACCCGCGCGGGTTTGGCGCCACGCGACCACCGGACCGGCACCGCTCTCGAGTACCATCCCGTCGCGCTGCTCGATCGCGACACTCGCGGCGCTCGGCAGAAGGTAGTCGGTGCCGTCCAGAACCAGGCGTAAGTACTGGCTGGAATCTGCCACAGTGCGCTATTTCCTTTGGCGGATCAGTGCGGGCGACCGCGGGCCAGGAGGTTGTCGATGTTCTTGAACAACTCTTCCTCCTGGTAGGGCTTGCTCATGTAGCTGTCGACGCCGAGCTCGAACGCGCGCTGTCTATGTTTATCGCCGGCGCGCGAGGTGATGATGATGATCGGCACATGTTTCAAGGTCGAGTCGGAGCGCACGCGCCCGGTCAACTCGTAGCCGTCCATGCGCGGCATTTCGATGTCGATGAGCATCAGATCCGGGATGCGCCCGCGCAGTTGCTCGACCGCGTCGACACCGTCCTTTGCCACCATCACGTCGAAGCCGCGCTTCTGCAAATGCTTGCCGGTCACCTTGCGCACCGTAAGCGAGTCGTCGACCACCATAATCACCGGTCGCGTGCGACCTTCCGCGAGCGGTTGCAACTGCGGCCGCAATTGATGCTCCACGCGCAGCGTCTCCTCCGCGTACCAGAGACCGGGGACGTCCAAGATCAGCACGACGCGACCGTCGCCCATGATCGTTGCGCCGCCGAGCCCCTTGATCGCGACAAGCTGCGAGCCCAATGCCTTGATGACGATTTCGCGCGTGCCCCCGAGCCCGTCGACTTGAATCGCGACCTCGCGCGCGCCGGCGCGCGCGAGCAGCACCGGCACCTTGCGGCCGTTCGCCTTGGCGGAGGGAATTCCCAACCGCGCGCCTAGATTCATGAACGAGTAAAGCTTCTCGTTGTAGTTGAGCAGCGGGTTTTTCCCGACCGCCATGCGACTCAGTTGCTCGGACGTGCATTCGATGATGTTGGCGACCGAGCCGAGCGATACCGCGAACAGCTGATCGCCGATATGGACCATGAGCGCCTGGGTGATCGAGAGCGTGAGCGGCAACCGAATGATGAAGGTCGTGCCTTGGCCACGCTTGGTATCGACCGCCATGCTGCCGCCCAACTGCTTGACCTCGCTATGCACCACGTCCATGCCGACGCCGCGGCCGGACACGTGCGTGATTTCCTCGGCGGTCGAGAAGCCGGAGAGCAGCACGAATTGGAGCAGCTCATCTTCGCCGACGTGCACATCGGCACTGATGAGTCCGCGTTCGATCGCCTTCGCGCGTATCTTCTCGACGCTCATACCGGCGCCATCGTCCGAAAAGCGGATGACGATTTCATTACCTTCTTGCTGCGCCGCTATCGTGATGCGCCCGACCGGGGGTTTCCCGGCGCGCGCGCGCTCCGCGTCGCTCTCGATGCCATGGTCAAGGCTGTTGCGGATCATGTGCTCGAACGGTCCGATCATGCGGTCGAGCACGGTGCGGTCGATCTGCACATCGCCGCCGGCAAGATCGAGCTCGGCGCGCTTGCCGAGCTCGCGCGCCGTCTGGCGCATGATGTGACGCAGGCGCGCCGCCTGGGTCGCGAACTCGACCATGCGCGTGCGCATCAGACCTTCCTGAAGTTCGGTGTTGATGCGCGCCTGCTGTTGCAGCACCGCTTCGGCCTCGCCGACGAAGTTACCCATGCTGAGCTGAATCGTCGTGAGATCGTGCAAACCTTCCGTGAGGCTGCGCGTCAGTTGTTGCAGCCGCGAGAAGCGGTCGAACTCCAATGGATCGAAATCGGTGGAGTCCGTGTCGCTGTTGTCCAGCCGATAGAGAATCTGCGATTCCGATTGAATCTCGAGCTCGCGTAGCTGATCGCGGAACCGCACGGCGCTGCGCCGCAGCTCCGCGAGGTTGTCGCGGAAACCGTAGATTTGCTGCTCCATGCGCGAGCGCGAAATCGACACTTCGCCCGCGTAATTCACCAGACTGTTCAAGAGATCCGTGTTGACGCGGATTTGCCCGGGTCGCTCGCGCCGATCTGCCCAGGATTCCGGCTCGGTCGCGGCTCGCAACGGGTCAGCGGCTGCCGACATGACTGACTCGACCCGCGCGACCGGAGTCCCCGCGACGATGGGCGCAGACATGCGCTCGGGCGTCGGCGTCGCGGCATCCCGCTCGGTCTCGGCCGCGCGTCGCGTTTGGACAAACGGCGCCGATCCACCGGTTGGCGGCGCCGCCCGCTCGGTCGATGAAACCATCTGTCCGCCGGCGGCGGAGGCTAGCCGCGCCAATAACGCATCGGTGCGCGGCGCCGCCTCTCCGCCCGCGATGTGGTTCAACATCGAGACCAGCGTGTCGTGCGCCTCGACGAACAGATCGAAGAGAGCCGAGCTCGGCGCCACCGCCCGGTCCTCGACCCGCAGCAGAAGCGATTCGGTCTGGTGGCTCACGTTGCCCATGTGCATCGCACCCGCCATGCGCGCGCCGCCTTTTAGCGTGTGGAGCGTGCGCTTGAGTTCCAGCACGATATTCATGTTGTCCGGCTCGTCGCGCCAGGAGCGCAGCGCATCTTCCATGTGATTCAAAATATCGGTCGCTTCTTCCTGGAAGATTTCGAGCAGCTCGCGGTCGATCCCGAGTTCCGTCGCCGTGCCGTCGGTGTCGGCGGGCCGGACGTCCCGCGCCGGCGCCGCCGGCCGCGTGAGCGCCGCACGCGGCTGATCGACGATCCGCGGGGCGATAAGCGGTTCCTCGGCCTCGGCATCGTCCATAACCCGCGTCGGAGCGGGCAGGGGAACGACGTGCGGATGCTCGGGGGTGGCGAACTTCTCGTGCTCCGCGCGCAGCCGCTGCGTGATATCGCCGAAGCGCTGGGGCATGTTGCCGCTCGCGGTGGCGCCGCTTGCGACCGCGTTCACCAAATCGGTAACGGCGGTGGCGGATTCCTCCAGCAGATCCAGATGCACGCGCACCATCGGGATATGTTGCACTTCGAGCGCGTGGAGCAACTTTTCCATCTCCGCGCACGCTTCCGCCATCATGCGGATACCGAGCGAGCGCGCGTTACCTTGGAGCGTGTGAATCGATCGCGTGAGACTCGAGGTGACGAGACAAGTCGAACCGGCGGCTCGGCACGCGCCGATTTGATTCCTGACGTTCGCCAGATGGCCGCGCGCTTCGTTCGTGAAAATTTCGAGCAATGCGCCGTCGAGTTTCGGCAACGGCTGTCCCGGAGACGCCGCTCGAACGGTGGGCGCCGCTTCCCCGCGACGCGCGACGAAGTCATGGGTGCGCGCGGCGAGCGCGGCGACATCCGCTGCCGGTGCCGGTCCGCCCTCGAGCTGGGCGATCATGTCCGGCAGGTAGAGCTGCGACTGCTCGACGATATCGAACACTTCGGGCGACGCCTTCATTTTTCCGTCGCGCACGTGGTTCAGCACGTTCTCGACCGACCAGGCAAGCTCGGCGATTTGATTCGCACCGACCATCCGCCCGCTGCCCTTCAGCGTGTGATAGCCGCGGCGCAGCTCCATCAACGCCGCTTGGTTCGTCGGGTCCGCGCGCCAATTTCCGAATTCGCGACTGATGTTGCCGTATACGTCGCGCGCGTCCTCGATGAAGATTTCGAGTATCTCTTGGTCGAAATTATCGGCGAGCGGCGCGAGCGGGGCCGAAGTCGTCGATTTGCTTTCCCGCGCCGACGCAACCGCCGGTACGCGCTGCGCCGCAAGCGCGTCGCATGACGCCCGGAGCGTCGCTTGAACTTCCTCGGACAACGCGGCTGGATCTTCGCTGACGAGATCGAGCAAGCGGCCCATCTCCGTCACGATCATTTCGGTCTTTACCGGGTCGCGGCTGGGAGCGGCAAAGGCAAGGCTCAGTTGATCCTGCACCGCGGTGCTCGCTTGGACATCCACGGGGTTCGCGAACCACGCATCGAGCCGCTCGCGCAGCACGCCGATCGGATCGCCACCGCGTGCTGCAGCGACCGGCCTGTCCTTGATCGCGGTTTGCACCTCGCGTAACGCCGCATCGACCAGCGAATCGATATTTTTCCGCCCGGCCTTGAGCCCCTCGACATACGCGCCGAGCGTGCCGACGCAAACGGCTAGCCCATCGAGGATCGTGGGATCGGCGCCGAGTGCGCCTTGACGGATGTCTTCGATATGCCGGCGGGTGACCGCCGCGAGCTCGACCGCCCGTTCCGCGCCGACGATGTGCATGGCGCCCTGGATCTGTTCGAGCTGTCGCGGGATCTCATCGAGACGATCGAGCTGCGTGGCGTGCGCGGCGAATCCTTCCAACGCTTCTTCGATCCTGCCCAGATTCACGCCAATCTCGGCCGCGACGACGCCCAGCAGTTGCTCGTATTCCGATTCGGTCAACGCGGCATCGCTCACCTCGATACCGTCTACCGACACCGTCTCGCGACCTTCGGGCAGCGCGTGCAGACCCTTGATCGTCTGCTCGATCTGCTGCTTCCAGTCGTCCGCCGAGCGGTGGATTTCCCGCGCCCCGCTTTCGATCGTCAGCAGCGCCTGTGCCATCGGCATCGCCGCCGCCTCCGGGTTCGCGATGCGTCCTTCGCCGAGCGCGACACCGGTGGCGATCAGCTCGTCGATCAAACTCTTCAGCGAGTGCACGCCGGCCATCTCGACCGTGCCGGCCATTTTCCGCAGTAATTCGAGCAGCGGCGCGAGCGATGCGGTGTCGGTCTGGCGCGCATCGAACGCCGACGCCAGCAAGTCTTGCGCTTGCTCGATCTCCTTCGCCAGCACCGTCGCGACCGACTGCAGCACCTGCGGCGAGGGCCTCGACGGCTCATCCTCGCCGAACGCGTCGCCGGTTACGCCGATCAGCTCATCCAGGCGGAACACCTGTTTGAGCTGCGCGATCCTCGGCGTCGCCACGCTGACGCGCGCCAATTCGTAGAGAATCGCGCGCACGACGGATTCCGAGGAGCTGCGCAGCACCGACTTCTCGGTACCATCGACGATCTTTTTAATTTGCTGATCGAGCCGCGCCAGATGCTTCTTGCGCTCGGGCGTGGGCTCGAGGCCGCCCTCGATCATTCCTTCGAGCAGTGCGCCCGCGACCCAGAAAAGCTGCTCGAGCACGCCCATGCCGGCCCGCGATTGAAGCTCATCGAGCACCTTGGCAATCGCGCGCAGCGGCTCCTTGTCGTTGGTGTCGCGCAACCAGCTGAGCAACGCCCCTTGATAGCTCGCGCGCAGTTGCCGCGCGAGGCCGGCGAATTCCGCGTCCGCCAAGCGCCCGTCGCTCGGCGCGGTCGGCGGACGAACCGAAAGGTCCGGCTCGAAAAGTTCGAGCTGCCCGATCGGCTCGGCCTTGCGCGCCGCGCGCAGCTCGTTCAATAACGGCAGGTGTTTGAGCGGGAGATCGGGATGACCGTATTGCAGCCGCGCGAGGTAATCGGGCAGCACCAGAATACCGCGCGTCAACGACTCGAGCACCTGCGGCGACGGCCGCACCTTCTCTTCGAGCACCGCCTCGGCGAGCGCTTCGATCTCGCGCGCCATGAGAGCCGCGCCGTCGAGCTCGACCATGAGAAGCGTACCGACGACTTGGTGCAGGTGAGTAATGCAGAACCGCAGACCGGCACGGTCGGTGGGGTTCTCGACGAAGCCCTCGAGCACGAGCCGCGCGTGCTTCAGCGTCTCGTCGATCTCGTTTTTAACCCACCCGAGGGTGCTCGGGTCGACTTTCCTATACGTGCTCATGGCGGCCGATAAACCGCGTCAGCAAACCAACTCTGCTGCACATGGGTGAGCTGCACGGCGGCGAACGGGCAAACAGGATGTTTGCCCTGGGCTTTGGCGCGAAGCAGGGACTGCGCAGCGACAAAGTGCGAATGTCGCGAGCGCAGGATGCGCAGGAGCGACCCCCTCTCCCCTCGCGGGAGGTGAGGGGGAGATTTCGAACGGGCGCGCTGATTGTCGCGCGCCCCGGCGGGAACAAGGGGAGAGGGGGGCGTGAGCCGAAGTCGATATCCGATCACGGCGCACGATTTACGTCGGCAGCTTGAAGCCGGCGACCGACGCCTGCAGCTCGCGCGCCAGGTCCGACAGCTTGCCGATCGATTCGGCCGTCTGGCGCGTACCGGCCGACGTCATACTCGTCGTCTCCTGAATTTTCGCCATGCTGGTGGACACCACCGTCGCGGTTTCGAACTGGCGATGCGCGTCGCGTGACATGCTAACGATCAGGTTCGAGAGCTGCTCCGACACCGACTCGATTTCGCCGAGCGCCTGGCCCGCGGCGTCGGCAAGCTTCGTCGCTTGCACCACGCCGTTGGTGGCTTGCTCCATCGAGGCCACCGCTTCGTTCGTGTCCGCTTGAATGGTCTTAACCAGCTCGGAGATCTGCTTGGTCGCTTCCGCGGAGCGCTCGGCTAGCCGTTGCACTTCGTCCGCGACCACCGCGAAACCGCGGCCCGCTTCACCCGCCATCGCTGCCTGAATAGCGGCGTTCAACGACAGGATGTTGGTTTGCTCGGCGATGTCGTTGATGAGCTCGACGATTTCACCGATCTGTTGCGACGACTCACCGAGACGCTTAATACGTTTCGCGGTTTCTTGGATCTGTTCGCGCATTTCATCCATACCGCGGATCGTATCTTGCACGGCTTGGGTACCGCGCTTCGCGGTTTGCACCGAACCTTGCGCGACTTCCGCGGAGCGCTCGGCGCTCTTCGACATGTCTTCCATCGATTTCGCCATGCTCACGAGGCGATTACTCGCTTCCGTGATCTGCGCCGCCTGGCGCAACGCAGCTTCGGTAAGCTCGGTCGCCGTTTGTCGTGAGTTCTCGGACGCGACCGCCATGTGCGTCGCGGCGCTCTTAATACGTGCGACGAGGCCGCGCATTTCGCGTACCGCGTAGTTGATCGAGTCCGCGATCGCGCCGGTGATTTGCTCGGTGACTTCCGGCTGAATCGTCAGGTCACCGTCGGCGAGGTCGCCCATTTCGTCGAGCAGCTTCAGAATCGAATCCTGCGTCTGGCGGTTCTGCTCGGCGGTGACGCGCTCGCGGTCGCGGGCATCCACGACGATTTTGCGCGCCAATAGGAACAAGAAACCGAGGGTCGCGACACCGAACACGAAAATCGCCGTCTGCAGAACGGTGCGGCCCTCGCTGAGCGAGGAGTACCCCTCGACCAGCGCGCGTGACTTGGTAAGCAGCGGATCGGAGAGCTCGGAAATGACTTGTCCCGAACGTTGCGACACGAAGAGTTCGGCGGCGTTACCCAGAATGCTGTCGACGTTCTTAGTGAGTCCCGAGAAGATCGCGTCCATCTCTTCGAACTTCGACTCGAGAATCTTCGGGGCGGTCTTGCGCAATTGCGCGTCGGTTTCGCCGAAGAGCTTGACATCCTTACCGAACTGCGCCGCCGCTACCGCCGCGTCGTTGCCGCCTTGCGAAAAGACGTTGACGTCCTTCGCGATACGTTGGGACAGCATCGCCTGGCGGCTCAGTACGTAGAGATCCGCCTGCTTCATGCCGGACTCGGCACCGAGCTCGGCGATTTCGTCGGCGAGCGTCAGCAACAACGGGCTCGTCTGGTTGATCGATTGCACGTTCTCGCGCATCTGGAACAACGCTTTTTCTTGCGTCAGAATCTGGTCCACTTCGCGCTGCATGCCTTCGCGATCCGTCTTCGGCGCCCAGATCTCGATCACCGCCGCGAGCTGCGGCTGCACGTCGACGGGACTCGGAGGAATGCCTAGCGTGGCGTTGCCGTCCTTGAGCGACGTCACGATCTGAGCGAACCGGTCGCGCGATTCCCGGAGCACTTTGACCGCGGCGGGCTGGCCGAGCACCGCTTCGCGCGCTTCCTTCGCGATGCGTTGCGACAGCATGAGCAATTGCGAGGATTGCTCGATGTAGCGCGCCTCGCGTTCGGACCGCTGCGCGTTGATGAAGAGCAGCCACACCATCACAATCATCGAGAGCACCATGCCGCCCAATAGAAACGGGAGCCCCGAGAAGACGCCCAAGAGGCCGCCGCGTCGCGGCGCAACGCCCTCGGTTTCCCGTTCCTCGGCGAATTCAGCGATCGCCTCGTCCGCGATTTTCGCGTCGGCAAGGTCGATGACTTCCTCGGACGGTTGGTCGATCAAATGTTGTTTTGCCGCTCTTGCCATGATCTGCCCCTCAGCTCGTGTGTCCGCTCGTGTTTCTTAGGCCGCCACGTGCTTGAACGTGGCGCTTTCCGCCAGCGACTTCATGTCGAAGACTCCCCACAAAACCTCGTCCCGCACGAAGGCCGCCTTCACATGCATCATCACCGGATCGTCCAAATCCGGCAGTTGCTGGCGTTCAGCCTCCTCGTCGAAGTGACGCAGGCCGAGCACTTCGTGCACCAAAAGCCCGGTGTGCAAGCCGGGGACGTTCATCACCAATAGTCGCGTGCGCTCGTCGAGGAATACCGGCGGCTTGCCGAAGTACTCGGCGAGGTCGATGATGGTAATCAGGTTGCCGCGAACGTTCGCGACACCTTTCACCCACGACTTCGTGCCCGGCACCAAGGTGTATTCGGGGCAGGGCAACACTTCCAACACCTCGTCGAGACGCGTCACCAACCGCATCTCGGCAAGACGATAGGCGACGCCCGACCACAGGGTCGCCGCCTGAATTTCCTGTGGCAGTCCCGGAGCCGTCTCGATGCTTTCGCGCTGAATTTTGCGCAGCAGCGCGAGCGGGTCCTGGCGGGTACGTGCCATTAGAGCGCCTTCAGTTTATCGATCAGTGCCTTCTCGTTGATCGGTTTAACCAGATAATCTTTCGCGCCCTGGCGCAGACCCCAGGCCTTGTCCGTCTCTTGACCTTTGGTCGAGCAGATGATGACCGGAATCGCGGAAGTTTCGGCGTCGCGCGCGATGCTGCGCGTCGCTTCGAAACCACTCATTCCGGGCATCACGATATCCATCAAAATAAGATCGGGGCGTTCCTGTTTCGCTTTCGTAATCGCTTCCTCGCCGCTCATGGCGATGGAAACGGAGTATCCATTCTTCTTCAACATCTCGGTCAACAGATGCCGGTCGGTCGCCGAGTCATCCACGACCAGCACATTCTTAATCGCCATACTTCGGCTCCCCGATGCTCTCGTTAATGCCGACGCCAACGATCCGCACTTCGCACCCGCAGGCGTTCTTCTCAATGCACATATTTATTGATGACATCGATCAGTTCTTCCTGCGTGAAGGGCTTGTTGACGTGTTCCTGTGAACCCGCGATTCGACCGCGCGCGCGGTCGAACAGTCCGTCCTTGCTGGAGAGCATGATGACGGGCGTATCCTTGAAACGCTTATTGTTCTTTATGAGTTGGCACGTCTGATAACCGTCCAATCGCGGCATCATGATGTCGACGAAGATGATGTCGGGTTGATTGTCGGTGATGAGCGACATCGCCTCGAATCCGTCGGCGGCGGTGTACACCTCGTAACCGGCCTTCTTCAGCAGCGCTTCCGCCGTGCGGCGGATGGTGTTGCTGTCATCGATGATCATGACTTTGATGCCCACGCAGGCAAATCCTCAGCACAGCACAAACAAGTGGTCGTACCTGCCGTCCCTGGCGCGACTGCCCGACTTCGACAAACCCCGGCCCGCACCTCCGTGTGCGGACACCGCCGGCGCGACCGCACGTTATGTGGGTTCGCGAAGACTCCGGTTTGCCCGCCGGTAACGTAGTTTCTGAAATTGCTCGTTAGACGAATGATCGGTAGCGCAAATGATACTAGCTTTCCCCTCCGGGCCGTCTCTCCTTGGTTCTTGAGCAAACTATAGCCCATTCGTCCGCCGGGGCGCTTCCGGTTTTCCCGCGGCTTGTCGCAGAACGCACGCGACTCGGGGGTCTAGCCACCTGAATCGTGCAGGATTTATGCCACTTGCGCTCTTGCGAGTCTGGTCTGACCACAAACATAGGACTATCCTTTGCCCCTTTTCGAATGGATGGCCCCATGGGTAACGAATCGAGTCCGGCGGTCCTGAAACAGCACGCGTCCCTCCCAGCTCTCGATATCCAACTGGTGAATCAGCGCCCGGCCATAGAATCCTGGTTCGAAGCGACGTGGCGAGAAGTGCCGCCGCCGTTTTACGCATCCGTCGATTTGCGCAACGCCGGCTTCAAGCTGGCGCCGATCGACACCAACCTCTTCCCCGCCGGTTTCAACAACTTGAAACCCGCGTTCCGTCCGATCTGCACCGACGCGATTCAGCGGGAAGTGACAAAGATCTGTTCCACCGCCAAGCGCGTGCTCGTGGTTCCGGAAAATCACACGCGTAACCTGCACTATTTCGAGAGTCTCGCGACGCTGGTTGATATCCTGGCGGCGGCCGGGCTTACGGTTCGCATCGGATCCTTGCTCGCGGATCTCACCGAACCGCGCAAGGTGGATCTGCCGTCGGGGCGCGATATCACGCTCGAACCGCTGGTACGCGTGGATAATAGAATACAAGTCCGTGACTTCGAACCGTGCTTCGTACTGCTCAACAACGATCTCTCGGCGGGTCGACCGCCCGTTCTCGAGGGACTCGATCAGCCCGTCGTCCCACCACCAGCCCTCGGTTGGAGCAACCGCCGCAAGTCGAATCACTTCGCGCACTACGGCCGCGTCGCCGTTGAGTTCGGCGACGTCGTCGACATCGATCCGTGGTTGATCGATCCGGTTTTTCGCAATTGCGGTCACATCGACTTTCAGAAACGCGAAGGCGAAGACTGTCTCGCTTCTTACGTGGACGAAGTGCTTGCCGCGGTCGCAAAAAAATATCGGGAGTATGGAATCGATCAGGAACCCTTCGTCGTCATTAAAGCGGACTCCGGGACCTACGGTATGGCGATTATGACGGTGAGAAGCCAGGCCGAGGTGCGCGATCTCAATCGCAAGCAGCGGACAAAAATGGCGCACGCGAAGGAAGGCCGCGCGGTTACCCAAGTGCTGGTGCAAGAGGGCGTTTACACGCTCGAGACGGTCGGGGAACCGCCCGCCTCCGCGGAACCGGTCATTTATACGATCGGCCCGACGGTCGTCGGCGGATTTTATCGGATTCACGGCGAGCGCGGACCGACGGAAAATTTGAACGCGCCCGGCATGCGTTTCGAGCCGATGGCGGAAACCCACACGTCGGCCGACAAGACGTCGCCGCAGTTCTACGCCTACGGGGTCGTCGCGCGACTCGCGCTTCTTGCCGCGGCGCGCGAGCTGGAAGAAGTCAGCGCGTGACCCGAAAATTGCGGCTTGGCGTAATCATGGACCCGATCGGGTCCATTCATTTCGCCAAGGACACGACGCTCGCCATGCTCCTCGAAGCGCAAGCGCGCGGGTGGGAGCTGAACTACATCGAACCGCCCGATCTGTTCCTGCGTGGTCCGGAACCGTACGCGCAGGCGCGGCGGCTCCGCGTCTACGACGATTCCCAACGCTGGTACGAGTTTGGCGCGACCGCGCTGCTCGCGCTTGCCGAACTCGACGTCATTCTCATGCGGCAGGATCCGCCGTTCACCATGGAGTACGTCTACAACACCTATCTGCTCGAGCAAGCCGAAGCGCGCGGTGTGTTGGTGGTGAATCGGCCGCGCAGCCTGCGCGACGCGAACGAGAAGTTCTCGATCCTCTGGTTCCCGCAATGCATCCCGCCGACGCTGGTTGCGCGCGACATGGACCGCCTGCGAGGATTTTTGGCGGAACACGGCGACATGGTCGTGAAGCCGCTCGATATCATGGGCGGCGCTTCGGTGTTCCGCTTGCGCTCGGATGACCCGAACATCAACGTCGTGCTGGAAAGCATGACCGCCTACGGAACGCGCTTCACCATGGCGCAACGCTATCTCCCGCAGATCGTCGATGGCGACAAACGCATCCTGCTGATCGACGGCGAGCCGTTCCCCTACGCGCTCGCGCGCATCCCCAAGCCCGGCGAAACGCGAGCGAATCTCGCGGCCGGCGGGACCGGCGTCGGCGTGCCGCTCAGCGAGCGCGATCGCTGGATTTGCACCCAGGTCGGTCCGACTTTGAAAGAACGCGGCCTCTTGTTCGTCGGGCTCGACGTCATCGGCGACTATTTGACCGAAATCAACGTCACCAGCCCGACCTGCGTCCGCGAGCTCGACAAGCTCTACGGGTTGAACATCAGCGCGCGACTGATGGACGCCATTGCCGGTCTAGTGCAAACACCCTCACGCTCGACTGCCGCTGTTCGCTAGACTATTACTTGTGTTGATTTCGTCGAACGCGCGCGATCGCACCGGTCACAATGGAATTTGTCGCTAACCGCCCGCGGCTTTCCGAGAGCGACCGCCTCGGTGTCACGACCTTCGGATCGCTTCTGGTTCATATGCTGGTGATACTCGGCGTGACCTTCGCCGTCCCGAAGCTGCGCGAGCTGCAAGGGCTGCCAACGCTCGAGATTACTCTCGTGCAATCGCAGAGCGCGCGCGCGCCGGAGCAGCCGGAATTTCTGGCGCAGGCCAATCAAGACGGCGGCGGCGACAGCGATCGACCCGACATTGCCCGCAACCCGCTGCCGCTGCGCGAAGTGAGCGAAGCGCGCAAGAATTTCCCCGCCATTCGCCCTAAACCGCAAACGCAAGTTCCGGCGAAGCGCGACGCGCGCGAGCTGCTCACTCAGCGGAACGCAGAGCAAAGCGTCGTGACACCGCAACCCGAACCACAGCGTCGAGAGGAGCGGATCGATCCCGCGCAGCTCGGCCTGCCGGCGCCGCCCGATCTTTCCGAGCGCGCTCGACTGAATGCCGAAATCAGCCGCGTGTGGCAGGAGTATCAGAACCGCCCCCGGCGCAAATTCGTCAACGCCAGGACGCAAGAATATCGGGACGCCGTCTACATGGAAGCATGGCGCACTAAAGTTCAGCGAATCGGCAATTTGAACTACCCGGAGGAAGCGAAGCGCCGCGGGCTGCGCGGCAGTGTCATGCTCGACGTTGCCATCAACCAGGATGGGACACTGGGCGGCGTGAACGTGACCCGTTCCTCGGGCCATGCATTGATCGACGACGCGGCCGTGCGCATCGTGCAGCTCGCGGCGCCGTTTTCCCCCTTCACCCCCGAAATGCGCGCGGAAACCGATATTATCGTCTTAACTCGCACCTTGAAGTTCAACGACGAGATCACGAGCGATTAAGGCAAATCCGCGAGTCGCGATCACCGGCGCGGGATTGTCATTATTGCGCGCGCCAAGGCTCTGCCAGATACTAGCGCGATGAGACCGGGTGCCACCCTTACGAACCAATTCCTGATTGCGATGCCGTCGCTCGCGGACCCCAACTTTAAACGCACCGTGACTTTCGTCTGCGAGCATTCGACCGACGGCGCGATGGGAATCGTCATCAACCGCGTTACCGATCTCAAGCTCGGCGACATCCTCGGACAACTCGACATCGCGGCCGCGGATCGGCAGCTTTCGGCGCAACCGGTTTACCTCGGCGGCCCGGTACAGAACAACCGCGGCTTTGTGATTCACGAACCGCTCGGCAATTGGGAATCGACGCTGCCGGTTACCGATACGATCGGCGTATCGACGTCGCGCGACATCCTGGCGGCGATCGCGGAACATCGTGGTCCGGATCGCTATCTCATCGCCCTCGGCTACGCCGGTTGGGGAGCGGGTCAGCTGGAGCGCGAAATGGCGGAGAACTCTTGGCTGTCGGGGCCCGCCAATCGTGAAGTCCTATTCGAGCTGCCGCTCGAAGGTCGATGGAACGCGGCAGCGGGGCTGGTCGGCGTCGATCTCACCACGCTCTCCTCCGAGGCCGGCCACGCTTGACCGCCGGGACGTTTCTCGGCTTCGACTACGGTAAACGACATACGGGGGTGGCTGTGGGCAGCCATCACTCGGGATTAGCGCAGCCCGTTACCCAACTCACCGCCCGCGCGGACGCGCCCGACTGGGACGGCATCAAGCAGCTGCTCGAGGAATGGCAACCGGAGGCGCTGGTGGTCGGGCTGCCGCTCAACATGGACGGCAGCGAGAACGACATCAGCCGCGCGGCGCGGGCCTTTGGTGAAGGCTTGCAGGCCCGCTACAATCTACCGGTGCATATGGTGGATGAGCGCCTATCCTCGCGCGCCGCGACTGACTCGCTTCTCGATGACGGTGTTCCGCTGAAACGCCATAAGCACCAAATCGACAAGCGTGCGGCGCAGACGATCCTTCAAGCCTTTTTGAACGAACGCATAACGTGAGCGCACCCTTCGACATCGGCGCGGCGATCAAACGGATGGCGCAGCCGTTGCGTGCGCACCTGAAACAGCGACCGGTCATGGTCGGTATTCATACCGGAGGCGCGTGGGTCGCGAGCTTGCTGCATAAGGAGATCGGACTCACCGAACCGCTCGGCACCCTCGATATCTCGTTCTACCGCGATGACTTCACCCGCATCGGCATGAACCCGCAGGTGAAGGCGTCGAGCTTGCCGGTCAGCGTGGAGGATCGTCATGTCATCCTGGTGGACGACGTGCTGCACACCGGGCGAACGGTGCGCGCCGCGCTTAACGAGATTTTCGACTACGGCCGGCCGGCGTCGGTGACGCTCGCGGTGCTCATCGTGCGCGATGGGCGCGAATTGCCGATCGAGGCGCAGGTTGCGGGCGAGCAAATGCATCTCAGCAAGCGCCAGCACATCAAACTTGTCGGCGGTCCCGGCCGACTCGAGGTGGCGATCCAGGAGGCCAGCGGATGACGCGAGACCTTCAATTCGACAATCACGGACGATTAAAGCATCTTTTAACGATTGAAGGCCTTTCCCGTCGTAACATTTTAGAAATTCTCGATACCGCCAAGTCTTTCGTCTCGGTCGGGCAGCGCGAGATAAAGAAAGTACCGCTGCTGCGCGGCAAGACCGTCGTCAACCTCTTCTTCGAATCGAGCACCCGCACGCGCACGACGTTCGAGATCGCCGCGAAGCGGCTTTCCGCCGACGTCATCAATCTCAATATCGAGGCATCGAGCACGAGCAAGGGGGAAACGCTGCTCGACACCGTGCGCAATCTGGAAGCGATGCACACGGACCTTTTCGTGGTGCGTCACAAACGCAGCGGCGCGGCGCACATGATCGCGGCGCATGTGCCGCCGCACGTGCACATCATCAACGCCGGCGATGGATCGCACGCGCACCCGACGCAGGCGATGCTCGACGTTTACACGATTCGCGAGCGCAAAGGCTCGTTCGAGAAACTGAAAGTCGCCATCGTCGGCGATATCCAGCACTCGCGGGTGGCGCGCTCGCAAATCCAGGCGCTCAACACCCTCGGCGTCGCCGAGATACGCGTGGTGGCGCCGCGCACACTCATGCCGACGGCGGTGGAGCGTCTCGGCGTGACGCCTTGCATCGATATGCGCGAGGGTCTGGCCGGTGTCGACGTCGTCATGATGCTGCGGCTGCAGCTCGAGCGCATGACCGGCGCGCTCATTCCGAGCGAGCAGGAATATTTCAACCTGTACGGATTGACGCCCGAGAAGCTCGCGTACGCCAAGAAGGACGCGATCGTGCTGCACCCCGGACCGATGAACCGCGGGTTGGAGATCGATTCGGCGGTCGCCGACGGTTCGCAGTCGGTGATCCTCCCGCAAGTCACCAACGGCATCGCCGTGCGCATGGCGATCATGGCGCTCATCCTCGGCGGCGCGCCGGCGGAGGGCCGCGCGCGGCGCGCGGGCGCGCGCGCATGAGTCTCGCGATCAAGGGCGGTCATTTAATCGATCCGGCAAATCGCCTGAACGGCAAGCGCGACATTTACATCGACGGCGAAGGCTTCGTCGTCGGCGTCGGCCGCTCACCGAGCGGGTTCAAACCCCGGCGCACGATCGACGCGACGGATAAAATCGTCTGCCCCGGACTCATCGATCTGCGCGCGCGCCTGCGCGAGCCGGGCCTCGAGCACAAAGCGACGCTCGAAAGCGAGTTGAAGGCCGCCGTCGCCGGCGGCATCACCACGCTCTGCTGCCCGCCCGATACCCGCCCGGTGATCGACACGCCGGCGATGGCGCAAATGATTCAGTCGCGCGCCTGGCGGTTCGGCTATGCGTTCATTCATCCGCTCGGCGCGCTGACGCAGAACCTGGAAGGTAAGAAGCTGAGCAACATGGAGGCGCTCGACGAGGCGGGTTGCGTCGCATTCACCAATGCCAACGCGCCTATTACCGACACGCTGGTGTTGCGCCGCGCGATGGAATACGCCGCGAGTTTCGACCTAACGGTGTTTCTCCATTCCGAAGACCCGTGGCTCAAGGCCGATGGCTGTTGTCACGAAGGTGAGATCAGCACTCGACTCGGGCTCCCTGGCATTCCCGAGGCGGCCGAAACGGTCGCGGTCGCGCGCGACCTCGCGCTCATCGACCAAACGCGCGTACGCGCGCATTTCTGTGGCCTCTCGAGCGCGCGGGCGGTGCAAATGATCGCGGAGGCGCAGCGTCGCGGGCTGCCGGTTAGCGCCGACGTGACGGCGCATCATCTGCATCTGACCGAGCACGATATCGGCTACTTCGATACGCAATGCCACGTACAACCGCCGTTACGCAGCCGGCGGGATCGCGCCGCGCTGCGCCGCGCGCTGAAGCGGGGCGTCATCAGCGCCGTCTGCTCGGACCATCAGCCTCACGAGTCCGACGCGAAGCTCGCGCCTTTCAGCGAATCGGAGCCCGGTATTTCGGGACTGGAAACGCTGCTGCCGTTGACGCTTAAGCTCGTGCGGGAACGACTGCTGACGCTGGTGGAGGCGGTGGCGCTGCTCACGCGCAAACCCGCGGATATTCTCGGCCTCGAATCGGGCCAGCTGAGCGTTGGCGCGACCGCCGATGTGTGCGTGTTCGACCCGAAGGAACGCTGGCAGTTGACGACGGAGCGCTTACTGTCGCGCGGCCATAACACGCCGTTTCTAGGCCGGGAACTACAAGGACGGGTTACTCATACCGTCGTCGGTGGACGCCTCGTTTACGAGGCCTGACAGAAGTCTTGCCGGCTCCTAGCGAACGCCATGCACGCCATCGTCGGCGCGACGCTTCGCACGTCGATCGACCCCGGCCTGCCCTTCCACGTGCAGGCGCTCGCCGGCGTCGATGCACGTTAGGTGCATCGACGAAAACCCCGGCTCGCCCTAGCTCATCCGCCGATTCTCTCCTATATTCATTAAAGGCAACCAACGGAGGGTGCGGCTATGGCTACTATGACCAGAAGCTTTCTGCAAGAGAAACGGAAGTTCAATTACTTGGTTCTCGCGATGCTGCTTTTCGGCGGCGCTTTCTTAGCGGCGCTTTACCTTTTGCTTTAACCGTTGGACGGATTTCGAGAAGCCCGCTGAAACACGGGGCGGGCGTTCTTGCGCGCGCCAGCACATTCGGCGCGGGCCGCGCAACCCTCCCTATCGCGCCGCTACTTTACCGTCAGATTCCGTAAGGTATCTCCCAGCTCGCGGCCCTTCGAGTCCTTGCCTTCGAGCTTGATGCGCAGGCGCACGTCGTTGATCGAGTCGGCGTTGCGCAGCGCGTCGTCGTAGGAGATGAGATCGGCCTCGTGCAGATTGAAGAGCGACTGGTCGAACGTCTGCATCCCCGCTTCGCCCGATTTCGCCATGAGGTCCTTGAGACCGGGGACGTTGCCTTCCATGATCAAGTCGGAAACGAGCGGCGTGTTGATAAGCACCTCTACGGCGGGCACACGGCCTTTCCCGGTTTTCATCGGGATCAGGCGTTGCGAAATGATCGCCTTCAAGTTGAGGGCGAGGTCCATCAGCAACTGATTACGTTTCTCTTCCGGGAAGAAGTTGATGATGCGATCAAGCGCCTGGTTTGCGTTGTTGGCGTGCAATGTCGTTAGACACAAATGGCCCGTTTCGGCGAACTGCACGGCGAGGTCCATCGTCTCGCGCGCGCGTACCTCGCCGATCAGGATCACATCGGGCGCTTGGCGCATGGCGTTCTTGAGCGCCACGTCATAGGAGTTGGTGTCGACGCCGACTTCACGCTGGTTGACGATACAGTTCTTATGGCTGTGCACGTACTCGATCGGGTCCTCGATGGTGAGTATGTGTCCGTAGCTGTACTCGTTGCGATAGCCGATCATCGCGGCGAGCGAAGTGGATTTACCCGAGCCGGTGCCACCGACAAACATGACGAGGCCGCGCTTCGTCAGCGCGACTTCGGCGAGCACTTTCGGAAGGGTCAGATCGTCGAAGCGGGGAATATCCGTGTTGATGGTGCGCAGCACCATGCCAACGCGCTGCTGCTGCATGAAGACGTTAACGCGAAACCGGCCGATCTCCTGCGGCGCAATCGCGAAATTGCATTCGTTGTGCGCCTCGAACTGGCGGCGCTGCTCCTCGTTCATGATGCCGTAGGCGAACGCGCGCGACTGCTCAGGCGTGAGCGCCTGCTTGGTGACTGGCACGATCTTGCCGTCGACCTTTACTGACGGCGGCACCCCGGCCGTAATAAACAGGTCCGAGGCCTTGCGGTGCTTCATCAACTTCAAGAGATCGCTGAAGTTCACGCCTTCGCCGCCGCTGCCTTCGCCGCCACCATGCTGGCCGCGCTAAAGAGGTCCTTGTTATTGGCGTAGGCGCGTGCCTCGTCGGGATGAACTTGCCGCGCGCGCACCAGGTCTTGCAGGCACTGATCGATGGTCTGCATGCCGGTGTTCTGTCCGGTCTGGATCGCCGAGTACATCTGCGCGACTTTGTTCTCGCGGATCAGGTTGCGGATCGCCGCCGTGCCGATCATGACCTCGTGCGCGGCAAGGCGCCCGCCGCCGATCTTCTTAAGGAGCGCTTGCGAGATAACGGCGCGCAGCGACTCCGACAACATGGCGCGCACCATGTCCTTTTCCGCCGCGGGGAACACGTCGATGATACGATCGATCGTCTTCGCGGCCGATGAGGTGTGCAACGTACCGAACACCAAGTGCCCGGTCTCGGCGCCGGTCAGCGCGAGGCGGATCGTCTCGAGATCGCGCATTTCGCCGACCAGGATAATGTCCGGGTCTTCGCGCAGCGCCGCGCGCAGCGCGTTGTTGAAGCCGAGCGTGTCGCGCCCGACTTCGCGTTGGTTGACGAGACAGTTCTTACTCGTGTGCACGAACTCGATCGGGTCCTCGATCGTCAGAATATGCTCATGCCGAATTTCGTTGAGGTGGTTCACCATCGCCGCCAGCGTCGTCGACTTACCGGACCCGGTCGGCCCGGTCACGAGCACCAAGCCGCGCGGCTGGTCGCAAATTTTCTTGAAAATGTCCGGCGCGTTCAGTTGTTCGAGGGTGAGCACCTTCGAGGGAATGGTACGGAACACCGCGCCCGGACCGCGCTGCTGGTTGAACGCGTTCACGCGGAAGCGCGCGATGTTCGGCAGGTCGAACGAGAAATCGCAATCCAGGAACTCCTCGAAGTCTTTCTGCTGCTTGTCCGACATGATGTCGTAGATCATGTTGTGCACGGTGCGATCGTCCAGCGGATCGACGTTGATGCGCTTGACGTCGCCGTCCACGCGGATCATGGGCGGTAGACCGGAGGACAAGTGCAAGTCGGAGGCGCTTTGCTTGAAGGCGAACGCGAGTAGCTCGGCGATATCCATGTGTTTGAACGGCCGCGGCGGTGGGTGGGATTATCCGTTTCTCGCTTAATTTCTAGTCCATTGCGGGGTCGTATGCAAACGAGCTGCGCCAGACTCGTATGCACGCGAACCGCGCCGGTACATGGAAGTACCGGCCGGGGGGTGTACCGGAGCCCGGAATTCGCGCCAAGGACTGGCAGGTACTGCTCCGCTTGTGCGCGCGCGCTCCCCCTCCCTCATTCCCTCTCCCTCAAGGGGAGAGGGAGGCAAGCCGAGGCGCGCTTGTGCGCGCACTTTGTATTATTGGCCGGCTTCCGTTGCCCGGGGGTGGGCTTTACACTGCTCCCTCATGGCGACAAGAAAGACAAGAAGCCGCAGCCGCGCCTCTTCCGGGCATAAACCGCACTCCAAGGCGCGTTCGCGCGCCACCGTCTCTCGGCGTCGGCCGCTGGTCGGTTTTATCGGCGCCGGCAACATGGCCCGCAGCCTTGCGGGCGGGCTTATCGCAAACGGCTGGCCCGCGGCGCGCATCGTCCTCTCGGATCCGGACCCCTCTCAACGTAAGACGGTGGAAGAGCGTCTGAAAGTCAAAACCTACGCCCGCAACGCCGATGTCGTCGAGCGGGCGCAAATACTGGTGCTAGCCGTCAAACCGCAGGCAATGCGGGCGGTAGCCGCTGAAATCGCACCGATCGTGCGACAGACGCGGCCTCTCGTCATTTCGATCGCAGCGGGCATACGTGTCAGCGATCTCGAACGCTGGCTGAGCGCGACGGTTCCGCTCGTGCGCGCCATGCCGAACACAGCGGCGCTCGTCGGCTCCGGGGCGTCCGGGCTCTATGCAAACCCGCTGGTGAATGAACGAATGCGCGCCGTCGCCGAATCGATCTTGCGCGCGGTTGGTGTCACGGCGTGGCTCAAGGACGAATTGCTGTTGGACGTCGTCACGGCCCTGTCCGGCAGTGGACCCGCCTATTTTTTTCTCGTGATGGAAGCGCTCGAGCGCGCCGCCGTCGCCGAAGGGCTCGACCCCGCCACCGCGCGCCTGCTCACCTTGGAAACCGCGCTCGGCGCCGCGAAATTGGCGATCGAAGGAGGCGAGGAACCGGCGGTGCTCCGGACCCGCGTCGCGTCTCCCGGAGGTACGACCGAGCGCGCGCTGAAAATCCTCGTTGACGGCGGCCTGATCCCGCTGTTCCATCGGGCGGTGCGCGGGGCAACGGAGCGCGCGCGCGAGTTAGCCGATATGTTTGGGAAAGGCGCATGACGTACTTCGGCCAAGCGGGGCTTTATCTCGTACAGGTGATCTTCGGGTTTTACATCCTGCTGGTGTTGTTGCGGCTGCTGTTTCAGATGGTGCGCGCGGATTTCTACAATCCGTTCGCGCAATTCATCGTTGCGCTCACGCAACCTCCGCTCAAGACGCTGCGCCGTTTTATCCCGGGATTTTTCGGCATCGATTTCGCGACCGTGGTGCTCTTGATCGTGCTCCAAATACTCGAGGTCTCTCTGATCGCGTGGCTACAGGGAATCGCACCGCCGCTTGCCGGCGTGATCGTCATCGCCGCGGCGGAACTGCTCCAACTGACGGTATGGGTATACATCGTCTCTATTCTCGTGCGCGTCATTCTTTCTTGGGTGAACCCTTACGGCACCCGTCATCCGGTGGCCGATCTGCTTTACAGTCTCACCGAGCCGATGCTCGCCCCGGCGCGCCGTCTCATCCCGCCGATCGGCGGGCTCGATCTGTCGCCCATCGCGGTGCTCGTGCTGCTTCAGCTCACGTTGATTCTGATCGTCCGCCCGCTGAATGACGCGGGCGTTTCTCTGATGCTTCGGTAAAAAGTAATCGCATCAGCGAACCAACTCCCCCTCTCCCTCCGGGAGAGGGATGGGGTGAGGGAGAGCGTGCCGAACCTTGGCATCCCTCACCCTCATTTCGTTCCCGCCGGGGTGCGCAAACATCATGCGCACCCGTTCGGCGGCGCGAATGCACGTTAAGTGCATTCGCGAAACCTCCGCCTCACCTCCCGGAGGGAGAGGGAGGCGAGCCGAGGCGCGCTCCGGAGCGCGCACTTCATTTTATTTGCTCCAACCTCGTCTATATTTTCTAAACCTTATACTTTCTTCGAAAGCTCTGGCCTTTTCTCAACTTCAACCGGTAAACTTGTGTTTCGATGGCCTTCTCAATGATCGGCGCTCAACCGATACCTAACCGCCCAACCACCGCCATCAACGCTTTCGGCAAGCGCCTCTCCGATTACAAAAATTGGTGCGAGGAGCTGGCGGGAACCATCGGGGAATACCAAACGTGGATCGAGACTCAAGGGCTCGGGCATGGGGAGGACGATCTACGCGTTTACGAGCTGATCGACGCGCTTAAATCGGACAAGCTCATCGTGGCACTGGTTGCCGAATTTTCGCGCGGCAAGACCGAGCTCATCAACGCGATCTTCTTCGCGGATTTCAAGCAACGGCTGTTGCCTTCCGATGCCGGGCGCACGACGATGTGCCCAACCGAGCTTCTGTACGACGAAAAGCAGCCGCCGTGCGTAAAGCTCCTGCCGATCGACACGCGCCGGTCGCCGATTACGATCGCCGAATACAAACGCGACCCGTCGCAGTGGACGGTCTTGCCGCTCGATATAAATCAGCCGAAATCGATGGCGGCGACGTTCGCGCAGATCATCAAAACCCAAACGGTCAGCATCCGCGAGGCGACCGAGCTCGGCCTCTACAACCCGCAAGCGCCGAACTTGACGCTGCCGGGCGACGGCAAAGTACAGGTTCCGGTGTGGCGCCATGCGATTATCAACTTCCCGCATCCGTTGCTGAAGCAAGGTTTGGTCGTGATTGATACGCCCGGCCTGAATTCGCTCGGCACCGAGCCCGAGCTCACGATGGGCATGCTGCCCTCGGCGCACGCGATCTTGTTCGTATTGGCGGCTGACGCGGGCGTGACCAAATCCGATCTCGACGTGTGGACCCATCACGTGTGCGTTGCCAAACACGGCAACGCCGAGGGTCGTATCGTCGTGCTGAACAAGGTCGACGCGCTATGGGACGAGCTGCGCGCGCCGGAGATGATTTCGGCATCGCTCGGCCGCCAGATCGAAGACACCGCGCGTGTCTTAGGCGTCAGCCGCCGCCAGATTTTCCCGGTCTCAGCGCAAAAAGGATTGCTCGGCAAGATCAAGGGGGACCATTCGCTCATCGTTCGAAGCGGATTGATTCCGCTCGAGAACAAGCTTTCCACCGACGTCGTTGGCGCGAAGCAAGAACTAATGCGCGAGAAGATCACCCACGAGATCGGCTCCATCATCGATCGCACGCGCGCCATGATCGCCGCCCGCCTCGCCTCCGTGGACGCGCAGTTTATGGAACTCAAGAGCCTCTCCGGCAAGAATCAGGATTCGATTCAGCAAATGATCAATCGCATGCGCGAGGAGAAGCAAGCGTATGACAAGACGCTGGTGAGCTTCCAGCAGACGCGCGTGATGCTGTCCGAGCACACGAAAGTTTTGCTCGACTATCTAAGCGTGGAAAGCTTCGATGAGCTGATGGCGCAAACGCGCAAGGCGATGAAAGAATCCTGGACCACGCACGGCCTGCAGGCCGGCATGAAAACGCTGTTCGACGGCGCGACCGAAGCCATGGAGAAGGCGCACGTGCAGGCGCAGCAGATCGTCGGCCTGGTGCAGGCGATCTACAACAAGTTCCACACCGATCACGGCCTCGCCAACATCAAGCCGGCGGTATTTTCGCTGAACATTTTCCGCAACCAGCTACAGCGCCTGTATGACGAGGCCGATACGTTCCGCAAGAGCCCCATCATGCTGATGACCGAGCAGCACTTCGTGATCAAGCGATTCTTCATCACCCTCGCGAGCCGCGCGCGCCTGCTTTATACGGAGTGCAACACCGCCGCGCGCAACTGGGCCAAGGCGATCATGGCGCCGATCCTGGCGCAGGTGCGCGAGCACAAAATCATGATGGACCATCGGCTCGAGAACTTGAAACGCGTACACGAGAACCTCGACAACCTGAGCGGCCGCATCACCGAGCTCGAGAACACGAAGCTCAACCTCGAGAACCAGCTCGTGGTCATCGGCAACCTGCTGCGCAAGATCAATCAGCCGCTCAGCGCGCGTCTCAACTCCTAAGTCTCGCACCGCTGGCGAGGTCTGGTCGCGTTACCGTCTGCGTAGCGTCTTCCACCCCTCGCGTCATCGGCACGCCGTCTACGCGATCGAGGCGGGTGTGGGGAGCGTTCTGCTAAACTGCCTGCGTGACGGAAATGATCGCACTCGCTGAATCAAGAGCGTGCCGCGCCGCGCACGACCCGACCGACGACGGTCCGCACACCGTCCCTCAATGACGAAAGACGTTTCCTCCTGGCGTATCGTCTGGCGCGCGTTGCAAAGCTGGCGCACCGCCGCGGTGAGTCTGCTGTCCTTCTCGTCGGGGCTTCCGCTCGGCCTCGTGTGGATCGCCATTCCCACCTGGCTCGCGCGCGAGGGCGTGGATATCAAGATCATCGGCCTGTTCACCCTCGCGCAAGCGCCGTGGAGCTTCAAGTTTTTGTGGTCCCCGCTGATGGATCGCTACGCGCTGCCGTTTCCGCGCCTCGGGCGCAAGCTCGGCTGGACGTTGGCGGCGCAGGTGGCGCTGCTGGTCCTCACGCTCATCCTGGGCGACGTCGCGACCCGTCCCGACGCAATTTGGATCATCGGCGCGCTCACGCTCGCGATCGCCTTTGCCTCCGCCACGCAGGATATCGTCGTCGACGCCTACGCCGTGGAAGTCCTGCAACCGCACGAGCAAGGCATTGCCGTCGGCGCGCGCACCGCGCTTTATCGTGCCGCGATGTTCGTCGCGGGTGGCTTGGCGATTACGCTTGCGGGCCTGTGGTCGTGGCCGTTCGTGTTCACGCTGATCGCGCTTCTGTACTTGCCGATGACAGTGGTTACGTTCTTCGCACCACGGCCGGAAGCGGATCGCCTAAGAGCGCCGCCGTCGCTGCGCGCCGCCGTGTGGCAGCCGTTCGTGGGTTTCCTCGCCAAAGCGCGGGCGCTTGAGCTGCTCGCGTTCGTCGTGCTGTACAAGCTCGCCGACAACTTGGCCGGCGCGTTGGTGCGGCCGTTCCTGGTACAGATGGGGTTCAACGACTTCGACGTCGGCATCGCCACCGCGACCATCGGTCTCGTCGCGACACTGCTCGGCACGTTTCTCGGCGGCATGCTAACCACGGCGATGGGGCTCGGACACGCGCTGTGGGCGTTCGGACTGCTTCAGATCGTGTCGAACTTCGGTTATGTGTGGATCGCGCTGGTCGGAGCGAATCGTCCGTTGATGTACGCCGCCATGGGATTCGAAAGCTTCACAAGCGGCATGGGCACCGGCGCCTTCGGCGTGCTGCTTCTGCGCATGACGATGAAGCGGTTCTCCGCCACTCAGTACGCGCTTTTCTCCAGTCTCTTCGCGTTGCCGCGCATCCTCGCCGGACCGGTCACGGGCGTCATGGTCGATGCGATGGGGTGGCTCGATTTTTTTCTGTTCACCATCGCGATCGGAATACCGGGGCTGCTGATGTTGCATCGGTTCTCGCCGCTCGGCGTGGCAAACCCAGATCTCGATGTGATCGCGGACGTCACGTCGCGCCCGCTTACGTACCCCGCGGTGGCACTGCGCGCGCTTGCCGGTGCGGTCATCGGCTTCGCGCTCGCTATCGCCTCGATCGCCGTGCTCGACGCCTTCCGCCGTTACCACGTCACGCCGAGCAGCGGGCTCGATTTCACCGCTGCCCTCGGCGCGGTCTTCACACCCCACCAGATATCCGATTGGGTTACCCTTTTTGGCGCAGGCTTGTTCGGCATGATCGTCGCGCTCGTGACGGCCGCGACCGTCGTCGCGCGGTCGACGAAACCGAAATAACTACACGCGGTCGGTATCTCTCCGGCGATGACACAGAACATCTCGGCCGACGGCGATCGTACTTCTACTACTACTTCTGCTCCGCCAGCTCTTGCAGTAGCACGAGCTCCGCCTCGCTGAAGCCGGCCTGCCGGCGCGCGGTTAAATCGAACGGCGCGCGCACCCGCGCGTCATGTTCTCGCAGCAATCGCCGAAACGTCTCGATCGGATCGACGCCACGCTGCGCGCACAAATGACCGTACCAACGGTTACCGATGCGCACGTGCTCGACTTCGTCACGCTGAATAATCCGCAGGATCTCGACCGCGCGTTTGTCGCCGCAGGATTTGAGCTTCGCGATGAGCAGGGGCAATGCGTCGAGCCCGCGCGCTTCGAGCAGCCGCGGCACCAGCGCCATGCGCACGAGCGGGTCGTGCGCCGTCTTCACCGCCATCTCCCACAAACCGTTGTGCGCCGTGAAGCTGCCGTAGTCGAAGCCGAGCGTGCGCAGATGTTCGCGCAGCAACGTAAAGTGATACGCCTCATCGGCCGCGACACGCAGCCAGTCGCCGTAATACTCGCGCGGCAGACCGCGAAAGCGATACGCCGCATCGAGCGCGAGGTTAACCGCGTTGAACTCGATATGCGCGAGCGAGTGGATCAGCGCCGCGCGGCCCTCCGGGGTGGAGACCTTGCGACGCTCGACGAGACGCGGAGACACGAGCACGGGCCGCTCCGGGCGACCGGGATCGGTAGTCGGCTCGATGCGGCTCGGCGTTTCTTCGAGAGTAAGACCGTCGGCGTTCCACTCGGCTAGAAGCGCGCGCGTCGCTATGCATTTGGCGGTCGGATCTCGCTCGCATAAAGCGGCGCGCGCTTGCTCGTAAAGATGAGTCATGGCTGAATGATACGGACGTCGTGCAACGCCGGCACACGAGATGGTTCCGGGCCCTGCGCTGGACGCACAGTTCCGGAGCTGGCGGCGTGACGTGACGAAAAAAACCAAATGGGACCCCGCAAAATCCCGGTCGGCCGCAGCGACTTGTTAGGCAACACGTTTGTACCCACGAAGGGCTGTGATGACGCCGATTAGGGCTACGGAAAGAAGGACGAGACCTAAGAGAACCAAGTCGATTCGAATAGCCATGTCGCCTGTGGGAGAGCGCCACGTAGTCATGTAGGTTTCCCAGTCTGCATAAGCAAACCACACAAAGGCGACCGTTCCGAGAATCATCTTGGATCGATGAGAATATGTGCGCGTAAAATACGGAGCTGCAAACGCCACCGCCGCAATAAAAGCGGCAACCGGATGCCATACGAATAACCTCAACGGCGAGAGTATGAGGTCCATGTGTTGCCTAAACTTTCAAAATAACCGGCCTGCGCAGCTTTTCGCGCAGGTCCGGTTCATTGCCAGGTTAGGCCTGTAGCGGGAGTTCGTGCATCTTGACCTCACAACAACTCCCCTTGCCTCAGCGCAGTTTCACTATCTGCAACGAATAGCTCGTGCGCGAGACGGGCGAGTTTCCAGTTGGCGTTGCTCACTACGGTGGCGTTCCAGATCACGCCGTGGCTCAAGGCCACGGTGCTACTTTGCGCAGTGGGCTCCGCGAGAATGGTCATCGGTGATACTGACCGGCACTCCGGATGGCGCATGAGCAGGAGCTTCCGGGAGCTGAGAGGAAAGAAGACGATCGTTCCAGCGAGACCAATACCTGGCTCTGCCGGTGGCGGGCACGCGGAGTTGTAGAAGGAGACAGGACTGTCGGTCGTGATGAAGGAAGAACCAACTTCCGCCTCGAAAATTTCCCATTCCATACGAGCCAGCCATGGATGGAGAGTTCCAATCGCCATGCTCATGTAGTCGAATCGAGCGGAGTCCTTCATGGTGAGTTGAAATGCGCCGGAATTTATCTGTGAGGTTATGTCGGCTGGTGCGAGCCTGAGGATGGTCTCGCGCATGAGCGCTTTGGCCCAGGCGGCTTGTCGTGGGACGCGAATTCTTTGAATCTCCAAGTACACCACCAACGTTGCAGCGCAATCGTCGGTTAGATCTCCAGGGGAATCGATAAGGCAATCGATGACACGCTTAACTTGGTCCTCAATTCCTGACGCCAGGCCGTCCTCAAGAACATTCGGGTTGATGCCTGACGGCGCCCATGCTTGCCGGTAGTAAGCGTCGGTCTTCATGACTTTCTTGGGCGTCTGATAGCGCGTCTGGTTGCGCGCAGTGTCACGTATGTGCAGGTAGCCGGTGGAGTCGGTGAAGCGCTTCAGGTACGACTCGGGCACATAGTGGTGAGACTTCGCTATGTTTTGTCGCTGGGGCATACAGGCCTAAACGCAAAGTTAACCGACACGGCGTTGTTTGCCGCGTCCGGTTGAACGCCGCGTTAGACCCCGCGCTTTCTGTGCAACGTTGACTAAAGAGTGAAGCGCTCTATTAACCGCATCTGAGTTAGGGAAGACCGCCGCCATCTCGGCATCCAGGATGACGACATTGGAGCTTGCCTTTACGCGCGCGTAATATTTGCCACGCACAAGCTTGCCGAAATCAGATCGTTTGTATTCAGCCCGAAGTTCATCAGAGGTAGATTTAGCCTTCTTCATAAATTCGCCGTTCGCGCTTGGTTGCAATACGGGCGCTAATGATACGCGTGGCGTCACCGCGCTCGATGTGGGCCACGACTAAAAGCCGATTTTCCGACGACATTCCAAACGTAACCAGTCTTGTCTCATCCTCGGAATGATCTGGGTCCGCGCCCGTCACCGCCAGCGAGTCGTGGAAAACGCTGGAAGCTTCGTCGAATGAGACTCCGTGTTTATGTAGGTTCCTGCGAGCTTTATGCGAGTCCCATTCGAAGCGCATGTTCGGATTCTATGCGTACTTATCGGTTGGGTCTAACTTGTCATTTTTCGTTGATCATCTGGCACGCTACGCTGCATAATTTGGTCGGTCAACGTTTTGGCGCCGTGTAATAGTTAGTCTTGCCTAAGAAACTGGCTAGCGTTTCCGACGAGCGCGGCAAGCAATAGATCGGGTGCTTATGTCTGACACTATCACCACACCCCAAGGCAAATTCACCGCCAAAATCGTCGGTCCCACGACCGGCGATCTCGTTCTCCTCCTCCACGGCTTCCCGCAATCGCGCCACTCGTGGCGCGAGCAAGTGCCCGCGCTCGGCGAAGCCGGCTACCGCGCGGTCGCGTTCGATCAGCGCGGCTACTCACCGGGCGTGCGGCCGGACTCCGCGACAAACCTCGCCGCGTACAACATCGATCGGCTGATCGCCGACGTGCTCGACGTCGCGGAGGCGGTGACGAAAAATCCGCGCGCGCGGTTTCATTTGGTCGGGCACGATTGGGGTGGGCAGGTTGCGTGGGGCGTGGCTGCGACGCATCCGGATCGCGTCGCGTCACTGACCGTGCTGTCGCGGCCGCATCCGACAGCGTTTCGCCGCGCGTTTCAGAGCAACGCCGACAACCAGCAGCATCGCTCGCGGCATCACGCCGCATTCAACGATCCGACCACGGTTTCGCGCTTCCTCGCCGACGACGCGCAGGCATTCAAGCGCCGGCTGGCCGACAACGGCGTGCCGGCGTCATCGATCGCAGAATATTTGTCGGTGCTCGGTGATCCGGCGGCGCTCGAAGCGGCGGTGGCGTGGTACCGCGCGGCGCGCGCGGTGGTGAACATCGAAGCGGCTGCGGTGAACGTACCGACGCTTTATATCTGGGGTGACGCCGACCACACGGTCGGACCGACGGCGGCGCGGACGACGGCCGAATTCGTGACGGCGGCGTTTCGCTTCGAGGTGCTGCCGGGCGTCGGTCACTTCGTCACGGATCAAGCGCCGGAAGCGGTCACTCGGTTGTTACTCGATCATCTCGCAGCGCATCCGTTGCGGTGACGCCGAAACACGACCGTTTCGCTCCACGTTGCCAAGGAGTTGTCGTGGCGCGAATAAGGAAACGGCAGTAATAACTGGATGCCCGCTTTCGCGGGCATGACGGACGGAAGGAATTGATAGGGCTTTGCTGGAACCCACCTCGACGTTGCGCCTCATGTAGGTCGGGTGCAGCCGCGCAAGCGGCGGGTGAAGCGGAGGTTTCGCGCATGCACTTAACGTGCATGCACGCCGCTGAACGGGTGCAACAGATTTCGTTGCACCCTGGGCAGCAACGACAACGTAATATTTTGGTGGGTTTCGCTTCGCTCCACCCACCCTACATGGGATCTGGGCTCCTCGACCTTGCTAGGACAAGTCTGTCGACACCCGAACGAAACTCTTTAAGCGCCGCGACGCACTTCGACTGCTCGCCGACGCTCGTGCTCAACGCGAACGGAGCTTTTTCAGCAACCTGTTGCGTGAGCGCCCGAAAAAATTTAATTCTCCCGCAGCATCGTCAACGGGCTGCGCTCGACGACTCTTCGCGTGCCGATAAACCCGGCGACGCCGATCAACACGCCGCCAACCAACGGCGCGGCGATCCACACCGGCCACTTCGGCGTGTACGCAATGTCGAAAACGCGCGTGTAGAGCACGTACGCGATCGCCTCGGTTCCGATGGCGGCGAGGACCCCGGCGAGCACGCCGAGCGTGACGAACTCGGCGAGATGGCCGCGGCGCAGTTGCCAGCGGCTGGCGCCGAAGGTGCGCAGCAATGCGCCTTCGTAATAGCGCTCATCAAGGCTCGATGCGAGCGCGGCGTACAGCACGGCGAAGCCGGCGGCGAGCACGAACAGCAGCACGAGCTCCACGGCGAGCGAGGCCTGGCGAACGACCGATCGAATTTGATTGATCAACTGATCCAGCTCGAACAGCGTTGCTCCCGGGAATTGGCGCACGAGGTTCGTGAGCAGCGGTTTTTGCTCCGGCGCGACGTAGAAGCTCGTCATGTACGTTGCGGGATAACCGTCGAGGCTGCCGGGAGAAAAAATCACGAAGAAATTCGGATGGAACGATTCCCACTTCACGCGCCGAATGCTGGCGACAGTCGCTTCCACTGGGTCGCTGCCGATGACGAACGTGAGCCGGTCGCCGAGACCGACGCCGAGACGCTCGGCGAGCTTCTCTTCGACCGATATCAACGCCGCACCCGGCTTCTCGCCCCACCATTGACCGCGGACGATGACGTTGTCCGACGGCGCGGCCGCCGCCCAGGTGAGATTCAGGTCACGTTGCAGCGCGGCGTTTTCGACGTCGGGGCCGCTGTCTTTGTCCTTCGCGGCCACAGCCTGCATCGCCGGCGCACCGTTGATCTCGGTCAAGCGGCCGCGCACCATCGGATAAAGCGGCTGCGAGCGCAGCGCGTGATCGCGCAAGAAGGCCTCCACCGCCGGCGCGTTATCCGGCAAAACGTTGAACACGAAATAGTTGGGCGCATCGTCCGGCAGCTGCTCGCGCCACGACGACAATAGATCGGTCCGCACCAGCACCAGCACTGCCATCGCCATCAGCGTGAGGCCGAACGCAAGTATTTGTCCGGTGCTCGCGTGCGCGCGGCGCTGCAATCGATCGAGCCCCTGACGCCAAATCGAACCGGCGCCGCTTCGGAGCCCGCGCGCGAGGCGTAGGAACCCGAGCGTGAGCGCGAATAGCGCTGCGATGGCGACGGCGGCGCCCGCGAGCACGCCGAGCGTCAGCGCGAGGCTGCCGGTGTAGCGCCACATCAATATGACGAGCGCCGCGCCGGCGGCCGCGATCACCGCCCACGCCGATACCGGCAGCGGCGCGAGCTCGCGGCGCAGCACGCGCAACGGCGGAACCGAGCGCAGCCGCAGTATCGGGATCAGCGCGAAGCCGGCAAGCGTGATGAGGCCGGCGGAAATTCCGAAAACGGCAGGCCACGGTCCAGGCAGCGGCAGCGACGCCGGAAACAAATTTTGCAACAAATAGTAGATCACCTGCTGCACCACGAAACCGATGACGCAGCCGACCGCGCTCGCAACGAGCCCGAGCACGAACAATTGCGGAAGATAAAGTTCGAGAATGTCGCGCTGCGTCGCACCGAGCGAACGCAGCATCGCGGCCGCGTCGTAGTGACGCGCGCTATAGCGCCGCGCGCCCATGGCGATGGCGACGCCGGCGAGCATGACCGCGAGCAGACTCGTCAGCCCGACGTAGCGCTCGACGCGCTCGACCGCGCGCGCGATCGTCGGATTGCCTTCGCGCGCCTGTACCAGACGGTGGCTCGGACCGAGCTGCGGTCGCAGCCACGCTTCGTACGCGCGCAATCCCACAGCGGCGCCGGCAAACGCGTAGCGATAGCTCACGCGGCTGCCGGGCTGGACGACTTTCGTGCGCGGCACATCGGTGAGCGGGATCAGCACGCGCGGCGACAGCGCGAAGAAGTTGGCGCTGCGGCCCGGCTCATCGGTCAAAATGCGCGCGACGGTAAAAGCCGCCGAACCGACTTCGATTTTGTCGCCCATCGAGAGCGCGAGCTCCTGTGCGACGCGCGGCTCGACCCACGCCGTGCCGGGCGCGGGGATACCGGTCTCGATCCGATCGGCTTGGCCCAACCCCGGCGCCGTGCGCACCACACCGCGCGGCGGGTAGCCGGCGCCGATCGCGCGCACGCCGACGATCTGTAAACGCTCGCCGCGTATGACGACGCTCGCGAACTCGAGTGCCTCGGCGACTTTCATTCCATAGCGCGCCGTCGCGTCCACCCATTCGCGCGCGACCGGCTCGGACGACGTGAGAATCAAATCGGCGCCGAGGACATCCGCCGAGCGCCGCGTAAGGCCGCGATCGACGCGGTCGTTGAAAAAACCGACGGCGGTAATGGCGCCGACGGCGATGACGAGCGCCACGACAAAAAGCCGCAACTCACCGGCGCGCCAATCGCGCGCCAACAAGCGCAGCGACTGCCGGAAATTTCGCGCCGTGCGTGCCATCAGCGGCGCTCCACGATGCGACCCATGTCGAGGTAAATGCGCCGGCCGCAACGCGCCGCTACGGCCTCATCGTGGGTAACCAGCACGAGCGTCGCGTTGCGCTCGCGATTGAGCTCGAACAGCAATTCGACGACGCGCGCGCCGGTGGCGGTATCGAGGTTTCCGGTCGGCTCGTCGGCGAAGAGAATCGCGGGCCGCAACGCGAACGCGCGTGCGATGGCGACGCGCTGCTGCTCGCCCCCGGAAAGCTCGCGCGGATAGTGCGTCAAGCGCTCGCTCAAACCAACGCGCGCGAGCAATGCCCGCGCTCCGCTTTCCGGATCGCCGACGCCGGCAAGCTCCATCGGAAGCATGACGTTCTCGAGCGCCGTGAGCGCGGGCAGCAAATGGAAGCTCTGGAAGACGAAGCCGACCTGGCCCGCTCGCACGCGCGCGCGGCCGTCCTCGTCGAGTTGCGTGAGGCGCTCGCCCGCGAGCACGACTTCGCCTTCGGTGGGAACATCGAGCCCCGCGAGCAGTCCGAGTAACGTCGACTTGCCCGAGCCCGACACACCGATGATCGCAAGACTTTCGCCCGACTTGATCTCGAAACTCACGCCCGACAAGATGTCGAGCGGACCTTCCGCGGTGACGACGCGTTTGCCGAGATTAAGAGCGGAGACAATGACCCCGTTGGCGAGACTGCTCATCGTTCGTTTCCTGACGGCGCTGCTGTTGTTCGTTGTTCTATCCGGTGCGGCGAATGCAGGCACGATACTGGTGTTGGGCGACAGCTTGAGCGCGGCGTTCGGGATTGAGGTTCGCCACGGTTGGGTCGCTTTGCTGCAGCAACGCCTGGATCAACAGAAATTCCCCTATAAAGTCGTCAACGCCAGCATCAGCGGCGACACCACCGCCGGTGGGCTCGCGCGCTTGCCGAAGCTGCTGGCGCAGCACAAGCCCGATATCGTCATCGTCGAGCTCGGCGGCAACGACGGGTTGCGCGGGCTATCGCCGGAACAAGCTAGAAAAAATCTGATGGCCATCGTCACCCGCACGAAGAGCAGCGGCGCGAAAATCCTTTTGCTCGGCGTGCGGCTTCCGCCCAACTATGGCACACAGTACAACGAAAGGTTCCAGCGCATCTACACCGATGTCGCCGCCGCGCAGAGGACGCCGCTCGTGCCGTTTATCCTCGAAGGCGTCGCGGGCGACAGCGTGCTGATGCAGTCCGACGGCATCCATCCGACGGCGCAGGGGCAGCCGCGCCTCTTGGAAAACGTTTGGAACAAGTTGCGGGTGATGCTATAGCAGTTCTAGACAGCCCGTTTCTATTTCCAAACCGAAAGAAACGATTTGCGAATAACTACGTCTGAGCAATTCGAGAATCTGCGCGGTGGAAGTGTTTCCATATTTTAACCAAATCACTTTGGGCGGGTAACCGAGGATCACGCTGCGTTCGTTAAAGTCGGAATCTTGCGTCACGATTACGAAGTCGTGTTTCTTGGCATATAACCAGATGCTGTCATCATCGGCGCGTTCCATTGCGAGCAACCGAACATGAGCGGAGCCGGGATAGAGTCCATCAAGAGCAGAGACCAATCGGTAAGACAGGTTTTGATCGAAGAGAAGCTTCAAGCCTGCTTGAGCTGGTGTTCGCGGTCAGCGGCGAATTGCAGGCAGGCCTGAATATCGTCGGATGTCAGTTCGGGAAAGTCTCGAAGAATTTCTTCTTTGCTCATCCCAGACGCAAGCCACCCGAGAACGTCATACACGGAGATGCGCAATCCACGGATACAGGGTTTGCCACCCCGTTTACCGGGTTCGATAGTGATGATTTGACGATAGCTCATGAACAGAACTTATGCTTCTGTGGTTTGGAAATCAAGACGCCACGGTTCGTGGTCGTAATCGATCGTCAGCGGCGCATGGTCGGAAAAACGCCGGCGCTTGTAAATGGATTCCGCCGTAGCCCCACTCGCGATGCCCGGCGTCGCGATTTGGTAGTCGATGCGCCACCCGACGTTCTTCGCCCACGCCTGCCCGCGATTCGACCACCACGTATATTGCTCCGGCGCCTGATTGAGCCGGCGGAACGTGTCGACGTAGCCGAGCTCGTCGAACACTTTTGTGAGCCACGCGCGCTCTTCCGGAAGGAAGCCCGAGTTCTTCTGGTTCGAACGCCAATTCCTCAAGTCGATTTCCTTGTGCGCGATGTTCCAATCGCCGCAGAGAATGTACTCGCGCCCGTTGCCGCGCCGCTTGCTCAAAAACGGATAGAACTCGTCCATGAAATGAAACTTCACCGCCTGGCGCACCGGCCCGCTCGACCCCGACGGCAAGTACAGCGACACCAAACTGAGGTTGCCGAAGTCGACTTGCAGATACCGGCCCTCGATGTCGAAGTCCGGAATGCCGATGCCGAGCCGCACGTTATCGGGTTGCTTCTTGGTGTAGATCGCCACCCCCGCGTAGCCTTTTTTCTCGGAGCAATGAAAATAGGCGAAGTAGCCTTTCGGCCCGAGCATCTGGCGCGTGCACTGGTCCTCCTGGGCGCGGATCTCCTGCACGCACACCACGTCCGCCTGCTGGCGGCGCATCCAGTCGAAAAATCCTTTGTTCGCCGCCGAGCGGATGCCGTTCAGATTGAGCGTGATAACTCGCATCGTTTGTCCAGCGCCACGGCGCGTCATCATAACATCGGCGTTTCCGCCCGCGTGGCCGGCCGGTAGAATGAGGCGCGTGAAAGACTACCAACGCGAATTTCTCGATTTGGCGCTCGGATGCGAGGCGTTGCGCTTCGGCCGCTTCACGCTCAAGTCGGGGCGCGTCAGCCCGTATTTCTTCAACAGCGGATTGTTCAACACCGGTTCGCGTCTCGCCGCGCTCGGCCGATTTTATGCCGCCGCCATCGCCGACGCGGGCGTGGCGTTCGATCTGTTGTACGGTCCGGCCTACAAAGGCATTCCGCTCGTGTCCACCGTCGCGGTCGCGTTCGCCGAACGTTTCCAACGCGACGTTCCGTATGCGTTCAATCGCAAGGAGGCGAAGGACCACGGCGAGGGCGGCGTCATCATCGGCGCGGCGTTGCAAGGCCGCGTGCTGATCGTCGATGACGTCATATCCGCGGGCACGTCCGTACGCGAGTCGGTCGATATCATCGGTCGCGCGGGCGCCGTGCCCGCCGCCGTCGCCATTGCGCTCGATCGACAGGAACGCGGACTAAGCGAGCACTCCGCCGTACAGGAAGTTGAACGCGAGCTCGGTCTGCGGGTCGTGAGCATCGTCAATCTCGATGCCCTTTTGGCGTACCTCGGAGAGAAAGAGGCCAGCGGCGAAAACCTGCGCGCGATCAGCGCGTATCGAGCGAAGTACGGGGTAAGCAAGCCGGGCTAGCGTCGCAGGCACGCCCTGCCTGCCATCCGTGGCGCAACCTCTCGGCCTCGATATACCCCAGCCAGTACTTCCATGTACTGGCGCTCAGCGGCGCGAAGTAAATGAAGTGCGCGCGCGCACTTCGAGGGTGAGGGTTGCTAAGGTTCGGCACGCTCTCCCTCACCCTATCCCTCTCCCGGAGGGAGAGGGGAAGTTGGTTCGCTGGCGCGATTATTTATACCGAGCGTTTCTCGTTGAAGCGCACAAGCTGCGGGCGCGGACGCATGCGGATTTCCCCGTCGTAGAGCGCTCCTTGCGCCATTGCGATCACCGGACTCGTAATGTTCCCGCGTATGCGCGCGGTCGACTTCAGCTCAAGCTTGACGCTGGCATAAACGTCGCCCACCACTTCGCCGGCGATGATGACGTGCGCCGCGGCGACGTCGCCGGTCCAGCGCGCGGTGGGGGGCAGCACGAGGTGGCCGGCGATATCGCAATTGCCCCGAACCTGTCCCTTCACCAAATAGTTTCCGTCGCCGGCGAAATCTCCGTGGTAGCTGAGATGCTCGCCGAGCACCGTGCCGAACTCGATCTCATCGAGCGTGCGTCGTTGCTGCTTGCGCCTAAAAAACCTCATGCCCGATCCTTGCGAATTGCGCGCACCTTACGCCCAAATCGCCTCGTGCGGCAAGCGCGTCCAGCTGCGTCTTCGACGCTCGGACAGGGGCGCTCGAGCCGCCGCGCACAGGTACGTCGAGGGGCCGCGGCCGGTGCCGCCCGGCTTCTCTGGCACGCCGCGCATCGGGCCGCTCGGGCAACCCGCGCACACCGTTTGACAGCAAGGGGGTCCCGCTCCTATCTTCAAACTGATACTTCGAGCAGCGGCCCCATGAATAAAATCTCCCTTCGTCTTCTGATCAGCCTCGTGACGTTTGTCACTCTGCCAGCCTTGGCGGCGGACCGGGAATTCAAAGGACCGACAATCAAAAAGTGCCAAGACGCGACCGGCAAGTGGCATTACGGCGACAGCGCCGCCGAGGCTTGCGCACAGTCGAAGATAACGGTCATGAACGAACAGGGCATCAAGAAGAAGGAGATCGCCGCGCCCCTGACCCGCGACGAGCTTAAGCAACGCGAGCAGCGCGACGACGATTTGGTAAAAGCCAAGGAGCAGACGAAACAAGACGAATTGCTCTTGGCCACGTACGCCAACGAAGCGGACATTACTTACATCCGCGACCGCAAGCTCGCGCAGCTTGAATCCATGATCCGCGCGAGCACGGACACGCTGAACCCGCTGCGCGCCACGCTGGCACGGCTCGAAACCCAAGCGGCAACGGAACAGAAGGCCGATACGGTGGCCGAACAGACCACGAAGGCGCTGGAGCAAACGCGGCAGCAAATCGCCAAGCACGAATCGACGATCACCCAAAAACACCAAGAGCAGGAGCAGATCCGCGCCCGCTCCGAGCTAGAGCTGGCGCGTTACCGCGCGCTCAAGTCGCAACCGCCAAAATCCTCCAGCGCCTCGAAGTAGCGCGGATCGCCTACTGAACGATCACGCTGACCGTATTGATAACGGTTCCTGACCTGTAATCACCGCTTCACCCGCTGTACCACTCCGCCCATTCGGTGGAGCTTTTGCGCGCCGTGCCATAAACTTGAGCCGCTTTGCGCAGTATGAACAGAGCCCCTTCACCCTAACTCGCTTGCGGGAGTGACGATGCGCACGATCATGCTGATAAACGCCAAAGGAGGTTGCGGAAAAAGCACGCTGGCGACCAACCTCGCCGCCTACTACGCCAGCCAGGGAAAATCCGTCGTCCTGGCCGACTTCGATCCCCAAGGTTCCGCGCTCGAGTGGCTCGCGGCGCGTCCCGAAGATCGCCCGCTCATCAAAGGCATCGCCGCCTGGAAGGAGCCGCTGCGCGTGCCGCGCACGACGGACTACATGGTCCTCGATGTTCCCGCCGGTTGTCGCGGCGCGGAGCTGACGACGCTGGTGCGACGCGCGCAAACCCTCGTCGTCCCGGTGCTGCCTTCGCCGACCGATATCCGCGCCGCGGCGCGCTTCATTCACGAGCTGCTGCTGGTCGGAAGGATCGAGCGCAAGGAAAGCAAGGTTGCCGTCGTCGCCAACCGCGTGCGGGAGAACTCGTTCATGCAGGATCGGGTGGAGCAAACGCTCGGGGCGCTGCACGTCAACTACGCGACGGTACACACCCAGATCTATCGCGGCCTCGAGCGTTTTCTCAATCGTTTGCGAATTCCGTTCGTCGCGACGCTGCGCGACACGCCGAATTATCAGCTCGCCGACGAACAAGGTTTGGGCATCTTCGAGCTCGGCGGTCGCGCGGCGTACGACGCCGAGCAATGGGAGCCGCTGCTTCGATGGCTCGACAGCCGTCGAAGCATCCCCGCAGCGGCGTAAGCGCGATCCACGCGCGCCGCAGAATCATGACATCGTCCGACGGAAGGGAAAGCATTTGTCGCACGCCTCGCCCGGTGATTTTCCGATCGATTACTTCTCCGCCCGAGATCGTTTCCTCGCGCTCGCCGACACGCGCGGTGCGCGGGTAACGAGCTATCCGCTTGGCGCCCGCGGGCCGGGTGGCGAATCGCTGTCGATCGACGCGGCTTATCTCGGCGCACCGGAACCGCGGCGGTTGCTGCTCGTCTCCTCCGGCGTGCACGGCGTGGAAGGATTCGCCGGGAGCGCCGTGCAGCAGCGCTGGCTCGAAACGTTCGACCGCCGTCGACTCGGACATGAGTGCGGTTGCTTGCTCGTTCACGCGGTAAACCCCTGGGGTTTTGCATGGCGGCGGCGCGTCAACGAGCACAACGTCGACCTCAATCGTAACGCGCTCGAGCGCTTTCCCGGGCCGTCGAACGTGTTGTACCGCCAGCTCGATGCGTTGCTGAATCCACGCTCGCCACCGCGACCCGACGGGTTTCTGTTGAAGGCCGCGTGGCTCGCGCTGCGACTCGGATTGGGATCCGTTAGGCAAGCCGCCATCGAGGGCCAGTACGAATTTCCGCGCGGACTTTTCTATGGCGGCGAGAAGATCGAAGAATCGATCGCGCACGTCGATAAAATCCTCGGCGACAAAAATTTCCGGCGTGTCGACGAGGTGCTCGCGCTCGACGTGCACACCGGCCTCGGCCGCTTCGGTACGTGTACCCTCTTGGTCGATTTTCCACAGGACTCGCCGCTCTACCGCGACCTGGCGCGTTGGTTCGGTCCCGAACTGCTCGCGAGCAGTCGGCCGAAAGATGCATTGGCCTATCCGGTCAGCGGCGGCGTGACAGACCTCATCGCCCGTCGCTTCGCCGGCGCGCGCGCTTACGTGGGCGTGCTCGAACTCGGCACGATTTCGGCGTTGCCGCTGTTTCTTGCGCTTCGTCTCGAGAATCGCGCCCACCACACCTGTGAGCCGAACGGTCGAGCTCTCGAGAGGGCGCGTGCGAGATTACGCGAAGCGTTTGCGCCGACGAGCACGAAGTGGCAAAGGCAGGTGCTTGCAAGGGGTGAGCGTGTGTTACAGCAAGCCGAGGAGGCGCTGTTGCGTTGTTGATCTTCCCACGCAAGACCATGCAGACCAGGTGACATTACGCGACAGCGGCGAGCGCAATCAGAATAAACGTCAATTGGCGCGCGAGAGCGGATTGCCTATCATCGCTCCATCGTGATGGGACAGGAATCCCGCGTACACCACAGGAGCACTCGATGAGCCAGCCCACCCCGTTTCTCACCGACATCCAAACGCTGCGTCGACGCGCGCGCGAGCACATCGAGCAAGGCGCGGTCACGCCCGGCTACAAAGCCGACCGCGAGACCGTCGTCAAGCTCCTGAACGAAGCGCTCGCGACCGAGATCGTGTGCACGCTGCGCTACAGGCGCCACTATTTCATGGCCACCGGCATCAACGCGCGAAGCGTCGCCGCCGAATTTCTCGAGCACGCGAACGAAGAGCAAGGCCACGCCGATCAAATCGCCGAGCGCATCGTGCAGCTCGGCGGCGAACCGAATTTTTCCCCGGACGGTATGCTGACGCGCAGTCACGCCGAGTACGTCGAAGGCGACTCGCTCATCGGCATGATCAAGGAAGATCTCGTCGCCGAGCGCATCGCGATCGACAGCTATCGCGACATGGTGAATTATCTCGGCAATAACGATCCGACGTCGCGGCGAATGTTGGAGGGGATCCTCGCGACGGAGGAAGAGCACGCCGACGATCTCGTCAGCCTGCTCGAAGAGTTGCGCTAGCACCCGAACGCAGGGAAGCGCCGCAGCCGAGGCGCGGACAGGCGCCCCGACTCGCGAGGTGAAAAGTCCGTGGAAGGACTTTTCAACATCCTGCTAGAGCAAGCGCATCTCGATCGCAATCGCCGGCGCCCTGGCGGCCGAATGGGCTATATCGAAAGCCCTAGCCGTTTTGTCGGAGAGATCGCCGGAGCGCCGTCCGAGCCGGGCGGCTTCTCACCGGTGCTTGAGGCGAACGTATACCCGATAGCGGAAAGCGCCTGAGCGATCTCATCGACGCGATAACCGTACACGATTTTCGGTCCGATCGCCGAAACCGGAACCCCTCGCCCCCGCAGCGCCCAGAACCCGAGCTGTCCTTGAAACGCCCGCTCGACGTCGATCTCGGTATACGGTACATGGCTCGCCGCAAGATCTGCTCGCAGGCGCTTGCAATAAGGACACCATTGCGTCGTATAGATCACCACGCGTGTGGAGTCCGCCGCCGGTACATGCGCGAACGCGGCGTAACGATCCAGCGCGAACAAAACCAGCGCGAGCGAGAACGCGGTAAACAAGAGAACGCGACGAATCTTTGCGAGTCGGATGGCTTTTTCGTTCATGGTATCAACCACGAATAGATCGTCATGGCAAACGCCGCGCGCCCGGTTCCAGCCGGGCGAGGTTTCGTTGCGCGCCCTCGTGTCCCGCTTGCGCGGCGCGGCGATACCAGGCGATGGCGCTGCGCCGATCGCGTTCCACGCCGCGCCCTTTTTCATACATGGCGCCGAGCGAGAACTGCGCCTCCGCATACCCTTGCTGCGCCGACCGCTCGATCCACTGGCGCGCTTGCGACTCGTTGCGTATCGCCGCGGGACCCGTGGCAAGCAACATGCCCAGCCGAAACTGCGCCTGCCAGTTCCCCGCTTCCGCTTCGGACTTGAGCTGTTCGAACGACGCACGACGCTCCCGCAGGTTCTCCACCCGCTCGTTCGGAATTTGCGCGCGGCTCTCGGCAGCGGGTTCGGGAGAAGGAGCGAGGACCGCGGGAGGGCCGATTGCTCTTGGCGCCGGCGAAGCGGTGGTGGCGGCCGTCGCTGGAACGGCGGCGGGCGGCGTACGCACGTTTGCGTTCCTGTTCCACACCACCGCACCGACCGAAAGAACCACGGCGGCGACGAGCCACGGCCAACGACGCGACGCGCTGACGGGGGTCGGATCGCTCGTCATGGATTGAGCGAGCGCTCGGGAGAGTTCATCGACGGACGCGAAGCGTCGCGCGGGCTCCTTTTCCATGCAACGCAGTACCGCGGCTTCAAGCGCCCGCGGGATATCCGGGCGAATCGAATGCGGGGGCGTGGGCCGCTCTTGAATTTGTTTCAACGCCACGGCGACCGGGGTCGGCGCCGCGAAGGCGCGCCGCGCGGTCAAACATTCGTAGAGAATCAGTCCGAGCGCGTAAATGTCCGAACGCGCATCGACGCCCCGACCCTGCGCTTGTTCCGGCGACATGTAAGCCGGAGTGCCGATGAGTGTCTGTGTCGCGGTTGAAGCCGGGTGCACCATGCGCGCAATTCCGAAGTCCATGAGCTTCACCGCTCCCGATGCGGTCAGCATGACGTTCTCGGGCTTCAAGTCACGGTGAACAATGCCCTGCGCATGCGCTTCGCTCAAGCCGGCGCCTATCTGCCGCGCGAGCGAGACGACGCGACCGAAAGGCAGTACCCCGGTGCGGTCGAGATGCGCCCGCAGCGTCACGCCGTCCACATACTCCATGCTGATATAAGCGAGCGACTCGACACGATTGAAGTCGTAAATGCGGCAAACGTTCTTGTGCGTGATGCGTCGCGCGAGGCGCAGCTCGTTCTTGAAGCGTTCCGCCATGGCCGGATCGGTGGCGATCTCAGGGCGCAATACCTTCAGCGCCAAGACTTCCCCGGTTTCGCGGTCGCGCGCCTCGAAGACGTATCCCATTCCGCCCGATCCGATCTCTCGGCGCACTTCGTAACGCGCGCCGAGATGCACGAGCGATGGGTGCGCCGCGAACAACACTTGCCGGCGGACGTCCTCGTCGAGCCGCTCGGTCGGAGCCGAAGTTGGCGTCGTCATGACCTCAAGTATATGCAACACCGGCGGGGCGATAGCGCGCGGTCGAGTTGCTGTGATCGTGCCGGCGGGCGGGGGCGAGCTTTCTTAGTGAGGCGCCTTTTGCCAAAATCCGCAACCCACGCCTATTGGAAGAACAACATGTCGGCTCTTATTTGTGGATCCTTCGCTTATGACACCATCATGGTGTTCCGCGATTATTTCAAGAACCACATTCTCCCCGACAAGATCCATCTCTTGAACGTCTCGTTTCAAGTACCGGTGATGCGCCGCGAGTTTGGTGGCTGCGCCGGGAACATCGCTTACAACCTAAAGCTGCTCGGCGGCGAGCCGTTGCCGATGGGGACGGTCGGCAAAGACTTCGCGCCCTACTCCGACTGGTTGGATCGATGGAATATCGACCGGCGGCACATCAAAGTGCTGGAAGACAGCTACACGGCGCAGGCTTTTATCACGACGGATATGGCCGACAATCAGATCACCGCGTTTCATCCGGGCGCAATGAATCGCTCGCATGAAATCGCCGTATCGGAAGCGATTGGTGTTCGCATCGGGATCATCGCTCCGGACGGGCGCGATGGAATGATCGAGCATGCCGCGCAATTTGCCGAGACTGGCATTCCTTTTGTATTCGATCCGGGCCAGGGCATGCCGCTTTTTAACGGCGAGGAATTGCTGCGCTTCATCGATCAAGCGTCGTGGGTCGCACTCAACGACTACGAGGCGCAGCTCCTGCAGGAGCGAACCGGTGAGACTATCGAAGCGCTCGGGCGCCGAGTGGAAGCGATCATCGTTACGCGCGGCGCCGAGGGCTCGCGCATTTACGCGCGAGCCAAGGCGATCGACATCGCCGCGGTGCAGGCGCATGAAGCGCTCGATCCGACCGGTTGCGGCGACGCGTATCGCGCGGGGTTGCTTTACGGACTCCAGAACAAACTCGATTGGGAAACGACCGGTCGGATTGCATCACTCATCAGCTCGATCAAAGTGGCTCACACCGGCACGCAAAATCATCGGCTCACGCGCGATGAGTTTTGGTCGCTCTTTCGAAGCAACTTCGGATACGTCCCTTGAACTAAATGGCGATAATCGGGCGGTCCGACGTGCGCTTCTTATCCACCCGTGATAACTACGGACTATCCGTGCGCCCGAGCGAGGCGTCGGAGTCGCCAGCACTCTATATATAGAGCCCTTGATGACATTCTGTTGACAACCACAAAATGTTGGGTTTAATCTGCGTCGGCTTAACTACATGTTGTGGTTTTCGTATAAACTCGGCATATCCCGAATCTCAAGCCGTATAGAGGAGCACGAAGCATGAACGCGGTTCCACTACAGGCCCTACACGCGCCCATCGAGATCCCCTATCAGGATGCTTCGCTTGATATCTGGGATAAGAAATACCGCCTTAAGACCAAGGACGATCAGATCATTGACCGAGACTTGAACGGCACTTATGCCCGAGTCGCACGGGCGCTCGCCGACGTCGAAATCCCGGAAAAACGTGCGCTTTGGTTCGAACACTTCCTATGGGCGCTGCAAAACGGCGCTATCCCGGCGGGACGCATCATATCGAACGCCGGCGCGCAAGAGCACAAGCCCGCGACGAGCACCATCAATTGCACGGTTTCCTGCACCGTTCCCGATTCCATGGACGGTATTCTTTCGGCTGTATACGAGGCCGGTCTGACGCTTAAAGCCGGGTGCGGCATCGGTTACGAGTTCTCTACCCTCCGCCCTAAAGGGGCGTTTGTGAGCGGGGCCGGAGCTTATACCTCCGGCCCCCTCTCTTTTATGGATATCTTCGACGCCATGTGCTTCACCGTCATGTCGGCCGGCGGCCGGCGCGGCGCGCAGATGGCGACTTTCGATATTGCGCATCCGGA